>DASTBV010000173.1:0-49796 GCA_035711805.1 Vicinamibacterales bacterium
CGGTCGCGCTGCTCTCCGGCGCCGGGCTCTTGCTTCGCAGCGCTGCCGAGCTGATGCGCGTGGAACGGGGGTTCGACTCCGACGGTGTCCTTACGTTCAGGATCAGCGCGAGGTTTGGCGAGGAGCAGGACTACAGCCGGATCGTTCAACGGATCGATCGGACGCTCGACGAGCTGAGCACGCTGCCGGGCGTGAACGCCGTGGCCACGTCGGTCTTGCCGACCGGCATTCCAAGTTCCCTGCCGACGGAAGTGGCGATCGTCGAAGAGCGTGCGCGCGGCACGATGGCAGCCGAGTTGAGAACGGTCTCGCCAGGCTATTTCACAACGCTGCGGATTCCGATCGTGGACGGCCAGCTCTGTGGACGTTCCACCGGCGCCGAGGGCACCACGGAAGTGATGGTGAACCGTGCGTTCGTCAACCGATATCTGGCCGGCAGGTCGCCGATCGGATTGCACCTGGCCGCCCAGACCCAGGACCGGATCGCCGGCGTCGTCGGCGACGTGCGGGAGCGAGGTATCGACGTCGAGCCCGTGCCAACGGTGTACTCGTGTTTCAGCGCGGCCACGCCATTTCCCTTGTTTCTTGTCCGCGCGATCGGCGACCCAGAGGCGCTCGCCGGCGTGATTCGCCAGCGAATCTACGCTCTCGAACCGCTGCGATCCGTCTACGACGTCATGCTCCTCGACGATCTCATTGGGGACGCCTATGCCGAGAACCGGCTGCGGACAGTCGTCCTGACGGTGTTCGCGGTCTCGGCGCTGCTGCTGGCGTGTCTCGGGATCTACGGGACGCTCAGCTACGCCGTGAGCCGGCGCCGTCGCGAAGTCGGCCTGCGGCTGGCCCTTGGCGCGGGCCGCCTCCACATCCTTCGCCGTTTCGTGTGGGAAGGCGTGCGCGTTGCAGCGATCGCCTGCGCGGCCGGACTCGTACTGTCGCTCGCCGCGACCCGTGCGCTCGCAGGAATGCTCTTTGGCGTGACGCCATCCGATCCGGGCACGCTCACAGCCGTCCTCGCCCTCGTGCTGCTGGTGGCGGCACTGGCCTCGCTCGTACCCGCCGCGCGAGCCGCCCTGGTGGAGCCGATGCGTATCCTGAGGGAAGAATAGCCGGCCGCACCTCTTCGCTCTTCCAATCCGTATTGGGCTTCGGTAGCGCCAACCGTTTTTCGGACTGGCCGTCCAAGAATTGGATCGTATGAAGCGAATTCACGGATTGTGTGTCGTGCTTCTCTTTCTGACGACGCCAGCGATGGCTCAGTCAGTTGCACGCGGCCCTGACGAATGTGCGGCGCTGCAACAACTGCAACTGCCGGGTTTTTCGATCACTGAGGTCACGGCGGAGTGGATTCCAGCCGGGCCGAGGCCGCACCAATTCGCGAAGGGCGTCACTATTGTGGTGCCGGCGCACTGTCGGGTGCAGGCGACGATCAATCGCCGGCAGGGAGCGAACGGCCAGTCGTATGGGATCGTCTTCGCACTCGCGCTTCCTGCCGCCTGGAATGGCCGCTTTCTCTTTCAGGGAGGTGGCGGCTTCAACGGTGTTCTTGCCGATCCGCTTGGAGCCGGCGTCGCGGGAGACATGTCTGCGCTGCTGAGGGGGTTCGCCGTCGTCAGCACCGATAGTGGGCATCGTTCACCCGGGAATAACTCGCTGGACACCACGTTCATGGCCGACCAGCAGGCCTTGCTCGACTTCGCCTATCAGGCGGTCGAACGCGTGACGGCCGCCGCCAAGGCCGTCATCGCGCGGCACTACGCAACACCCGCCTCACGCTCGTACTACGTCGGCTGTTCGACCGGCGGCCGCGAAGCGATGCTCGCGGCGCAGCGCTATCCGATGGAGTTCGACGGAGTAGTTGCCGGCGCTCCCAACATGCGTATTTACTACGCCGCGCTTGGCACCGACTGGTTCAACACGCAGCTGAATCCGTTAGCCCCGCGCGGGAGCAACGGACAGCCGGTGACACGAGACGCACTCTCCAGCACCCAGAAGCAGGCGGTGATCGATGGAGTGCGCAATGCCTGCGACGGGAATGATGGCGTGCGGGACGGCCTGGTGTTCAACACGAGCGCGTGCCGGTTCGATCCGAAAACGCTCGTCTGCGACGGCGCGAACAGCGGCGCCGGCTGCCTGACGGCGGCACAGGCTGCCGCCCTCGAACGTGCATTCGCGGGCCCGCGCACGAACGCTGGCCGGCAGATCTATTCGCCGTTCCCGTTCGACACCGGCGTCGCGGATCCTGCCCAGGGCCTTCCGGGACTGCTCCACGGTGGCTTCAATGCGTCGGGAGTGTCGACGACAGATCTCGACGCGGCGGTACGCTGGGCCGACGGCAACGAGCCGTCACCGGTGACGGACACCTTCGGCTGGACGAACATGACGACGTTCGCGAACCGCGGCGGAAAGATGCTTCTCTATCACGGCGTCAGTGACCCGCTGTTCTCGGCTCTCGATACCGTCGACTACTACAAGCGCCTTGGCGGAGCGAACGGGGGCGCCGACGCGGTGCAGCGCTGGAGCCGCCTGCTCCTGGTGCCGGGCATGGGCCATTGTGGCGGCGGGTCGTTGACAACCGACTCGTTCGACCTGCTGACGCCGCTGGTGGACTGGGTCGAGCGAGGCGTCGCGCCCGATCGGATCGTCGCGACGCGCAACGCCGAGCCGCGTCTGTCGCGGCCGCTCTGCAGCTATCCGCGTTATGCGCACTACACCAGCCGTGGTGATCCGCAGCAGGCGGCGAGCTTCGAGTGTCGCGCCCCCTGAGTGCGCTACTGCGGCTCGATCTTCAACAAGGCGCCCTGCGCCTCTTCGGTGAGCAGGTAGATGGTCCCGTCTGGAGCCTGCTTGACCGCGCGGATGCGCTGCCGCAGGTCGGTCAGCATCATTTCGCGGCGGATCTCGTCCCCATTGGCGTTGAACACGATGCGCTGCAGGTGACCGGTATTCGGAATTTCACCGTAGCGCATCGAGCCGACGAGCGCGTTGCCCTTCCACTGCGGGAACTTGTCGCCGGTATAGAACAGCAGATCCGACACCGCGATCGACGGCATCCAAAACACGATCGGCCGCTCGATACCGTCCTTTTCGAATTTCCCCTGCCACGGCCCCTCGTAGTCGCGGCCGAGGCTGACGTCGGGCCAGCCGTAGTTGCGTCCGGGCAGGATGATGTTCAGCTCGTCGCCTCCGTTGGGTCCGTGCTCGGCTGACCACAGCGCTCCCGTCACGGGATGAATCGTCAGCCCGAGCTGGTTGCGATGCCCCATCGAGTAAATCTCCGGGCGATAGCCGGCCTTCCCGGCAAACGGATTGTTCGGCGCGGCCTTCCCCTCGTCCGTCAGCCGCATGATCTTGCCGCGCAGGCTGTTCGGCTCCTGCGACTCGCGCGTGTCCGGCGTCGAACCGGTCGCCCAGAACAGCATCCCGTCGCGGTCGAACACGATGCGCGACGCGGCGCCGCCGGCGCCGTTCCACCACGGCTCGGCGGCGATCAACTCCTGCACGTTCGTCAGCGCGCCGCCTGCCCCGAGCGGTGTCGAGGGATCGAAGCGCCCGCGGCCGAGCGCACTCATGATCATTCCCTTGCCGTCGGTCTTGCTGTACGTGAAGTACAGCAGCCGGTTCTCCGCGAACTTCGGATGGAGCGCGATGTCCTGCAGACCACCAAGACGCTGCGCGCCGATGGCGGGCAGCCCTGTGACCGCGGTTGGTTCCAACACTCCGTTACGGACGATTCGCAAACGGCCCGGCCGCTCCGTTACGAGCATCGTGCCACCTGCCCCGAGCGGAGTCGAGGGGTCGGGAAGGAACTCGAGGTCCCACGGGTTCTGCAGCCCCTTGGTGACGACGCTGAGGCGGAACTTCACGCCTTCGGCGACGGCGTAATTCCACGGGCCGTTGCCGAGCGGCTCACGCGGGATCCCGGCCGGCGGAGGCGGTGTCCCGCCTGCTCGACCTGCTGGCGGCGCTCCGGCTCTGCCGGCCGGCTGCTGCGCCGCGACCGTGAGACCAAGAGCACAAACCGCGAGAAGCCCGGACACGAGCCAGATCTGTCGTTTCATGGGCGAGAGGCTAACACGAACACGTCGTGTCCGGCTTCAGCCGGACCCGCAGGTCCGCCGTGAGGCGGACACCACGAAAGCGGCGTCAACTGAGCTCGGCGAGCAGGGGGAAGTGATCGGACGCCTCACGGACGTGGGTCGCCGAAAACACCTGACATCGCGTCACGCGGCCGACGCACGGCTGCGGCACGAACAGGTAGTCCAGCCGCACATGGGGATCCCACGTGGGAAACGTGTAGCCGACAAGGTCGGGCTGCAGGACGCGGAAGGCATCGACGTACCCGGCGTCGAGGACGCCTTGAATCGTTCGCCAGCGAACCTTCCCGCCGCTCAGCCACACCAGGGCGCGCAGCCGCGCCGGCAGTTTGCTGAAGTCGAGCAACTCCCCTGGCGCCAGCGTATTGAAGTCGCCGACCAGCACGTGCGGCCCGTGCTGATGTTGCTGAATCGCCAGGAGCAGGGCGCGGAGCTCGTATCGCCGGCGCTGTTCCGTCCAGGCGGCATGAACGGCGCTCAGATGTACGCCGACGATTCGCCAGGGCACACCGGCCGGCACGATCTGGATGAACGCATGCCGCGACACGCGCGGCTTGATCCATTCGACGTGATCGAGCGGCTGCCGCGACAGATAGCCGAGCGAGTTGCCGCGCCGCGAACCCCAGTGCGTCATGCCTGTGTCGTGCGCCAGCTGCTCGATGACCTGCGGCCTGCTCGCTTCCTGGCAGACCACGACGTCGGGGTGCGCCGCGCGGATCACGTCGGCCAGCGCCGCCTCGCGCCCGCTGCCGCCGTGGCGGATGTTGTACGAAAGGATGCGCAGCGTCACGACTCTTCCGTGTTCTCGATCAGCGTCAGGTAGGGCTGCCCGAGCGTCTCGCCCCTGAACCGCATCGCCGCCTTCCGCGTCGCCTGGATGTTGACGGGCCGCCCCGTCATCGTCATCAGCGTCTCGCGGAGGGGAACGAGGTCCGGGGCGATGTTCGGGTCGTCGTCCGACAGCGGCCGCGAGTGCACGCCCGGCACGAAAAAGCCGGTCACGGTAAAGAGGCCGATCACGCCGTCGCCGACGAGCGTGACGTCGAGGTCGCTGGTGCCCGGTCCGTCGACGTCGAACGGCGCCCCGTCGTTCCAGCGGTGTCCGGTCACCGCGCTGCCACGTAATACGACGCCCGTACCGGGCGGAATCTCCTGCCGCATCACGCGGAGAAACTCCTCCAGCTTTTCTTCGTCGCCGCCGAACGCCAGCCGCAGCACGTTCGTCCGCTTCTCGGCCTCGGTCAGCTCACGTTCGTCCATGTGCTAAGCTCGGCGGAATGCCCTTCGTAATCACTGATCCGTGCATCGGAACGAAAGACACCGCCTGCGTTGACGTGTGCCCCGTCGACTGTATTCACCCGCGCAAGGACGAACCCGAGTTCGAGACGGCGACGATGCTCTATATCCACCCGGAGGAGTGCATCGACTGCGGCGCCTGCGTTCCGGCCTGTCCGGTGGCGGCGATTTACGACGGTATCGATTCGACGCCGCAGAGCCAGAAAACCCTCATCGACGCCAATGCGATCTATCGCGCGGGCGACGCGGACGCCGTAGCGCGCGCGGAGGCGCTTGTCAAAGCGCACGAGGCCGCCCATCCCGAGCTGATGACCATTCCGCCGGCGGAGCGGCAGACGAAGCACGGGAAGTAGTGGATCGTTAAATGCAAAATTCAAAATGCAGAATGCAAAACGGGCCGACACGTTCGGGATCGGTTTGCATTTTGAATTTTGCATTTTGAATCACCGGATCCGCGCTTTTACGTCGCCGACGAGAATCGTCCACGCCATCCAGAATCCGCCGCCGGCCGCGGCGAGAAACAGCAGCATCGCCAGGCCGGGGTAGCCGAGGATCGTGAACGGCGTCGGCACGCGCATCAGCATCGCGGCGCCGACGATCAGCGCGGCCAGAACCAGGCCGAGAGCGATGCGGTTCGCCACCTTCTGAAAGCCGTCGATGATCGAGCCGTGGTCGATCACCTCGATCTTCAGCCGCAGGTCGTTGGCCGACAGCGCGTCGAGAATCCGGTTCATTCGCGCCGGCAGCCGCTCGGCGAAGTCGCGGACCTCGAGCGCCGTCGAAAAGACGTTGGCCGGCGTCATGCTGTTGAGCATGCGCCGCTGCATCAGGCGCGTCGCGTTGCGGCGCATCGACGCGTTGACGTCGAAATCCGGGTCCAGCAGCCTGCCGATCTCATCGAGATTCAGCAGCGTCTTGCCGAGCAGCGCCAGCTCGGGCGGCATGCGCAATCCGTGCAGCGTTGCGGCCCTGGCCATGTCGAGCATCACCCGTCCGACGTTCAGCTCCTTCACCGCCGCATTCCGGTACCGTCCCACCATGTCGATGATGAGGCGGCGCGTCTGCATCTCGTCGAAGTCCTCGCGGGTCTCGCCGATCGCGATGACGATCGACGCCGCGTCGTCGCCGCGTGCCTCGGAAATGGCGAGCATCAGCCGGAACAACCGTTCCTGCATCGTCGTCGACAGCCGGCCGACCATGCCCAGATCGATCAGGGCGAGCTGATGGCCGGGCGTCAGGAGTACGTTGCCGGGATGCGGGTCGGCATGAAACACGCCGTCGACGAGAATCTGCTGGAGGTAGGCGCGGAAGAGCTCGTCGCCGAGCGCGACGCCGTCAACTTCCGTCCACTCGATGCGGCTGACGAGCGTGATCTTGGTGCCATCGATGAAGTCCATCGTCAGCACCCGTGACGTCGTGTAGTCGTCGATGGGCAGCGGAATCAGGAGGCGGCTGAAGTCGCGAAGCTGATGCGAGAGCGCGAGCAGGTTGCGCGCCTCTTCGCGGTAGTCCAATTCGGCAAGTATCGTGCGGCGGAACTCTTCGAGCACTCCGTGCACGTCTACCAGCCGGCTCGTCGCGCTGAACCGGTGCATCAGCGCCGCCACCTCGTCGAGCGCGTCGAGATCTTTCATGACCCGCTCGCGCACGTCCGGACGCTGCACTTTGACCGCAACCGCACGGCCGCCACGCATCACGGCGCGGTGCACCTGCCCGAGCGAGGCGGCCGCGATCGGGTCGGGGTTGAAAGTCTCAAAGGCCTTCGACAGGCGAACGCCAAGCTCGTCCTGGACAATCCGCTCGACATCGTCGAACGGAAACGGATCGACGTTGTCCTGCAGGCGCGCGAGCGCCTCGAGGTACGCCGGCGGCAGCAGGTCGGCGCGCGTGGACAGCAGCTGCCCGAGCTTGATGAAGGTCGGGCCGAGCCGTTCGAGGTCGGACGCAAACGCACGCGCCTCGGCGGCATCGTTCGCAGTCGGAGCGGCGGAGTCGCCAGCGTTCGTCAAGAAATCCGCGCGGGCGTACTTCGCGGCAAATCGGGCAAAGTCGCGGTAGCGGCTGAGCCGGTCACCGAGGGCCATCGGTCTCAGCTGGAGCAATGGACGTACCGCCTCTAGTTGGATAGTTCGATAGTTGGTAGTTCGTAGGAGTTCGTAGTTCGTAGTTCGTAGTTGGAGAGTTCGTGGTCGGTAGTGAGCGAGCACAGTTGCCGAGCTGGAAGCTGACGAACCAAGCTATTCTCTCAACTACCAACTACTACGAACTATCCAACTACCTAACTATCCAACTACCTAACTAACCACCAACCAGCCATGGCTCGCGGATGGGAAAGCAAGTCGGTCGAGGCACAACAGGACGCGGCAGATGCGCCGCGGACGAAAGGTCCCGCGCTCACACCGGAACAGGCAGCGCGAAAGGCCGAGCGCGCGACACTGATGCTCGCGCGAACGCGGGCGCTGGCTGACCTTCAGAAGGCGTGCGCCGCGGCGCACCGCGCGATGCTCGAACAGGCGATCGCCGATCTCGATGCGCGTCTTGCCGCGCTTGATGCCTGACTACACGCTCATGAGCAGCGCGCGCGCGGGCCTGCCGGTCGCCTGCGCAATCGCTTCGGCGTAAAGCTGGACCTGGCGGGTATAAACGGCCAATACATCGCCCTCAGCCCGATCGGTCTTGAAGTCAACGACCAAGTACCCGTCTTCCGTCTCGAAGGCGAGGTCGACGTTGCCTTCGATCACCTGACCGTCGAGGACGATCGTCGTCGGCGTCTCCCGGAGGAGCGCGCCGCGCCCGGCCGCGCGCCGCGCCTGCGCCAGCACCTCATGACCGAGCACCGCGCGGACCAGCTGCTGAGCGGCGATGACTTCGACGGCCGGCGCAGCGACGATGCGTGCCTGTACGGCGACGATGCGGTCGCTGGTGGCCTGATCCGCATCGAGTGGAACGGCCGCAAGCGAGGCGTGCACGAGCGTCCCGAACCGCCGTCCGGACGGGCGATCCTCGACCGCTGGGACCGACACGATTTCCACCTCCTTCGTAACGACACGCCGAGACACCGAGGTCACCGGGATTGTTTGAGGACTCGGTGCCTCAGTGCCTCGGTGTGTCGGATTTGGGTCTTCGGATCTGGGTTTTGGGATTTCCGATCTTGCCCACTCAGTAACGGTCCGGACATTTACTGACGGTTGGGCCGCGCGTGTAATCGCCTCCTCACGCGCGTTGCGCCACGTCACGTAGCGCGCCGTACCTTCCGCGACCACGTCGAGCGCGACGTCTTTCGAGATCAGTTCCTGGCGGCGAAGGCCGAAGGGTGGTTCGGCGCCAAGCTGAAGCGCCGAGGGATCCCACCAGACAACCTCGAATGGCAGATCTGCCTCGCTCCCACCGGCCCCCGATCCCTGATCCCTGACCCCTGATCCCTGACCTGATGCGACCGTGTGGCAGCCCGGCGCGACCGTGTGTGACATGGCGACGCCATCGTCGGGCCGCTGCAGCACGGAATCCTTCTTGAACGGCGGGCACCCGGCCGCGGTTCGCGGCTGGCGGCGACCACCGACCGGCGGATACACCGCGGCATCGAGCGGGCTCAGCCAGCCGCCGTCGTACGGCTGATCGCCGACCGCCGGCACGACCAGCAGATCGCGCGCCCGCGTCGCTGCGACGTAGGCGGTTCGTATGCCTTCCTCGCGCTCGCGCGCCTGCTCGAGCGGCTGCTGCCGCAGCAAGTCAACCGGAGACCACCCGCCGATGCGCAGCGCGCACACGCCGGCGTCGACATCGATGTATCGCGACGCCTCGAATGGCGCGAGCTTCGCCGTCATGTCCGCGAGAATGACGACCGGGAACTCGAGCCCCTTGGCCTTGTGCACGGTCATGAGGCGCACGCCGTCGCTGCCCTCCTCGACGATCGGCGCCTCGCCCGCCTGGCCCTCGTCCGCCGCCTGCTGCAGGGCGTCGATGAAACCGCGGAAGGAGATGCCGCCGGAACGCTCGTACTGGCGCGCGAGCTCGGCGACGTGCAGCGCATTGGCCAGCACCTGTTCACCGGCACGCCGCAGCGCGAACCCGACGTGGGCCCGCGTCGCCGCAAACAGATCGGAGATGGTGTCGGCAACCGGCCGGCGATTGCGGCGGAGGTGCAGCGTGGCCAGCAGCTGCAGCGCCTCCGCGATCGGCTGCAGGTGGAGTGGCAGATCCGCAGGAACCCGGAACGGGTGAAACGCTTTCGCGAACCGATGCCGGTACTCGAGCAGTTCTTCGTCGCCGATGGCGAACAGCGCGCCGCGGAGCGTGGCAAAGACCGACAGCTGGTCGTCCGGCCATTCGACCGCGGCCAGCGCCGCGCGGAGCGTTTCGATCTCCTCGCGGCCGTGGAACGCACGGCCGCCGACCAGCAGGTGGTTGATGCCGCGCGCTTCCAACGCGTCCACGTATCCGCGCGTGACGTCGGCGCCGAAGCTGACGAAGCGGCGGAAGAGCAGACAGACATGCCGCGGCCGCACGGGAACCGGCGCCGCGCCATGCTGCTCGGTCACCTGCCAGCCGCTCTCGTGAACCAGCCAGTCGACGAACGCGCCGACGGCATCCGGCAGCGATGCGTCGATGGCGATCCCCGAAAAGTTTCGTTTTCCGTACGGGCGCGGAACCGGCAGGGCGATGAGCGACGGCTGCCCGGGCAGATCGTCTCTGGATCGGGTAAGCGGCACGTACGACGCCTGCATCGTCTCCGGGTCTCCGGTCATCAGCGGCGCAAACGCCGCGTTGACGGCGCGCTGCAGGTTGGGCACGCCGCGGAAGCTGGTCGTCAGCTGCTCGCATCGCGCCCCATGCTGCTGCAGCTGCGTGCGCACGCGCGAGTAGATACGCACGTCGGCGCGGCGGAACCGATAGATCGACTGCTTCGGATCGCCGACCACGAACAGCTTGCCGCGCACCGGGCGAGCGCGCCACGCATCGCCCTCGGCCGGATCGTCCGCCGCCAGGAGGAGCAGCAGTTCCGCCTGCAGCGGGTCCGTGTCCTGAAACTCGTCGACGAAGAGGCGGGAGAAGCGCCGCTGGAAATGCTCGCGGACGTCGGCCCGATCCCGCAGGAGGTCGCGGGCGCGCAGCAGCAGATCGAGGAAATCGAGCGCGCCATGCGCCGCTTTGAGCCGCTCGTACCGGTCGATGCTCCCCTGCAGCTCCTGCCGCAGCAGCGCCGCAAGGTCGGCGTCCGCATCGGCCCTGAAGAGATCGAGCTGCTGCAGCAGCGACTGGAGCGCGGCCTGAACGTCCGCCCGCGCGATGCCGCGCGCGAACGATGCGCCCATTCCCTTGCGTGCGCGGCGCACATCGCGCTCGCGGCACAAATCCACCAGCACCGCTTCAGCCGCGTCGTCGTCACCGGCCGCCATGATCAGGCGGAGGTCCTCACTTGTGCGCCGCACCGCCGCCGTGTCCACGAACAGCGGATCGCGGACGCTGACCGCGCGCGACGTCATGGCGGCACATTCGTGCACGCGGCGTACGAGCGCCGCGATGGATCCTCGCCGATCGAACGCCGGTCGGCTCCACGCGCCGCGGAAGTCGCGCCACTCGGCCAGATCCCAGCCGGCTGCGCGCAGTCGATCGATCGGACCGTCGTCACTCGCCTCGCCGCCAGGAATCGCCGGGCGGACCGACCGGCGGAGCGATCGCCGGACGCCTTCGGGTGTGTGCTCGAGGGCTTCCTGCAGCCATGCGTCAAACGCGTCCGCGTAGAGGCGCCGCGCTTCTCCTTCGGTCAGCACGCGGAACAGCGGATCGACGCCGGCTTCCACCGGGCGCTCGCGCAGCAGGTCGGCGCAAAACCCGTGAATGGTGCTGACGTGCGCCTCCTCGAGGTTCATCAGCGCGGCATCCAGACGCGCCCGGGCAGCCGCGTCGAGTCCCGAGTCGCCTGTTCCCCGTTCGAGCTCCTGCCGCAGACGGAGCTTCAGCTCGCCGGCAGCCTTTTCCGTGAATGTCACGGCGACGAGGTCGCCAACGGACGCGTTTCCGGTGGCCAGCACGCGAACGATGCGGCGGACCAGCTCGGTTGTTTTCCCCGTGCCGGCGGCGGCTTCGACGACAAAGGTCGAGTCGAGGTCGTTCGCGATCGCGTCGCGCGCGTCCTGATCGTCGAGCACAATCATGGCCGCCGCCGCAGCTCGATCAGGTCGCGCAGCGGATCCCCGGACTTGCGGGCAACGCGCAGTTCCTCGTGTGGACCACAGACCGGCCGGAAGTCACACCAGGCGCAGGCACGCTCGTTCGGGGCCGCGGCGAGAAACCCGAGCTCGATGGCGCGGTCGATGATCTCGAGCGCTTCGACCCCGGCGCGGCGCGCGTGAGGCAGCAACGACACGGGACGGACCTTGTAGCCGCCAGCCGTCGTGCAGAAAAAGAGACGCGTCTCCGCAACAGGCTGCCCGGTGACCTCCTCGACGGCCATTGAGTACAGGACCGGCTGCAGCGTTGCGCCGCCGCCGATGATCAGATCGTCTGTCGTCCGATCCTTGCCGGTCTTGTGATCCGTCACCCGCAGCACGCCGGTGTCGCCATGCGCCTCGACGAGGTCGACCGCTCCACGGAGCTGGAATCGGCCATCGATGAGCACTTCCGTGCGACGGCTTGCCGGATCGCGGTCGGCGCTCACCGGCAGCCCGAACGACAGCTCGAAGTAGCGGGGCGTCCACTCGCCGCCTTCTTCGCTGGTTCGGCGCAGCCAGCCGCGGAGATCGCGCGCGATGACGGCAATCTCCTCGTGCCAGACGCGGTCGATGGCCGGCGCGAGCTTCTCCCTGTATTCCGCGGCGACCGACGCGATCGCTTCGTCGAGCACGACAAGAGCCGCGTCGAGTGACGCGGCGGTCACCGGCAGCGCGCCGCGCCCGGCAAGCGCGCGGTACGCGACCGCCTGAATCCGGTGAACGATGCTGCCGCGGGTCAACGGATCGAGACGCTGGAGCGGTTCCGGTCGCTCGGCCGGCTCGAGGCGGTAGACCGCGCTGAGAAAGAACTGATACGGACAGGCGGAGAATTTCTGCAGCGCGGAAACCGAATACGGCCGCCGGTGCAGCCGCTGCGAGTCGAAGGCTGCGCGCGTCGCATCGGTGACGCGAGTGAGACCATCGAGATGCGACCAGCGGGGCAGGCCCCGGCCCCACCGTTCCGTCACCGAGCGGCGCAGCGATTCGTTGAGCCGAAGCAGGTAGTGCGCGTGCCCGCGGACCGCCGCAGGGTCGGCGGCCTCGAACAGCGTTCGCAGCACGGCAAGGTCGTGCTCCTGATCGTCAATGGCCTCCTCGGGCCGCGCCGGCGCCGGCCACGCGAGGGTCGGATCACCGCGCTCCGCTGCCCGGCGCTCGAGGCCGGAGAGATCAGGAATCACACCGGTGGCGCCGCGGAGCACGTCGAGCGCATAGAACGACGGCACCCGGGCACGGCCTTCCGCGACGTCCAGGCGCGGATACGACACATACAGACGCTCCGCCGCTGCGCCAACGGCCAGATGCAGCAGCACCCGTTCCCGTCGCGACCGCTCCGGCCGCGTCATCAGCCTGTGGAGTCCGGCTTCTGTGTCGCGCACTTCATCCAACAACAGAGGATCCTGGGACGACTTCCGCGGAAACATCCGCTCGGCAAGCCCGGGCACGAACACGACACGGAAGGAACGCCCGCGCGCCTGCGCCGGGTTGCCGACGAAGACACGCCCGTAGCGGCGCGACGGCGGCTCGCTGTCGACACTGCGCAGGCGTTCCGTCAGCACCATCCGCACTTCGCCCACGGAGACAGGACCGACGGAGGCCATCGGCCTCAGATCGGCAAGAACACGGCGCACATACGCAGGCGCCCGCAGCGTTCGCGGCGCGAGGTCATCGAGACGATCGAGCCATTCACCCCACAGGGCGAGCGCCGGCCACTCCGCCATCTCCGTGACGATCGGAATGGCGAACGCACCCAGGTGGACCAGGCGCCGGCGGTCGTCGTCGATGGCCGACAGCCGCGGCGATGCCGGGTCTTCTCTTTCGATCTCGATGCGCCGCGCGCGCAGCTCCTCGTCGAAGCCGGCGAGCCGCCGCCGCCAACGCGCCGGATCGCCGCCGACGACAGCCGCTTCGACGAGCATGCGTTCCCAGCGCCGTGGCGTGCGCAGGCTGCCCGCGAGAACGCCGCGCTCCTCGTCGTCATCCGGCACGACCTCCGCCGACTCCGCCTCCGGAGTGGCTGGCCCGGATGCTCCCGAATCGGACGCTGACGATCCAAACACTTCGTCGTCCGACGCAATCCAATCCGCGTGCGGCCGGCCTGGATCCGGCAGCTGGCCGAGGGAAAGGTATTCGGCAAATCGCGACGCGGAGAGACCTTCCGCCGCACAGGCGAGCAGGGCCAGGAACGCCCGGCCGGCCGGATGCGGACGGCGCGTGCCGCGGTCGAACCAGGCGCGGAGCCCGGCACGCTCGAACGCATGTTCGAGCAGACCGTGATAGTGCTCGGGCGATCGGACGAACACCGCCATTTCGTCGAACGGCACCCCTGTGCGCGCCTCGCGCAGGATGCGGCGAGCGATCTCCACGCATTCGCGCCCCTCGCCGGGCGCCGAGAACAGCTCGAGGGAACCATCGAGCGCACGCGGTGCCGGCGCTTCGCCGGAGAAGAGGCAGGCACGAAGGTGGTCGAGATCCGACCGGCGCGGGCTGTTTACCTCTTCGACCTCTCCGCCACATCGTTCGAGCGCCTGTCGCGCGGACAGATCGTGTGCCGGCACGGTCGCCAGCACGTCGGTGGCGACCGCGGTCAGCGCAGCAATGAGCGCCTCCTCCATCGCGTTTTCGACGGCGAGATCCAGCAGCAGCAGCGGAGCGCGCAGGAAGGCTTCTCCCTCGACTCCCGCAGCGGCGGCCGCAAACAGCGCCGCGCGATCGGCGGTGGACGCAGCGGTGAGTTCGGACTCCGCCTGGCCAACCAGAACGGCCAGGTCGTGGCCGGCGCGACCCGCGCCGGTCAGCGCCGCAGAATCGAGGCCGGCAAGCCGGACATCGGTCAGCGTGCGCGCCAGCGCCCGTGGAAAGCCAGGCGTTCGCGCCACGACGCTGAAGTAATCGAGCGCACCGCCTTCCGCCGCGTCGAACGCAACACGGCTGGCGACGGCCTCGACTCCAAGCGAGGTGCTCGGCGCCACCCCCTCGGCGGCAAGACTCGTGGCCGCGACTCGTGCCGCCAGCTGTGTGAGGCTGAAGCGCGACACGCCAATCGTCGCGCCGCGCCGGGAGGCGACGCGACGCGCGAGGTCGTCTGCGGCGCCGCGGCTCGCGGCAACGATCGTGATCAGCTGGTCTGGTGGAAAACGCTCGAGATACGCCGCTGCCCGGTCGAGCCGGACAGCCGCCGACGAGGATTCGATGATCGAAAACGGGCGTGACGGCATGGCACTCCCCCGGACGCTGTGCCGGGTATCCGATGCGGCAGTACTCACTGCCGTGCGACAGACGATAACACGATCCTCCTACCTCCTACCTCCTACCTCCTTCCTCGTTTGTTACCATCCTCCCCAGTGAAGCGCGCCCTCATCTTCGTTCACCGCTGGCTCGGCGTCGCGCTGTGCGTAGTCTTCCTCCTCTGGTTCCCGAGCGCGATCGGCATCATGTACTGGAACTTTCCGGACGTGCGACCGGCGGATCGCATCGCGCGTGCGGAGCCGATCGACCCTTCGGAGATCAGGCTCTCGCCGTCCGAAGCCCTGGCGAAGCTCGGCGTGGACGGGACACCGTCGGTTCGCCTGACGACATTCGACAGCCGGCCGGTCTACCAGTTCGACGACGGCGCGTACGTCGTGTACGCGGACACCGGGGAACAGCAGATCGAGGTCTCCGATGCCATGGTGCGGCGCATAGCCGAGGCATGGACGAAGCAGCCGGTCAGCCGCGCGCGCGTCGAGCGGGTCACCGAAGTCGATCAGTGGACGGTGCAGATGCGGCTCGCGGATCTGTCGCCGCTCTGGAAGTTGTCGTGGCCGGATGGCGAGCAGGTCTATGTCACCCAGACGACGGGTGACGTGGTCCAGCACACCACGACCGGTTCGCGGTTGGGCGCCTACGCCGGCGCCATCCCGCACTGGTTCTATTTCACGCCGCTCCGCAAGAACGGCCCGCGGTGGAGCCGCGTCGTCATCTGGTCGTCCGGAATCGGAACCATCGCGGCAATTCTCGGGGTCGTCATCGGTGCGTGGATGTATTCACCAACCAGGAAATACAGGTACGCCGGCGCGCCGAGCAGCATCCCGTATCGCGGGCAGAAACGCTGGCATATGGTCCTCGGGCTGGTTTTCGGCGCGGCAACCATCACATGGGCGTTCAGCGGGATGCTGTCCATGGATCCGTTCCCCCGGGAAACCGGTGGAGGCCTGCTCGAGCGGGGGATCGACCCGCAGACGATTCGTGAAGCGCTGCGGGGCGGGACGAGCCTCGCGGCGTTTGCCTCGAAGGACCCGCGCGACGCGATCAGGCAGCTCGGGGATGTGCCGGTCAAGGAGCTCGAGTTCACGTCGTTCGCGGGTGAGCCGATCTACATCGCGACGCTCGGCCCCGGCGAGACGCGAATCGTTCCGGTCAACGGCGAGCCAATGGCCGGTCTCGAGCCGCAGCGGATCATCGACGTCGTCACGGCTGCCGGTGGTCCCGGGATGGTCGACACCAGCGTGCTCACGCAATACGACCGCTACTACCTCGACCGCCGGCGGCAGCGGCCCCTGCCGGTCGTCCTCGCGCGATTTCACGACGCGCAGAACACGCGGTTCTACATCGATCCGAAAACCGCGCGCGTGGTCGGGAGTTACGACGACAGCGCATGGGTCAACCGCTGGCTGTATAACGGGCTGCACTCGCTGAATTTTCCGTGGCTGTACAACTACCGTCCGCTGTGGGACATCGTCGTCATCACCTTCATGCTGGGTGGGACGGCGCTGTGCGTCACGTCGCTCATCCTGGCGTGGCGCGTCGTCGGGAGGAAGCTGCGCGGCCTGGTCCCTGGTGGCGCCAGCAACAGCGCCGTCTCTGACGACATGGCGCTCGCGGAATAACGCGGTTCACACTTCCAGGTTCTCTCTTCCCGGTTCGTGTTCAGGTTCGGTTCTGGGTTCGAGGTTCGGGGTTCGAGGTCCGAGGTTCAGGGTTCGTTCATCAGACTCGGTTACTCAGGATCAGCTCACGCAGGATATGGCGGTGGCACTGCTTTGCGTCTTCGTCGCAGTGGCACATCAGCGTCACGTTGCCCTCTCGTGCCATGGTCTTGATCAGGCGCAGCGTCGATTTCTGGCCGTGGTTTTTGATGGTCTTGTTGCGCGAGTCGATCGCGCCGTCGAGAAAGAGCTCCTTCTTGAAATCGCGCGTGAACGCGGCCCAGGTGATCTTGCCGGCCAGAACAGACTTCAGCAGCTGCTCGCTCGGCCCGAGCGACGGCATCCAGACATCGTAGAGATTCGCCGACATGCGGCGGCCGCGAAAGCGCGTGGCGAGGATTCGCAGCCCGTCGTTCTCGGCGGCCGGCGAGTACACAGACTTTGTCTTGAGCATGTTTCCCCATTATCCCCGGCTGTTATCCTGCGTGCGATGACCATCAGTGACCCAGGGCGCCTGGTTGTCAAACACAGTCCGACGCCGGAACTGACGCTAACGGTATTTCATCCGCTCGAGTACCCGGAGTTCGTGCCGATGCTGCGCGAGATGCCGTCGCTGCACGGTGCGGCAGGGCTCTCAGCGGTGTTGACGAACGTGTCCCCACACCGAGTCACGGCGGTCGTTGCGCACTGGAACTATCTTGACTACCGAAACACCCCGCGCGGCAAGTACGTCGTTCTCGACAGCTACTCTTCACTCGGCGCCCGGAAGCCATTGGAGCCTGGCGGCAGGCTGCTCGTCACGCTCAGCGGACTGTCACCGCCGTTCGATGTCACCAGGCCTCATGCCGTCGTATGGTCAGGCAACAACCTCGTTCATGGCGCCTCAGGCTTCACTGTCGGCATCGACAGCGCTGTGTTCGAGAACGCGCGAATCGCGGGTGCTGATACATTTCATATTGCCGACTACGTCCATGGGCGTTATGCAGCGATGCAGTGGCTTGCCGAGCAGGTCATGGTTGCCGAAGCCGCGGGCGAGAACGTGAGTGCAGTACTGGCCGCGATCAAGCGGTCGGAGGCGGTCAACGAGGAACAGCGGTGGCGTCGCCGCCTCGCCAGCCTGGCGAGCCGCCATCCCGCAACAGCGAAAAGCTGGTTGTATCTGCCAAAGCCACCACAGTTCTTCCGCTCGCACTGATTCGGTCCTTGGCAATCCTTCTGAAGCCGGACTCCACGGGACAAATTCCCGAACCCTGATCCCTGATCCCTAATCCCTGATCCCTGATCCCTGATCCCTAGGCCAGCCCTTGGGCCTTGGGCCTGATTCCTTGGGCCTGTTACGGAGCCAACCGATCGCGCCGCCAGCCCGAACCATCGCGCTGATAGCGCACGCGATCGTGCAGCCGGCTCGGACGGCCCTGCCAGAACTCGAACTCCGCGGGGACGACCCGATAGCCGCCCCACCACGACGGCCGTGGAATGTTCTCGCCATACACCTCGCGCGCCACGGTGTACCGCGACTCGAGCGCCGCCCGGCTTTCGATCACCTCGCTCTGGTTCGACGCGTAGACGCTCCAGCGGCTCTCGGTTGGCCGCGTGGCGAAATAGGCGTCGGACTCGGCCTCGTCGACTTTCGACGCCAGTCCGTCGATCCGCACCTGCCGGACGAGCGACGGCCAGTAGAACAGCAGCGCGGCACGGCCGGTGTCGTCGAGCTCCTGCGCCTTGCGGCTGTTGTAGTTGGTGTAGAAGACGAACCCGCGATCGTCCACGCCCTTGAGCAGGACCGTGCGGACAGAGGGCCGGCCGTCACGGGTGGACGTGGCCAGGGCGAAAGCGGTGGGATCGGCCTCCAGCTCCCGGACCTGCTCGAACCAGCGTGCGAACTGCCTGAACGGATCCGGATCGGATTCGGTCTCGCTGAGCGGGTCGCCGCTGTAGTCGCGTCGGATGCTGGCGATGGACATTGAGAAGTCAAAAGGCAAAAGTCAAAAGGCAAAAGGCATAAGTCAAAAGACGGTCACAAGTTCCTTTGCCTTTTGACTTTTGCCTTTTGCCTTTTGCCTTACTGTCCGCCGCCAACCACCAACCGAACGTCGCCGTCTTCAACGGCGATCCGCACGACGCCGCCTTCGCCGAGCGATCCGAACAACAGCGCTTCCGACAGCGGCTTCTTGACGACGCGTTCGATGAGGCGGGCCATCGGCCGCGCGCCGAAGGCGCGATCGAAGCCCTTCTCGGCCAGCCACGCGCGCGCCTCCGGCGTCAGCTCGACGCTGACGCCCTTGGCCGTCACCATCGACCGCAGCTCGTCGATCTGCTTGTCCACCACGCGTTCGATCTCGGCGGTGCCGAGCGCGTGGAAGTTGACGGTCGCGTCGAGCCGGTTGCGAAACTCCGGCGTGAATGTCCGCTCGAGCGCGCCGCGCGACGAGGCGCCCACGGCGCTGTCGCCGAACCCGACGCGGCGATCCGACAGGTCGCGGGCGCCGGCGTTCGTCGTCATGATCAGGATGACGTGGCGGAAGTCGGCCTTGCGGCCGTGCGAGTCGGTCAGCGTGGCGTGATCCATGACCTGCAGCAGGATGCTGAACATGTCCGGATGCGCCTTCTCGATCTCGTCGAGCAGCAGCACCGCATGAGGCGTCTTGCGGATGGCGTCGATCAGCAGGCCGCCTTCCTCGTAGCCGACGTAGCCGGGCGGCGCGCCAATCAGCCGCGAGACGGCGTGCTTCTCCATGTACTCCGACATGTCGAAGCGGATGAACTCAATGCCCAGAATCCGTGCCAGCTGCCGCGCCAGCTCGGTCTTGCCCACGCCCGTTGGCCCGGCAAACAGGAAATTCGCGATTGGCTTCTCGGCCGCACGCAGGCCAGACCGGGACATCTTGATTGCCGAGGCGACCTCGTCGATCGCATCGTCCTGTCCGAAGATGACGCGTTTCAACTCGACGTCGAGCGCCTGCAGCGCCCGACGGTCGTCGCTCGACACCGCCTGAACGGGCACGCGGGCCATCTTCGCCACAATCTGCTCGATCTGCTGCGGCCCGATTTCGCCGGACCGCTGCTCCGCCGGCATCAGCTTCTGCGCCGCCCCCGCCTCGTCGAGCACGTCGATCGCCTTGTCGGGCAGGTGCAGGTCCTGGAGGTGGCGGGCGGACAACGACACGGACGCCTCGAGCGCGCCGTCGGTGTAGCGGACCCCGTGGTGCATCTCGTAATGCACCCGCAGACCCTTGAGGATGTCCAGCGCCTCTCCCTCCGACGGCTCCAGCACGTCGATCTTCTGGAAGCGGCGCGACAGCGCGCGATCGCGATCGAACGACTGCTTCACGTCGGTGAACGTGGTCGACCCGATGCAGCGCAGCGTGCCGTTGGCCAGCGCCGGCTTGAGCAGGTTGCCGGCGTCCATCGCGCCGCCGGAGGCGGCGCCGGCGCCGACCAGCGAGTGGATCTCGTCGATGAACAGAATGGCGTTCTCTTCCTTCGACAGCCGGTCGAGCACCTGTTTGACGCGCTCCTCGAAGTCGCCGCGATACCTGGTGCCGGCGATGAGCGCGCCGAGATCGAGGGCGAACACTTTGCAGCCCTTCAGGACGTCGGGCACCTCGCCCTGATGAATGCGCAGCGCCAGGCCCTCGGCCAGGGCCGTCTTGCCCACGCCCGGCTCGCCGACGAGCAGCGGGTTGTTCTTGCGCCGGCGGCAGAGCACCTGAATCATGCGCTCGAGCTCGAGCGCCCGGCCGATGAGCGGATCGATCCGGCCCTCGGCCGCGCGCTGCACGAGGTTGGTGGCGTAGGCTTCGAGCGGATCGCTGCTCGGCGGCGCCGGGTTGTCTCCAACCGCCGGCACGGCGGGCCTGTCGCCCTTCGTCCCGTGCGAGATCACGCGAAGCAGCGTCAGGCGATCGACGCCCTGCGACCGGAGGAAGTACGCGGCGTGGCTGTCCTCCTCGCGCAGGATGAACACCAGCAGGCTTCCCGTGTCCACGTGCGAGGCGCTCGACATCGCGGCGTGCACCATCGCCTGCTGGATGACACGATCGAAGCCGAGCGACGGCTCGGGCTCGACGGCCGCCGTGGCCGGAACCGGGGTGAACGCCTTCGCCAGCACGTCCTCGAGCTGGCGCTTCATCTCGTTCACGTCCGCACCGCAGGCCACGAGAATCCGCCGCGCCTGCGGCTCATCGGCGATGGCAATGAGCAGATGCTCGAGGCCAACGGTGTCGTGCCGCAGGTCGGTCGCCAGGCGCACGGCGCGCTGGATCGTCTCCAGCGTTTCCGGCGCAAACGGAACAGGGGGCTGGCTCATTCAGCTTCCATCGTCACCAGCAGCGGGAACTCGTGCTCTTCGGCCAGCTGCCGGGTGGTCTTCACTTTCGTCTGGGCCACATCATGGGTATAGACGCCGGCGATGCCCATTCCGGTGCGGTGCACGCTCATCATGATGTCGAACGCCTCGCCGCGCTCCTTGTGAAAGATCGTTTCCAGCACCCAGACGACAAAGTCCTGCGTGGTGTAGTCGTCGTTGTGCAGGAGCACCCGCCACATCCGCGGCAGCCCCACCTGCTGGCCGCTCTGCGGCGCGATGAGAATCGACTCGTCCGGTCGGGCGCCTATCGAGCTCAAAACTCAAAACTCACGACTCACCACTATTTTAGCCGCCCATCTGCCAGGGGGTGCTGACCGGCGGCTGCCGTACAAGGTATCGGACTTCCTCCACAAAATCCGCCCGGCGGATGTCCCGGGCGCCCAATGAGGCCAGATGCTGCGTGGACATCTGGCAGTCAATCATCGGCATGCTCCACGCCTCCAGCTGCCTCGCCAGCTGCACGAGCGCGACCTTCGAGGCGTCGCGCACACGTGTGAACATCGACTCGCCGAAGAACATCCGGCCCACGGCAACACCGTACAGCCCCCCGGCCAGCGCATTGCCCTGCCATGCTTCGACAGAATGGGCGTGGCCGAGCTCGGCCAGCCGGATGTAGGCCTCTTCCATCGCCGGGGTAATCCACGTGCCCTCGTGATCCCGCCGCGCTTCGGCACAGGCCCGTACCACGGCTGGAAACGCCGTGTCGAGCGTCACGCGGAACGTGCCGCTCTTGATGACCTTGCGCAGCGAGCGCGCGACATGGACCTCGCGGGCATAGAGAACCATGCGCGGGTCCGGACTCCACCAGAGGATCGGATCGTCCTCTCCGAACCACGGAAAGATGCCTTCCGCATATGCGGCAAGCAGCCGCTCGGGGGACAGATCGCCGCCGGCGGCAAGCAACCCGTTCGGCGCCCGCAATGCGGCCTCCACGGGCGGAAAAGGATCAGAGGGCGAGAGGAACGGGATCACGGAATCGATGAACGATGATTGATGATTTGAGGATTTGATGTGGTCAGTTAGGTCGATGATTGAGTCACTGGGTCGATCTCGATTGAGCTAATGAACACGTCATCATTGAACCAATCAAATCATCCATCATCCATCATCCATCATCGATGATTTCCCGTTTCGCCCCCTCGCCCACCGGCTACCTGCACCTCGGTCACGTCGTTAACGCCATTTATGTGTGGGGGCTGGCGCAAGCTGCCGGCGGCCGTGTCCTGCTGCGCGTCGAGGACCACGATCGCATCCGCAGCCGCGTCACCTTCGAACGGGCGATCCTCGAAGACCTGGCGTGGCTTGGGTTCGTGCCCGACGAAGGGCTGCACCCGGTCCGCCGCCAGAGCGAGAACGACGAGGCGTACACTGCCGCGCTCGCGCGTCTGCAGTCCACGCATCGCCTGTACATCTGCACCTGCTCGCGCAGGGAAATAGGGGGCGAAGGTTACCCGGGAACATGCCGCTCGCGGCGCCTGCCGCCCGGGGCCGCGCCGCCGCCGGGGGCGGGCATTCGCGTCGAACTGGATACCGAGCCGGAGGAATTCGAGGACCGCGCGCTCGGGACGATCGTGCAGACGCCGGCGGAGCAATGCGGCGATCTGCTTCTCAAGGATCGCGACGGCAACTGGACGTATCAGTTCGCGGTCACGGTGGACGACATGAACGACGGCGTCGACCTCGTCGTCCGCGGCATGGATCTGCTCTCATCGACCGGCCGGCAAATCAAGCTGGCCCGGATGCTCGGGCGCACGGCGCCGCCTGCCTTCTATCACCATCCGCTGATCATCAGACCGGACGGCGAAAAGCTCAGTAAGGCCAGCGGAGATACGGGCGTGCGGGAATCGCGGGCCGCCGGCGATCTCCCCGCTGCAGTGATTGGACGCGCGGCCGCCGCCGTCGGTCTGATCGACGGTCATCGTCTGGTCGACGCTGCCGCATGCAGTGGGCTCATCCACGCCCCCGAACGAGGACGACACTAACGGAGCGCGAAAGGAATTACGGGAAAACCCCCGTGCGTCTCGGCATCCCGCCGTGGCCTTGTTCGTGCTTAACTGAAGAGCCACGGAATCGTCCGCCAACGCTTCGCCCGTTCATTGCCGGTTCCGCGACGTACGGCTTGCCCCGCCGGCTGCCACTGGTGGACGATGCACATCCGGGGAACAGCTTATGCTTCTTACCCCGACGCACTTAACGTGAGGCACCGATGACTCTTCGATTCCCTTGCACCGTGCTGACGCTCCTGGCCTTGATCTCCGGGAGCGCCGCGACCGCTGACGCGCAGTACTTCGGCCAGAACAAGGTGCAATACGAGAAGTTCGACTTCAAGGTGAAGAAGACCGAGCACTTCGACATCTACTACTACCCGGAAGAGGAGCAGGCGGTTGACCTCGCCGCGCGGATGGCCGAACGGTGGTATGCGCGACTGTCCCGCGTGCTCCGCCACGAGCTGAGTTCGCGACAGCCGATCATCCTGTACGCGGCGCACCCGCACTTCCAGCAGACCAACGCACTCTCCGGTGAGATCGGCGAGGGAACAGGGGGCGTCACCGAAAGCTTCAAGCGTCGTGTGATCCTGCCGTTCGCCGGCGGCCTGGCGGAGACGGATCACGTCCTCGGCCACGAGCTCGTCCACGCGTTCCAGTACGACATCTCGTCGTCCGAGGATGCCGAAGGGCGCCCGACACCTGGTGTCGCCGCCCTGCCGCTCTGGTTCATCGAAGGCATGGCCGAATACCTGTCGCTCGGGCCGGTGGACGCCAACACCGCGATGTGGGTCCGCGATGCGTCGTCTCGGGAAAAGATGCCGGCGATCGACAAGCTGGATGACCCCGACTTCTTCCCGTATCGGTACGGTCATGCGTTCTGGGCCTACGTCGCCGGACGCTGGGGCGATTCCGCGGTCGGCGACATGCTTCGCGCGGCTGGTCCCAGCGGAAACATCGAGGAAGCCATCACCGCCGTGCTCGGGACCGACGAGGAGACGCTGACCAAGGACTGGCACGACGAGACGCGCAAGACCTATGCCTCGCTCTTCGAGACCACGCGCAAGCCGGAAACGTTCTCGCGCGCGCTGATGAACGAGCAGTCCAGCGGCGGGAACCTGAACCTCGCCCCGGCGATCAGCCCCGACGGCAAGCGGATGGTGTTCCTGTCCGAGCGGTCACGGCTGTCGATCGACATGTTCCTGGCCGACGTCGCCAGCGGAAAAGTCATTCGCCAGCTGACCAAGACCGCCGCCGATCCGCACTTCGACAGCCTCGAGTTCCTCGCCTCTGCCGGAGACTGGGCGCCGGACAACAAACGCTTCGTGTTCTCGGCGCTGAGCAAGGGCCAGCCGGTGCTGACCGTCATCGACGTGGACACCGGCCAGCGGCTGATGGAACACGAGTTCGCCGACATCGGCGAGATCTTCAACCCCGCCTGGTCGCCGGGCGGCCAGCAGATCGCGTTCTCGGCGTTGAAGGGCGGCGTGCTCGATCTGTTTCTGTTCGACGTCACGACGCGCGCGGTCACCCAGCTGACCAACGATCCGTTTGCCGACAGCGATCCGGAATGGTCTCCTGATGGCAAGCAGCTCGCCTGGGTGACGGACCGTTTCTCGTCCGACCTGAAGCAGCTGTCGTTCGGCAACTATCGCATCGGCCTGATGGACGTCGGCACGCGCCAGATTCGTCCGCTGGCCGGATTCGGCACCGGCCGCAACACCAACCCGGAGTTCACCGCCGACGGGCGCGGCATGTTTTTCATCGCCACGCCGGACGGGATTCCGAACGTCTACCGCACCGAGCTCTCCACCGGCCGGACGACGCGGATCACCAACGTGCTGTCTGGCGTCAGCGGCATCACACCGCTGACCCCGGCGCTGTCGGTGGCGGCCGCGGCCCCGGACGTCGTGTTCTCGGTATTCGAAGACGACAAGTACAACATCTACGCCACGACGGATAAGGACGCCGGGAGCGCCGCTGCCACGACCGTGAACGCGCAGAACGCCGCGATCCTGCCGCCGCTGTCGCGCCGCCAGAGCGAGTTGGACGTCGCGGCGATGCTGCAGAACCCGGCGCAGGGCCTACCCGCCGAGACCGAGTATCCGGAAGAGGACTACGCCCCGAAGCTGGGCCTCGACATGGTGACGCAACCGACTGTCGGCGTCGGCGTCGATCGGTGGGGCGCGTTTGCGGGAGGCGGCATCGCGTTCATCTGGAGTGACATGCTCGGCAACCATCAGCTGGGCGCGATGATTCAGGCGAGCAACCGTATCGAAGACCTCGGCGGCGCTGTGATGTACCTCAATCGTACGCATCGCTGGAACTGGGGCGTCATCGTCGAGCAGACCCCGTACACCACGGGTCAGTTCTCTCAGGGCGTCACCGTCGATCCCAACTTCGGGCCGGCGTTCGTCCAGCAGGAAACCCGCGTCACCCAGATCAACCGCGGGATCACGGGAATCACGCAGTATCCGTTCAACCGCGCGCAGCGCGTGGAGTTCTCGGGCGGCATCCGCCGCATCAGCTTCGACTACGAGGTCGAGCGTTTCTTCTTCTCGCCCTCCGGCGTCTTCCTCGGGCGGACGGAGGAGGACCTCGAGCGGCCGGATGCGCTCAACCTCGGCGAAACAAGCGCAGCGCTCGTGTACGACACGTCGGTGTTCGGCGCGACCAGCCCGATCCTCGGCCAACGGTATCGCTTCGAGTATTCGCAGACCGCGGGCTCGCTGCTCTTTTCGGGGGCGCTCGTCGACTACCGCAAGTACTTCATGGCGCGGCCGCTCACCCTCGCTCTCCGCGGCATGCACTACGGGCGATATGGACGCGACAGCGAGGACACCCGGATCTCACCGCTGTTTATCGGATATGCGAATCTGATCCGCGGCTACGACGTCGGCTCGTTCTCAGTGGACGAGTGCGAGATCACGGCCACCTCGACGTGCGCGCAATTCGACCGACTGATCGGCAGCCGCATGCTGATTTCGAATATCGAGTTGCGCGCACCGCTCGTCGGGCTGTTCAGGCCGTCGGCGATGTACGGCGGCATTCCCGTGGAAGTCGGCGTCTTTGCCGATGCTGGCGTCGCGTGGACGAGCTCCACGAAACCATCGTTCGCGGGAGGAGATCGAGAGTGGTCGCGAAGCGTCGGCGCGACCATCCGCTTCAACGCCTTCGGATTCGCCGTCGGAGAAATCGACTACGTCCGTCCGCTGGATCGTCCCGGCCGCGGATGGATGTGGCAGTTCAACTTGATCCCAGGATTCTAGGCCCAAGGCCGAAGGCGTAGGGCCTAAGGGCTGGTCAAGGGACAAGGCCTTATTCCTCGACCAGCCCTTGGGCCTTAGGCCTTGGCCCATAGGCCTACTGCAACGCCGCGTCCACCGTCAGGTAATCCTCCACCCGCTGCACGCCAGGCGTCGAGCGCGCGAGCGTCAGGGCCTGCGCGCGTTCGTTCTCGCTGGCAACCTGTCCACGCAGCGTCACGACGCCGCCGGTGAGCTCGACGCTGATGTTGCGCCCTTTGATCGTCGGATCGAGGAAGTACTTTGCCTGCACGAGGCTCACGACCGTGGAATCGTCCAGCGGTGCCGCCGGCGCGGCGGGCGTGACGCCAGTTGTCGCGACCGGCGCCGTGGCGAACGTCGCGGCGGTATCGAACGACTCGCTGGCCGGACGGCCGACGAGCAGCTGCCGCTCGTCAATCTGCTTCACGCCGTCGGTATTGCGGGTGATTTCGAGAACCTGACGACGCGCGTCATCGCTTTCAACGAACCCCTTCAGCTTCACCACGCCGTCGCGGGCGCTGACGTTGATGTAACGCGACTTGATGTCCTCGTCGACGAAAAACTGCGCCTGGATTTTGGCGGTAAGCCAGCTGTCGGCGAGCTTCTCACCCGCCTGCGCGGCGGCGGTCTTCACCTGCGCGGTGGCGCGTTCCGCCTCCTGACTGGTTTGCGCGCGGTTGCACGCGAACGCCGACAACGCCGCCAGCACGGCCGTGGCTGTTAACACTCGAGGTGTGATCATGTCTGTAACCCCAGCTCATGGTCCGGCTAATCCGGAACTCCGATCCGTGACCGCCGTTGCAAGACATGTACGCAGCCCCCCGCCGCCAGCCTTTTCCGGGTTCTGGGATAGAATCTGAGCCGCCCACGCTTCCGCCTACGCGCCGCTTCGCGGCGGCTCCAGCGGATAAGTTACGAGGAAATCTTGGCTGTCCGTCTGTTCATCGGGAACCTTCCCTACGGGGCCAGCGAAGCTGACCTTCGCGCCCACTTCGCGGCCGTCGCCGAACCCTCCCACGTCGTGATGCCGGTCGATCGTGAAACCGGGCGTCCGCGCGGGTTTGCATTCGTTGAGTTTGCCGATCGTGCGCAGGCGGAGGAAGTCATCAAGCGGTTCGACGCGCAGCCGTTCCAGGGACGCAACCTCGCGGTCAGCGAGGCGCGCGCGCGGGAGGATCGCCCGCCCCGGCCACCCGGCCAGGGTTACCCACCCCGTCCAGGCGGCGGTGGCGGTTTCAGTGGCCCGCGACCGGGCGGTGGCGGTTTCGGCGGCCCTCGTCCAGGTGGCGGCGGATTCAGCGGTCCCCGGCCCGGCGGTGGCGGCGGCGGATTCGGCGGTCCGCGACCGGGCGGCCCGATGGGCCCCGGCGGGCGCGACCGCAGCGCGAACTTCGGCCCGCCCGCGCCGCCCAAGCGGCTGCGCGGCAAGAAAGGCGGGCCGAACCAGGAACACAAGCCGCGCGGTCCGATCAAGGAGCGCAGCGGCGGCCGCATCTACGCGGTCGACGATCTCGACGACGACAGCTCGGTGGATATCGACGATATCGCAACGAGCGCCAAGGACGACGTCGACGTCGATATCGACGTCGACACGCCCGACGACGACAAAGAATGAAGTGGAAAACTGGAAAAGTGGAAAAGTGGAAAAGTAAGTAGAGAAGTACGCTCAGCGTACTGTCCAAATCCTTTTCCACTTCTTCCACTTCTTCCACTTTTCCACTTCGTCCACTTTTCCACTTCTTCCACTTTTCCACCCACTGTGGCCCGTTCAGTTCCGCAAATCATTTCAATCGCGGCGATCTTCGTCGGGATCGGTCTGTTCGTCGTCACGCTCCTCTACATCGATCTCGAGGAGACGGTCGCGAGCGCCAGGCGTCTCGGCCTCGCGCTGCCGTTCGTGCTGCTGCCGAGCGCCGTCTGGCAGGTGCTGCGCACCTGGGGCTGGGCGATTTCATTTCCTGAGGACTCGCGCCCGCCGTTCACGCGCCTGTTCCGCGTGCGGCTTGCCGCGGACGCCATCAGCTTCTTCACCATTCGCGGCGTCGCCGGCGAGCCGCTGAAGGTGCTGCTGCTCCTCGATCGGTCCGCGCCGCAGGTCACGACCGCGTCGATTGCCCTCGAACGGCTCGCGGTCGCGATCATGAGCATCGCGCTCGCCGGGCTGATCTCGTTCTTCGCCGTCACGCGGCTGGCGCTGCCGCGTGCCTGGGACACCGTGTTCGGAGCGCTGATCGTTCTTGCGGTGCTGCTCGTGCCGCTCCTGGCGTTCATCGCCCGGCGCCGCTCGGGCGACTATCTCGGACGCATGGTCGCGGCATTCGATCGCCGGCGTGGCCGCCGGCTCGGCACCCGCCGCGTGGTGAAGTTCATCCTCGACGTCGAGGACGTGCTGCTGGAGCTGGTGCGAGGCGATCGCCGGCGGCTGATCATCCTGATCTGGCTGCCGATCGTCTGCTACGGCGTGATGGCGCTCGAGATCTGGGCGGTCTTCTGGGCAATCGGCGAACCGATCGGTCTGATGGAGGGGCTGACGATCGATACCTTCGCGCGCCTCGGCAGCGTCGCCGCGGCCGCCATCCCCGCAAACCTCGGCGCGCTCGAAGCGTCGAATGCCGCCGTCGTGACGATGCTGGGTCTGAGCGGCGGCGGATCGCTGGCGCTGGCGCGCAGAATCCGCGTGCTGTTCTGGGCCGCCGTGGGGCTGGCGTTGTATCCGAAGCCCCCGCGATCGAAACGACCGTAAACCCGAACGACTCGAACGACTCGAACGATTCGAACGATTCGAACGATTCGAACGATTCGAACGATTCGAACGATTCGAACGATTCGAACGATTCGAACGATTCGAACGATTTTACATTCGCCGGTAATCGAACCATTCGACCGAAAAGTCGATAGTCAGCTTTCTCAGCGCGAACAGGGCACGGCCGTCGCCCTTGAATTTGATTGAGGTCGGCAGCCAGATTCTGTCGTCGGTGCGTTCGCGAATCAGCGTCACCGCCGACCCCTTGCGCATCCTGGCGATGAGGCCCAGTCCGTACGACAGATCGTCGATCGCCGTCGCTTCCACGCGCATCACCTCGCGCGCGGCTTCGTCCACCCAGATCGAGCCGTGGAACGCCTTGGCCATCCTGCCTTCGCGCGTTTCGGCCTCGGCGCCACGCTTCGGCTCGAAGCGGACGACGATGGCGCTGCGTCCATTGACCGTTTCACGGCGGTCGATCGCAAAGTCGAGCACGTTGACGGTGTCGTCAACGGTCGATCGCCTCGCGGCGCGAACGCGCTGCTCCCGCCGTTCCGGCTTGCTGTTGAGCACCGGCTTGCCGTTCTTCTCGAGCAGTCTGCGAAACGTAATGCCCGGTTCCGGACCAGGCGTCACGTCATAGACGACGACATCCCCCGTGCCGAGACGGCCAAACGGGTTGGTATGCAGCTCGGTGCGCCGTTCCTTGTACGCATATCGGTTCTGCTCGCGGTTGGCGCGAGCCATGTTCTCGCGGACGGCGGCGAAGAAGGACTCTTCCTCCGGCAGCCTGGGGGGCTGCGCGGCGGAGAGGAAGGAGGAGGTAGGAGGAAGGAGGAAGGAGAGTAGGAGGAAGAAGAGTAGGAAGAAGGACAGAAGGAGACTCCTACCTCCTTCCTCCTTCCTCCTACCTCCTTCACCCATCAGTTCGCGAAGCAGTAGAAGAGACCGTTGCCGCCGGTAGCGATGAGGTTCTGCTGCGAGCACCCTCTCGACGGATGCGCCGCATTCCACGACGTCGCGGCTGCGCCGCCGCCTTTGCGATCGTGGTGGCCGACATTCGCGCCGCCGGTCTCCGCTGCGCTGGTCCAGTTGCCGCACGGCGCCTCGCCCATCTGCAACGTCCCGTCCGCCTGAGAGCCGGTGAGGATGTCGTGCTGATTCGGCTTGTCGCCCACGCCATTTACCATCGCGCCCTTCTCCGTCAGCGAATTTTCCTTGCTGAGCATGTTCATGTCGGAGTGAAGGTCGGCGACGCTCTTGGCGACGACCACACCCTTCACGTTCATCCACGGGCCCTTGCCGATGCGATCGCGCGCGTTGACCGCCGGCTGCCCGTCCGCGGCCGCCGCGCTGAGATACGCGCGCCAGGTGCGATTCCCTGCTCCCGCTGCAGCCGCCAGCGTCTGGCAGTGCTTATCGGCTCCCGCCAGCCCGCCGAGGTTGGCCCCGTTGCCCGGTCCGGCGCTGGTGATGAAGAAGCTCATCTGATTCTGTTGCGCAGACACGCCCAGGGAAGCAACGGCCGCCAACACCGCCACTCCGAGGACGACTGTTATCCACTTCGACATTTGCTCTCCTCTCGAGGTCCGCCTGAAGACGGACACTACGTACGGAATACAGGCGGCCATCATATCCTCCTTGCCTCCTACCTCCTTCCTCCCCACTCCTGCGTATAATCCGCGTCGTGATACGGTCGAGCCTCGCCGCCGGCATCGGTCTCGTCGTCGCCGTGGCGCTGGTCCACGGCCAGCAGCCTCCCAGCTCGCCATCGCCGAATGCCATCGTCGCGGGCGAGCTGCTCCTCGAGCCGCCGACCCTGATCAACCTTGGATTCGAATGGTTCATCCAGGGCGACGCCAACCGCAACGCCTCCGTCGCCGTCTCGTACAGAAGGCAGGGCGAAGCGGCGTGGCGCGACGCGCTGCCGCTGCTGCGGCTGCAGGGGGAGCGCATCTACGCCGAATCGCGTGTCGACGTCATCTCGCCGAACATGTTCGCGGGCAGCGTCCTCGACCTGGAGCCGGCGACGGCGTACGAGGTCCAGCTCGTGATGACCGACCCCGACGGCGTCACCGGTGAATCACGCCGCGTGGTGAACGTCCGCACCCGCGCGGAGCCGACACCGTATCGCGGCGGCCGCACGTTTCATGTCTACCCGCACGGCTTCAAAGGCACGAAGATCGAACCGGCATTCGAAGGGTTGATGTGCGCGTACAACGAGTGGTGCGCCGGAACGGACTGGGCAACCTCAGGACGTCCGCGTGTCCGGCCGGGCGACACCATCCTCGTCCACGCCGGCACCTACAAATACAACCGTTACGAGTACACGAACAATGCGTCGGTCAACCGCACGGTGCCGCTCGACGGCACTTACTACCTCACCGCCGACGGCACTGCCGAGATGCCGATTGCGATCGTCGCGGCGGGCGACGGCGAGGTCGTCTTCGACGGCAACGGGAATTTCGCGCTGTTCGACGTCCGCGCGGCCGACTACACCTATTTCGAGGGAATCACGTTTCGCAACGCCGAAATCGCGATTCTCGCCGGCACGCAGTTCCTGCTCGGATCAAAAGGGCTGACGGCGAAACGCAGCCGCTTCGAGCAGGTCGGCGCCGGCATCTTCAGCAACTACTCCGGCTCCAGCGGCTTCTACATCGCCGACAACACGTTCGTCGGACGCAACGATCCGAAGCACCTGATCGGATGGGCGGGCGAGATGTGGACGAAGTTCCGCGGCGTCGAAGGACAGATCTTCCCGCCGGCGATGGCCTCGTACGTCGCCGTGAAGCTGTACGGTCCCGGGCACGTCGTCGCCCACAACTACATCGCGGACTTCCACGACGGGATCAACGTTGAAACCTACGGCAACCCCGACGGCTCGGTCGCTTCCGGGCCGGGTATCGTTGACGGGCCGAAGTATCCGACGCGCGACGCGTGGGATCGGCGGCCGGTAGCGATCGATTTCTACGGCAACTACATCACCAACAGCCACGACAACCCGATCGAAGCCGACGGCAGCATGCACAACATCCGCATCATGCGGAACCTCTTTCTCAACCACGCGTCGCACGCGTTCTGCAACCAGCCGACGCTTGGCGGCCCGGTCTACTGGATCCGCAACATCGCCTACCACCTGCCGGCGGGATCGACGCGGCTGACCAACGGCGCCGCGGGGGTATTGTTCTACAACAACACGATCCTGTCGGAGACCGCCGCGGGCGCGACGTCCAATTCGCACTGGCGCAACAACCTGATCCTCGGAGAAAGCGCCTTGCCGGCAATCTTTGCCGTGACGACGTTCACCAGCTACACGTCGTCCGATTACAACGGGTTCCGCCCGAATCCCGGCGCGGCGACCTCATTCGAATGGAACTCGCCGCCGCCGCCGGTCGTCGCGGACTTCACGGGTCCCGGGCGCGCGGCGAAACTCGAGACCCGCCGGTTCGCCACGCTGGGCGAATATGCGAAGGCGACCGGACAGGACGCACACAGCGTGCTCGTCGACTACGACGTGTTCGTGAAGGTGCCGAAGCTCGACGCCCAGGACGCGGCGACCGTGCAGAGGCTCTACGACGCGAAGGACCTCGACTTCCGGCTTCGCGCCGGATCCGCGGCGGTCGATCGCGGCGTCGCGCTCCCGACCATCACCGAAGGGTTCACCGGACGGGCACCCGATCTTGGCGCGCTCGAGCGCGATCGGCCTGCGCCCGTCTACGGGCCGCGCCGCTGACGCTACACGCGTCGCAAACGCTCCGCGGCCGCCTTCAGCGTCTCGTCACGTTTGGCGAAACAGAAGCGGACGACGGGGCCGGGCTGCTCGTTGTCGTTCAAGAACGGCGATATCGGAATCGCGGCCACGCCGTGCTCGCGCGTCAGCCGCTGGGCGAATTCGACGTCGCCTTCGGTCGTGATGCCCGAATAATCGACGAGCTGGAAGAAGGTTCCACGGCACGGCAGCGGCTTGAAACGCGAACCGGCGATGAGCGACAGAAACAGATCACGCCGGCCCTGGTAGAAGGCAGTGACATCCGCAGCCGATGGATCGCGGTTCACCATATCCGCGTACGCCATCTGCACCGCACCGTTGACCGCGAAGGTCACCCACTGGTGGATGCCCTGGATCTCGCGCGTCAACTCCGGTGAAGCGGCGCAATATCCGACCTTCCAGCCGGTGGTGTGATACGTCTTGCCGAACGAGCTGATCACAATGGCCCGTTCGGCAATGTCGGGATGGCGCGCCAGGCTCTCGTGCGGGTGACCGTCGAAGGTGATGTGCTCGTAGACCTCGTCGCTGATCACGATCGCATCGGTGCCCTGCAGCACGCGCCGGAGCTCGGCGACGTCGTCCGCGGTCCAGATCATTCCGGTCGGGTTGTGCGGCGTGTTGACGACAATGGCCCGCGTCCGGCTCGAGACTTGCCGCCGTACATCGTCCCAGTCGATGCGGTAATCCGGATAGCGGACCGTCGTGTACCGAGGGATGCCCCCGCTCAGCACGACAGAGGGCGTATACGAGTCGTAGGCCGGCTGAAACAGGAGCACTTCGTCGCCGGGATGCACGAGCGCCGTCAGCGCGTTGAAGATCCCTTCGGTCGCGCCGGTCGTGACGGTGATCTCGGTCGCCGGGTCGTAGCGGCGTCCATAGAGCCGCTCGATCTTCATGGCCAGCGCCTCGCGCAGCGCGAGGACACCGGGCATCGGCGCGTATTGGTTATGGCCCTCGCGCATGTAGCGCGCAACGGCGTCGATCAGCGCGGGATCGCAGTTGTAGTCCGGGAATCCCTGAGAGAGGTTGATCGCGCCGTGCTCGTTGGCGAGGCGGGTCATCACCGCAAAGATGCTCACCCCGCCTGACGGCAGCTTCGGCTGAATCCGCACGCGCGGTCCTACTCTACCCATAGATGTGGCTTGACGGAGACCAGCGGGTACTTCCGCCGGAGCTCGACGACCCGATCGTAATACCCCGATTTGGGAATGGCACTGGTCACGAGCGCGTGACGAAGCCGCCGCAGTTCGTACCGATACAGATCGTTCACGAAATCGTAGACGAGTCGTGGCGGCGTATCCGCCGTCGGACGGACGCCGTGAAGCAGGAGCTGCTCGAGGACTTCCGGCCGGTATCTGTACGCCATCACCGCCGCGTGCCCGGAGGAACGGGCGGCGCGGCGCATTGCCTCTGGTTGACGAAGGCGCGCGCTTCCACGATTTCGGGCGGCGCGGCAGGTCGGATACCCCACCAGGATACGAGCCGGTTGTACTGGCCGCAGGCGGCGGCAACATCCTGCCGGCCGGCGGCCGCGCGTGCCGCGCCGAGCATGACGTGGGAGGTCTGCCCGATCCGGCTTCGGGCGGCGTCGAATGCCCGAGCGGCCTCGTCATAGAGGTGCAGCTGCAGCCAGAAGTAGCCGGCGGCCTCGTGCGCCGAAATCACGGGTAAGCCGGGCAGCCGCGCTTCGAGCTGCAACGACTCGCGTCGCAGCATCTCGTCGATCAGCAGCGCCATCTCGCCGCGTTCATGCTGCGCCGCCGGCATCGCGGCGCGCACGACCGCCTGCATGGCGCGGGCGACGGGATCTGCCGCCGCGTACGGTTCGAGCGCGCTGATGGCTTCCCTCAGTGGCTGAAGCGATGCGGTGGAGCCGAACTGCGCGTCGGCTGCTCGTGCGGCAATCAACCCGCGAACGTAGATCGCCGCTGCCCGCGCCTCGGAACAGCCGGACGCGACGGCCGCCGAATACGCCTCAGCGGCGCCGGCGAGATCGAACGACTCTCCGAGTCGCTGTGCGTCTGCGAGGTGACGCTTCGCCTCGCCGCCGCAGGCATCCTGAATCAGCGCGATCGCAAGAAGGAGTGCACCCACGTGTCACGCGCGATGGTACCTCGGTCGCAGTTCCTGCCACATGCTCCACGAAACAGACTCCAACGAACTGCGTGCTTCTTACCGCTGACCCAATCAACGCAACGACTTACCTCCGGCATGCACCGTGCTGACGACGATGTAGACTCCGGAAAATGGTGGTCCGGCGGGTGCCAGGAGGAGACGTGGGCTTCGTGAACGTACCTGTGACGGTAAAGCCACTGGTCGGCCAGGGCGGACCATTCGAAGCGACGTTTCTGGTTGATACAGGAGCGCTCGACTCGATGGCGCCCGCGTCTGCCCTGCGAAACATCGGGATCGAACCCGAGGGCGTGAACACCTACGAGTTGGCCGACGGAAGCCTGCGTGAATATGCGTTCGCGTTCGCCCGGCTGGAGGTCCTGGGTGCGACCGTCGTCAGCCGGATTCTTTTTGGTCCCGAGGAGGCGACACCGCTCCTGGGTGTGCTGGCCCTGGAAGCGGCCGGTATTACCATCGATCCGGCCAGCCACCGCCTCCACAAAATGCCGGCGTTGCGGTTGTAGCTTCGCGCGTGCTTCGTCCGTAGTCAGGACAGACGAAGAACGAAGAACTAAGGACCAAGGACTACTCGAGCCCTCGCCTCCCCCAGCACGATTTCATCGCCCGATTCGAGGCGAACACCTCGAGGTCCGGCCGGCACCGGAACCGCTCGTCCGTTGCGGACGATGTGCGTGCCATGCGCGCTCCGGTCGTCGCGGATCCGGTACTGGCGTGCCGACTCGATGTACTCGATGTGGGCGTGCTGCCGCGAAACGGAATGATTCGACGTGCCCGCCAGGTCAACGAACGCCACGTGGTTCGTGCGCACCAGGCGGCTGAGGCTGTCGCGCACTTCGGCGCATCGCCCGAGGTTCACGCGCGGCAGCGTGAAGGTGTAGTTCGGCGCCTCGGCCGTGCCGCTCACGATCGTGATTTGCAGTTGACGCGCGGCCTCGGGAGCGGCGACCGGCGCCGCCTCCGGCTCCTGCGCCGCGACGGGCGCTGCTGCGCCGCGCGTGCATTCGAGGTGGAACTCCGGCGTCTGCCAGTCAGGTGACGGTCGCGCCACGTAGGTCACCGCGCACTGCACCGACGCCGGACTGCATCCGGCATCGCGGAGCCGCGCGACGATGCGCTCCTGGAGCGTCGGCTCGCTCTCGAAGACCGCCTGGAACCGGGCGCGCGCGTCGCGGGACGCCGCGATGGTCACGTGGATGCGGTTGAACGGAAACACATAGCGGCCGCGGGCGGCGGGCTCGAGGCGTTCGCCGACGGCATCGACAATGGCCTGGCCGATCTCGAGCGGCTCGCGCGCGCCGGACTGCGACCATTCGCGCGCCGCGCGCTCAACCGCGCGCGTCATGCCCGCCTCGAGGCGCTTCACTTTCTGCAGGATGTTCATTCGATCAACCCTCGGGACGCCGCGGCCGTCACGATCTCGCCGGCTGCCGGCGTCGCGATCGCGCCTCCGTAGCCGGCGTGCTCGAACAGCACGGCGAAGGCGATTTGCTTCTTGCCGCGATGCGGAGCAAAGCCGACGAACCACGCGTGCGACGGCGCGTTGGCCACTTCGGCCGTGCCGGTCTTGCCGGCGATCCGTCCGGGATGTGCGCTGACGCTGCGTCCCGTGCCGGCCACCACGGCATCGCGGAGCGCGTTGGCAAGACGCCCGGCCGACTCCGGCGTCAGCAGCCGTTCCGGTTTGGACGGGGCGGCCGGCCCTCGCGCGATGCGCGGCTCGCGCAGAAGCCCTCCGTTGGCGATGGCCGCGGCAATCCTGGCCATGCGCAGCGGCGTGGCAACGACGTCACCCTGCCCGTAGGCCGCGTGCGCCAGCGTGGCGCGGAGCCGCGACGCCGAGTTGTCGCGAGCGACGGAGACGCCGGCAAGCGCCGCAGTGTCGAGCAGCGGACGGGGGCCGAGGCGAACCGCCAGCTGCGCGAAATAGGCGTTGCACGACTGCACGATCGCATCGCGCATGGCAATCGATCCGTGCGGATGCTCGTCCTTGAGATCATCCCTGACCACGCCGAACTCGGGAACGCGTGCGCCCACCCGCCCATGATCCTGGCGCGAGCAGATGAACGTGTCGGTCCAGTTCGACGGATCGAGTCGCAGCGCGGCCGCCGCGGTCACGAGCTTGAACGTCGAACCGGGCGCGTAGAGACCGTAGCGGGCACGGTCGAACAGCGATTCCGTGTCCCCGTCTTCCTCGTCGGTCTCGTCGCCCTTCGCGTCCGGCAGCGGATAACTGGCTGAAGCAAGCAGATCCCCGGTCGCGGGATCGATCACGACAGCCGCGGCTCTACCCGCAGACGTGCGCTCGGCATACTTGGCGAGGATTCGGGTCACTCGCGCCTGGAACGGTCCGTCAATCGTCAGCGTCACGTCGCGCGTGCGCGCGAGAAACGCTTTCACGTCCGAACTGCCGGGCCGATACCGGTGGCGCAGCAGCGGGACCAGATCGCCGTAATCGCGCCGCATCGTCGGCGCCGATCGACCCGATGCGTCGGCCACCGACACCGCGGCGGCATGATCGTCGAACCCGCGCAGCCTGTCCTGCAGGTCGCGTTCGATGTATGACGAATTGCTCGCCCCCCAGTTGCGGCGCGTCGAGAGATCGCCAAGCAGGTGGAAGGCGGCTGCGCCGAGCGGATAGCAGCGCTCCGCCGGTTTGTCGCACCCGGCGAGTTCGACACCGCGCTTCTTGTATTCGGCGGCCGCGCTTTCGATCAGGCTGCGCTCGTTGGTCGCGAGCGGCAGCCCATTGCGGTCGTAGACCGAACCGCGCGGGATCTGCGCCACCACGTCGAGCACGCGCGGGTTGTATTGGTAGCGCCGGACGCCGTCGGCCTGAAGTCCGAGATGCGGCTTCACGGCATAGCTGTCCGCCCGGATGACCTGGACGTTCACCAGCACGCCAACCAGCACAAGCGCCGCCACCGTGACCGTCGATGCCAGCGCCGTCATGCCGCGGCGGAACGGACGCGACGCCGCCGGCGCGGATGCGGCGGTCCTGCCGATCGCGGCCAGCAGCCCGAGCGCGGTAAAGTTCGCGGCCATCGCCGATCCGCCGAAGCTGACGAACGGCGTCACCACCCCCGTCAGCGGGACGACGCCGAGCATGCCCGCCGCCATCAAGAGGACAGGAAAGATCAGAAACAGCGTGAGGATGGTGGCCAGGAAGAACGCGTAGTCGTTCGTCGCGCGGAGCGCCGTCCTGTATCCGCGCCAGCCGATGACGGCAAACGCCGCACCCACGCACAGGACACCGATGAATCCCAGTTCCTCCCCGACGGCCGCCAGCGGCAGGTCCGTATATCCCGCCGGAACGTAGCGCGTGTCACCAAGTCCGAGGCCCGTGCCGAAGACGCCGCCGGTGCCAAGCGCCCACATCGCCTGCGCAATCTGATCGCCGCCGCGCGCCACGTTGTCCCACGCCGACCGCCACATGTGCACGCGCGCCGAGAGTGTGGACGAGATGTTCAGCGCGTAGCCGACGTAGAAGCCGGCAGTCAGAACCGCCAGGCCGCCGAGCGCGAGGCCAACACGGTTTCTCGCCACCGCATAGATCGCCAGAAAGACGCACGACACGAACAGCGCGGGACCGAGGTCGCGCTGCAGAAAGAAGAACAGGAGCGCCGCGGCGATGCCGACGACAACCGGCAGCAGGTAATCGAACCGTGGCACGTGCAGCCAGTCCGGTACTGTGAAGCGACGGACCGTCCGGCCGCGAGTCTGACGGAGGAGCTCCCAGCGCCGGGCGAAGTAGCCGGCGAGGAACAGACCGAGCAGCAGGCGGATCGCCTCGACCGGCTGGACCGGGCCGAGGTTGACCCTCGCGTTGCTGCCGGCCGGACCGCTCCCGAACACCAGCAGCAGTGCGGACAGACCCAGCGCGCCCGCCAGCGGCAGGTAGGTAAATGCGGCCAGCGCGGAGCGGCGGAAGTCGATGAGCGATGCGATGGCGAGACCGACGCAGCCAACCATCACGCCCTGCGCGTAGCGCACGAACAGCATCGTGTCGCGCACGGGATCCGATCGGCTCAGGACGAGCGCAAAGCCGATCGCCGTCAGCAGGTGGGCCGCACCGAGCAGCGCGAAATCGCCCCGGCCGCGCAGCCGCCACACGAGCGCCACGCCCCAGATCGCAAGCAGGTAGAGGGCGCCCCACTGGAGGGTCTGATTGCGGAAGGCGGCGGCCGATCGGACGGTCAAGCGCGGCTTGATTGCCGCCAGGTCGTCGGCGGTGAGCAGCGGAAGGCGTGTCGGCCGCGCCCCGCGCTGAGCCTCGGCGCGTTCCGAGGCACGCCGCAGCCGTGCCTGATACTCGACCGATCCTCCGCGCTCGATTGCCTCCGCAGGAACCGTTGCCGCCATGACGGAGCCGACGTTCGGGACGTCTCCGGATGCCTTCCGCACCGCGAGGACGAACGCCGTCAGCTGCGCCGCCGCAAACCGGCGATCCGACACCGATGAAAACGCCGGCTCGAGGGCGCGCTCGACTTCACGTGCGTCCGTCACGGCATTGAGGTTGACGACAGGGCCGGCGGTTGCGGTCAATGCGCTGGCGCGGGTTCTACCCGCGTACGAGAGCGCGATGGCCATCACGGCAACGGCCGAGGCCAGGACCAGCAGCAGCTGATGCCGATCCGCCGGCGCGGTTCGCCGATGCTCGTGGAGCCGATCGCGATCAACGGCGGCGGTGAAGGTGGTGCTCACTGCTGCTCGCCGGTGGTGCCTGAATCGACGGTCACGCCCTCGCCAAGGCTCTCTTCGACCTGCAGCAGCGCGCGCTGGGTCCGGGCGATACTCTGCGGCACGGTCGCGAGGCTGCCCGCCCTCGCGTAGTTGGCGAGCGCGAGCCGGTATGCGTCGGCGGCGAGAACGAGGTATTCCCGGCCCTGCGGCAGATCGGCGAGCTGACGCGCGCTTCGGACGAGCATGTTTCCTTGAGTGCGGTAGCCGTCCCCGAGCAGCGCGACGTCGCGTTCGCTTGCCTCGTAGCCACGCTGCTCCGCCTGCATCAACGCGTCCGCACCACGCTCCACATCGTCGAGCCCGACGATGAACGTGCGAAACAGGCCGAGAAACGGGTCGGACCAATCCTGACGGAGATCGTGCGCTTCACGGAACGCCACAACCGCCTCGGTCAGATCGTCGCTGGCCGGATCGACCTCGCCTCGTGCCTTCTTCGCCTCGCCGTTGATGCGGTGCAGGTGGCCTTCGCAATATCGCAGCGCGGATCTGAGCCTGCGGTCATCGCCGGCTCGCGACAACGCCTGCGACAGGGCGTCGCGAGCCGCCGTCCACTGTGCCTCCCGAACCGTCGGCGTGGGACTGCGATAGTTCGCGATCACCCGGTCGGCAAGCGTCGTCGTCCGGTCGATCAGCGCCTCGCGGAGATCATGCGTGCCCATCCCGAGATTGCTGCGGCCGAGCAGGTTGTCATACTGCTCCCACGCCCTCGGCAGCTGCGCGAACCCGTGCGTCGACGCTGCCCGTGCGAGGCGGCCCGCCTCCGATCCGATGGAGATCTCGCTGACCAGGAGCCCAAATCCGATCAGAACCAGCGCTCCCTTGAACAGTCGGCGCAGCCGGCTCGGCGACGCTTTCGGCGGCACAGGCGGGGCCGGGATTGCGGCGCTGGCCGGCGGCGTGAGCGCCGTGGGAATCGGCGGCGGCACAGGCGGCGACACAGTGCGCCGCGTCTTGTCCGCGTCATCCACCGGCGGTGTTCGGGCAGTGCCCGGCCCCACGGGTACGCTTCCGATCATCTGCGGAACGGCAACGGCGGGAGCGACGGGCGACGTCCGCCGCGTCGCGGCATCGTCGTACGCGCGCGCCGGCCAGCCCCGTTCCTCCGCGACCGTCTGCCGTCCAGCCTTGAACCGTTCGAGGTCCTCGCGAATCTCGCGTGCGCTTGCGTAGCGCTCCTCCGGGCTCGGATCGAGGAGGCGGCTGACCACGGCCGCCAGTCCAGGCGGGCACTGCTCGGTGAGCGACGGCGGCGGCCGCCGCGCGAGAATCAGGCGCTCGAGCCGCCGGGTATCGGCAGCCTGGAACGGCGGAATGCCGCGAACCATTTCGTAGAGCACGACGCCCAGCGCCCACAAGTCCGCGCGCGCATCGACCTCGCCCGTCTCGAGACGCTCGGGCGAGAGATACGCCACGCTGCCGAAGTCGTTGCGCGTGACCTTCCTGCTCAGCGACAGTGCCTTCGCGGTGCCGAAGTCGAGCACCTTCACCAGCTGCGCCGACGTGATGCGGACGTTTCGCGGCTTGAGATCGAGGTGCAGCAGCGCGTTCAGGTTCCGCCCGTTGACCACCGCTTCGAAGGCATGGGCCTCCTCGAGGAAACGGGCCAGCTCGATGGCGACGTCCGCGGCGCGGGTGGGCAGCAGAGGTCCGTTGGCAATGACCTCCGAGAGGTTTTCGCCGTCGACGTACTCCATCGCGACATAGAAGTAGCCGGAGTCCTCGTCGATGCCGTACTCGTAGACGGCAGGCACATGCGCGCCGCGCTCGCTGAATCGCTTCTGGAGCTCGGCCCCGAACTGTTCGGCCTCGACGATCTCCTGCGCTTCGCGATCGCCGCTCCTCTGGACGAGCTTCAGCGCCACGCGCCGGTTACTGCGGGTGTCGAGGGCGAGAAAGACGACGGCCATGCCGCCGTGTCCGATCTGCCGGAGGATGTGGTACGGCCCGACCTGCTTGAACACGGTGGTCATCGCAGCTCGGAGGGCCGGGTGACGGCCGGAAACCAGTTGTCGCGCCTCAGCGCGCCCACCGCGGCGGCATCCAGCCCTGTGAACGACGCGGCGGTCATGCCGGCGAACACGTTGTTGAGGAAGATCGGCGTCGCGCGCTGGACGACGACCGCGGCCATGACGCGGTCCGACCGCCCGTTCCGCGCGAACGAGTTGTTGGCCACGCGCGGCGACGAACCATCGCGGACCACCAGCGCCGCCCCGGCGTTGTCGCGAATGTCGCTGGCCATCAACGTCGACGCCCCGCCCCCGGCGAACTCGAGCGCCGCCCGCGTGGCGCCGCTGATTTCGACGTGGAGGATCGAGACCGTTGAGTTCTGGACAAGGATGCCAACGGGAAGCGGCGTGGCCGCGTCACCGCTGATTCTGAAATTTACGATCTCGGCGCCGGAGACGTTCCTGGCGAGGACGGCTGGCTCCTCGGCAGTATCGGGGACCGCCGCCGGCAGCCGGATGACCGCGCCCCCGGGAACGCGGCTCTTGAGCCGGACTCCCGACACAAGGGTTACCTGTTCGCGATACTCCCCCGGCTCGACCACCACCACGGAACCGGGCGAGGCGTCGCGCAGCGCCTCGGTAATCGACTCACCGTCAGCGACCGTGCGCTCCAGCGGGGACTGGCCGGACGCCGAGAAAAGCAGCCCGCGCAGATCGTCATACGTCCACCCGAACTGCCAGAGGCCGACCGCGGCGGTGATGCCGATTCCGAGCGCGATCATCGCGAACCGGGCGCCAGACTGCGACACGGATCCGCCTTCCTGAGGGTCGTCAGACGCGGCGGACGCTCCGGCCGACCTTGATTCGATCGTCCCCCGCCCGTAACCACTGGCCGCAAACTTCTCGCCTTCGACGTAGACCGCCGTCACGTTGTCCTTGCCGCCGGCCGCGTTTGCCGCGGCGATCAGCTCACGGACGACCGCCTCCGGATCGCCCGCGCACTGGCTGACCGTCTTCGCAATCGACACCGAGTCCACGAGATCGGTCAGGCCGTCGCTGCAGAGCAGCAGCGCCGAATCGGGCTCGAAGGCCACCTCGCCGACGTCGATGAAGTCGCGGTCGCGGCGATCGTGTACCTCGGAGCCGACGTCGCGATACACCTCGTTGCGCCGCGGATGCCGCATCGCCTGACGTTCGGAGATCTCGTTCGCGTCCTCGCGTTCGCCGACGGGAGAATGATCCCGCGTCAGCTTTTCGATCTGGTCGCCTCTCAGCTTGTAGAGCCGGGTGTCGCCGACGTGGCCGAACGTCGCCGTGCCGTTATTGACGATGGCGATGGTCAGCACGCAGGCCATGCCGTCCCATTCGGCGCGGGTGGCCGCGAGGCGATGGATGTCGTTGTTGGCGGCGGTGATGCCGTCGCGCAGGCGGTCGGCGACGGTGCCGGACTCGGTCCCGAGCCGCTCCCGCAGCCGCGACAGCGCAAGGTCCGCGGCCCTTCCGCCGGCGGCCTGGCCACCGACGCCGTCGATGACCATGAACACGCCGCGTTCGGTGTCGCAGTGAAAGCGATCCTCGTTCACCTCGCGCTGCCGCCCGGCATCAGTCGCGCCGGAGGCGCGCAGCGGGCTCGGGCCCGTCGTCGCTACGCCATCTCGAGCCATGGCGGACGCTATCCTACTCACGCTCCGGCAGCTCCGCCCAGATGTAGAGGGCTACCAGCCCCACCAGCGCGAGCAACAGCACGAACTTGGACAACAGCAACAAAGTCATGGCGTCACCGCAAACTCCACGAAGACTGTTTCCGCAAGGCCGATGCGCGCGCGGTCCGGCAGCGGCGTTTCGACGCCCGTTTCGCGCCGGGCGCCATCGACGTCGTCCACGCCGCGCGGAACGTGACGGTTGTTCAGCGTCGTCCCGAGCGTGCTCAAATCGATCAGAAAGAACTGGCCCGTGGCGGCGTCGCGGCGAATTCGCGCGTGTTCACGCGAGACATCGACGGACGAGGCGATCTTCACGTCGACGTGGTGTGCGGCACCGCCGCGGCCGATGGTGATCACGTCGGTCGTGATCTCGAACGTGTGCGGTCCCGATTGATCCTCATACGTGAGCGTGGCGAACGGTCGCGCGACCGGCTGCTCGTGGCCCCCGGCTGCGCTCGGGGCGCCCTGCGCATCAGCCGACGTGCGTGTGCGAACGGTCCGATCATCGGTCGGCGCCTGCTGGCTGGAGTGTGCGGTCGTGATGCGGCGGGTCCGCTCGCCGACGCCGAGCTCGGGCTGGGCCGGCAGCAGCAGCTCCGAATCGATCAGGATGTCGCCCTCGGCAAGCTCCCCGTCCGGGTCGATCATGAACTCGACGTGCCACTCGCCGGTTGGCGTCTGCACCCTGGGCGCGGCGTCGCCGAAGAAACGTCCGCCGTAGCGGCGCAGCCCCGACGGGTTGTTGAGCCGGTGCAGTTCCTCGGTCAGCGCGCGGATGGTCTCCTCCTGGAGGATCGGGACGATGCCTTCGAGACGCGCAAACTCGGCCGGATGGAGGTAGACGATGTAGCGGCTGGGCGCAATCGTGGAATACCGGAGCGTCTCCAGATTCCGCCGCATGTTCTCGACGACGGCGGCGATCAAATCCCGCGCAGCCCGGCGACGGTTGCCTCCCACGACGGCGCTGTCGTTGGTTACCATGTGTCCTCGCGTAAAACAATTGCACCAATCCGCCCGGAGAGTCTTAAGGAATTGCCAAAGGATTCCAAAACCGTCGACGCCCTGACGCTTCGCTTCGGGGAATTCCTCATTGATTCGAAGGCCCGCCGGCTGGCGCGGGGCAATAAGGACGTCCGTTTGTCCCCCAAGGCGTTCGACCTGTTGCGCCTGCTGTTGACCCGGCGGCCCGACGTCCTGTCGAAGGATGAGCTCCTGACGGCGGTCTGGCCGGATACGCACGTCATCGAGGCGAACCTGAACGTCGTCGTCGCGGAAATCCGGCGGGCGCTCGGCGACGACCGGCATGCGCCGCGGTTCATCCGCACGGTGCACGCGGTCGGCTACGCCTTCTGCGGCCAGGCGGTCGAGATCGACGAGGCTCAGGCGCGCGTGCCAGGGTCGCGGTGCTGGTTGTCCTGGAAGGATCGGTCGATCGCGCTCTCCGACGGCTATAACGTCATCGGCCGCGACCCGCGCAGCCAGATCTGGCTGGACGACGAGAGCGTGTCGCGGCGCCACGCGCGGATCAGCGTCGAGCAGGACGTCGCCAGCATCGAGGATCTCGACAGCACCAACGGCACGCTGCTGAACCGCGAACCGGTCGATTCGCCCGCGGTGCTTCGGGATGGCGACGTCGTGGACATCGGATCGCTGCAGCTGACGTTTCGCACGCTGTCGGACACGAGCGCGCGCACCAAGCGGCTGCGGGAAAGAGCCGGCAAGCGACCCTAAAGTCGTGGCGCGAACCCTTCGGGTTCGCGAGGCGAGCCTGAAAGGCTCGCCCCACGAAACCACGGACAACTATCGGACGACGAACATTACGTCCGCCGTCGTCGCCAGCCCACCGTCGTGCGCCTGGCAGCGCAGCACGTAGGTGCCGGGTTCGGGGAACGTCGCGCGGACAACCCACTTGCCGTCGGGCGGCACCGGCGGAGTTCTCCACCCGTATGACCATGGCGAGTTGGCGTTGTCTCTGGTGTCTTCCCAGACCTTGGTCTGCACGGGATCGAAGACGACATTCCCGTTGCCGCGATAGACGAACCACGACAGCCGCAAACCGGTGGCGCTGTCCACGGTGAATCGGCTCGCCACGCCCGGGTTCAGCGGCGGCATCGGACGCGCCCTGGGGATCTTGTCGTCGCCGGCTGCGGCGATCAGAGTCACCACTTCGCCAGTCTTGACCGTTCGCGTCGTCGGCCCGTCGACGGTGAGAACGGGCGGCTTGTTTCCTTTCAGCGAAGGATCGGCGCCGCCCATCCCGGCGGCGCCGTTGTTGGCCATGATGACGTCGTCGTCGATGAAGTAGTCGGGCTTCAGCGTCCCGTACGCGCGTTCGGTCTTTCCGTTGCTGGTCAGCGTCCAGACGAGCTCTCGTGTCCCGAAGTCGGCCGGCACTCGGATCCGGAACACGAACCGGTTCCGCCGCGGGAGGAAGTGCGTGGGCTGGCCGCGATCCGGTCCACCAGGCTCGATCGTGTTCGCCGCACCCACGGGCACGTCGATCTGCTCTTCCCAGTTGCGGTTGAAGTAGCCGAACACGAGATTGAACGAGCCGTCGGCGTTCTTCTCCCAGCCCTCGTACGCCGGCGCGATGTTCTGTCCGGTGGAAAAGGACTCCTGGGCGGCCGTCGAGAGCGCCGCCGCGAACGCCAACGTGATCGCGAAAAGGACCTTCTTCATTCGCTTCAGTTCGGCGTGATCGTCGCCGATGGCGGGCGCGGGGTGGCGCTGCACGTCGGGCACCCGATGACCGTCTGGCCGGACTTCAGCCCGAGCTTCTCTCGCCGCTTCGCCACCTCCGCCTCGAATTGCTGGTCAGTCAGGGAGATCGCCTGCATCAGGTTGATCATCATGTTGTCCACCGAGCGATGACCCGACCCTGACCAGTTTCGCGGGTCAGGGACGTTCCTGTTTGCCGATGTCGTATCGAAGTAGCCGATGACGTGCAGGATCGTCCCCTTCGGCAGCAGCGGCGCCGCATCGTCTTCGTACCAATACGCCCTGACCCAGTTGTGATCGTATTTGGAGCAGTTGAGCGTCTGGACCGTCACGCCCCAGATCGCCTCGAGGCACATGCGAACACCCGGCGCATGCATGTGCGGCTCGTAGGTGCTGATCTTCACGTGCTGCGGAAGCGTGAAGTAGGCGTCGACTCGCTGGTTGGCCTCGTTCCCCTTGATGTCCAGATCAGGACCGTTGCCGACGAACAACTGGCGGAAATTCAGGGTCGGCTTGTATCCGCGTGGATGAAACTTGAAGCCGACCTCGAGGTGCGCCTTCGAGTCGACTCCGTTCGCGTGCAGATGCACCGAGTTGAACAGAATCGACGAATTGGCCTGCAGGAGCCTGCCCGCCTCGGCGTCGAAGACGTCCGCGTTCCGCCCGACTTCGTGAACCGGAAAGATGCTGGCCCCGCCGCGTCCACCAGGAGCAAGGGCAGCGTACGCGGCGTGATGAAACAGATAGAGGCCGCCGACCGTGCTGCTGCGCGACCGCCCACCGGAGTCGTTCACCTCTTTGACTTCGACCGCGGCGACATAGCGATCCTCGGTCAAGCCGGTCGGCGACTGCCCGATCGAGCCGAACCAGTCCGGCTGCTGCGCCTTCATCTCGACGGGCGGTGACACGACGATCAAATCCGGAGTCCCAATCCGCCACGACTTCCCGTCCGGAAACGTGAGCGGCGGCGGCAGGTCTGCCGGGTTCCCCTGCGGCGCGCCCGTGTCCGCCCACGCCGCGATCTTCCCGATCTCCTCCTCGCTCAGCGAGAAGTCGTCCTTGAAGTGCTGAATGCCGACGTTCTTCTCGATGTACCAGGGCGGCATCGCGCCCCGCTTGTCGCGCAACGCGGTCCGCGCCTTCATCGACCGGGCGTAAGGACGGGCCTCCTCGTAGGTCAGCAGCGACATCGGGGCCACGGAGTCCGGACGATGGCACTGCTGGCAGCTGCGCTGCAGGATCGGCGCGATGTCTTTCGAGAAGGTCACCACCTCTTTCGTCTGCGCCTGGGCTGAAAACGGAATCGCGGTTGCCACAGCCGCCGAGACGCCGCCAATCGCCGCCGCGAGTATCCATCCACGCATCGCCATGCTCCTCGCCGGTGAGTGTCTCACCCTTCAGTTCCGATGAGAAGTCCTACTGGATCGAGGTCGTCAGGCTGAACGGCACCGGCCCGTGGTCGCCGACGACGGTGATCCGGTACCGCTGGCCCTGCGCGACATGCAGCGAGCCGGTGACCAACGCATCATGGCTCGTCGTGGACATCACCGTGCTCAGGAACGCCAGGTCGAGGTCGCCATGGCGACGATCCCACGTGATCCGGATGAACAACGTCCCACTCCGCGGTGCCTGCACGTCGAAGCAGATCTCCGGGACGATGAACGTGCCGTGGACGACGTCACCAAGAACGATGCTGCGTGGCGGAGGCGCGGCAGGCGGCAGGCCGGTGTCGGGAATTGGAGCCGAGACGAACAGGGCGAAATTGTCGCAACCGGACAACAGACCGGCGAGGACGACAAACAGCGGGGCCCACAGCTTGCGCATCGAACGCGCTCCCGGCGCGATCTTACCGGAGGGTCGTCGTCAGAGCGAACGGTCGCCTGCTCCTACGTCATCAGTCACCGCGTCACGCATTCACTTGAGCTCGTCGAAGGACATCCTGGGCATGAGATGGAAGTTGTCGAGTTGGCCGTTGCGCGCGCATTCGGAGCATCGCGACAAGGCACATGACACCGCCCGCCGCTGCAAGATGCTTCAACGTGTGGCCGCTGACGATGTGACCGATCTCGAAAATCTCTCGATCGACCAGCTCCAAACCTTTGGCGGCCGCATAGGCGATGAGGCCGGCAACGAGATATCCGGTACCTGCATACCGGCTGGGATACAACACGAGCAGAAGCAGGACCAGAATCAGCGAACCGAACTGAACGAGAAGGTACAGACGCAGGTCGCCAGCGTGCTGGAGCTCGCTCCAATACCAGTACGCGACGCTGCCCGCCCCGATGACGAGTAAAGGACCGAACAGCATCCGGCTCAGTCGCACGCTGACGCGCTCAGCCAATACCGCCGTCAACAATCCCATGAAGCCCACTGCCATGGGCAATCGGTCCCAGACGAGTCGTGCGTTGTCCGGAGCGAGATGGTAGTAGCCGGACCCGAGGCTTGTGAGTGCGACGCCGGTGAAGAGCGCGGCATACGGCCATCGCTCCCACGCGTCAGAGAACGGCGACGACGCGGACGCTTTCGTGGAAAACGTCGCGGCGAGGCCCAGAAATCCCACAACGGCGAACGGTGCATTGGAAAGCACGTTGAGAGCGTTTGGGATTCCCAGCCACGAGCGACCGTCCGCAAAGAGGTGATATGCGAGAGGCTGTGGCATCGGCGGCGACATCGCAGCGGCGAGCGCGACGCCGATTGCCGCAAGAGCAAGGAGAATGCGCCGCATGGGCAGACGGTGCATCATACAAAAAGGGCGGGCCCTTTCGGACCCGCCCCAAGTCCTTCCGCCTGAAGGCGGAAGCTACGAACGACGAATTACCAACTACTAACTACTAACTACCAACTACCAACTAGTACCGGTAGTGCTCCGGCTTGTACGGCCCCTCGACCGGCACGCCGAGGTAGTCCGCCTGCTCCTTCGTCAGCTTCGTCAGCTTGACGCCGAGGTGATCGAGGTGCAGCCGTGCGACCTCTTCGTCCAGCGTCTTCGGCAGCATCGTCACCGTCTTGCCGTACTTCTCGGCGTTGGCGTGCAGCTCGAGCTGCGCCAGCGTCTGGTTGGTGAACGACGATGACATCACGAAGCTCGGGTGACCGGTGGCGCATCCGAGGTTCATCAGCCGGCCCTCGGCCAGGATCAGCACGCTGTGGCCGTCCGGGAACACCCACTCGTCGTACTGCGGCTTGATGTTGATCTTGTCGATCCCCTTCCACTTCGCCAGGCCGGCCATGTCGATCTCGTTGTCGAAGTGACCGATGTTGGACACGATTGCCTTGTCCTTCATCTTCGACATGTGCTCGGCGGTGATGATGTTGAAGTTGCCGGTCGCGGTGACGAAGATGTCGGCCGTCGTCAGCACGTCTTCGAGCGTCTTCACCTCGTAGCCCTGCATCGCCGCCTGCAGCGCGCAGATCGGGTCGATTTCGGTCACGATCACGCGGCAGCCCTGGCCGCGGAGCGCTTCCGCGCAGCCCTTGCCCACTTCGCCGAAGCCGAGGACCACGGCCACCTTGCCGCCGAGCATCACGTCGGTGGCGCGGTTCAGGCCGTCGATCACCGAGTGGCGGCAGCCGTAGATGTTGTCGAACTTGCTCTTGGTGACCGAGTCGTTGACGTTGATGGCCGGGAACAGCAGCGTGCCGGCTTTCATCATCTCGTAGAGGCGATGCACGCCCGTCGTCGTCTCTTCGCTGACGCCGCGGAGATCAGAGGCGACCTTCGTCCAGCGCTTCGGGTTCTCCTTCAGCTCGGCGCGGAGCAATTCGAGGATGACACCCCACTCCTCCGGATCCTTGTCCGCATCGAACGCGGGGACCTTTCCGGCCTTCTCGAACTCGACGCCCTTGTGGACGAGCAGCGTCGCGTCGCCGCCGTCGTCGACGATCAGCGTG
>DASTBV010000174.1:0-30101 GCA_035711805.1 Vicinamibacterales bacterium
TGGTCGGGGCGACTGGATTCGAACCAGCGGCCTCTCGGTCCCGAACCGAGCGCTCTACCAGGCTGAGCCACGCCCCGACGAACGATCAGTATAACCGCGCACAACTCCCAACTTCCAACTCCCAACCGCCAAAGCGGCGATCTTCGCGGTCTTCGCCCTTCGACTATCGCTCAGGGCGCCCCGAGCGCAGTCGAGGGGCGCGGTCTTCGTGGTTCGAATTGGCGGAGGTGGCCGTTGGGTGTTGGGTGTTCGGCGTTAGCGGGGTATAAATCTCCCATGCCGATCTACGAATACGAGTGCCGGAGCTGCCACCACGAGTTCGAGCAGCTCCTGAGGACCGGCGACACGGCCTCCTGCCCGAAGTGCCACGGCAGCGATCTGGAGCGGCTGCTTTCCCACGTGTCCATGAGCTCCGAGAACACCCGTCAGCTGAATTTCAACAAGGCGCGTCAGGCGGCCAGGAAGGTCCAGCGCGACAAGGACGTCGCCCAGGCGGAGTACGAGAAGAAGCACCGGGAAGAGGGGCATTAAGAGCAGGCCCCAGGGCGTCAGGGAATCGCGCGGAGGGTCAACGGCAGCTCCTCGACGTATTGCATCGCGTCGTGCGCCGTCATGTCAGGCTGCAGCGGCGTAATCGAGATGTAGCCGTCGCGCACCGCCTGATAGTCGGACCGATCGTGCGGCTCCCACTCGTTCTGCCCTTCCTCAATCCAGTAATACGCCCGCTGCCGTGGATCCTGCCGCTCGCTGACCGACGTCACGTGGTTTCGCCTGGCCTGCACGGTCACCCGGAATCCCTTGTTTCGTCCCGCCGGCACGTTGATGTTCAGCAGCGTGAACTTCGGCATTCCGCGATCCAGCACCGCTTCCGCCACAATCGCGGCGGCATGGGCCGACGGTCCGTATTCGTAGGTGTTGCCGACCCGTTCGGCGGATATCGCAATGCTGGGAATCGACAGCAGCGCACCTTCCAGCGCGCCCGACACCGTCCCCGAATAGGTCACATCGTCGCCAAGGTTCCAGCCTTTGTTGATTCCCGACACGATCAGGTCCGGCTTGTCCTTGAGGATGTGCGTGATGGCGACGTTCACGCAGTCCGTCGGGGTTCCGTCAATCGCAAAGACATTCGGACCGATGACGTCGACCCGGAGCGGACGCTGCAACGTCAGGGCGTGGCCGATGGCGCTGGCCTCTTGAATCGGGGCCACGACCGTGACGTCGCCGAGCGGCCGCATGGCGTCGGCCAGCGCGCGAATGCCTTCCGAGTGAACGCCGTCGTCGTTGGTAACAAGAATGCGGGGCATCTGAGCTCCATCATCTCATGCCCCGTGCGCAGCCGGCCGCGTCGGTGTCATGGCGAGAAGTGCTGTTGCGATCACCGCGAGCGTCGCGCCCATCGTGAATGCGGCCGAGGGACTGACTCGTTCGTAGACGAAGCCGAAGACAACGCTTGCCGCAAGCGTCCCCAGCCCAAGCGCGGCGTTGTAGTAGCCGAACGCCGTTCCCTGCCGGCGCGCGGGCGTGAGGTCGGCCACGAGCGCCTTCTCTGCTCCTTCCGCCAGCGCGAAATAGACGCCGTAGAGGAGAAACCAGGAAACGAATCCGATGGCGCTCGATGCCGTTGCAAAGCCGACGTACACGAGCGCATAGACGGCCCATCCAATGACAATCACCCGCTTGCGGCCAATGCGATCGGATAATCCGCCGCCCCACGTCGAGAGCGACGCCTTGACGACGTGCAGCAGCCCCCAGAGCAACGGGACATACGTCGCGGCACCGAGCGCGTCGGTCAGGCGCAGCAGCAGGAACGCATCGGCGGAGTTACCGAGACTGAAGACGCCAATCACGCCAAGAACCATCCACAAACGCTTCGGCAGCCTCGTGGGACTCGAGCCATGCGTGTCCGCCGCGTTACTACTGTCGCCCGCGGGCGCATCGGGGCGGCCGGTCCGCGTGGAGCGATCGGGCTCGTGAACGAGGAACAACATGGCGACGGCAATGGCCCCGGGTATCGCCGTGAGCGCGAACAGCAGCCGGTATTCGCCGGGCAGGAAGAACAGAACGACCGTTGCGAACAGCGGGCCGATGATCGCGCCGGTGTGATCCATCGCGCGGTGGAAGCCGAAGACGCGCCCGCGAGACGAGGCGTCGGCGAACTGTGCCAGCATCGCATCGCGCGGCGCGCCACGGATGCCCTTGCCGGTTCGATCGAGGGCTCTGATGACGAGAACGTGCACCCACGACCCGGCGACGGCGATGAGCGGCCGCGCCGCACCGGAGAGGCTGTAGCCGAGAATGACAATGGGACGCCGGCGGCCACGGCGGTCCGACCACCAACCGGAAGCGACCTTCAGAATGCTATTGATCCCTTCAGCAACCCCTTCGATGATGCCGAGCGACGCCGCGCCGGCGCCGAGCACCCGCGAGAGGTAGATCGGCAGCAGCGGGTAAATCATCTCCGTTGCCGCATCGGTGAAGAGGCTGGTCCATCCGAGGAGCCAGACCGGACGCGGAATAGTCGCGCCGCGACCTGATGCAGGGTCCAGGTCAGTAGACCGAGCGCCGCTCATCGATCGTCTTGCCCGCGAGGGCGAACCGCGCGTCCGGCGATTCCCCGTCGAGCACCATCCGCGCCATCAGTTCTCCAACCGCCGGGCCATGCTTGAAACCGTGCCCGGACCCGCCGCCGGCGATCCAGACGTTGTCGTGGGCGGGATGGCGGTCGATCAGGAAGTCGCCGGTTGCCGTGTTCTCGTACGCGCACACGCGCGTTTCGACGACCGGCGCGTTGGCCAGCGCGGGAACACGCCGCGCCAGCCAGGCGCGAGCGCGATCGACCGCCGCTCGATCGGGCATCCGATCGTCGGCATCAGGGTCGATCGGGCCGCCATGCTCGTCGATCCCCACCTTGACGCCGCGGCCATCAATGTCCGGAGTACCGTAGATCCCCGACGGGAAATCGATCCACGCGGGCATCTGCGCGGCGGTAAACCGGGGGTCTCCGGCCGGCGTGCCGAAGTAAGTGACCACCTGCCGCGTCGGGCGAATACGCCCGCGCAGCAATTCCGGAAAGAGGGCCGGCAGCCACGCACCGCAGGCGAACACGAAGCGGTCGCCTGCAACGCCCGCACCGCCGGTAGTGCGGAGCGCGCGCAACGTCGACGCGGACCTAACAAGGTCCGCGCCACGATCTCCCACGGGGGCGCCGATGCGCGCAGATAACAAGCGCGCACCGCGCTGTTCGAGCTCGGCGACAAGCGCACGAACCGCTCGACGCGCGGCAACAACGCCGCAATCGCGTTCCAGCAGGGCGACCTCAATTCCCTCGGTGTCGAAGTGAGGAAAGCGCGTGCGCAGATCGGATCGACTCAGAACGTCCGGGGGCACATCGAGCCGGCTGAGCGTTGCACGCGTCGCGGCGGTGTACGGATCACTTCCCGCGGCCATCCAGAGAACGCCGGCCGGGTGCCACAGGGGATCCGGCCGGCGGGCCCGATCGCTCAGCGCGCGCCACTGGTCGAGCGACCGGCGCGCCAGCTCCGAGTAGATCGCGTCGGGGCCATAGCCGCAGCGAACGATCCGCGTTTCGTCGCCGGAGCTCGACCGCGAGTGCGCCGCACCATAGGCGTCGACGACCGTGACCGCTGCCCCGCCCGCGAGCAGGTGATGCGCCGTCCACGCACCAAACACGCCCGACCCCACGACAACAACGTGCATTGCTGAAGTCTATGTCGCAAGGCGAGCCTCCAAGGCTCGCCCCACGCAGACGAGCCCCCATCGCGTACCATCAAAGCAGTGGCAACGCTGCAGGATTTGCTCGGCGCGCGGACGCGTGATGCGGCCCCGGAGCTGGTGGAGGCCATGGACGAGGGCTCCAGCGGCAAGCGCCGTATTCGCTGCCACGCGTGCGGGCACCGCTGTCCGCTTCCCGAGGGCGCCTTCGGAGTCTGCAAAGTCCGCTTCAATGAGGGCGGCCGGCTGCGTGTGCCTTGGGGATATGTCGCCGGCGTCCAGTGCGACCCGGTCGAGAAGAAGCCGTTCTTCCACGCCTACCCGGGCGCGCTCGCCTACAGCTTCGGCATGCTCGGCTGCGACCTCCACTGCAGCTATTGCCAGAACTGGGTTACCTCACAAGCGCTGCGCGATCCTGACGCATCGGCTCCACCGCGGGACACGACTCCCGCATCGCTGGTTCAGGATGCCGTGCGGCAGGGCGCCAGGATCGTCGTCTCGACATACAACGAGCCGCTCATCACCGTCGAATGGGCGGTCGAAGTATTCGCGCTCGCGCGCCAGCACGGCCTTCTCACCGGGTTTGTGTCGAACGGCAACGGCACTGAGCGCGTGCTCGAGTACCTGCGGCCGCACATCGATTTGTATAAAGTCGATCTCAAGAGCTTCGACGACCGCCATTACCGCGAGCTTGGCGGCCGCCTTCAGCCGATCCTCGAGACGATTTCCTGGCTGCATCGCTCCGGCGTGTGGGTCGAGATCGTGACGCTGCTGATTCCAGGGTTCAACGACAGCGAACCCGAGCTGCGCGGCCTGACGAAGTTCCTCGCCAGCGTCTCGCCGGATATCCCGTGGCACGTCACCGCGTTTCATCAGGATTACCGGATGCTGGATACGGCCAACACCACGCCGGCGATGCTGAAACGAGCGGCGGACATCGGACGCGAGGCGGGGCTGCGCTTCGTCTACGCGGGAAACCTCCCTGGACGCGTTGGCGGTCTCGAGCACACGGCCTGCCACTCGTGCGGTGAGCGGCTGATCACGAGGTACGGATACCTGATTCAGGACTACCGCCTGACGGGCGGCGGCACCTGCCCGGGCTGCGGCATCCCTGTTCCAGGCCGCTGGAGCGGGGCGTTCGAGGGGCAGATCGCCGCATTCCCCTATGTTCCGCACGACCGCACCCGGTTGCGGGTCATTTAGATCCTGTCGAGGCCGACCTTTAGGTCGGCCCCCCATGGACCTGAGATAATTCAAAGGCGTGCTCCTCGATACCCAGCAGCGCCCGCTTCGCAATCTCCGTGTCTCCGTGACGGACCGCTGCAACCTGCGCTGCAGCTACTGCATGCCGGAGCCGGACTACGTCTGGCTGCCGCGCGAGGACATTCTCCATTTCGAGGAGATCGAGCGTCTCGTCGACGTCTTCACGTCGCTGGGCGTGGACAAGGTGCGCCTCACAGGCGGCGAACCGCTGCTGCGGCGTGACGTCGCCGATCTGGTCCGGCGGCTGGGCGCGCGATCCGCGATTCGCGATCTGGCCATGACGACCAACGGCGTGCTGCTGGCCGCGCAGGCGCAGGCGCTCCGCGACGCGGGCCTTCATCGCCTGACGGTCAGCCTCGACACGCTCCGCCCGGATCGATTCCGCAGCCTCACCCGGTTCGATGAACTGGATCGCGTGCTCGACGGAATCGCCACCGCCGCGCCGCTGTTCCCCGGACTCAAGCTGGACACGGTTGTGATTCGCGGGGTCAATGACGACGAGCTGGTGGAGTTGATCGAGTTCGCGAAGCGCTACGGAGCGGAAGTCCGGTTCATCGAATACATGGATGTCGGTGGCGCGACGCACTGGTCGATGTCACGGGTGCTGCCGCGCAGCGAGATGATCGCGCGCCTCGAGGCTCACTACGGCGAGGTGACGCCGATCTTCGAAGCCTCGTCCGCGCCCGCCGATCGGTACACGCTCCCCGATGGCACCGTCTTCGGCATCATCTCATCGACGACCGAGCCGTTCTGTCACTCGTGCGATCGCAGCCGGCTGACGGCGGACGGGCTCTGGTACCTCTGTCTCTATGCCGCGCACGGAACGGACCTGCGGCGGCCGCTTCGCGGCGGCGCGACCGACGAGCAGCTGGCGCAGCTGATTCGCGCGACGTGGGAGGTGCGCAGCGACCGCGGTGCCGAAGAGCGGCTGGCGGCGCGGGATCGTTCACCGCTCATTCCGGTCGACCGGCTGAAACGCGATCCGCATCTCGAGATGCACACGCGCGGCGGTTAGTCGGGCGAAACAGCGACTGTCACGTGGGGCGCGCCTTGTCAGGCGCGCCAGGCGGACGTGACACCGTCCGCCCCACACATTAGCCGCAATGTTGGTCGAACGCGGCGGTCAGTCGTGCCGCGATGGACGCCGCGTCGCGGTTCTCGATGTCCCGGCGTTCCATCATGAACACGAGCTTGCCGTCCTGCAGCAGCCCGATCGACGGCGACGAGGGCGGATACGGCGCGAAGTACTGACGCGCCCGGTCGGTTGCTTCGACGTCACCTCCGGCAAACACCGTCGCGGCGAGATCGGGCCTGCGCGCGTTCTGCAGAGCCAGCGCGATTCCAGGTCTCGCCTTGCCCGCGGCGCAGCCGCAGACCGAGTTCACGACGATCATCACCGTGCCGGTGCTGCGGACGGCTTCGTCAACCTGTTCAGGAGTGCGCAGTTCCGTGACGCCAAGACGCGTCAGCTCTGCCCGCATTGGGGCGATAAAAGGTTCGGGGTACGGCATCCGCTGATTGTAGCGGACGTCCGGTTGCAAGTTTCGATCGTGGGGCGCGCCTTGCCAGGCGCGCCAGGCGGACGTGACAACGTCCGCCCCACGATCCGCGGTCGGACGACTATGGCAGAGCGGACGCCGCCGGAACCAGCGTCTCGAGGAACGCCTGAACGTATCGCGGATTGAAACGGCCCGCGTGGGTCTCCTCCATCATGAACGTCACGGCTGCATCATGGCTGAGCGCATCGCGATACGGCCGCCGCGACGTCAGCGCGTCGTAGACATCCACGATGCCGACGATCTGCGCCAGCAGCGGCACCTCGTCGCCGCGAAGGCCATTGGGATATCCGCTTCCGTCCAGCCGCTCGTGATGGCCGAGGATGATGGGGCGCACCGACCGCAGCGACTGCAGCGGCGCGCAGAGCGAGTCGCCGATCTCCGGGTGCCGCCGCATCAGCGCCGATTCTTCCGCGGTGAGGGGCGCAGGCTTCAGCAGCACGGAATCGGGCACGCCGACCTTGCCGATGTCGTGCAGATACCCGCCGCGGTGCAGCGCAGACAGGTCGTCGGTCCCCAGCCCGAGGGCACGTCCGAGGCCGACCGCCGTGCGCGAGAGCCGCTCGCAGTGGCCCATCGTGTACGGGTCGCGGGCCTCGATCGTCAGCGCGAGCGCGACGAACGCCGCCTCAGCTGAATCGAGCGCGTCGATCAGCTGCTTGACGCGCGACAGCGAACGCACGCGCGCACGCAGCTCGTGCGGATGGACCGGCTTCGACAGGTAGTCATCAGCACCCGCTTCGATGCCGTTGATCCGGTCGGTCAACTCCGTCTGGCCCGAGACGAGAACGACCGGCGTCAATCGCGTTGCGGGATCGGCTTTCAGCTGCCGGCAGACCTCCAGGCCGTCGACGAGCGGCATCGCGACGTCGAGCAGCACGACGTCTGGCCTGTGCCGGTGAACCGCGGCAAGAGCCGACGCCCCGTCCGGCGCGAGCACGACGTCATGGCCGTCGGCGCTCAGCAGGCGATGAAAGAGCGAGCGAATGCTTTCTCGATCGTCGGCAATCAGCACGCGGCTCCGCCGCGCGGCAGGGGTCGATTCGCTCGGCAGCACGATTTTTCCTATCGGCCGCCCTAAAAGCCGTCTTTATGGGCAATCCGGACGGTAATTGACGAAAGAGCGCGACAGGGCACGCAGCGCTGTGAACTCAAGCCACAGTACGATGGCCGATCGTGACCGACGTTCTCGTGCTCGACCCCGAGCACCCGGCTCCCGGCGGGATCGCGCGGGCCGCCGACATCCTCCGGCGCGGCGGTCTCGTCGCGTTCCCGACGGAGACGGTGTACGGGCTCGGCGCGGATGCGCTGAATGTGGCCGCCGTGCGGCGGATTTTCGAGGCGAAAGGCCGCCCCGCTGAAGACCCGCTGATCGTGCACGTCCATGACATCGACGCGCTGAGCGCGCTCACCGACGATCGTCCCGACACCGTCGAAGCGCTTGCCTCGCGCTTCTGGCCAGGGCCGCTGACGATGGTCCTGAGGCGTTCGAGCGGTGTGCCACCGGAGGTGACCGCCGGACTGGGGACGGTTGCCGTTCGGATCCCCGCGCATCCGATCGCGTTCGCGCTCCTATCGGCGGCAGCGATTCCGGTTGCCGCGCCGAGCGCAAACCTGTTCTCACGGCCAAGTCCGACGCGGGCCGGGCATGTGCTCGAGGATCTCGATGGCCGCATCGATCTGGTGATCGACGGAGGATCCACGACCGTCGGTGTCGAGAGCACTGTCATCGACCTCACCGCCCCCGTCCCTACGATCCTCCGGCCCGGGGCGGTCACGGTGGAAATGATCCGAGAAGTACTGCCAGGCGTTGGACTCTCGCACGCATCCGCTCGCGTTCCGGGTGCCGGCATGAAGTCGCCTGGTCTCTTATCGCGGCACTACTCCCCTCGCGCCGAGCTCACGCTGTACGAAGGTCCGACACGGCCTGTACTCGAGCGAATCATCGCCGATGCCACGACCGCCATCGCCCGCGGCCAGCGTCCAGGTGTCATCGCTGCTGATGAGGACGATCTGGGACCGGCGTCATCCGTCCTCCGAATCGCCCGGCTCGGCCCCGAGCGCAACCACCAGGCGCTGGCCGCGAACCTCTACAACACGCTACGCAGCCTGGACGCCGAGGGGATTGACGTCATCCTCACCCGGACGTTTGCGGACGAGTCAGGCCTGGCGGCCGCCATCCACGATCGTCTTCGCCGCGCAGCCGCAGGCCGAATCGTTCGCGTCGGCTAGTGGAGTCCGGCTTCAGCCAGGCGCGCATCGGCGAAAGTGGGGTTGCCCGCGTAGCGCCACAGCCGCGACGGCGGGCATGCTGATTGCGACTTCGTCAGCATGACGAAATCGACAACCGCGCTGGAGACACCTCTGCGCCAGCAGCTCGACCGGCTGGCCTCCTTCGAACCGACCGACTCGCCGGTACTCAGCCTTTACCTCGACATGCGCCCGAACGAAAACGGCCGCCGTACGTGGGACGTGTTTCTGCGCAAGGTCTTCACCGAGCGCGCGCACGCGCTGAAAGGAGAGGCGCGCAAGAGCTTCGAGCATGACGCACACCGCATCCGTGAATACCTCGACGCGGACGTCCGCAAGTCGGCGAATGGGCTCGCCTTGTTCGCCTGCTCCGCCGCCGGCGGGTATTTCGAGGCGGTTCAGCTGGACGTGCCGCTCGACGCGCACTGGTTGTTCGTCGGATCCGTTCCTCATCTCTACCCGTTGATGCGTCTCAACGACCAGTTTCCCCGCTACGCCGCGCTGGTGGCCGACACCAACTCCGCCCGGCTGTACGTGTTCGGACTCGGGGCGCGCGAGGCCGAACGCGAAGTGCGGAACGTCAAGACGCGCCGGACCACGATGGGCGGCTGGTCGCAGCCGCGATACCAGCGGCACATCGAGAACTTCCATCTGCAGCACATCAAGGAAGTCATCGACGTGCTCGATCGCATCGTCCGCGCAGAATCGCTGAACCAGATCGTCATCGCCTGCGACGCCGTCACCAAGCCGCTGCTGATGGCGCAGATGCCGAAGCACCTGGCGGCGAAAGTAATCGACGTGACGGCATTGGACATCAAGACGCCGGAACATGACGTCCTCAGCGAGACGCTCGAGATCCTGCGCGAGCGGGACGCCGGCACGGACTCAACCCAGGTGCAGCGGATGATCGACGCCTGGAATGCTAACGGCCTTGCGGTCGTGGGACCCGAGGACACGCTACGCGCGCTGCAGATGGGACAGGTCGAGGAGCTGCTGATCACCGCGTCGCCGACGGACCTGCGCCGCCCTGTGGAAGTGACGAGCGACATGACGCCGGCGCCCGTGGACATCGACACGACCGCACCCAATAACCATGACGAATCCGACCGCCACCGGCTGGCCGATCACTTTGTCGTCCACGCGCACACGTCCGGCGCGCGCGTGCGATTCATCGAGGATCCAAAGCTGCTGGCGGATGTCGGCGGCGTCGGCGCGTTATTGCGATTCCGCATCTGAGGGCACGGAGGGGACGGAGGAAACGATTTCACAGGAGGAACGAAGACGAATGGAGGTTTTTGGATTTAACCACGAGAACACGAAGCCCACGAACGGCCTTATCTCCGTTGGTCTCCGTTCCTTCGTTTCTCCTGTGAAACCGTTCTCTCCGCACCGCTTCGCTATCTCCGATGGGAGCAAAGCATGAGCAGACAGAACAAGACGAACAAGACGAACTACACGCAGCGCGGCCGGCTGACGCCGGACGACATGGCGCGCGAGCGGATGAACCAGGACCGGATTACGGGCCGCGCGAAGGGGAACGTGGCGGAGAAGGGTCGGGCGTCCGCCGGACGGGCACCCAGCCGTCTTCGAAGCGTGCCCGAAGAACGAGATTGATGACCTGCCCATAGCTCCTGATGCCTTCCTCGACGCGGTTCGCGCGCAGATACCGATCGTAGATGCGCCAGCTGGCGTCGCGGAGGAACGGGAGCTGGCCGCGCCGCAGGCGATCGGTGATCGCCTGCACGTCGCGGCGCGGGCCTTCGGCCACAGCGTCCCACAGACGCTTCCGGTTTTCGGGATCCACTTCCCCGCCGATCTGCCAATACAGACCGAGCCACCCGCTGTACTGCGCCGGCACGCCCGCGCGGACACATGTCAGCCACGCCACGAAGTTGGCCTCCGACTCGTCGGCAAAACCCGCCAGGTGCGCCCATTCGTGCGCCGCCACGAACGTGCGCTCGAACGGCAGCAGATCCGGATTGGCCAGCGCCTCCAGCGCAAACGGATCGACCATGCCGTCAACGGTGGTCCACCGGAAGTACGGCCCGTAGATCGTTGACTTCAAGCGGCCGGGCACGGCCGACGCCTTTCCACCCAACCGCGCCTGTACGAACGCATAGGCATCGACAAGCATCCGATCGCGGCGCGGGTCTGCCTCCCATCCGGTGGAGTGCGCCTTCGCGTACAGGGAGTTCATGTGCCTGATCGCCTCGAAGCCCAGCTTGACGACCTGCTCTGTCGTTGGCGCCTGGGGTGCGAGGACGAGACGCTCCGACATCGAAACGCGCCGGTAATTGAGGCCCCACAGCCCGAGGAACGCCAGATAGACGAGGGCGGCGATGGTGATGACGGACCGCGCCAGCGTCCCGAGCGGCCGCAGCCGGCGTTCCGCCCTGGCGCGGGAGATCGCGAGCGCGACGGCGGCAATCAGCAGGACAACCGCCGCGACGGTCAGCACGTCGAATACCGCAAAGGGAATCAGGTTCGAGAGAGGCGTGACAACCCGCTGGATTTCCGGGTATATCGACGTCGAATACCTGCGCTCGATCGCCACGGCGTCGATCGGAATGATTGCCGCCGCACACGCCGATAAGACGATGAGCGCCTGCAGGATCCGGCTCACGCAGAGATTATGAAGGAGATGCCGATGGTCGTTCGTGCGGTGGCGGCGGCGGTGCTGATCTCCGCCGGCCTGGAGCCCGCCGCCGTGGCCCAACGCCGCGACGCGGCGGCGGCTCAGAGCGCCCGGGCTGCGCGCAAGAACGGCAGCATTGCCGGCCGGGTCATCCACGCCGACGGCGTGGCGGCCGAAGGGGCACGCGTCGCGGTGTATGCCATGCGCGAAGGCGCTCCAGCCGGGATCGTTGCGACAGCCACCAGCGCGTATGACGGACGCTACCAGGTCAACAATCTGCCTGCCGGTGAATTCGCCGTCGGGGTCACGCCGCAACGCGTGCGCGGCTTCGGCGGCGATTCGAGGCGCCTGACGTCGCCACCAATGGAGACGCTCTACCCCGGTACCACTGACCGCTTGAAAGCCGAGCCGATCGAGGTTTTCGACGGCACCGCTACAGAAGGGATCGACGTGTGGCTCGAACCAGCCGCACAGCGCTACTCGATCAGCGGCCGCGCGCTCTGGCCCGAAGGCGCGGGAGTCGAACGCGTGGTGATCGAATACGGCGGGTCGGGAGTCCATCAGGGCATCTGGTACGTGGACGATCCCGGCGGGCTCTTTACGATCGACGGTGCGTCGCGCGGCACGTATGTGCTGCTCGCGCGCGCCGACTCATCCACCGGCCCGTTGATGGGGATCGCGGCCACGAACGTCGTCAACGATTCGGTGCACGACGTCCGGCTGACGCTGCGGGAGCCCGGACAGGTCGAGGGTCGGCTGGTTGTCGAAGGAACGGCCGGCCCCGATCCATCCACCCTGCGTCTGACGCCAGTCCAGGCGCTTTTAATGCTCTCTCCGCTGTATCCTGTCGCCGACGCGACCCCGGACAGCACGGGCCGCTTCACGATGCCGCACCTGCTGGGTACGTTCACGATCGCCGTGAACGGACTGCCACCCGGATGGCGCGTGCGACGCGTTACCCGCGGAGGCGTGACCCTTGCGGACCACCGCATCACCGTGATGGGTGGTGAACGCGTCACGGGCATCGAGGTCCTGGTCGGCAATTAGAAGCCAGCTCGACCGCTCTTCGCCGACGGCACCGCCCTTGCTGTTGGAAAGCAGACGACTTCGTGCGACGCATCCTCCTGATCTCCTGCGCAATCATCGCCCTCGCGATCGCCGGCCTGGCCACGTGGGCGGTGCGCTCCGCGCCTCAACTTCGCGGCCGTGTCGTTGACGCGCTGAACGCGCGCTTCGAGAGTCAGCTCGCCTTGGGCTCGCTCGACACCGATGTGTTCCCGAAACCGCGGGCCGCGGGAACGAACCTGACCCTGCGGCACAACGGCCGGACTGACGTTCCGCCGCTCATCACGATCGACTCGTTCGAGACGTCGGCGGCGCTGCTCGACTTGACGCGCACGCCCGTGCGGCTGGACAAAGTCGCTATCCAGGGGCTTGCGGTCCGTATGCCGCCGGGAGGCCTCAATCCCGGCAAGCGGGACGAGAAGACGCCGCACGTGCCCCATGCGGAGCGCCCGTCGCCGATCCTCATCGATCGGATCGAAGCTCGGTCCGCGCGCGTCGAGATCCACTCCCGCAGGCCGGACCGCCTCCCGCGCACGTGGGACATCCAGAACCTCGTGATGCGTGACTTCGGTGCCGCATCGGGCTCGCCATTCACCGCCGGCCTCATCAACCCGGTGCCGCGGGGCGTCATCGACACCACCGGCGCGTTCGGCCCGTGGCACGCTGATGAGCCGGGCCTCACACCGGTGAGCGGGAATTACCTGTTCCAGAACGCCGACATGAACGTGATCAAGGGGCTTGGCGGAACCCTGTCCTCGTCTGGAACATACCGAGGCGTACTCGAGCGGATCGAAGTCGAGGGCACGACCGAGATGCCCGACTTCTCGCTCGACCTCGCCGGGCAGAAAGTGATCCTGAACACGCGCTTCAAGGCCATCGTCGACGGCACGAACGGCGACACGATCCTCGAACGCGTTGACGCGAAACTGAACGAGTCCGCGATTGTCGCCAAAGGCGCAGTCGTCCGCGCGCAGGACGTCAAGGGACGGCACGTCGAGCTCGACGTGATCCTGGACAAGGCACGCCTCGAGGATCTGATGCAGCTGGCGGTGAAGGCGGCGAAACCGCCGCTCGTCGGGCAGGTCAACCTGACGACGCATATGGTGCTGCCCGCCGGACCCGAGGATGTGGTGGATCGGCTGCAGCTCGATGGCCGGTTCGAGCTGGCACAGGCGCGCTTCACCAACTTGAACGTGCAGCGGCGGATTACGACGCTGAGCCGCCGCGGCCGCGGTGAAGAAAGCGATGAAGGCGCCGAACAGGAACGCGTCGTCTCGAACCTGCGTGGACGGTTCAAGCTGGCGAACGGCGCATTGACCTTCTCGGAGCTGACGTTTGCGGTACCGGGCTCGACGGTCCGACTGCACGGGTCGTACGACTTGAACAGCCAGGTGATGAACTTCGAGGGCGATCTGCTGACGGACGCGACGCTCGCGGACATGACCAGCGGCGTCAAGTCATTCCTGGCACGGCTCGCGCAGCCGCTCTTCCGTCGGCAGGGCGGCGGGACGCAACTGCCTATTCGCATCTCGGGGACTCGCTCGAAACCACAGTTCGGTTTGGACTTCGGCCGCGTCTTTTAGTCGTAGTGTCCGCCCGCAGGTAACGTAGTGTCCGCCTTCAGGCGGACCTGCGGATATACTCACGCCTCGCAGGAGGCGCGAGATGAAACGTCTGTTGATTGCCGCGGTTGCGGCCCTTGTGACTGCCGGCGCCCTTCACGCGCAGGCGCCCGCCCCGTTCAAACTGGGCACGTTTCAACAGCAGGGGCGTACGTTCGTCGGAATCGTCCGCGACTCGCTGGTCATCGATCTCAATGCGGCGGACGGCGCGGTCCCCGGCCGGACGGCTCCGGCCGCCGGCGACATGAAGGACGTCATCGCCCGCTACGATTCCGCTCTCCGTGCGCGCATCTACGCCATCCTCAAAGCCGTGCCCACTGCACCCGGCTCGCGACCCGCGTACGTGCACGAACTGTCCGCGCTCAAGATCCTGCCGCCGATCATGCCGGCGACGCTGCTCAACGCGGCTGTGAACTACCGCGCGCATGGAGAAGAAATGGCGCGCCCTGGCGTTGCCACGTCCGCCGGCGTGAGCACGGGACGGGCCGCCGGCGCTCCTGCCGGCTCCGCAACGCCGGCCACCAAAAGCGCGCCTGGCATCTGGGAGCGCAGCGCAACCGACACACGGTGGAATCCGTACCTGTTTCTGAAGGCGACGTCCGCGATCATTGCCGAAGGAGAGTCGATCCGTATTCCCGTCGGCCGCACGCAGATCGATTGGGAGTGCGAGCTTGGTGTCGTCCTCAGCCGCACAGCCAGCCGCGTTCCCGTCGCCCAGGCCCAGAACTACATCTTCGGCTACACGCTCGAGCACGACGTGTCGGATCGCGGCGGCCGCGCCGACGACCGCTACGGATCCTCTGACTGGCTGATCGCCAAGTCGCACGACACGTTCGCGCCGCTCGGCCCCTTCATCACGCCGAAGGAGTTCGTCCCCGACCCGCAGAAGCTTCCGGTGAAGTTCACGCTGAACGGCACGCTGATGCAGGACTCCAACACGTCCTACATGATCCACACGGTCAACGAGCTGATTGCATACGGGTCGAACATCATGACGCTGCGCGCCGGCGACATCATCGCCACCGGAACGCCGGACGGCGTCGGCTCCGCGCGCACACCGCCGATCTTCCTGAAGGCGGGCGATCGCACGGTGTGCACGTATGAGGGTGTGGGAACGCTGACCAACCGCGTCGAGAACGCGAAGTAGCTTCCGCCTTCAGGCGGAAGCGACGAGGCTTTTACGGCCTGAACGGCTTTCCTGTGCCCGCGAGTCGCTGCTCCAGTTTCGCCGTGCAGTCGCACCCCTCGCATGCCCAGTACTCTTCGCCCGTCTCGTGGCGGCAGCGGCTGCGCGCGTGCGCATCCTTGACGCTGAGCAGATCGAAGTAGGCCTCCCAGTACGGCCGCTCTTCGGCCAGCGGCGTGGCGCAGAAGCAGGTCTCAACCCATTTCACGCAACCATCTGGAAGCTGCCGCGCCGTGGCCATGTTGTGCAGGTACTCGTCGCCCGCAATCGATCCGGCGCCGAGCGTGCGGTCCTCGATCGCGCGGTCGAGCGCCTCCGATTGGCCGGGTTTCACGCGCGCGGTGACCAGGTAGCGCATACCAGTGATTTTAGCGCCCCCGCCTCATGGCTTTCTGATCGCCGTTCGGCCCGCGGAAAATCAGGTGCGTGACCCGGCCCTGCTCGTCCCTGACGAACTCGAAGCCGCTCGGAGTCGCCGTCGACATGAACTGCGTCTCCGACTGCGCCAGCAGCGGAAGCTTCGGTTCATTGAGTCCCTGTACGAACAACAGATCACCGGCGGCGACGATCGCAAACTCGCGTCCCGGCGCCAGCTCATACGTACCCGCATAAGCCGCCAGGAGGGCGGGGCTAGACCTGACACCGACGTCACCTGACATCCGCTCCAGAGAACGCTCGTTCTCGCACACGTCTTCCAGCAGATCCGTGTCCGCCGCCAGCAGCCGCTCGGTCCTGATCGTGAACGGTCGCGTGAACACCTTCGGGTCGTCAATGGTGATCTCGAAATCCATGTGCCCGAAATCACGTCGACGCATGCGTTCGGTAATGCGCAGCGATTCGGTCTGCGGATGGCCGGCGCTATCCAGCCAGGCACGGTCGTTGAAGCCCGCGGTCGTGATCACGAATGTGTCTCCCTCCCAGCGGCCGATCGAATACCCCAGCCACGTCGGGTTCGGATCCTTCGGGAGGTCCCGGCCGTCGGTGAAGATGGTCCGGTGCGGGCTGTTCGGCGACTCGTACAACATCACCGTCAGCGGCGCCGTCTGCACGATCCTCACCAGGTTGAAGAAGTCGTGAAACGGAACGCTCACCGGAAGGCATCGCGCCAGCGGGCTTTCCTTGCGCGCGTCGCGCACGCGCTGCAGGAAGAGTGCCTCGGCCCACGGTTGGACGTCTTCAGGCTTCAGGTCCTGAGCGATGTTGAAGCGATAGAGGGGGCCGGCGCCCCTCCACACGCCGGTGAGATCGGGCTTGCCGTCCGGCGTACGCGGCGCAGGCGCCGACAGATTCGGCCGGCCGTCGGGAAGGCGCGGAGTTCCCGGTGTCGGATGATTGAGCCACTGCGCAGCAGCGGGTCCGCAGCACAGTCCGCCGAAGGCGAGTGCGGCGACGACCGGAAAAGGCGTGCCCTTCATCTGCAGCTCCGTTCACGCACGCCGGCGGGCATGCGCGCGGTGATGGTAACCTGACGCGTGCGCGTGATGGCGATCGTTTACGCGCTGCTGGGAATGACCACACCCGCGGCAGCGCAGGACCCACGATACGAAAAGGAAGTCCTGGCGTTCGAGGCACTCGATCGCACGAGCCCTCCTCCCAGGGGCCAGATTGTCTTCGTCGGCAGCTCGACGATCGTCGCCTGGGACGCGGCCCGATACTTTCCCGACCAGAGAATCATCAACCGCGGCCTCTGGGGATCCGCGCTGGTCGACTCCGTCCGCCTCGTCGACCGTCTCGTGCTCCCCTATGAGCCGAGGCTGGTCGTCGTCTACGCCGGGGACAACGATATCGACGCCGGCCTCACGTCCGAAGAGGTCACCGTTCAGTTCGAACGGTTCGTCCGCGCGATTCACGCCAGGCTGCCGCAGACGCGCATCGTGGTCGTCGGCATCAAGCCGAGCCCGCAGCGCTGGCTCGTCATCGATCGCGTCCGTGCAACGAACGCGATGATCCGGGACGTGTGCAGCAGGGACGATCGCGTCGCGTTCGTCGACGTCGACGGCCCGATGCTCGGATGGGATGAAAAGCCGCGCCAGGAGCTGTACCTCGACGACGGCCTGCACCTGTCGCCGAAGGGCTACGAGCTCTGGACGACGCTGCTGCGGCCGCTGTTAGTCCCTTGAGGTCCGCCTGAGGGCGGACACGACGTCCTTCAATACTCGCCCCACTTCGCGAACAGCGCGGCCACCGCCACCAGCGCCATGGCGTCGCCGCGAATCGTGCGCCCGCCCAGCGTCACCAGGCGGCATCGTTCCGACGCAGTCGCCATCTCCCCCGGTGTCCACCCGCCCTCCGGCCCGATCAGGAGGCTGGCTTCCCGCGGCGGCTGGCCGTCGAGTTCACCGAGAGCCACCATCCCGGTGCCTGCGCCCGGCTCAACGAGCATCAGCATCGGCCCTGGCAGCTGACGGTCGTCGGCGAACGCCGACACAGCCTCGAAGGGCTCGGGCGGAAACACGACCGGGACCACTGCGCGGCCGCACTGTTTTGCCGACGACACGGCAATCCGTTCCCACCGCTCGCGGCGTCTGCCGCGCGCAAGCGACGAGAGGGAGATTTCGCTCCGCGCCGTGACGATCGGCTGAATCGCCGCGACGCCAATCATCACCGCGTCGCGCACGACGTCGTCCATCTTGTCGCCCTTGAGCACGGCCTGGACCAGCGTGATGGAGACACGCGGCTCCGGAGCCGCGGCCCACGGCCGGCCGATCAGCACCTCGGCACCGGCTTTGCGCGCGCTCTGCACTGTGGCTTCGAACGCACGCCCGCGCCCGTTGATCACCACGATCGGGTCGCCGCGCTTCAGGCGCAGCACGCGCGAGAGATGTTCAGCCTCGTCGTCCGGCAGCGAGACGACATCACCAGCAGCGTGCGCGTCCGGTGCGAAGAATCGCGCGTGCACGGAATCATTATCTCGCGGCAACGTCCGCCTGAAGGCGGACGCGACGGGCGAACGGCGATGTTATACTCCGCCCACCCACCGCATGTTCCTCCGGGGTCAGACCATCGGGAAGTACCGCGTGCTGTCGCATCTTGGCAGCGGCGGCTTCGGCAGCGTGTATCTCGCCGAAGACACCTGGATCAAGAAGAACGTCGCGATCAAGGTTCCACACAAGCAGAACCTCGATTTCAGCGAGCTGCTGAAGGAGCCGCGTCTTCTCGCCTCGATGAGTCATCCGAACATCGTCACGATGCTCACCGCGGAAAAGCTGGATGACGTGTTCTTCATCGTGATGGAGTACGTGCCCGGCGAGACCCTCGAACAGTTGATCATCCGCGAAGGTGCGCTCGAACTCGGACGCGCGCTCGACTACACCTGCCAGATGTGCAACGCCGTGGACCACGCCCACCGCGCCGGCGTGCTCCACCGCGACATCCGTCCCGGCAACATGCTGCTTTCGGAAACAGGGCTGCTGAAGGTGACCGACTTCGGCACGTCACGCTTCCTCGAAATCGCCGCGCATGGCACCACGGTCATCGGCAGCCCTCCCTACATGGCGCCGGAGCAGTTTCACGGCAAGGCGGTGTTCGCCAGCGACGTCTATTCGGTTGGCGTGACGATGTACCAGATGGTGACTGGTGAACTTCCGTACAGGACGCCGGCGCCGTCGGACATCGAGAAACTGATGCGCGGTGAGCTGGTCACCCCGCCGCGGGTCAGGAACTCGAAGATCCCGAAGACGATCAACGACATCATCATGCGGGCACTGGCGCCGGATCTGACCCTCAGGTATCAGCGCGCCGCCGATTTGCTCGAGGATCTGCTGGCCGCCCGCGTCCCTGCCGGCCGCCGCGCGAAGAAGCGGACGGGTGTGGGTCTCGATCTCGTTGATGCAAACGTGGCTGACATCCACTCCCGTCTCAAGGCCCGCGAAACGCCCCAGGCCCGCTTCTGCTGGCAGTGCCGGAAGCCCCTCCACGCGCGCTCGGATCGCTGTCCGTTCTGTAACGAGATGCAATAACGAGAACTGCGAATTCCCGGCTTCCAACGCAGAAAACACCCAAGTGTCAGCATCACATTGGGCAATCGACTGACCTCCGGGTTACGATCAGTGGAACTCCGCGACGCAACTCTCATCTCGTTTGGGAGTTGGGACTTGGGAGTTGGGAGTTTTCAGCTATGGCGTTTCCGGGCACGGGCAAAATCTGGATGAACGGCACGTTGGTGGACTGGAAGGACGCCAACATTCACATCGCCTCGCACATCATTCACTACGGAAGCGGCGTCTTCGAGGGCGCCCGGTGCTACGACACGGTCAACGGGCCGGCGTGCTTCCGGCTGGATGCTCACATGCGGCGGCTGCTCGACTCGGCCCGCATCTATCGGATGGAGCCGGAGTACGACCAGCAGACGCTGACCGACGCGACGATCAGCCTCATTCAGACCAACGGTTTCCGCGCCTGCTATATCCGCCCGCTGATCTACCGCGGCTACGATTCGCTGGGCGTGGACCCGCGTGCCTGCCCGATCGACGTGGCGATCCTTCTCTGGGAATGGCCCGCGTACTTCACCAAGGAAGCAATCGAAGAAGGGATTGACGTCAAGATTGCGACCTGGGCCCGCAACGCGCCGAACACGACGCCGGCCATGGCGAAAAGCGTGGCGAACTATGCCAACGCCCAGCTGATCAAGCTTGAAGCCGTCAGCGAGGGCTACGCCGAGGGGATCGCGCTGGACACGAATGGCAATCTCAGCGAAGGCAGCGGCCAGAACGTCTTCATCGTCCGCGACGGCCTCATCTTTACGCCGCCGATTGGCAACTCCGTGCTCGCGGGCATCACGCGCGACTCGGTGATGACCATCGCCCGCGACATGGGGTTCGAGGTCCGCGAACAGACGCTGCCGCGTGAAATGCTGTATATCGCCGACGAGGTGTTTTTCGTCGGGACAGCCGTCGAGGTCACCCCGATCCGGACCGTGGACCGGGTCAAGGTGGGACGCGGCCGCCGTGGGCCGGTGACCGAGGCCCTGCAGCAGCGGTTTTTCCAGATCGTGAGGGGAGAGACGCCAGACCCGTATGGATGGCTCCAACCGGTGAATGTCCCGGCCCTGTCTGCCGTCGGGAAGGGCGCGAAAGCGGCCACTGCTTCAGGAGCCGCAAAGAGCCGATAACCCCACGGGATGCACGTCAACGACCTCCTGAAGATCGCAGTCGACAGCGGCGCATCGGACCTCCACTTGAAGGTCGGCAGCTACCCGATGCTCCGCGTCCGGGGCGCCCTGGTTCCCGCCGTTTCGGACAAACGGCTCGAGCACGAGGACATGGTGGCCATGGCTGCCTCCGTCCTCCCGACGACGTACCGCGAGCGTTTCAAGGAGACCCACGAGGTCGACTTCGCCTACGCGGTCTCGGGCCTCGGACGCTTCCGCTGCAATGCGTTTCATCAGCGCGGAACGATCGGGCTGATTTTCCGCGTCATCCCGATGAAGCCGGCCACCATCGACGAACTGGTGCTGCCGAAGGTGCTCAAGAAGGTCGCCCAGTTCGAGCGCGGCCTCATCCTCGTCACCGGCACGACCGGCAGCGGCAAGAGCACGACGCTCGCCGCGATCATCGACGAGATCAACGCCACCCGGAACAAGCACATCCTCACCATCGAGGATCCGATCGAGTACCTCCACCGCGACAAGCAGTCGATCGTCAACCAGCGCGAGATCGGCGCGGATACCAGCTCGTTCGCCCATGCGCTGCGCAGCGCGCTGCGGCAGGATCCGGACGTCATCCTGGTGGGCGAAATGCGCGATTACGAAACGATCGACACGGCGGTGCTGGCGGCGGAGACCGGGCATCTGGTTCTCTCTACGCTGCACACCGTGGACGCCACCGAGACGATCAACCGCATCATCTCGGTCTTCCCGCCGCACTTTCAGAAGCAGGTGCGGGTCCAGCTGGCCAGCATCCTGAAGGCGGTGGTTTCAATGCGGTTGATTCCGCGGCAGGACGTCGCCGGCCGGGCACCCGCGGTTGAAGTACTCCTGACGACGCCATTCATCCGTGAGTGCATCCTCGACAAGGAGAAGACCCACCTGATTCCGGGCGCGATCGCGCAGGGCACCTCGCAGTACGGCATGCAGACCTTCGATCAGTCGATCTTCAGCCTGTTCGAACAGAAGCTGATCTCCTACGAGGAGGCCGTGCGCTGGGCGTCCAACGTGGACGAGTTCAACCTGAAAGTCCAGGGCATCGCCACCACCGCCGAAATGACCCTCGACGAGATGGCGCGCAGCGGCCAGGCGACAGGCGGCAAAGCGCCTGAGCTCTCCCGCGGCAGGACGCCAGACGTCTCCCGCGGCAAACCGGCCGAGCCTTCGCGAGGCCGCGCACCCGAAATCACCCGCTTCGGCAGCAGCTAGAATCAGGGATCAGGGAGCAGGGATCAGGGAGCAGGGATCAGGGACCAGGAATCAGAAGCCCCCTGATCCCTGATCCCTGATCCCTGATCCCTGATCCCTGTCCATGCCCGACTCCGCCTACATCGCGGCCCTCAAAATGCTGGGCGGGCGCGAGCTGTCCGAGCGCCAGGTCCGTCAACGGCTCGCCCGCCGCGGCTACGACGAGGAGGCGATCGACGCCGCCGTCGCCCGCCTCAAGAACGACGGCAGCCTGGACGACGAGCGTGCGGCACGAGCAATGGCGCACGCCGAGACCAGCCTGCGAAAGCGCGGGCGTCTGCGCGTCAAACGCCGCCTCGAGTCCGCCGGCATCGCTCCGGACGTCGCCCAGCGCGCCACGCAGGAGATCTTTCAGACCGTTGACGCCGCCACGCTGATGGAAGCCGCGCTGCAGAAGCGCCTGCGCGGCCGCGAACGAATCGCCGGCGACCGCGAGTTTCAACGGCTCTATCGCTTTCTGATCGGACAGGGATTCGAGTCCGATCGCGTCCTGGCGCTTTTGCGCCGCCACAAAGGACACGAAGAGTAGACAGTAAAATGTAGCCAGTGACTTCCAAGGAAATCCGCGCGTCGTTCCTGCGCTACTTCGAGCGAGAGGGTCATCGCGTCGTGGCCAGCTCGCCCCTGGTGCCGCACGACGACCCGACGCTGCTCTTCACCAACGCCGGGATGAACCAGTTCAAGGACGTCTTCCTCGGCAGGGACACGCGCAACTACAGGCGTGCCGCCACGGCGCAGAAGTGCATGCGCGTCAGCGGCAAGCACAACGACCTCGAGAACGTCGGCCCGTCGTTCCGGCATCACACGTTCTTCGAGATGCTCGGCAACTTCTCGTTTGGCGACTATTTCAAGCGCGAGGCACTCCCGTTCGCATGGGCGCTGCTCACCGGCGAGTGGAAACTGCCACCCGACCGGCTGTTTGCGACCGTATTCCGCGGAGAGTCCGGCGTGCCGCGCGACGATGAGGCGTACGAGGTGTGGCGGAGATTCCTGCCGGCCGAACGCATCGGCGAGCTCGGCTCGGCGGACAACTTCTGGCAGATGGGCGACACCGGCCCCTGCGGCCGCTGCTCCGAGATCTATTACTTCCGCGGAAACAGCCTGCCCTGCTCCGAAGAGGCGGCCGGCCGATCCTGCCGCGGCCTCGAGTGCGAGTGCGACCGCTACCTCGAGATCTGGAACAACGTGTTCATGGAGTTCGACCGCCAGCCGGGCGGCGAGCTGAAGCCGCTGCCGGCGCCGTCGATCGACACCGGCATGGGCCTGGAACGCGTCACTGCCGTACTCCAGGGGAAGGTGTCCACCTATGACACCGACGCGTTCACTCCCCTGCTCGACGCGATTGGCGAGCTGGCGGGCACGACGCACCGGGGCACGATGGCGCCGTCGGATACGTCCATGCGCGTCGTGGCCGATCACATGCGCGCGATGACGTTCCTCATTGCCGACGGTGTCGTGCCGTCCAACGAATCGCGCGGATACGTCCTGCGCAAGATCATGCGGCGCGCGATGCGGCACGGCAAGAAGCTCGGCCTCCGGCAGCCGTTCCTCCACTCGCTGGTTGACACCGTCGTGTCGCAGTTCGGAGATGCGTATCCGGAACTCGTGGCCGGCCGCGCATCGATCACGCAGCTGATTCGCTCGGAAGAGGAGCGCTTCGATGCGGTGCTCACCAACGGGTTGCCGCGGCTCGAACAGGCGCTCGATCGCGCGGCGTCGGCCGGCGGTGTGGTGTCCGGCGACGAGGCCTTCCGGCTCTACGACACGCATGGCCTCCCGCAGGACTTCATCGAGGACACGATCGAATCCCGCGGGCTCACGCTCGATCGGGAAGGATTCGATCGGGCGATGGAAGGCCAGCGCGAGAAGGCGCGCGCGAAAAGCACGTTCAAGGCGGGCGGCGGACCGGACGCGGCCTGGGACGCGCCGGACGATCTGAAGCAGTCGCTCGAGAGCGCGGGCGATCAGGGGTTCCGTGGCTACGACCAGACCGCGCTGAACACCCAGGCGCTGGCCGTCTTCGACGAGCGGCGGCGTTCGGTGGACGGCCTCGCCGCCGGCGAGCACGGCTTCGTCGCGCTGGCGCAGACGCCGTTCTATCTCGAGGCTGGCGGACAGGTCTCCGACATCGGCACGATCCGCGCGCCCCAGGGCGAAGCGCGCGTCACCGGAGTGGTTCGCGTTGGCGGCTGGCCGCGGCTGCACGCCGTGCACCTGGTCTCCGGCGTTCTCAACGCCCGCGACCTGGTCACCGCGGAGGTTTCGGAAGAAACCCGCGATGCGACCCGCCGCCACCACACGGCGACGCACCTCCTGCACGCTGCGCTGCGCCAGGTCCTCGGCGGGCACGTGAAACAGGCAGGGTCGCTCGTCGCGCCTGACCGCCTGCGTTTCGACTTCGTTCACTTCGCGGCGCTGAGCCGCGAACAGATTCTCGAGATCGAGCGAATCGTCAACGAGCAGGTGCTGCGCAATACGCCCGTTCAGACCGAGCTCAAAAAGACGGACGACGCGATTGCGGCCGGCGCGATGGCGCTCTTCGGCGAAAAATATGGCGAACGCGTGCGCGTGGTCTCGGTACCGGGGTTCAGCGTCGAGCTGTGTGGCGGCACGCACGTACGCGCGACGGGCGACATCGGCATGTTCGCGGTCATCTCGGAAAACGGCGTCGCAGCCGGGGTCCGGCGCGTCGAGGCGATTTGCGGGCTCGAGGCGGTCAAGGCGTATCAGCGCGACCGCGACGAGCTGGCCAGCGTCGCAGCCGCCCTCACGGCCAGGCCCGGTGAAATCACGAGCCGGATCACGGCCCTCGCGGAGGAGAACAAACGGCTGTCGCGCGAGCTCCAGCAGGCGCGCATGAAGGCGGCGATGGCCGGCTCCGGCGGCGGCACCGAGGATGATGCGGTGGATGTTGCCGGGATCAAGCTCGTTGCCCGCGAGGTCGCCGGTCTCGACAAGGACGGCCTGCGCGCGCTCGTTGACAAGCAGCGCGACAAAATCAAAAGCGGCGTCGTCGTACTCGTTTCGCCCTCAGATGGCAAGGTCTCCATCGTCGTCGGCGTCACGCCGGATTTGACGAAGAAGGTCCCTGCCGGTCAGGTGGTCAAGCAGCTGGCGCCGATCGTTGGCGGCGGCGGTGGCGGCAGGCCGGACTTCGCTGAAGCCGGCGGCAAGGATGCAAGCAAGATCAAGGATCTGCTCGCGGCAAGCCGCACGCTCGTCGAAAAGATGCTGGCTGCTTCGTAGGGCACCCTTCAGGGGTGCCTGCTTCCGGTTCCTTTGAGTTGACGCGGCCCGGGTCCTGTCGCCGGGTCTCCCCACCCGTCCTCGGCGCCAAATGCACTCGTCACGGGAGTGGCGCCTGCGCGGCGGGCGGGGATGCCCCTCCCGGCGCCACCCGCTGGCAAGAAACTCGCGTCAACTCGAACATGAACTCGTAGGGCGCCCCTTCATCCCTCGACGTGCTCGGGATGACCCTGAGCGGAGTCGAAGGGTCAGGGGTGCCGGATCAGTACGCGGATTCCCATGTCCGCCCCCGGCGGAAACTCCCCCGTCGTACCCATCGGCGTCCGTCGCAGTTGCACTCCCCCGTCGTCTTGCCCGTCCGGACCGACGCTGTAGACGACGTACCCATCGGGCACGGGACGAAACCGCAGCGGCTGTCCGATCAGCGGGTCCTCTGGTATCGAATTCAGATACTGCGGAACCAGTGCATCGAGAGTAGGGGGCAGTGCGTCGGCGTGCGTCCGGCGATACCGCTCCAGAGCGACGGCAATCTGCGATGTGCGGTCGTAAATGAGGATGTCCGGCACGAGCGTCTGACGAAAGATGGAGGCCGCCGCGAGGACCCCATTCAAGCCGCCCGGCTTGAACCTTTCGCTCTTGTACCGCGCGACTGCATCGCCAGCCAGTCGCAAACGTTCCGGCCAGGGCTTACGCGCAATCTCCAGAAGCTCCGCCCATGCGCGCAACGATCGGACGAGTTCGTGGGTAATGAAGGGGCGCATCTGCGGCGACGGCAGCAACTCGGTTGGAAACGGCGGCGGTAGCCGTCCGGCGGGGACGCGATAAAAGCGCCCCCACGCGTCGTCGAGCAGCCTTCCCCGCATCTCGATGAAGTCGCGCACCGAACCGTCCGGATCCTCTTCGCGGGCCAACGTCGCCTGCAGGCGCGCAAGTGCCTCTTCAGACGGCTTTGAAAGACTGAGGATGACCGGCACTTCGTGAGCAACCCAATCGAGCCAGCGTTGACTCGGTCGGATAGCCCGGCGCAATCGTATTGCGCTGATCGCTGAGTCGACTGCTCGGTTTCCCTCTCCTTCGAGGCTCAGACCAATGGTCCGCGACGATACCAGGCGGGCCAGGTTATAGAGGCCGGAAATCCGGCCGCTGAACTCGCTTTCAGTATCGAATCCGCTGTGTGGCCGCGCAGCAGCCTTGTCCACGAGCGCCAACGCATCCTGCCATTTCCCCTCCAGCATCTGCTTCGCTGCGTCGAGCTCGGCGGACGCCGGCTTTTGGGCCCTGCCATTGACCCAATCCCTCACTCGCACGAACTTCGAACTAATCATCAGGGGATGCCTCGCCGCTCGCGACTCGTGACCTACGTCTCGAGCCAGCGACAACATCGCGGCGGCTGCATAGATGTATTCGGCGTTCTCGCCCTTACCCAGCTCCTCTGAATGGTTCACTGGTCGTCCGAATCGGGTAATCGGTTCGCCTCGCGCAACGATTGCATCGATTTCGCGGTGCAGCCTGCGAGTCTCCACGTAGTTCCATACTGCCAGTGCACAGAACACTGCCAGCACGGGCAACACATAAATCGCGAGCTTCCTGATCCAGGGACGGACTTGCGGACGCGTGGACTGGGCTTCAGTTGACACGATTCAACTCGTCCTCAATGGTCCATGTGATGACTTCCGGTCCCGCCAGCCATCCACGGAATTTCTGTTCTTCGACAATCGACTCCGCCACGCGCCGGGCTTCTTCGGTTCCGCCCATCGCAGCGGTCAACGCATCGACAGAGAGCAGAGCTGCCGGTTGTGCGACGGTGGCGATCGCCCTGTTTGCGGCGGCGTGCAGGCCCATCGTGGCCATCAGCAGCGCCGCGGCCGCGGCCGCCCATGGCCAGGTGAGGGGCGGATGCGCAGATGCGCCGAGCGCACGCTCGCGCAGATCGGACGATGGTCCTACCGGCTGATACTGACCGAGCAGCTCCCGAACCTTGTCGTCGTCCATGTCAGTCACCGCGGCGCTAACGTCTCGCGCAGGCGCGCCAGCGCGTAGCGATACCGCGACGCGATGGTGTTGATCGACTCCCCGGAGGTGTCAGCCACTTCCTGAAACGTCCAGCCCTCGACCACGTGCAGGTGCACCACTTCCCTCTGCTCCGGCGGCAGCTGCCGAATCGCGCCCTCGAGCGCCAACCGTTCGGCGTGGTCGACGATGCCGGGAGCAACCGCTTCGAGCATCGGCCGCGCCCGTTCTTCGCTGCGACGGCCGCGGCCCCGGAGCATCGAGTAGCATTCGTTCCGAACGGCCCGGCGCAGGTAACGCGCCTCGTTTTCGATGCCGCCGGTGTTCCGCAACAACGCCGCGAACACCTGCTGTATCGCGTCCTCCGCCGCCGCCGCGTCTGCCAGCAGCATCACGGCATATCGGTACAAGCCCGCCCCGAGCTCGTCATACAACCGGCCCGCGCGCGCACCCGCGGTCTCACCGGGCCGGTCAGCCATGCGTCATGTCTACAGACGCTCGATAAGGAGGTTTTTGTCTGTACGAGGAATTTGCGAATTATGAACGGGTGATATGTGGAATTAATTGCGAATCGATGATGTCGTCATCGGGCGCCGCATCGCTTCATTGGAAAAACCGAGCACAGTTGCGAGCTCGACGGACCGGCGAGCGGATTGCTCGTTGTCCGCTCGTGAGCGCCGCCGACGATCTCCAGGCCCGAACCGATGCCTTCGCGGACCTGTCGATCAAGTTCGTGACGGGCCTTCCCGGCACGCCACGAGTGCAGAAGCTTGCCAGCCAGTTTCAAGCCTCCTCAACATCGGTGGGTGCGAACTATCGAGCCGCCAGGCGAGCGAAGTCACACGCCGACTTCACTTCGAAGATTGGAACCGTGTCGGAAGAAGCGGACGAATCCGTCTATTGGCTCACGCGAATGAATAACAACGGTATCCGCAGCGCTCTGGTCGATATCCAAGTCCTCTTGAAAGAGGCCGACGAGCTGGCTCGCATCTTCGGAGCCGTCCACCGCACCGCAAAACGACGACGCCGGCGCTATAAGCAGTAACCCAACGACTCAATCACCTTCTCCAATGAACAAATCATCAATGAACCAAATCAAATCATCAATCATCGCTCATCGTTCATCGATGATTCACGCCTCGACCACCTCTGGCGCATTGCGCGCCGCGCGGTGGCGGACCTTGCGGTTCCACCACATGATGACGCCCGTCACGAGCATGATCGCCGGCACGAGGCCGACCACCGCCCATGCGGCCTTCAGCCACGGGCCCCAGCCGGGATCGCGCCAACGGCCGAAGTGCAGGCGCGACAGCCACATCAGCGCGACGTCGCCAGGCCGCTCCCCGTAGACGCCATTCGGATCGGAGTATCGCTCCACGAAATTCGTCAGCGGCTCCGGCATGCCGAGATACCAGCCGGAGACACCCCACATCAGCATGAACAGGAACAGCCAGAACCCCAGCGCGCTGTGCAGGTCCCAGTTCACTCGCCGCCAGCCGGCGCTCCACTTGATGCCGAGGCTGCGCTTCCAGCGGCTGACGCCCGGCCACCAGACGACCGCGCCGGTCAACACGAGCACGGTGAACACAAGGCTGAGGAGCCCGTTCCACCACGGGCCGTCGGGGCGGTCCATCAGGAGCTCGTCGTGGAGACGCACCGTCCACATGATGAAGAACTGCCCGCGCGTCGTGTTGTCGCCGAGATCCTGGCCGTTGTATGGATTGAACAGCCGCTCCTTCTTCTCGCCGTTGCGTTCGAGCGTGATGGTCGCGGTCGGATCCGGAAGGCGATTGCCACGGCCACGTCCTCCGCGGCCGTCGCCAGGTCCGCCGGCCCGGGGAGGTCGCCGCACCGTCCGGCCTTCGGCCACGTCGGTGACCTGCCAGCCGGGATACGCTTTCTGAGCCGTTGATCGCAGCTCATCGGCGTTCATCGCCCGCGCCTTCTCGTCGAAGGTGGCGTGCGGCGTCGCCAGATACCGGTCCAGCTCGTTCCGGTAGACCAGCAGGCTGCCGGTCAGGCTCAACACCACCACGTAGAGGCCGATGAAGAGGCCGACCCACAAGTGAATCTGAAAGGCCGCGCGGCGCAGCCAGACGCGCTGCGGCTGCCGCAGCCATTGTGTCCACGTTCCCATTGATGTCCTTGTTGAGCTGGAGTTGTACACCATTCCGATGGTCGATTGCGGCCGGGCTTGTGCGCGGCGTCGCGGAAGCGTAGATTGCGCCTACGGGGACTCGTCCCGCCGACGCGATCTCGCGAAGGCGGACAGCGGGAAGGATTATCCAATGGCCGCATCAGCAGCGAAGTGTGCGCACCCCTCCTGTGAATGCATCGTCGAACCACACGGACCCCACGGAAAGTACTGCAGCGAGCATTGCAAACAGGCCGGAGACAAGATCGAGCTCCGGTGCGATTGTCAGCATCCCGCCTGCCGCTAGCGGGCGGATCGCAGTGACCGGCAGCGGCGGCGGCCGCTGTCGGCACACCGGTCAATCCGGCTGAAGCCGGACTCTACGGTCCGCCGATCCAGATACCGATAACTCCGTGCAGAGCTTCCACGCGCGCACGCTCGAAGTGCGCCCGGAAGCTCGAATTCGCACGGAATGTCATCCATCATCCGATCGCTGTTGCTCGCGAGCTTCGCCGCTGCGATCTTCCCCTCGACCTCTGCTGCACAGATTTTCATCGCCCGCGACGCGAACGGTACGACCGTGCTTTCCAGCAAACGCCTGGATCGCCCGACTCGAGTCTTTCAGGTGCCCGGCGCGCCTGCGTACCGGACGACGACGGAGGGGCTGCCGCGCAACGCGGAGATGTTCGAAGAGCTGGTCCAGGAACACTCGCAAAAGCAGTTGCTGCGTCCTGAGCTCGTCCGCGCGGTGATCCAGGTGGAATCCGGCTTCGATCCGCGCGCGACATCGCCAAAGGGAGCGATGGGCCTCATGCAATTGATGCCCGACACCGCGCGCTCGCTCGGCGTCATCAACGCATACGACCCCGAAGAAAACATCCGTGGCGGCACCGCCTACCTCCGTCAGCTCCTGAACAAGTACGGCAGCGAACAGCTGGCGCTTGCGGCGTATAACGCGGGCCCTGGCGCCGTAGACCGATACGACGGCGTCCCGCCGTATCGCGAGACGAA
>DASTBV010000175.1:0-5064 GCA_035711805.1 Vicinamibacterales bacterium
CCCGCTGGCACCAGCAGTCCGCGCGTGGTCCGCGTCGAGCCGCCCGCGAACTCCTACCGGACGTATCAGCCGTCGAACTTCGTGCGCGTCAGCGTGCCGGCCAACTGGAACGCAGTGGCCGCGAACGCCCGCAGCGTGACCCATGCGCCCGACGGCGGCTTCCTCCAGGGGGACAACGGCGGCTCCGCGTTCACGCACGGCGTACAGGTGGGCGTGGTGCTCGGCGGCGGCGGCAACCTGCAGCAGGACACACAGCAGTTGCACGCAGCTGCGCGACGGCAGTCTGCTCAACATCATTGGCGTCGCGCTGCAGTCTGAAGCGAAGACCTACGAGAGGACATTCCGATACGTTCGGCAGCCGCTGCAAATCGCCGATTAATGGCGCAGTCTTCCGCGGGCCGATTCTGTCCTTGCCTGCCCTGCGCCGCGATCTTGCCAACCATCCCAGAGGAAAAATCCCGCAGGACGCGCGAAAACTTCCCGCCGATTATGGCCGCCGGGGGCTGGCTCTTTCTATGCTTGTCAGCGTGAGGAGTCTTCACCCGAGCACTGTCATGCCGACGACGCTTCGAATCGTGAAACGGAAGCCCACCTTCAACGTGGACGGGTTTCTCCGTTCCGGTGGCGCAGGGACTCGCATCGCGGTGTATCAACCCGGGGACATTGTCTTTTCGCAGGGCGATGCGTCCGACAGCGTCATGTACCTTCAGCACGGGACCGTCAAGCTCTCGGTGTTATCTGGCAGCGGCCAGGAAGCCGTCATCGCGATGCCCGAGACCGGTGCCTTCCTCGGCGAGAGTTCATTGGCGGGCCGTCCGGTTCGCCACGAAACGGCCACCGCCATGACGGCGGCCAGCGTGCTGATCATACCGAAGGAGCAGATGCTCCGCCTGCTCCATGAACAGGCCGCGTTCTCGGATCGTTTCATCGCGTACATGATCGCTCGCAACATCCGCATCGAAGAAGACGTCGTCGATCAGTTGTTCAATTCCAGCGAGAAGCGGCTGGCGCGAGCGCTGCTGAAGTTGGCGCATTACGGCACACCAGACAAGACCCATCGTGTGCCGCCCCGGATTTCTCAACAGACGCTCGCGGAAATGGTGGGGACCACGAGGCCACGCGTGAACTTGTTCATGAGCAGGTTCAGGAAGCTCGGCTACATCGATTACAGCGATGGCCTGAAGGTCAACGACTCCCTCGTGACGGTCATCCTGCGGGACGAACGTGTCGGAAGACGAACGTCACAGACGGGGTAGGCGCCAGATGCAGCGAGCCGTGATGCCTACTGCACTCCCCCGCGTGATGTCCGTGCGGGGGATCCAAGTGTTGTGTCATAGGACGGAGACGAGATGAACGGAGTCAAGATTACGGCAATCGTGCTGATCGTGGCCGGGGTCCTGGGTTTGGCGTATGGGAGTTTCAGCTACACGAAGGAAACTCACGAAGCCAAGATTGGACCGATCGAGTTGTCGGTGGAGGACAGACAGACCGTCAATGTTCCAGTGTGGGCGGGCGTGGGGGCGATCGCGCTTGGCGGGGTGCTCCTGCTTGTTGGAAGCAAGAAGAGCTAGCGAGCCGTTCGGCCCAGGTCGTCCACGAGAACAAGAAGCCCCGCAAATCCCGCCGGACGTTCTGTCAGCTCCAGCCGCGCCCCCGGCGCCGGTTCGTGGATTGGTCGCTGAACCGGTAGTGTTCAGAAAGCCCGCCAGTCGGCGATGACTTCGGCGAGATCAACCCCTGGAGCGATGAGGCAGATATGACCGTGGCCAACCAGCACACGTACGCTGGCATCAGGTGTCAGCCTCGCCATCAGTTCGGCCTGCTTCACGGATGGCACCAGGTGATCCTCGTCGGCCGCGACGAACAGCGCGGGGGCGCTGAGGCCGCCGAGCGCCTCTCGCACGTCGTAGGTTCGCAGTATGTGGAGGCGATTCAGGTAGCCACGGCGTGTCGCCTGCGCCGTCCGTCTCATGAACTCCGCCATGTCGTCGCGGTGGGTGTGACGCGAATGCAGCCGGAACGCGGTGAGCCGCCGGACCAGCTGCATCGCGCCCCACGGCAACACCGTCAACCCGGCGATCGCCATCCGGAGCCGGATCCGTGGAGCGAAATACGGGAACGAATTCAGAATGACCAGTCCGGACACCTTGTCCGGATGCGCGAGGGCAAAGCTCAAACCGAGGACGCCGCCGAACGACTCGCCGACGATGAGCGCGCGCTTGACTGTCGGTGCCGCGACGTCGATGACCGTTGCCAGATCGGCGATCAGCGTCCCCATGTCTCTCGCCTCGTCGCGCAGCGCATACGTGGCCACGCGGTGCGACTGCGCGAGGAGCGGCACTTGCCTGTAGAAGAGTTGTCCGGTACCGTCCATCCCGGGAACCAGGACAACCGCGGGCCCCTCGCCGGAGAGTGAAATGGCTGGATCGTACGACGTCATACGTTACGGCCGCATGCTTCCAACAGCTGTCGCCATCATCGTCATGCAAGCCATTGTCTGCGGACTCGCCGCGCTGCCGGTGGTGGTCGTCTGGCAGTGGCTCGACGTTGCGCACATGACCCCCGCCATGCGGCCATTGGTCATCAGCGCGCTGATCATGCCGTCGTACGCGGTCTTTGCACTATTTCTCGTCCTGATTTCTCCGATTGTCAATCGGCTCACCCGGACGCGGTCGCCGGATCAGATCACGTTGCGTCTCACCGGCCTGGAGCCGCCTCTGCTCAGGTGGATGCGATACGTCGTGTCGATTTACGTCGTCCGCGTGTTCGCGGGCACGCTGCTGCGCGGCACGCCTCTCTGGACGGCCTATCTGCGCTGGAACGGGGCGCGGATTGGCCGCGGCGTTTTCATCAACACGCTCGCCATCACCGACCACAACCTGCTCAGCATCGGCGACAACGTCGTGATCGGCGCGGACGTGCACATGGGCGGGCACACGGTCGAAGGTGGCCTGTTGAAGACTGCACGCGTCACGATTGGCGATGACGTGACGATTGGCGTCGGCAGCGTGATCGACATCGGCGTCCGCATCGGCGCCGGGGCGCAGGTTGGCGCACTGAGCCTGGTCACCAAGTTCATGACGCTCGAGGGGAACACGACGTACGTGGGAATTCCCGCCGTTCCCCTGATCCGCTCCGCCGGTCAACGGCCGGACGTCACCGCCACATAACGTCCGGTCGCCGATCGCCGCAGCACTCGTGCTTCGACAAGGGCGGCGACGAGCGCGTCGCAGACGTAGCCGTCGAGTCCCCACAGCCGCTGCATCTGCGCCTTGGTCAGGCGCGCGAAAAATCACGGCCGCCGCGAAGAATTCCCCGAGACCGGTCTCCCCGCGCGCGGCCCCGGGCCGGACTCCGGCGATATTCGACGCACGCCGCACGCTACGGTCTGGAATTCGGCTTGCGTTGCCCCTCCGCAGGAGGTTGCCATGTGGACCGTGTTCGCAGAAGCCGGCCCCTCTGGGCCGCATGTTCATGCAAGCGGCCCGCGATCGTGGCATGAGGCGCGCATTTGGGTGCGCGAAGCGGCCTGTGGCCTTCGCGGTCACAACTTTCTCTTGCACTTCGAGTCGCAACGGATCTGCCTGGAATGCTCCACCTGTGGACATCGAACACCCGGATGGCAGGTCGCCACGTCGCGACGCGCGCGAGGACGATGAGATGAGTACTGGAACCTTGAGCGATCTCGACGTGCGGGTCAGGGAGGACGCCGTCCACCAACTGGACTGCGACCCTGTGGTCGATGCGAGCGGCATCGGTGTCACCTTGACTGGCAGGGTGGGCTGGCTCTACCACGCTCGCGACGCCGAAACGGCTGTCCGTTACATGACGATAGGAGAAGGGGTATGACTGCGAACATCACGAAAATCCTGATACCCGTGGACTTCAGTCCGCACGCCGAGCATGCCTTCGGCTACGCCGCGGCTCTCGCCCGTCGGCTTGGCGCCGAGTTGACACTCGTGCACGTCGTCGAGGATCCGTTCGCCGCGGGCGCCTGGGGTGCTGAAGGCTACGTTCCCAATGTCGGCGAGCTGCTGCAGGAACTGATCGCCGGCGCCGAGCGGCAGCTCGCACCGTGGAAGGAGAGACCCGCCGCGCTGGGACTGACGGTGAAGACCGCCGTCATCACCGGACGGCCTGCACAGGCCATCATCGAGCACGCCGGCAGTGCAGGGTGTGATCTGATCGTGATGGGGACCCACGGCCGCACCGGCCTGTCTCACGCAGTGATGGGAAGCGTAGCGGAGCGGGTGCTGCGGAGGGCACCGTGCCCTGTGTTAACCGTTCGTGCCAACGCTGGCGCGAGCGAGACCGCGCAGGCGGTCGCGTAGTCGGGGAAATCGACTCGCATGTCGCGGCGCGCGCTGGGCTCTTCAAACAGATGCTTGGCACCGGACACGATGGCCAGCTGCACCCGGTGCGTGCAGCTGCCGCCTGCAGCCTGGTTCAACTGGAGGTTGGCGCGATATGCGTTCGGGCCGATCGGCTTCGACGGCAACGATGCTGAACCCGCGTTGCGGCGGGTGGTCACAAAGGAGTCGTGATGAAAGGCTTTGTGCAAGACATCGAGGATCTCGCCGTCAAGAACGACGAGTTTCGGCGCGTGCTGTACACCGCCAAGCACTGCCAACTTGTCGTCATGGCGCTCAAGCCCCAGGAAGAGATCGGGGCCGAAGTCCACACGCTCGACCAGTTCTTTCGCGTCGAAGCGGGCACGGGTGAGGCGATTCTCGACGGCGTTCGGACGGCGATCCGAGCGGGCTTCGCGGTCGTCGTCCCGGCTGGGGCGACTCACAACGTCATCAATACCGGCACGACGCCACTGAAACTGTATACGCTCTATGCGCCGCCGAATCACCGGGACGGGGTTGTCCACCATACCCGCGACGACGCGGAGGCGGACAGCGAACATTTCGACGGCCAGACGACCGAATAGGAAGTCAACATGGAAGAGGCCCACGTGTCTGACGACAAGACCCTGACTGAGTTGAACCGTGTCACGGCCGAGAAGGGGCGGGAAGAGGCTGAGGATCTCAGGGAGGAAGCAGATCAGCAGCGTGGCAG
>DASTBV010000176.1:0-37398 GCA_035711805.1 Vicinamibacterales bacterium
TTCGGCGGCGTCGTCCACGAACGGCTGCAGCTCAACGAAGACACGTTGTGGGCAGGCCGGCCGTACGACCCGGTGAACCCGGAGGCGAGAGGGGCGCTTCCAGAGGTCAGACGCCTCCTCGCGTCCGGCCGATATCGCGACGCGGCCACCCTCGTGAGCGAGAAGGTGATGGCGAAGCCGCTGGCGCAGATGCCGTACCAGACCCTCGGCGATCTCTCGCTCACGTTTCCGCAGGTCGCGTCCGCCGAAGACTACCGCCGCCACCTCGACCTCGGTACGGCGACGGCACACGTGTCGTACAGGTCGAGCGGCGTCGCGTTCGAGCGTGAGGTGTTCGCCAGCAACCCCGACCAGGTCATCGTCGTCCGGCTGACCGCGGACCGTCCCGGACAAATCTCTTTCGAGGCGCGGATGCAGACTCCGCAACGCGCCTCCATCGACGCCAGCGATGGCGATCTCGTGATGCGCGGCGTCAACGGTGACGGTCGTGGCGCGACTGCTGACGGACGACCGATGACCGGCGCGCTTCGCTTCGAGGCGCGCGTCCGCATCGTCGCAACCGGAGGCACGCGTACGAATTCGGGCGGTGCGATCGTCGTCCGCGGCGCGGACGCGGTCACGCTGCTCATCGCCGCTGCCACCAGCTACAGGAATTATGCCGATGTCGGCGCAGATCCAGCCGCGCGTGTCGCATCGGCGCTCGCGTCCGCGTCCGGCAAGACGGTCGACGCGCTGCGCGCCGCGCACGTCCGCGATTACCAGCGGCTGTTCAATCGCGTGTCGCTCCAGGTCGGGCCGTCGGCGCCTGCTCCCACCGACGAGCGCGTGCGCGGATTCGCGGCCGGCGACGATCCAGGGCTGGCGGCGCTCTACTTCCAGTACGGACGCTATCTGCTCATCGCCAGCTCGCGCACAGGATCACAGCCCGCGAACCTGCAGGGGATCTGGAACGACAGCATGTCGCCGCCGTGGGGCAGCAAGTACACGATCAACATCAACACCCAGATGAACTACTGGCCGGCGCTCTCGACCAACCTGGCGGAGACGATGGATCCGCTGACCGCAATGGTGTCGGACCTGACGGTGACGGGCGCACGGACGGCGCGCACGATGTACGGCGCCGGCGGCTGGGTCGCGCATCACAACACGGATCTCTGGCGCGCTACCGCGCCGATCGACGGGCCGCAGTGGGGGATGTGGCCTGCCGGCGGGGCATGGCTCACGCTGGCGCTGTGGGACCGCTACGCGTACACCGGCGATCGCGCCTACCTCCGCACCATTTATCCGGCGCTCAAGGGCGCCGCGCAGTTCTTCCTGGACACACTGGTGGAGGAACCGTCGCGGCGATGGCTCGTCACCTCTCCGTCGCTGTCGCCCGAGAACCCGCATCCCTTCGGCGCATCGCTGGTGATGGGCCCGACGATGGATCAGCAGATCCTGAGGGATCTGTTCGCCAGCGCGACACAAGCCGCCCGCGTGCTCGGCGTCGATCGCGACCTTCAGCAGACCTGGGCCGAGACGCGCGCGCGGCTGGCCCCCAATCAGACGGGCAGCGCCGGGCAGCTGCAGGAGTGGCTCGAGGACTGGGATATGCAGGCGCCCGAGCGCGACCACCGCCACGTCTCGCATCTCTTCGGCCTGTTTCCGGGGCACGACATCGACGCCCGCCGGACGCCAGGACTGGCGGCCGCCGTCCGGCGTTCCCTGGAGCTTCGCGGCGATCAGGCGACCGGCTGGGCGACGGCGTGGCGAATCAACCTGTGGGCGCGACTGGGTGATGGCAATCGCGCCTACGACATCCTGAGGTTCCTGCTGGGTCCCGAGCGCACCTACCCGAACCTGTTCGACGCGCATCCACCGTTCCAGATCGACGGCAACTTCGGAGGCACGTCCGGAATGGCGGAGATGCTGGTGCAGGAGGACGCCGGAGAAATCCGCCTGCTGCCGGCGCTTCCATCGGCGTGGCCGAAGGGACGCGTGACCGGGCTGAGAGCGCGCGGCGGCTTCGAAATCGACCTGTCGTGGAACGGCGGCAGGATCGAACGCGTCACGGTGCGCTCGCTGCTCGGCCAGCCGCTGCGGCTGCGGCGCGCCGATTCGGAACGTATCGTCGGCCGCACGACGCGCGGCTCGGTGTTCGTGTTCGCCGGTGACGATCTCCGGCCGCTGTCCGAATAGCCCGCGCCCTACAGGGTGCGTATCCTGACGTTGCGGAATCGTATTGTTCCGGCTCCGTATTGCAGCGCGATCGGCCCGCGCATGTGGCCCTTGTGATCGACGTCGACCGTTTTCATACCGTTCATGATGACGATCAGCTTCGTCCCGTGCGCGGTAATGTCGAGGGTGTTCCAGCGCCCGCCGGCGTTCAGGTTCACCATCGGCTTTGCCACGTCGACGATCGCGCCGGTGCGATAGGCGGGATCCGGGCGCTTGTCGTAGATGTTCACTTCATAGGCGTTCGTCGCCGTGATGTCCTTTGGATCCTGGCAGCGGATGAACACGCCGCTGTTCGCGTCGTCGCTGGCCCAGAACTCGAGAGTGATCTGGAAATTGTCGTAAGACCCCGACGTGACCAGAAACGACGTGCTTCCCTTTGTCGCCTGTACAGCCCCTTCGACGATCTCCCAGTTGGCGTCACCGACACGATTCCAGCCGTTCAGACTCTTCCCGTCGAAGAGCGTTGTCCAGCCACCCTGTGCCGGCGCGCCCACGGGCAGCGCGGCCGTGAACGCAGTGATGGAGAGGATGGCGACGGCGGCGACCATTGCATGTCTCATGTTCGTAGCCTTTCCCGGCGTCGCGGCATGAGGATCCTTTCGCGAGCGCCCGACATATCATAGCCAGCGCAATCCACGAGGAGTTCACCGCATGCAACGTCGTTTCGTGGTTCTCGTCCTCATTTTGCTGTGTGCCGCAACCACCGTGGCGTCGGCCGCGTCCGCACAGACCGCGATCCGCAAGCCCGGCGACTACCCGCTGACGCCGGATTCGCTGCCGCAGGACGGGGTGCCGAAGGGACGGCTCGAAGGCCCGTTCGAGTTCCGCAGTCAGATCATCGCGAACACCGTGCGCCGGTACTGGATCTACGTGCCGGCCCAGTACACGGGCGAGACTCCGGCGAACGTGCTGGTGTTTCAGGACGGCGCCCGCGCGATCAACCCGACCGGGGCTCTGCGCGTGCCGCAGGTGATCGAGAACCTCGTCTTCCGCAAGGACATTCCCGTCACGATCGGCGTCTTCATCACGCCGGGACAGCGCGGCGACGTGTTTCCCGACAACGTCGGGACCGGCAACCCGAACAACCGCGCGCAGGAATACGACGCCGTCGACGATACCTACGCGCGCTTTCTCATCGACGAGCTGCTGCCGGAGATCGGCAGGAAGTACCGATTGACCGCCGATCCGGCAGGCCGTGCGATTGGCGGCACGAGCAGCGGCGCCATCTGCGCGTTCACCGTCGCGTGGCATCGGCCCGACGCGTTCCGCAACGTCATCAGCGGCATCGGCAGCTATGTGTCGATCGGCTACCGGGCCGCGACCGCCGACCAGCCAGCGAAGTCGGGCGGCGAGATCTACCCGACGTGGATTCGACGGATGCCGATCAAGCCGCTCCGCGTCTTCCTGCAGGACGGGTCGAACGACCTGGACAACAACTGGGGAAACTGGTTCCTCGCGAACCAGCAGATGCTCAAAGCCTTCGAGTTCGCCAACCGTACTGCGGATACGCGCAAGGACGGCGGGCCGCGCTACGACGTCAGGCACGAATGGGGCGACGGCGCGCATTCCGACGCGCATCTCGGCGCGCTGCTGCCAGAGGTCCTGCGCTGGATGTTTGCCGACGGGCTGCGAAATCGCGCGCCCGAGTCTCGCTGAGCGGCCTCGCGAACCAGCAGCTGACCACGTTCGAGTTCGCAACCGTACCGACCGGGGACTGACCGTATACTCACGTCGGAGGGCCCAATGCGGGTTCGAACACTGTCGGGTATCGTCATCCTCTGCGCCATCCTCGCGCCCGGTGCGTCGGCGCATCACAGCTTCGCGCCGCATTTCGACTCGAGCAAACCGGCGGACATTTCGGGCACGGTCACCGAGTACGAGGCCCGCAACCCGCACAGCTACGTCCATATCGCCGCGACCGACGAGAACGGCAGGACGCGAGAGTACGTGTGCGAGTCGCACGGCGTGACGCAGCTCACCAGGAACGGGATCAGACCCGACATGTTCAGGGCGGGCACGAAGGTGCGCGTGACCGGGTCGCTCTCGCGGCACAGCCAGTACATGTGCTTCTTCGACACGATCCAGTTCTCCGGGGGCCCCGCGCTGAGTGTGAACGGACCCCGCGGGGCGGGGCGCCCGGCGGCGACCGCCCACGCTCCACGCAAGGACATCTTCGGCACGTGGCTGCTGGCGCCGATCCCGAACCGCAGCACGAGCGGCCCACAGCCGATGATGCAGCTGCTGACACCCGCCGGTCAGAAGGCGGTGGCGGCCTACGACCCGTTCAAGGACGATCCGACGTTCCGCTGCGACCCCGTCGCGATCAGACGTGTCTGGGGCGCGCCTGGCACTCCGCTCCAGATCGTCCGTGAGGGGCAGAATGTCGTGCTCCGGCACGAGTGGATGGACGTGCGCCGCGTCATTGACATGAACATGAAGACGCATCCGGCGTCAGGTCCGCGCCGTTCGCTCGGCCACTCGATCGGGCGATGGGAAGGCAGCACGCTCGTGATCGAGACGGCGAACTACTCGAGGGGCGTCTTGAACCAGTACGTGGAACAGCCAGGGCAGCCGACCAGGGGGCTGCTGCACTCGGACAAGCTGACGTCGGTCGAGCGGCTGTCTCTTGATGCCGCTCGCCAGCGGCTCGTCGTGGAGATTGATCTGGAAGACCCGGAGTACTTCACGAAGCCGTTTCCCCGCGCCACGCTGGAGTACGCACCGTCCGACCTGACGATCGAACCGTTCAACTGCTCGCCGGAGGGACTGACAGGAACGTTGCGAAGGTGATCCTATTCCGCACCTGAATTCAGAATTCTGAATTCTGAATTCAGGCGTGAGGTTCAGATGCCGGCGAGACGTTCGTCCGCGTCGCCGAACGACGGCAGCTCGACGCCCATGCGATCCATCAGCGACAGATACAGGCTGCACAGCCGCCGCGTGTCGGCGGGGCGGTCGTAGTAGTCGAGCACGCGGCCGGACTGCAGCGTGCCGCCAAGATTGCCGAGCGTGAGCACGGGGACCCTGGTGCTGTCGTGGCGGCTGCCCGACCACATGTTGGACATGAACAGCAGGCACGAGTTGTCGAGCACGGTGCCATCGCCTTCGGCCATCGACTGCAGACGCTGCGCCAGGTACGCCAGCTGCCCCGTGTAGTACTGGTTGACGAGCGTGAACTCCTTCGACGTGTCGTTGTGGGAGAGCAGGTGATGCGCCTCCGTGACAGGCAGGAAGGGATAGAACATGCCTGAGATGTCGCGGCAGAGGAGCAGCGTCGCGACCGAAGTCTTGTTCGTCTGGAAGGCGAGCGCCAGGATGTCAGCCATCAGGCGCATGTGCTCGCGGATGTCCTGCGGCAGACCGTTGTCCGGCCGCTGCAGCGTGAAGCCAGGCTGCCCCGGGCGCGTTCCCTCGCCGGCCTGGTTGGCCGACTCGCGTACCCTGTCGATGCGGCGCTCGATCTCGCGCACGCTCGTCAGGTACTCGTCCAGCTTCTTCTGATCCGACGTGCTGGCCTGCCGGCGGAGATCGGCCGCCTGCTCCATGACGCGATCGAGGATGCTTCGCGTACGCTGCGCGCCCCGGTTTTCGAACAGCGAATCGAAGGCAAGCGACGGATACACCTCCATCGGCACCGGCGACGTGGCGCTCGCCCAGGAGATGTGCGACCCGTACGCCATCGAGAAGTTGGTCTCGTGGTAGCCGGTCGTCGGCTGCTCGCACCCGAGCACGAGGCTTGGCTGCACCGACGATTCGCCCAGACGATTTGCGAGCACCTGGTCGAAGCTGATCCCGCCGCGAATCTCGGGCCCCCTCGTCAGCCGCGCACCCGACAGCAGGTTGCCAGTCTGGCCAGGGTGGATGCCGACGTTCGTCGCCGCCTCATTGAAGAGGCCGCCGATGAAGTTCAGCCGCTGGCGGAAGGGGAGCAGCGGCTCGAGCGACGGTCCGAGCTCCATCGACTCGCCGGATCCTTTCGCCCACCAGTTGTTCGGGTTGATGCCGTTGGCCATGAAGATGACGGCAAGGCGCTTGGGAAGCAGCGTCCCGCGGCCCTGCGCGGCCGTGCCGCCCCACGCCGGGATCGATTCCAGCCACGGGAGGAGCATGGTGACGCCGGCGCCGCGGAGAAACGTACGGCGCGACTGTGCGGCCTTCAGTATGGTGGTCATGGCACTCGCTTCATGAGGAACTGCGGGCTCGTGACGAGCGTCTCGACGAGGCCGCTGAACCGATAGCCGTTGGCGCGCAGAGCGGCCTGCATCTGATCGAGCAGCCTGCGATCCGATGGGATCACCCCGCGCCCGAGCCCGTAGCTCACCAGCCGCCGCGACAGGTTGTCCACGAAATCCTGCTGCCGGCTGGCGCGGACGTACTCCAGAATGCCCGCGACCCCTGATCTGCGGACACCGTCCGGAAACTCGGTAGCCGGATCAACCGTGCGGCCGCCGAGATCACGTTCACGCCGCTCACCGACCGGACCGTAGCCTTCGAACGCCAGCCCGAAGAAGTCGAACGTCGCATGGCACGATGCGCAGTTCGGGTCGGCCCGGTGGCGCGCCATCGTCTGCGCCAGCGTCAGGCTGCCGAGATCCGCTTCGTCCGAGGGGATGGCTGGCACGTCCGGCGGCGGTGCGGGGATGTGCTGCCCGAGTACGTTGCGCGCGACCCAGTAGCCGCGCTTCACCGGGCTCGTTCGCTGCCCCGGTGAGGACTGGGTCAGGAACGCGGCCATCGGCAGCAGGCCGCCGCGCTGATACCCGCCCGCCTTGTCCACGCGCACCCAGCGCTCCGCATCGCCGTCCGGCTGCGGCATCCCGTAGTGCGATGCGAGCGGCCGGTTGACGTACGTGTAATCGCCGAAGAGCAGATCGGTGACCGGGCGGTTCTCACGGATCAGCGCCGTGAGGAACCGCACGGGCTCCTCGAAGAATGCGCGTCGGAGATCGTTGGTGAACGCGGGGAAGCGCTCGCGATCGACGCTGTTGTATTCCTCGAAGCGGCGCACGCCGAGCCAGTTGGCGCCGAACTCGGTGGCGAGGCGGCTGACGCGGCCGTCCCGCAGCATGCGACGGACCTGCGCACGAAGGATCTCGGGACGATGCAGATCGCCCGCCGCGGCGCGGGCCATCAGTTCCGCGTCCGGCATGCTGGACCAGAGGAAGTAGCTGAGGCGGTTCGCCAGCGAGTCGCTGGTGAGCGGCGCGACCGCATGATCGCCGATGCGCGACTGCGCAGCCGTGCGTACGACGTCCACGCGGTAGAGAACGTGGGGAGAAACCAGGACGCTGGCGAGCGTGTCGCGGACGGCGTCTTCGTGTCCGAGGCCGCTCTGCCGCAGCTGGCGATAGAAGGCCAGCACGGCGTCACGTTCGGCGGCCTCGATCGGGCGACGGTACGCACGTTCGGCGAAGGCGACCAGATGCTCGAGGTGAGGCGGTTCCGCCGCGGCGCGCGCCTGCGCGGTCGCGCGAATCGCGGCGCCGAGCTCGTCGAAGTACTGCTGTGTCATCCGCCGCGTCTCGGCGGTGGCGCCGCTGGCAGCAACCTTGGCTTCATAGAGCCGCCGCAGCTCGCCGAACTTCACGTCGCTCGCGAGGTCGAGGTCCTCGGCGCGAAGATGATTGAACTCCGGCGACAGCATGAAGTTCGTGTCGGTCCGCTCGAACCAGACGAATCCTGCGAGCTGGCGCGCCGGCGCATTGCTGATGACATCGAGCTCGCGCCACAGCCCATCGAGCTCGCGCCGGCCGCCATCGTCCAGCAGCAGCTCGTAGAGAGGTCCGTCGTCGCGGAAGTACCCCATCGCGCTGTGGAAGCCGGCGCTGAGCAGGCGGCCGGTCTGATTCTTCGCCAGCCATGGCGAGGTTCGCTCGGTCACCAGGAACGCATCGGGAATGACGTCGCAGAACTTTTCCAGCGACGCGACGGCCGCGGCCCGCGCCGCGGGCTCCGACGGGACGACGAGGTCTGCGTCATATCCCTTCGCTGTCGGATCGGCCGTCTCCGCGGCGAGGAGCACGTGCGGGTTGAGCCGCCGGCGATGCAGGACCTCCTGCCGGTTGACGTGCATCGCCGTGATCTCCGAGGCGATGTGCAGTGGCCTGGCCCGCGGGACGTCGAACGTCCACGCGAGCTTCTTCCGGTAACCGATGACGTAGTCACGAAGCGCTTCGGTGGCGGCGCGCACCGTCGCTTCGCTGGGACGTGTGGAGGCTGCAGGTAGTTCGTCCCACCGCCGCTGCATCCCGGCGATTGGCCCGAACGCGCCTTTGCGATCGTGCAGCAGCTGCTGCAGCCGCTGCAGGTACGGCAGCGACACGCCGCCGGCGGTGGCAATCGACGCGAGCGATGCGCCCTTCAGGTCCAGCGCCGAACGGTTCTCGTAGCGCCACAACGCAAAGAAGTAGCCGGCGAGATCGGTGCGCTGCCGGCGGTAGAAGTCCATGATCCGGTTCACGACGAAGCGATCGCGATCGGTTTCCGTCAGCACCTCGTACGGCGCAAAGGAGAAGCCGTGTGGCTGAAAGACGATGTGGTTGGCGACGTTGCGGGCGGCGTCGATGTACTTCGTCAGCAGCGCGGGTGAGATGGCGAGCGTTTCGCCGGAGTTGTCGAAGCCCGCTTCGTTGGCGGGATCGACCGGGAACGCCTTCGTCGGCGCGATGTCGACACCTGTCAGGTCCTGAACCGTGTAGTTGTATTCCGCGTTGCTCAGTCGGCGCGCCAGTACGACGCCGGGGTCCCCGGCATTGCGCTCGGCTTCGTGCGCTCGCAGCGCAGCGAACCAATCGGTGATCGTCCGCCGCTCAGCGTCTGTCGGCTGTGCGGCGCTGCGCGGCGGCATCTCGCGACGGTCCAGACGTCCGTGCAGGCGCTCCCAGACGTCGAATGCCGAAATAACTCTCCCGGTCGTGTCGAACGCAGTCAGATCCAGCCGTGCTGCCGGCGAAGAGCCCCCATGACAGGAGTGGCAGTAGGTCTTCAGCAGCGGCTGCACGTCGGTCACGTACCGCTGATCGAGGTTGGCGGACCGCGGTGCCGTGGGGACGGTTTGCGATGCGAGCGAAGGCGGCAGGCGCGCACACGAGGACGTGGCCGCGAACACCACGGCGACAGCGACGGCCGCGAGCGCCTGGTGGCTGGCAATCATGGCTCCTCGAATCTGCGGCACCTCGGAGGCCCGGCGCGTTACCGCTGCTTCAGGATCTCCTCGATCTGTGGGCGCGCCACCGGCAGGCGGTCGATGTTCTGCCGCAGCCACTGCGTGAAGTCCGCCTCGATGGCGTCGGTCCAACGGCCGTCGATCTGGCCGGCGGTGTAAGTGCCGGCGCGCAGCCGGGCGTGTCCGAAGTCATCGCGCAGCCGGGTGATCTCCGACGTGCGCACGACCTGCTCGGCGAGCTGCGGCGGGATGAAGATCACACCGCCGTCCCGGCCGAGCACGACATCGCCAGGCATGACGAACGCGCCGCCGATTCGAATGGGCACGTTGATACCGATCATCGTCGAGTTGAGACGCGCCCCGGCGCTCGCGTTGCCGATATGGTGCGAGGGATCGTAGGAGCGGACAAACGACGTGAAATGCTCCAACTCCCGAAGCCCGTTGATATCGCGGACGGCGCCGTCGTACACGATCCCGTTGCCGGACTTCGCGTAGATCGCGCTTCCGACGTTGTCGCCGACCGAGGCGCCGTTCTCCTTGAGCCCGAAATGGTCGGACACGTAGACGTCGCGCGGCTGGAGCATATCCACAGGCCACGCGTTGGTCCCGCCGACGCGACCGGCCTGCCGGCCCTTGGCTTCGATCACACGCAGGATGTCGGGCCGGCCCGGCAGCCACTGCGAGGTGAGCGCGCGGCCGACGAGGACTTTGTCCGGGTGAATCGACACCCAGTTGTCGTCGTACTGATGCGAAAAGCCGGCGCCGGTGACGACCGCCCATGCTTCCTCGAGCGTCACGTCCTTCATCCGGTCGAGGATTGCATCCGGCACCTTCGGCCGGCCGTCGGGAAACCGCTCGCCCTTCCACTCCGGGGTGTATTCGATCAGCTGCTGAGGCGTCAGCACACCCGGCTGGGCCTCTACGAGCGGCGTCGCCGTGAGCAGCAAGGCAGCGGCGATGACGGCTCTGGACACGTTGACCGTTATCGGAGACCTGCTGCCCGGCGTCATCTGAACAACAGCGTAGAGAGGTGGTAGAGATCGTTCTTCCAGACGGGGAAGTCGTGCGCGCCTCCGACGTCGATGTGCCAGATGTGCGGCACCTTCTGCTCGTCGAGATACTTGTGCACACCCTCGCTGATATTGAAGAGGGAATCCTTGTCGCCGCACGAGACCCACAGCAGCTTGAGCTGCGTCCTCGCCGCCGCGGGATCGGGAACCAGCTGTGCCGGCTGCTGGGTGTTCGGCGCCGACGAGAAGCCGCCAACCCACGCGAACGTGTTCAGGTTCGCGAGGCCGAAATTCAGCGACTGTCCACCGCCCATCGACAGCCCCGCCAGCGCTCGATGCTCCCGGTCGGCCTGTACCGAGTAGCGCGATTCGATGAACGGAACGAGATCGCCAATCAACTCCTTCTCGAACGCGGCGTAGGCCGTGAACTCCACGCCCATCCCGGCGCCTCCGCGTCCACCGCGGCCGCCAGCGGCTGGCGCGGCGGCTCCCGCCTGGGCTGCGCCCTGAGGCGCCGCACCGGTGGCGGACGCCGCTGCCGGCTGTGCACCCGCCGGCGCCGCAGCCGCCGCATCAGCCCCTCGGCCACCCCCACGTCCACCCCGTCCGCCGAACATCGTCGACGGCTCATTGGAGGCGCGGCCGTTCGGCATGACGATGATCATCGGCAGTGCCTTGTTGTCGGCGATCAGGTTGTCGAGGATGGCGTCGGCTCTGCCGAACTGCGTCCAGTGGTTCTCGTTGCCACCGATACCGTGCAGCAGGTAGAGCACCGGATACCGGCGCGCTGACGAATAGCCCGGCGGCAGGTAGACCACCGCCGGACGCTTGTTGCCAGTGACCTTCGAGTCGTACTCGATGCGCTCCACGCGTCCCGCCTCAATGCCTGGCCTGCGGACGTCGAACCCTTCTGGTGCCTTGGGAAAGGGTGCCGTTGCCGGCGTCTGGGCGATCAGGGTGGCTGCGCACAGGACCAAGCCACAGATCACTGCCGACAGGGAAGTCGGCCGTGTTCCTCGTCTAGCCATGTTCACGTCTCCTCGATGACAGATGCGAGTGCAGCGTTACTGCGAACAACGATATGACGTGGCCGCATTGGCCGGCCCGCTCACGTAGCGCGGATACGACGGATATGAACAGAGCGGCAGGCTGCGCTCGCCCGCGGTGACCACCACCGACATGGGCGGTGCGGTCCCACGTTCCACCCAGTCGAACAGCAGCGCGTTCCGATCATACTGATTCGGTATCGGTGCGGACGTGATCGTTTTCCCGGTGCCGTCGACGTTGTAGCTCGTGCCGCTGAGGCCGTGGCCGGCCTGCGGCATGACGAACAGGCGCGCGAACCGATCGACGGTACGGCGCCCCATCTTGTCCAGCACGGCCTCGTAGTAATCGAGCTGCGCGCCTGGCGAAGCCAGCGTGTCGTTGGTGCCGATCGTGACGATCATCTTGCCGCCGCGCTTCTCGAACGCACGCAGGTCGGGATTCGTCGAATCGAGGATGCGCGAGAGCTCCTCGCGGCGCCGGTTGAGTGCGCCGCCTTCGACGTAGTCGAGCGGGTTGGCCGTCACGTTCTTCATGAGAAAGCCGGTGACGCCGAGCACGCCGAGGTGCGAGTGATTCGGGGCGGTCTCGGCGGCGCCTTCCTGTCCCTTGAAACGGGCGGTTGCGATGAGGCCGCTGCCGGATGGATCGGTGTTCGGCACCCACATCCCGAATGTCTTCGCGCCGTGTGCGAGCGGCGTGGCGAAGGCGTAGCGGGAGTAGGTGAACTCGAGCGTCGCGATCTGCCCGTCGGTGAGACAGGCATTGGCCGTGGTGTCGGCCGGATTCGGATCGACATTGCCGGGGCAGCGCTTCGCCGCCCACGGGTGACGCCCGCGCTTGCCCTGGGTGACGTCGAAGATCGCGCGGCACGCCATGTAGTTGTTGATGATGCCGTCGGCAAGGCCGTCGAGCGTGTCGCACTGGCGCATGAACTCGCCGCGAATGGCGTTGACCTTCGCCGCGGTGACCCAGTTGGCGAGCGGCTTCTCCTTGATGCGAATCAGCTCCGGGGCGAGCATCAGCGTGGAGAAGCCGACGATCGGCACGTTCGCGGCGATGCCGTCGTAATCTCCCGGGTAACGCTGCGCGACGGTCAGCGCTTCGCGACCTCCCTGCGACGATCCGATGTAGTAGTTGAATTGAGGACGGGCGCCGTAGAGACGTTCGATGATCACGAACGCGGCGTCATGCGTCTTCTTCATCTGCATGTAGCCGAGATTGGCGATCGCTTCCTCGTTGAGTGCCCAGTCGTCCCCGGCTGGTCCCGGTCCGCCGGCACGTGGTGCGCCGGCACGACCACCGCCGCGACCGAACCCGGCCTGATGTCCGGAGTCGCTGCCGTAGGTCACGAAGCCGCGGGCGAGCAGTGATGGCGCGCCGGGGCCGGCGCCGCCGGTCAGGTTCGGAATCGTCCCGTTCATGCCGCCGCCGCCGAGCTGCGCCGCGCGGCGGCTCCACTGTGCGGGCAGCACCACGGCAAAGTTGATCGGACGCGCCGTTGGGGCACTATCGACTGGCTCGATCACGCCGTCGACCCGGCAGTAACCAGGGCTGGTGGCCGTGGCGGCAGTCCAGGCGGGCGCTGCCAGCGTCACACGGCGCACCGGCTCGCCGATCCGGTCGACGGGTACCTCGCTGCCGACCTTCGCGCTGGTGCACACGTCACTCGCGATGCTGATGTCCGTGGCTGCGGGTGCGGATACCTGAGGGGCTGCGGCGGCGTAGGCGGTGGCGAAGCCGACAAGACCGGCTGCAGCGGTCCACCCGAAAAACGCCTGTCTTCGACGTGAGTGCATGGGTGCTGACGCTCCCTGGTTTTCCGGAACGCCTTAGCGGCGTTCCTTTGGCACGATGGCGACGACTCGGCCGGAGGGATCGTAAATGGTGCCGTACAGACGGTGCAAGCAGATTCACGGATGCCGGGGGCTGTGGAGATATAGTCCCAGGGAGAATGCGATACACCGTGCACCCGTTCACCGCCGTATTCGCCACGCTTCTGCTTGTAACCGCGATGGCACCGGCAGCAGCCGCCCAGACGCCGGGCGCGGCGGCATTGCGCGTCGGCGCGGCACGAATCGATGTCACACCGTCGCCGGGTGAGCTTCCGAAGAACAGCCGAGGCATTCTCGATCGCCTGTATGCACGCGCGATTGTTCTCGAGAGCGGCACGTCCACCGCAGCGCTCGTGACGGTGGATACCGGAGCGATCCCGACGGCGCTGTGGCAGGCGGTGACGGGGCGAATCGAGAAGGAGCTGGGGATCCCGACGGCCAACGTGCTGCTGACCGCGACGCATACGCACAGTGCCGGCGGACAGCGCGGTCCCGACTACGAGCAGAAGATCGTCGAATCGGTTCGTCTCGCCAGGCAGAGACTGACGCCCGCCAGAGTGGGATATGGAACGGGAGAGTCGTACATCAACGTCAACCGCCAGATCATCGATCCGCAGACCCGTCGGTGGTGGGAGGGACCGAACCGCGAGGGACCGACCGACAAGACGGTCGCGGTGCTCAGGTTCGACACGCTCGCCGGCGTGCCGATCGCCGTCTACTACAACTATGCGGTTCATGCCGTGATCACCGGCCAGCTCGATCAGGTCAGCGCCGACATCCCCGGGGCGGCGTCGACCTACGTCGAGGACTCGTACGACGGCCGCATCGTTGCCGTCTGGTCGAGCGGCGCGGCAGGCGACCAGAATCCGATCTATTACCAGCAGACCTACGACCTCCGTGACATCCGCACGAAGGAGTACGCCAGCCGCGGCATCGACATCAGCAACGCCATGCCGCCCGGCGGCGAAGGCCTGAACAGGGATGACCCGAGGGTTGCGCGGTTGATGAATCAGCAGCGGCAGATGGTCCTGTCGATGGGGCAGTTCCTCGGCGAAGAGGTGTTGCACGTGATGCGCGGCGTCGATCGCACTGAAACCGCGGTTTCTCTCGACGGCAGCTACTCGACGGTCACCTGCCCCGGACGCGAGCGGACCAATCAGGGACGTGCGGGGTTCGAGGGCACCTACAAGGAGGGCAGCCCGGTGGAGATCCGCCTCGGGCTGCTGCGGATTGGCGACGTCATGATCGGCGCCGTGAATGCCGAGGTGTTTACCGCGATTGCGCAGCGGCTCAAGCGCGAGTCGCCCGACAAAGCCACGATGATGGCCACCCTGACCAATGGCTCGGCACGCTCCGGCTACATTCCGGACGACGCCTCGTTCGGCAAGTACACGTTCGAGGTGTTGTCATCGCGGCTGCAGCCGGGCTGCGCCGAGTCGTCGATCGTCGGCGGCATCCTCGGGCTGATCGAGACCTCGCGCCAGCGGAACTGACACCGTTGTGGCGCGCATGAAGAACCAGGCGCAGCTCATCGCCTACGTCGATCGCCTGTCCGGCGGGACGTTTCGCGGGCTTCAGCAGCTGCTCGCGGGACCGCTGCAGGGTCTGTTCGGCGGTGTCCATGTGCTGCCGTTCTTCCACCCGATCGACGGCGCCGACGCCGGGTTCGATCCGATCGATCACACACAGGTCGATCCACGGTTGGGTTCGTGGGACGACGTGGCGGCGCTGGCGGCGGAGACCGAGGTGATGGCCGACATGATCGTCAATCACGTGTCGAGCCGCTCTCCGCAGTTCATGGACTTCGATCAGCGCGGCGCCGCGTCACCGTATGCCGGCATGTTTCTCACCTACGATCGCGTGTTCGGCGACGGTGCGCGCGAATCGGATCTGCTCGCGCTGCACACGCCGCGGCCGCACCCGCCGTTCACGAAATACCGGACGGCGCACGGCGATGACGTGCTGCTGTGGACGACGTTCACCAGCGAGCAGATTGACATCGATGTCCATCACCCGGAAGGACGTCGATATCTCGAGAGCGTCCTGGACCGGTTGCATGCGGCCGGCATCAAGGCGATCCGGCTCGACGCGGTCGGCTTCGCGGTGAAGCGGGCCGGCACGAGCTGCTTCATGATTCCGGAGACGTTCGCGCTGATTGCCGACATCACCGCTCAGGCCCATGCCCGTGGCATGGACGTGCTGGTCGAAGTCCACGGACACCACCAGGATCAGATCGACGTGGCATGCCAGGTGGACTGGGTTTACGACTTCGCGTTGCCGCCGCTGGTGCTGCACGCGCTTTCCGCACGTGACGTGACGCACCTGTGTCGCTGGCTCGAGATTCGCCCGCGCAATGCCATGACCGTACTGGACACGCACGACGGGATCGGCGTGCACGACGTGGACGCCGACCCGCGCCGGCCTGGTCCGGGGCTCCTTCCACGGCAGGACATTCACGCGCTGGTCGCGACCATTCACGGGCGCAGCCGGGGCGAGAGCCGTCAGGCGAGCGGCACTGCCGCTGCCAACGTGGACGCGCACCAGATCAATTGCACCTTCTATGACGCGCTCGGCCGGCGCGATGACGAGTATCTCGTCGCGCGCGCGATGCAGTGCTTCGTGCCCGGCATCCCGCAGATCTACTACGTGGGACTACTCGCCGGCGGCAACGACATGGAACTGCTGCGGCGCACGGGTGTCGGCCGCGACATCAACCGCCACTACTACGTGGATGACGAAGTGGCGCGCGCAATGGAGCGGCCCGTGGTCCAGGCGCTCTGTCAGCTTCTGCGATTTCGCAACAGTCATCCTTCGTTCGGCGGCACGTCGCAGGTGTCGTCGCCCGCACCGGACCAGCTCGTCCTCGAATGGCGGAACGGTTCCGACTCGTCCCGTCTCGACGTCGATCTGGGCCGAATGCGAGCGTCGATCGTCGCCACACCGCCTGGCGGACCGTCGGCGACTCTCGTGTGGACAACATGACGGCAATCAAAGGCCTGACCTACGTGATGTTCGCGATGTTCGCGATGACCACCGACTCGGTCGGGCTGATCATTCCCGAAGTGATCCGAACGTTCGGACTCAGTCTCACGGCAGCCGGCGCGTTTCAATACGCGACGATGGGTGGCATTGCGGTCGCGGGGCTCTTCCTCGGGCAGCTTGCCGACCGGTTCGGCCGGCGGCCGGTTCTGGTGGCCGGGCTGACCCTCTTTGCCGCGTCGTCGTTCGCCTTCCTTGCCGGGAACACCTTTCTGTTCTTCACGCTGCTGATGGGGCTCTCGGGCGTGGCCATTGCGGTGTTCAAGACCGCCGCGCTCGCGTTGATCGGCGACATCTCGACGTCAACCGCGCAGCACACCGCGATCATGAACACGGCCGAAGGCTTCTTCGGAATCGGCTCGATTGTCGGCCCGGCCGTCCTCGCGCGGCTGCTGGGCGCCGGCGTTGCGTGGCAGTGGCTCTACGTGCTTGCCGGCGGCATCTGCGTCCTGCTGATCGTCACCGCGCTGCAGATCGATTATCCGCAGTCCCCGCGAACGACACCGGCGCGTGGCGGCATGAGCGGATCGGTGACGGCGATGAAGAACTGGTACGTCCTGGCATTCTCGACCGGCATCTTCCTCTATGTGGCAGTCGAGGCGGCGATCTACGTGTGGATGCCCACATGGCTGGCGCCGTCCGGCACGCCGGCGACGTGGATGGTCGCCTACAGCCTGTCGATCTTCTTCCTCCTGCGCGCGGCCGGCCGCTTCCTCGGCGCCTGGGTGCTGACCCGGTTTCAGTGGCAGGCGGTGGCCGCACTCTTCAGCGGCGCCATCCTGCTGTCGTTCGCCGTCAGCGTCCTGATGGGGGCTGAATGGGCGGTCTATCTGCTGCCGCTGTCCGGACTGTTCATGTCGGTCATCTATCCGACGCTCAATTCGAAGGGGATCAGCTGCGTGCCGAAGGCCGAGCATGGCGCGGCGGCGGGAGTCATCCTGTTCTTCACCTGCGTATCGGCCGTGGCGGCGCCGCTGGCGATGGGCGCGATTGGCGATGCGATGGGTCACATCAGGTACGCGTTCTGGCTGGCGGCGGCGTTCTCTGCGCTGTTGTTCGTCGGCCTGCTGCTGAATTGGATCTTCGATCCCACGCGCGACGTGCTCGAGCGGCTGAATCGCTCGGAGTACGAGCAGCAGCCCGCGTCTGCGTGACGTGGCAACGCGGGTCGCGGACACGTGACGCGCCGCTGACGCGTCAATTCGGCTTGATCCGCTTCAGCACCAGCCGGTATTCGCGGATGGTTGTGTTCTCCCGTGAGCCGGAGATCGAGATCTCGTCTGCCGTGAACGTTCCTTTCGCAGTGTTGTGAAAGGGATTTCCTCCGTTTGCCTTGACTTCGGGATCGGTCGCGTCGTCGTGCAGCACGAAGAACTGAATCTGATTGCCCCGCACCGTCCCATCGACGATCTTGAAGACCGGTTCGCCGGGCAACCCCTGAATTTCACCGGTCACGGCAGTGCCGTTCTGACGCAGGACGAAGACCGAATTGCCGCCCGCGGCCCATCGGCCTGTGACGCCACCCTGGGCCGCTAACTGTACCGACTTCATCCGCTGGTACGCCTTTTCGTTTTCCAGACAGATTTCGTCGATCAATTCGGTGTCAAGTTCGAGCTTCTGAGTCATCGTGACAGTCCAGGGCCTTGTGTACACCCGGGGATCATCCACGGTGATTTCCAGCTCGAGCGTTCCATAGTTCGGGCGACGGATGCGTTCGGTGAGACGCGCCGCCTCGCTCAGAGGACTCCCGCTCATGTCGGCCCACAGTCCGTCGCGAAACCCTGCCGTCTGCACGACCAGGGTGTCGGCGTCCCAATGCGCTGTCGAGTAGCCGTTCCACCCGGGGTTGGGGTCTTCGGGCAACGGCCGCCCATCGATGAAGATCTGGCGGTACATCGCATTGACCTCGTAGAGCAGCACCATTAATTTCGGAGTGTGTACCGCCTTGGTCAGATGGGGCATGACCCAGGTGCGCGGGGGATTATCGGGCAGGCACCGCACGTGCGGGTCGTCGACGCCCTGGTCCGCCGTCCGCTGCTTGACGAGCGCCGCGGCCCACGGCTGATAGGGCAGTCCGCCCGGCATGTCGCGACCGAGACTGAGCGCCAGCGGTGATCCGCCGATTTCGCTGCCGCACGGAAGGAAGCGGCTGAGCGTCTCATCGCACGGAATGATCCGCGCCGTGTGCCAGATTCCCGAGAAGTCCGGCTTCCCATCAGCGAGACGTGGTGCAGGCGCAGCAAGGTCCCGGGTGCCGTCCGCCTTCGTCGGCACACCTGCTGTCGGATAGTGGATCCACTGGGCCGGGCTGAACGCAGGCAGACCCAACAGTGCGGCAAGAAGAAGAGTCGGGATACGCGTCGTCATATTTGAAATTCCATCCGAGCGGACGCGCGATGGCGTCGGATGAGAGGCCACGCGATCCGCTGCAAGCTGCGGTCGGCCTCGCAGGTCAGGGTTTCCGCGCGGGCGCGTCGCTCGCCGCAGGGCGATCCTGCAGACGCGACGCCGCCAGCATGTACCGCATACCGTAATTCCCCTCGTGGCACGCGTACTCGAACACGCCTGCATCATCCCGCCGCGCCTTCAGGTCGAGCGCCGCGGTCCAGGGCGCCGTCCACGTGGCGGGATCGTCGAAGGTGACCCGGTACTGAATCGTATCCTGCGTCGTGCGGGTGAAGCGTTCGATCAGCCGCAGTCCGGGCGACGACCCGCGGGTGTTCGCCTTCAGATTGGTTGTCTCCACAACCAGCGTTGTTCCTTCCCAGTGTCCACGCGCGGCACCCAGGTACATCCGGATCGCCGGTGAGAGCAGCGGCTGTCGCGGTGCGGACGAGTCGATCGGAATCACACGGGTGTCGTGAATCAGCTCGTAGACGATCGCAACCGCACCCGGCGTCTGGACGACGCGGAAGTTGGCGTTGTAGACGGCTGGAAACATCGCGTCGGGAAAGCCTCCGCCGTGCACGATGCACCGGACGCCGAGCCCATAATCCTCGTAGCTGTCGCACGGCTCGCCGCGCTGCAGGCTGCCGCAGCGCTGGACAGGAACCGGCCTGGCGGTCGGCGTTCGCGGCGGCAGCCGTCCGTTGGGAGGATCGATCACCAGCGAGGTGCGACGGGAGGTCGTGTTGTACTCGCGCCAGTGCGGGATCGGCGCATTCGGCGCGTCCACCTTTCCTGAGAGGACGTCCACCGGCGCCAGATCGCGCTGGTCGCGAATGCGGACATCCTCGAGCCGCTTCGCATGTTCCTCGTCGGTGAGGAACTGCCGCGTGCCGAACTGCGGCGGCCGCTCGAACGGCACCCCGTACTCCCCTTCAGCCGTCCATTCGCCCTGCAGGTCGGGATCGCCCCACAGGGTGCGCCCGGCCCAGGCTTTGTCGCGGCCGGTCTGGGCATTGACGTGGCGTGGCAGCCCTGTCAGTTGCATCGATGCCGCGATCGCCACCAGAGTCGCCGCGACGGTCAGGACAATGCGAGCTGTCATGTACGCGCTCCCTCTGCGCGAATTTTACGGCCCGACTCGCGCCTCGTGCGCGGATCGTTCGTGTATTGCCTGATTTTTGACGGAAGCGCGTCGCCGCCGATGTAGTAGCCTCCGGGCCTGTATGACACGACTGATGCCGGTATGTGCCGCCATCGCGGCATTGGTGCTTTCGTCCGGACCGTCGGCACAGACGGTGTATCCCACGGGGACGACAATCTACGACCCGGAGCGCGCGTGGAACGGGTTCACGGTGCTGTCGCCACTGGGCACGCCAGCCGTGCTCGTCATCGACATGAACGGCAACGTCGTCAAGCGCTGGGACGGCTTCAACAACTCGGCGGGCGGTCCGGCTCGTGTGTTGCCGGGCGGCCATGTGATCGCGCCGAACGGCGCGCGTCCGCCCCATCAGGAGTCGCTCGAACTGCTCCAGCGCGACTTCGACGGCAAGGTCGTGTGGCAGTTCAACCACGGCGAGCAGATCAAGACCGCCGACGGGAAGACGATCTGGTCGGCGCGCCAGCATCACGACTGGCAGCGCGATGATTTTCCGGCCGGCTACTACTCGCCGGAGGCCACGCCTGCGAGCGCGCCCCGCACCACACTGATCTTGTCGCATGCCGATCGGATGCAGCCGAAGGTCGCCGACGTGATGCTCGGCGACGACCGGCTGATTGAGGTGAACGAAAAGGGCGACATCGTGTGGGAGTGGCTGGCCGGCGACCACATCGACGAGATGGGGTTCGCGCCGGACGCGCGCGCGGTCATCAAGACCGCCGCGGCCTTCAACAAGGCGCGCGGCAGCTTCGACTGGCTGCACGTCAACTCGGCGACCTACGTCGGTCCGAACCAGTGGTACGACAAGGGCGACGCGCGCTTTGCGCCGAACCACGTCATCATCAGCAGCCGCGAGGCCAGCATCATCGCCATCGTGGCGCGGGACGGGTCGATTGTCTGGCGGATGGGACCGGACTTCAGCGCGTCCGCCGCGCTGCGCGCGATCCGGCAGATCATCGGCCAGCACCATCCGCATCTCATCCCGAAAGGGCTGCCGGGCGCGGGGAACCTGCTCGTGTTCGACAACGGCGGCTCGAGCGGCTACGGCTTCGCGAGCCCGATCGCGCCGCAGGGGCGGGGCGCATTCCAGCGCGCGGGTTCGCGCGTGCTCGAGATCAATCCGCTGACGCTGCAGCTGGTGTGGTCCTACCAGAACGCCAGGTTCTTCAGCACGAACATCAGCGGCGCACAACGGCTGCCGAACGGCAACACGCTCGTCACGGCCGGCGCGGGCGGACGGATCTTCGAGATCACGCGCGAAGGCGCCATCGTCTGGGAGCACATGTTCCCGCTGTTCAGCGGCGCCAACCAGTCGAACGCGGTCTACCGCGCGTATCGCGTGCCGTACGGGTGGATGCCACAGCTGGCCGTTCCTGCCCAGCGCCGCGTCACCCCTCCGCCTCCTGGCGACTTCAGGGTGCCGTGAGCTGACGTGAGAAGAACGGCAGCACGTGCATCTCGAACCGCTCACGCACGCGGTTGCCGTGATCGCCGTCGTAGACCTCGAACGTGTGCGGCACGTCCAGCCGCGTCAGCGCGTCGGCGAGCTGGCGGTTGGTCGCGACGAACGGATCCTGGTTGCCGATGTCGAGCGCGACCGCACGCATGGATCTGAGCGCCGGCACGTACTGATCGACGAAGACCAGCGGCGAGTTGGCGACCCACTTTGCGGCAACGAGCGGCTGGATCTCTCCGTCCTTCGTCGGCAGATCGAAGAACTGCGGAGGGTTCTTCGGATTCGGCGCCCACGCCGCCGCCTGGGCGGACAGGGCGTTGGCCATGCCGCCGCCGCGACCCTGAGCGGCCCCTCGGCCCTGCGGCGCGCCTCGCCCCGCGTCACCTCTGCCTGCGTCGCCTCGACCGGCCGCGTCGCCGCGCCCGGGTGCGCCGCCCCGTCCGGCAGCCGGATCGTTCATCAGGCAGCATGAGCTCATGGCGTACAGCGCCCCGAAGGCGTGCGCCTGCTTCATGCCGATACGCATCGTGCCGTAGCCGCCCATTGAGTGCCCGGCGAGACCACGGCCGTTTCTCGATGCGATGGTCCTGTAGCGCTTGTCGATGAACGCCGTCAGGTCGTCGGCAACGAATGTCTCCCAGAAGCCGGTGGTCGGCGAATTCGAGAACATGCTGCCGCTGTACTTCGTGAATGCGTCGGGAATGACGACGATCATCTCGCGTGCCCCGGCGGCGATGGCGCGATCGATCGAGTCCGGGATCGCGAGCGATTTGACGTAGGCCTCGGCGGTCGCCGTGTAGCCGTGCAGGAAATAGAGCACCGGGTAACGGCGATCCGTCTCGCGCGCATAGCTGGGGGGCAGGTAGACGACGACAGGTCGATCCGGCGAATCGCCTTCCAGGTTGCCCTCGAGCGCACGGCCGTGGACTGTTATGCGCTCCAGCGTCCCCTTTGCCGGTGCCGGCTGCTGACCACCGACAGTCTGATCTGGCGCGATCGTGAACGTCAGCAGCGCGAGGAACGATACGCACACACGGAATCGACGCATCATGGCGGCCTCCGGGAGTCACCATAGTGTCCCACCATGCCATGTGCCGAGCACACCGCGATCCGGTTTGTGTCGAGGCTTTTGACTGCTTTTTGCCGCCTTCAGCCTGGAGCGCCGCAGATCATAGATGCCAACGTGAGGCGAGCCTGACACGTTTGAAAGGGATATGCGCATGTCGAGGGTGGTGGCGAAGTCCATTTCTGTGGCGATCGCGGTCGTGCTGCTGTGCACGGTCGCCGCGGAGATGCAATCGAAGTTCACGCTGAAGGTGCACACGGGGCGCGGGCAGGTCGGGTATGACGTCAACTCGACGATGGTCATCGGCGAGCGCGACATGGTCGTCATCGACCCGCAGTTCTCGCTCAGCGAGGCGCACAAGCTCGCGGCCGAGATTCTCGAGACGAAGAAGAGGCTGACGACCATCTATTCGACGCACGCGCACCCGGACCATCTCTTCGGCTTCGCGGTGCTGAAGCAGGCGTTCCCCGAGGCGAAGATCGTTGCGCTGCCGGCGACGGTGAACGCGGCGAGGACCGGCTGGCCGGCGCGGCAGAAGTTCTGGTTTCCGGTGTACGGCAACAACATCCCCGGTCCCGAGCCGGTGCTGCCGGACGAACTCGCGACGCCGGTGCTGACGCTGGAGGGGGAAGAGTTCCCGATCACGGGCGGCGTTCAGGGATCAGACGGTCCGGGCAACAGCTTTGTGTGGGTGCCCTCGCTCAAGGCGGTGATCACCGGAGACATCGTGTTCGACCACGTCTACTTCGGCGTGCCGCGCGCAGAGGCGCGCGACAACTGGCTCAAGACGATCGCTCAGATCACCGCGCTTGGTCCTGCCATCGTCATTCCCGGCCACGAGGGGCCCGGAGCGACACGTGACATGCGGTCGATCGAGTTCATGAAGAAATACATCGCCGACTGGGACGTCAACGTGGCGCGGTCGAAGACGGCGGCGGAGATGCGCGCGAACGTGCTCAAGCAGTACTCCGGCCTGGGCATGGAGTTCACGCTCAACGACCGGGTGGCGACGTACTTCCCGGCGCAGCCGGCGGCGAATAAGTGACGGAATCTGGCTATTCCGCCACTCTCACTTCAACGACGATGCCGTTGTTGTCGGCGAAGCGGACGACGTCAGGCTCGTCCGGTGCCGGCATGACGCGTCCGCCCGCTTCGCGCACGCGGGTCTCGAGCGCGCTGCGGTCGAACGGCGCGACCTTTATCGTGTAGTGGCTGATCGCCGGCGGCTGCCCGGCCGCCGCCGGCTCGAGACCAAGGCGCGTGTTGCGCGCGAGCTGAAGCCACACGCGGCCGTTCGCATCACGCGGCCGCTCCACTGACGGGCCGTAGACCAGCCGGTAGTACGGCAGCGATTTCTCGAGACTCGTGACGCGCAGCATCACGTGATCGACGCCGCGCGGGGTGAGGAGACCATCGCGCACGACGTCCAGAGGCGACGGAACCGCCGCCGTGACCAGGCCTGCGGGCGGCTGAAACAACTGCAGCTCGAGCCGGTCGGGATCCGGCCACATGCCTGTCGGCCCCGCCGCCGCGACGCCGAACCCGGCGCTCTGCAGCGCGGTGGCCATACCCGCACGGTCGTAGACCTTCGCCAGCGTGCAGTAGTGGCCGATCGCCGGCGTGCGCTCGCCGGCTGCGCCGATCGCGACGTACCCGACCTGTCGATCCGGCGGCAGATCGCCGAGCAGGATGAAGTAGCGCAGCGTGTCGCGCACCGGCTGCTGGTGCAGCGCCGACTTGAAGATGCGGCTGTAGAACCTGGCCGATGCCGCAGTGTCGGGGACGATGATGTCGAGGTGTTCGAGACCGAGGTTCTCCAGCGGCAACGCCTTTGCCCCAGGAGCCTGCGCAGCCGTGATGGCCGTCAACGCAGCGACGGCGAACGTCGTCAGAACGATTTGAATGACCCTCATGGCAGATCAGATCTCGAGCACGCCGGTGCCGTCGCCGAATGTCTCGGTCGGCACACTGAGCTTGTTGAGCGTCGCGGCAAGCAGGTTCGACATCCGCGTGTCCTTCGGGAACTGCAGGTGGCGTCCGCCCTTCAACTGTCCGGACGCGCCGCCCGCGAGCACGATCGGCAGCGGGCTGAAGTTGTGCTGGTTGCCGTCGCTCAGCGAGCTGCCATAGAGCACCAGCGAGTGATCGAGCAGCGTCCCATCGCCGTCTGGTGTCGCTTTCAGGCGCTCCAGGAAGTACGCCAGCTTCGTCATATGGTAGGTGTTCAACTGCGCGAACCGGTCCATGTTGCCGCGGTCGTTGGAGTGGTGCGACAGATTGTGGAATGGGTCGCGAATGGTCGTTTCGGGGTAGACGGCGCCGCTCAGCTCACGCGCAAACATCAGCGTCGAGACGCGCGTGATGTCCGCCTGAAACGCGATCACCTGCAGGTCCATCAGCAGCTTCAGGTGATCCTGAAATGTCGCGGGCACGCCAGACGGCTGTTCCGGCAGCGTCAGGTCGTCGCGCACACTGGCCTCCGCGCGCTGAATCCGCCGTTCCACCTCGCGCACGTCGTCGAGGTACTGTGTCAGGCGCCGCCGATCGTTCGGAGCGAGATCGCCCTGCAGCGACGCGATCTGGCTCATCACCGAGTCGAGGAGGCTGCGCGATTCCTGCCGCCGCGACCGGCGCTCCGCGGTGGAGTTGCCGTCGCCGAACAGCTTCTCGAACACGAGCCGCGGATTGTTCTGCATCGGCAGCGGATCGGTCGGCGACTTCCACGAGATGGAGTTGCGATAGGCGCAGCTGAACGCTGCCTCGCATGCGAGCACGGATTCTTCAATCGACAGCTCGAGGGAGGGAAGCGGCGTGTCCTGGCCGATGTGCCGCGCCGCCACTTGATCTGCAGAGACGCCGAGGTGCGCCTGCGTGCCTCGTTCTGGTACGGCGCCGGTGAGGAACACCGCGGCCGCCCGCGTGTGATTCGCTCCCGCCGAGACGTCCGCGCCGCCCGCGCCGGCGACGTACGGATGGGCGAGCCCGCTGATCACGTTGACGCGCTCCCGGAACGGCTCGAGCGGCTTGAGAATCTCGGTGAACGCGAAGCCGGTACCGGTCGTCGACGGCGTCCACTTGTCCATCGTCGCGCCGTGCGGCACGTAGAAACAGGCAAAGCGCGCCTTCGGCGACGCCGCCGTGCTGCGAACCGGCGTTTGCGCCGGCGCCATCGCATCGAGGAACGGCAGCGCGACGACCGCGCCTGTACCCCGGAGGAACGTTCGGCGCGACAGGTGCTTCTTGAAGATGAACATGGCGTGGCCCTTTACTTGACGGCTTTCGTTCGCATCTGGAACTGCGGCGTCCTGACCGCCTGCAGGATCAACGATGACAGTCGGTACTGCTGCGGCGCGGCGCCTCTGACGATGGCCCGCACTGCGGGCATGTCCTCGGGCCGCATCGGGCGGCCGACGGCGTAGGTCAGCAGCTTCTCAGCGACGACGCTCACGAACACGTCGGACCGGGCGAGCAGTGCCCGCCGCAGCGAATCGGGGCCGGTGACCTTCGTGCCATCGGCGAGTTGTCCCGTTGCATCGATGCGCGCCCCGCCGTCCATCTCGCGCCAGCGCCCTGTGTGGTCGAAGTTCTCGAGCGCCAGGCCGATTGGATCAATCAGGCGGTGGCACGCCGCGCACGTCGGGCTGTTCCGATGCTGCTCGAGCCGCTGGCGCAATGAGGTCACCTTGACCTGCTGCGGGTCCTTCTCGAGGTTCGTTTCGACGCCGGGCGGCGGCTGCGGCGGCGGCGTTCCCATCAGGTTGTCGAGAATCCACTTGCCGCGGACGACCGGCGACGTGCGGTTCGCCGCGGACGTGAGCGTCAACACGCTGCCATGCCCGAGCAACCCGCGACGCGGGCTGTCGGCCGGTATCGTGACGCGGCGCATGCGCGGGCCGCGGATGCCGTCGAACCCGTAGTGCCGCGCGAGGCGCTCATCGACGAACGTGAAGTCCGAATCCAGGAACTCGACGACGCTGCGGTCCTCCTGGAGAATGGTGCGGAAGAGGAGCTCGGTCTCACGCTGCATAGAGGCGCGGAGGTTGGCGTCGAAACCCGGTGCATCAGGTCGCGCGTTCTTCAACTCGCGCAGAAACAGCCATTGCCCGGCGAAGTTGGCGACCAGGGCGTCGGCACGCGGATCCGAGAGCATCCGCCGTACCTGGCGCTCGAGCGTCGCCGGGTCCTTGAGCGCTCCCTTTGCAGCCACGGCGATCAACTCGTCGTCCGGGATGCTGCTCCACAGGAAGAACGAGAGGCGCGACGCCAGTTCCAGATCGCTGATCCGATAGGCTGCGCCTGCCGCGATCGAGGCGGGCTCGCGTTCGAACCGGAATAGAAAGAACGGATCGACGAGCACGCGCGCCAGCGCCCGCTGGACGCCGCTGTCGAACGTTCCGGTGCGCCGCCCGGCGCGGTAGAACTCGAGAGGCGTCAGGAGCTCCGGTGCGGACGCTGACACCGGTCTTCGATACGCGCGGGTAAGGAGCGTCGACAGAATCCGGCGTGCGCATGGCTCCTCGTCGGCCGCCGAAGCCGGCGTGCAGACGAACAGCCGTCGTCGACTCGGCGTGTCGCCAGGGCCCGTAGCGTTGTGCGGACCCGCAATGGCGATCTGGCTGATACCGGGAGCCCGCGCGGCGATGTCGAAGATGCCGTCGGCACCGGCTGCCGGGTTACCGGCCAGGGCCGCCGCAGCGATGGTGTGGGGCCCGGCCAGTACACGGATCCGCGTGCCGCCGCGCCCCTGCACCGGAATGCGAACGCCGTCGATGGCCACATAGGGACCGTCGCCGCGTCCTCCGGCAGCCGGCGGCGCTCCGCCCAGCCGCGCCCCGCCGCCCGCTTGGCCGACCTGAATGTCGTACTCGGCATCGAGCGGGAACGTATGGCGAACGACGATCCCTCCGCGTGTTCCGATCGGCAGCCCCTCGAGCTGTGTGTCCTGCGACAGATCGCCCGGCACCCGATACACCACGCGATCGAGGCCGATGGACGGATCGCCGACCGCCAGCCGGCTGATCTTCGCGGCGGCGGCAACGTAGCCCTCGATGAGCGCAGGAGAGACGCCAAGGACATCCGCGATGTTGTCGAAGCCGGCCGTGGAGTCGTCCGGCGGCAGCAATGCAGTGACGTCCACGTCGAGCGCAAGGAGATCGCGGATTGCGTTGCTGTACTCGGTGCGGTTCAGACGGTGGAGCGCCGGGGCTCCCGGATCCAATCGGCGTGCGGCGGCCGCGTCGAGCGCGGTTTCGAGAGCGGTCGTGAACGTCTGCCGAGCTGCCGGCGCCGGCTTCGGCGCGCCGTCCGGAGGCATGGCTCCCGTGCGCAGCTTGCGCACGACCTTCTCCCACGCCTCGGCATGACCAGCGACGTTCAGCGGGTTGAGCGTGTCGAGCGCGAGGCCGCCTGCGTTTGCCCGCGAGTTATGACAGCCAATGCAGTACTGCTTTACGAACGCCGCATCGGGCGTGGCGGCGGGGCGCGCCGGCGCAGGCGCGGAGGCCGCCTGTTGACGGCCGGCGACACCGACGGAGGTGGCGATGAACACCGCTGCGACGCACGACAGGATTCTGTTCATCGTTCGCTCAACAGCCGCTTGATCAGCGCCATCGTCGATGGCTTGGCGACGGGGGAGTTTGTCGCCAGAAAGACGCCCTCCGCCCAGACGTATGGTGTGCGCCCCTGCTTGTCAGGGACGTCCAGTCGCGCGCCGCGGCCGGCAAGCAGTTCGATGATGTCGTCGGAGCCGCGGTTCGCCGCGCCATGCACGGCTCCCAGTCCCATGTCGTTCAGCGCGTTCACATCGAGGCCAAGGTCGAGGCAGAGCTGGACGGCCTCGAGCCAGCGCGCGGGCGACTCGCTGTAGGTCTGGCCGATCACCCAGTTGACGCCGGCCGCGGCCATCAGCGCCGTCGTGCCGTTGGAGGTCGTCATCTTCGGGTCTGCGCCCTTCGACAGAAGCAGCTTCATCACCGGCACGTCGGCCGATTGAGCCGCCCGGATGAATGCCGTTTGCCCTGTGAAGTCCACCCACTCGAGCGAGGCGAGCGGCAGGAGGTGCCGCCGTTGCGGCGGGAATTCCTTGACGCGCGCGTTCACGTCGGCGCCTTTGTCGATGATCGACGCGATCAGCCGCATCGCCCCGCCGCGGTCGATGCCGTTGTCGGTGGCGCCGCTGCGCATGTCGAGGTTGCGAATTTCCACCGCCGCCCACAGCGGCGTGCGGCCGTACCAATCCGCCGCGCGAACGTCGGCGCCCTTGTCGACCAGCAACTGCGCCACGGGAATCTTCCCATTGGTGATCGCCATCATCAGCGGCGTCATGCCGTTGGGATCGGCGGCGTTCAGCTCGGCGCCGGCTTCGATCAACACGCGCGCGGCGTCGAACGAGCCGTCGCGTGCGGCATACAGGAGCGGGGTCATCCCGCCCGGAGTCGGCAGTTGTTCTCCCTGAGGCGGTACACCGCTGCGGACGATACCCACACCGTGCGACCCGCCACCTGCTCCTGGTGGACGGACCGCCGGCTTCGGTCCGACGCGCGTGCGCGCTTCGAGCTTTGCACCCCTGGTCAGCAGCAGCTTCACAATCGCGGCATTGTCGGACCGCACCGCCAGCATCAGCACCGAGTGGCCGAGTTGAGGATCCGCCGCGTTCACGTCCGCGCCCGCTTCGACGAGAGCCGTCACCGCGTCCACGCTGCCGGAGCGGATCGCAGCCATCAGTACCGTTTCGCCGCTGCGATCGACGCCGTTTGCGTTCGCGCCAGCGGCGAGCAGACGACGGATGATTCCCGCGTTGCCGCGTTCCGCGGCGGTATAGATCGGAGTGACACCGAACGCGTTTGTCGACGTGGCCGCCGCACCCGCACGGAGCAGCTCCGCCACCGTTTCTGGATGGTCCGCCCACACCGCCCAGTGCAACGCCGTCGTCCCGTCGGCGTCGGGCGCGTTCACGTCGGCGCGAGCCGCAAGCAACTGGCGAACGCGCTGCAGGTCTGCCTGTGCCGCCGCCTGCCCCAGCCGCTCATCGGCTGCAGCCGCCGCGCGGAGCGGCAGCGTTCCGAGCAAAAGAAGTACAAGCAGGACCCTCGGTATCAATCGACTAACCCTCCACCAGGGCCGATCTTACGCAGGGCGCTGGTCTCCGCCGCGGCCAAAATGAGTCAAAATCGCGCGGCCCGAAACGGTCCTGATATCCTAGCCGGTCGATGGATCGTCGACCTGTCCTCGTTGCCGGGGGCGGCATCGGAGGACTGAGTGTCGCGCTGACCCTGCATCAGATCGGGGTGCCATGTGTCGTGCTGGAATCAGTGCGGCACCTCCAGCCGCTGGGCGTCGGCATCAACCTGCAACCCAACGCCGTGCGAGAGCTCTACGAGCTCGGGATCGGCCCGGAGCAGCTCGACGCCATCGGGGTGCAGACCAGGGAATTCGTGCTGGTCGGGCTGAACGGCAAGGAGGTGTACTCGGAGCCGCGCGGCCTGCGCGCTGGCTATAAGTGGCCGCAATATTCGGTGCACCGCGGCGGCCTGCAGATGCTCCTCTACGACGCGGTCGTCGAGCGTCTCGGCACTGGCGCTATTCGAACGGGCATGGAGGTCACGGGCTACCGCCACGAAACCGAAGCCGCCGGCGTCCGGGCGCTGGTCGACACGCGTGACGGCAAGCACGTCGAAATAGAAGGGGCGCTACTGATCGGCGCGGACGGTCTGCATTCAGCGGTGCGGGCGCAGATGCACCCAGGACAGCCGCCGATTCAGTGGGGTGGCGCGATCATGTGGCGCGGCATGACGCCCGGTGTACCAATCCGGACCGGCGCCTCGTTCGTCGGTCTCGGCACCCATCGCCATCGCGTCGTCTTCTACCCGATCTCGACACCGGACGCGGTGACCGGCCTCGCGGCGATCAATTGGATTGCCGAGATCACCGTGGACAACTCCGGCGGCTGGACGACCGGCGACTGGAATCGGCGCGTGAACGTCGAGTCGTTCATCCAGCATTTCGAGGACTGGAACTACGACTGGCTCGATGTTCCGGCCATGCTTCGCGGCGCGGACGCCATCTTCGAGTATCCAATGATCGATCGCGACCCCGTCCCCACGTGGGTGGATGGCCGGGTCGCGCTGCTCGGCGATGCGGCGCACGTGATGTACCCGACCGGTTCGAACGGTGCGAGTCAGGCGATCGTGGACGCGCGTGTGCTCGGCGCGGCCATCGTCCAGCATGGCGTGACGGCTGCGGCACTGCAGGAGTACGACGCGCGACTGTGCGCCGAGATCTCGGCCGTGGTGTTGCGGAATCGCGGGGCGGGACCGTTTGGCCTTCTCAATCTGCTCGATGAGCGCTGCGGCGGCGTGTTCGACGACATCGACGCCGTCATCCCCGCCGCCGAGCGGGAGGCGTTCATGAGTCGCTACAGGGCTGCCGCCGGTTTTGCCATGGACACGCTCAACGCCGCGCCGCCGATTATTCCCCCTGGCTCACGGGTCCGTGGGGACTGAGCGATGCTCCAGCACTACGTCTTCCTGAAGTATCGCGACGGCACGACGGAAGGGCACGTCGCGGCCTTCTGCGAGCGCATGTTTGCGCTCCGCCGCACGGTTGGTGGAATCGAGCATCTCGAGATCGGGCGGGACGAGCTTCACGATGCGCGCAGCTGGGACCTCGTGCTCATCATGGAGTTCGCATCGGTCGAGGCGCTGCGGGCATATCAACGCCATCCCGATCACCTGGCGCTGAGGGCCTTTAACGACCCATTCGTGGCAAACATGGCTTCCGTGGACTTCACGCGCCGCGCTGAACGCGGACTGAAGGATGAGCGATCCGTCTCGCGCCCTTAAGGTCACGCACCGGGTGCACCAGGTTCCTTTCGTCCGGCCGCGTCCCGTGCCTTGAGCGCTCCCAGAAGGAAAAGCAGCAACCCGGCGAGCAGCAGCACGTGCACGAGAACCCCGATGTCGTAAATCCCGACGACGCCGAGCAGCCACACAATCAGGAGCACAAGCGACATCTTCAGAAGCATCTTGCCTCCTGAACGATCGCAGCCTGTTGCCCGGAATTAGTTGCTGTGAACGAGAAAAGCGCGATGTTGGTGACGCCAGTCATGCCGGCCTGTCCTCTGGTCGCTTGCGACCACGAGGATGGCGGCCCGACCATCCGGCGTCCTGCAGCGCTCAGTCACGCTGCACCCTTCGATTGACGAACTGACCTTAGTATATGTCCTCCGAGACAAGTCCTTGCGGCCTAGAAGACAGTATCGCCCGAGTGCAAGTGGCCGCCATCCTGCGCCGGTTCAGTGAGATCTCCATCGTTCGCTGGATAGACGTGCGCTAGGTTTCATCGCACGATTCGGCGTGAAGGGTTTTGCGGGCCTGCGATCCACGTCCCGAGTCCTCGCGGAAAGCTCTTCCCCGGGTCTCTGGTTATCTTTACGCGTGTCGAAGGGCTGCTCCGCGACCGAACACCCGGCGCCTCGGATGCGGGGTGAACCACTGCGATTCCTTGCGAGTCGGGACGTTCCGCTGGTTCTTGTGTCGGCGTGGGGTCAGGCGTGCTCGTGCAATCGTTGTTTCGTCGGCTAAAACACCGCGTTACTACGCTGGCTGGTCAGCGGCCACGCGGTATTTCGTCGATCCGCGGAGCACTCGTTGCCGGCTTTGCCGTTTTGATCGCGCTGTGGGCGTTTGCCGGGTTTGAACTTATTCGCAGCCTGGGTGATGTCGAGGGGCGCGTAACGGCCGAGCACGCCGCGTTTGCGCGCGCCGGTGACACGGTGTCCCTTATCCGGCGTAACGTCCTCGAAGCGTCGATTAACGTACGCGACGCGCTCATCGACGCGGATCCGTTTGCACGCGAGTCCTACCAAGCCGAGCTCCGTGTCCTTCGAGAAGCCATTCACGAGCAGATGGGTACGTATCTGCGCGACGTGGCATCCGCGGAAGAACGGGCCGAGTGGGCCAAGCTTCGCGGAAAGTTGGACGAGTATTGGACGTCGCTGGAGTTCGTGTTTGCGGACGACCTGCCGACCAGCACGACGCGCGCCACGACCATGCTGCGCCGGAATGTTCGGCCCATTCGTCAAGACGTTCTCACCCTGTTGGACAATCTCAAAGGGCTGCAACAGGCATCCCGGCGGCAGCATGACACCGACATCGAGCAGCTGTACGTGGCCGCGCGACAACGTTTTTTCTGGATTGTCGCCGGCGCCCTCCTGCTTGGAGTGGCCGCGGCGTGGCTCGCGGCCTGGCACATCGCCGGACTCGAGCAGGAGATCCATCGCCAACGGCTCGCCGAAACACAAAACCGCTTCGACCTCGAGCGACTGTCGGCGCGACTGGTAGACGCTCAGGAGGCCGAGCGACGCAGCCTGGCGCGGGAACTTCACGACGAGGTCGGCCAGGCGCTCACGGCGGTGAAGATGTCGGTCGGAGTCGCCCTGCGGACGCCGGGAACACCGCGCGCTCGTGCGGCGCTCGAGGAAGCGCGCGGTGTCGTGGAGACGACCCTCCAGGGTGTGCGTGACCTGTCTCAGCTTCTGCACCCCTCCATGCTCGATGATTTCGGTCTTCCTGAAACGCTGGAGGCCTACCTCCGGAACTTCTCGAAGCGAACCGGCATCCGCGCCTACTTCACGCTGGAAGGCATCGAAGAACGATTGCCGCCGGATGTCGAAGTCTGTATCTACCGGATCATTCAGGAGGCGTTGACGAACGTGGCGCGACATAGTGGGGCGCTCACGTGTGAAGTGTCGCTCCGTCGGGTGAGCGAGCACGTCGAGCTCTTGATCGAGGACTCAGGCCGCGGCATGACGTCGACGGCAGACGCCAGTGATGCACGCCGCGGGCTTGGACTGATGGGCATGCGTGAGAGGGCGCAGGCTTTGGACGGGCGGTTCGTCTTCGACAATCGCCCAGAGGGTGGCACGCGGATCGTTGTGACGCTGCCCGGCTCACCTGGCGTGCGATCGACGCGAAAGGCCGGGTGAGAGGCGGGCGTAAGAGGCTCGCCTCTAAGTGTGCGAGGCGCGTCTGCGGTGCCTGTCCGGTCTCCAGATTGAACATGTCCCCCCTGTGGCGGATGGCCCGCCTGCATCACTTTGGGGTGTACTCGTCGAATGAAGTCACCTCGTCTGCTGATTGTGTCGAATCGGCTGCCTGTGTGTACATCGGTTACCGCCGCGGGACTGCACGTCACTGCGAGCAGTGGCGGCTTGGCGACCGGGCTGGGATCGTGGCACGAGAAGTCGAATGCGGTATGGATCGGCTGGGCCGGAGATGTGCCGGACGTGGCGCCGACGCAACGGGAGGAGTTGAACCGGCGGTTGCTCGAGCAGCGGTTCGTTCCGGTGTGCCTATCGCACGACCAGGTGAGCCGGTACTATCACGGGTTCGCTAACCGCGTGCTCTGGCCCACGTTCCACTACCTCATTGATCAGCTGCCCGCTGATGGCGCGGGGTGGGACGCGTATCAGGATGCGAACGAGGCATTTGCGGAGGCGGTCCTCGCGGCGTACCGCCCGGGGGATACCGTCTGGGTCCACGACTATCAGCTGATGCTGGTGCCGGCGCTCCTCAGGGCGCGGATTCCCGAGGCGCGCGTCGGATTCTTTCTTCACATTCCATTTCCTTCATCGGAGGTGTTTCGCATCCTGCCATGGCGGCGCGAAATCCTCAGTGGGCTGCTCGGCGCCGATCTGATCGGATTCCACACGTTTGCCTACATGCGTCACTTCATGACGTCCTTGCTGCACGTCGGCGGGCTGGAGGCGGACGTCGATCGCGTGCGAATCGGAACCCGCGACGTGACGGTGGGTGTGTTCCCGATGGGTGTCGATGCCGCGGCGTTCGAACAGCTAGCCGCGAGTCCCGACGTCGTCGCACGCGCGGACGCAATCCGCCGCGACGCAGGCGGGCGACGCATCCTTCTAGGTATCGACAGACTCGACTACACGAAGGGCATCCCGCAACGGCTCGAGGCGATCGATACGCTAATGGAGCGGAACCCAGGCCTGCGCGACCAGATGCGGTATGTCCAGGTGGCGGTGCCATCGCGAGGGGATGTGGAGGAGTACCGTCGGTTTCGCGTTGCCGTGGAGCAGCGGGTCGGGCGGCTCAACGGCGCGCACGGCACGGTCAGCTCGCTTCCGGTGCACTACATCCACCAGTCTGTGGCGACGACTGAGTTGGCCGCCCTGTACGCGGCCGCCGACGTCATGCTCGTGACGCCGCTGCGCGACGGTATGAACCTCGTGGCGAAGGAGTTTGTCGCCACCCGAACGGATGAGGACGGGGTACTGGTGTTGAGCGAATTCGCGGGGGCGGCTGCCGAGTTGAACGGAGCGATCACGGTCAACCCGTACGATGTGAGCGGCGTCGCGGACGCCATCGAGCGCGCGCTGACGATGCCGGCCGGCGAGCGGCGGGTGCGGATGAGAAACTTACGACGGCGCGTGATGGGCAACGACGTGAGCGTGTGGGCCCGCGCCTTTTTGTCCCGGCTCGAGGACGACCTGTTGGTTCAGTCGCCGGTGTCAGTGCCGGTTGGACAATCGCTCGCCGGCATGCTGCTGAACGTGCGGCGAAACCGGCCGTTGCGCCTGCTGCTCGATTATGACGGGACACTGGTTCCCTTGGCTCGCTCGCCGGAGCTGGCGAAGCCGGACCCGGAGCTGTTGACGCTCATCGAACAGGTGGCCGCCACGTCCGGAGTGCAGGTCGACATCGTCAGCGGCCGGCCTCACGAAACGCTCGAATCATGGTTCGGACACCTGCCAGTTGCGCTTTGGGCCGAGCACGGCCTCTGGCACCGTTCGTCCGTTCGTTCCGATTGGGTCGCGACAACGACAGTCGTCCCGGATTGGATGGAGCGGATCAGGTCGATTCTCGATCAATTCACCGCATCCACGCCCGGGGCGTGCCTGGAAACGAAGAGTGCCTCCCTGGCCTGGCATTACCGGGGTGTTCCGCGTGAATTTGGTGAGCGGCAGGCGCACGAACTGCGCATGCTGCTCGGCGATGTCCTAAGCAATCAGCCGCTCGAGGTCTTGGAGGGTAAGAAGGTCCTCGAAGTGCGGCTTCGAGGTGTGAGCAAGTCGCTTGTCGCACAGCGCGTTCGCGAGGAGATTGCTCCCAATGGAGTCATTGTGGCCGTCGGTGACGACCGCACGGACGAAGAGCTCTTTCGTGCCCTTCCGGCCTCGAGCATCACTGTCGCTGTCGGCCGCGCCGCGGCCAGTGCGACGTTTCACCTCGACGATTATCGCGCGGTCAGGCGGGTGCTTCGGTCGCTTCTGGCCGAGCCACTCGTGGACGATGTTGCCGCCGTCTCGGCCTAGTGCCTGTAAAGCGCGCTTTCTCCTGTAACAACCCCATTCACGGCATTGGGGGGAAGCCGTAGAGTGGTTGAATGCTCCCGCAAGCGACAGCTGTCCGGAGACCCACGCCGCGCGTCCGCATTCTGCTGGCCGACGATCACACCCTCGTCCGTCACGGTCTGCGCAAGGTCATCGAGGAGCGCGCGGATTGGGAGGTGGTGGCGGAGGCCGGCGACGGCCGTGAGGCCGTGCGACTGGCGGAACAGCTCCATCCGGATCTGGCGATACTCGATGTCGCTATGCCCTTGTTAAATGGCGTCGAAGCAACAAGACAGATCACGAAGCGCCTGCCGGGTACTCGTGTGCTCGTGCTGAGCATGTACGCCGACGAGGCGTACGTGACGCAAATGGTGCAGGCTGGAGCCTCCGGCTATCTCTTGAAGGACTCCGCCGACGTCGATTTGTTGAAGGCGGTCGACGAGGCTGCCGCCGGCCGAACGTATTTCAGCCCGTCCATTTCTCGGGTCATGCTCGACGACTACGTGCGGCAAGTCGGCGACAAGGGGCTCGTCGACCGGTTCGGATCGCTGTCGGGCCGAGAGCGCGAAATTTTTCAGTTGATCGCCGAGGCAAAAACCAACAAAGAGATCGCTGCGTTGTTGAACGTGAGTTCCAGCACAGTCGAGACACATCGCGCACACATTATGGAGAAGCTGGATCTGCATTCGGCGGCGGAAATCGTGCTTTATGCCGTGCGTCGGGGTGTCATCAGATAAGCCACCGCGTTATCTCGAGGCGGTCGGGTCCTGCCGGCGGTTCTTCGCCGCGATACCAGCAATAATCAACAAGAAGGCGATCAGCCTGAGACCGTAGATGTACGGCCTCGTGTCCGCGGTGGGTGCGAAGATCGCCAACAGCGCCCACGACAAGCCGAGCAGGCCGAATGCGGCTCCGAAGAACGCGAACAGCTCGTCTCCGGTCTCACGCCAGAATCTGAGAAAGAACAACCCGTTGAGCCATGCTGCGGTGCTGCTGATTCCCTGCAGGAAGATGATCAGGTCGTGGTTCATTGCCGCGTCTCCCAGACAAGACCGCACACAAGCGTCAGCATCGCCAGCGCGCCGGTGGCGGTCCGATAGAGCGACAGATCGACTCCGGTAAACATCACCAGATCGACGTAGACCATCACGTTGTTGACGGCCAGACCGGCGAATGCCATGACGCTCCAGAGAAGCAGCCTGGTGCGCCGCTGCCGGTAGTGTCGCAGCAGCATGAAGGCCGCCGCGAGGCTGGTGAGGCCGCATAGGAGATAGATGGCTTCAGCGAGTGTCACGACGTTTGATCCTGAATGCGTCAGCGAAGTCGCGCAGGCTTCGACGGCCAGTCAGCAGTGTCACCACTGACAGAGGGTTCCTTCGGTACTCGGCGAGCCACGCCGATGCGTCGGATTCAAGCTGCGGTGTGCCAGGGGAGAAGCGATACTTCACCTCGCTGCCGACACGGATATCGCAGAGGTTACTTCGGACGAGCCGGTCAAGCACTCGACGTGCGTGTCCCGGGGTGAGCGCCAGATGACGCGCGATGCTGTCGGGACTCCACCAGCGATCAGCGTCGTCCATGCAGACGATGAGCACCTGGAGATCTTCGATCGTCTCGAGATGGCGTCGGGTGAATTCGGCGACCCTCGCCGGTTCAGTGGGCATCCAGGAG
>DASTBV010000177.1:0-37605 GCA_035711805.1 Vicinamibacterales bacterium
GGCATCCATAAATCCATGAGGATGAGGTCGGGCGCGCGACTGAAGGCCTTCTGCATGGCCTGCTGTCCGTCGCGCGCTTCTTCTACGGCAAACCCCCAGAACGTCAACCACAATCGCCACAACTCGCGGACGTCGTCGGAATCATCGACAAGCAGTACTCGCTGAGGCCGGGGACGTTTTCGCCGTTCCACGCAAGCATTACCTGCAAAAACCGGGAACATTCCCGGTGCGCAGCGAAGAGGCGTGGAGGGGCGTGTATACTCAACTCAACCGCGCTCCGCGGCCTGTTTCCACGACCAGTCGTTTCCGTGAACTGCTTCTGTCGGCGCTCGTTCCGCCGAAACAGATGCCATTGGCCCGGCTGACATCATGATCTCGACTGAATTCGGCGACATCATCGCGGAACGGATGCGGTCAGAGCATCAGATGCTGGCTGCGCGCTGGTTCGAGCGGCTCGTCGACCTTCTCCCGGTCGACGCCCGGGACGTCTTTCCAACCGAGAGCCTGCTGGATCACATCCCGGAGTTGATTGAGCAGATCAGCGCCTATCTTGCGCATCCGGAAGCGGACGCGATCGCGGCGAATACGGAAATATTAGCCAAGGCGCGTGAGCTCGGCGCATTGCGTCACGCGCAGCAGGCGTCGTTGCACCAGCTGCTCCGCGAATACCAGGTCCTCAGCGGCGTGCTCGTCACCTTCGTGCTCGAGGAAATGGACCGTCTCGGCATCGCGCCACCGCCGTCCGCCGGTGTGATGCTGGTGTCGCGCCTGCATCACGCCGTCGACGTGCTCGCTCAGGCGACGGTGGAGGCGTTCGTGTCGCTCTACACGCGAACGATCGCCGAACAGAGCGACCGCCTGGAGCAGTTTACGCGCATGGCCGCCCATGAGTGGCGGCAGCCGTTGGGAGCGCTGCAATTCGGGGTCAGCCTGTTGCAGCGGCCGCAACTGGACGCCGAGCGCAAACAGAAAGCGCTCGACATCGTCGAGCGTAACGTCGCGCGGTTGGTCGACTTGACCCTGACGCTCGAGGCCGTCGCGCGCATGAACGACGCCACGGATAACGCGATCGTGCAACAGGTGCCCGTCGCGACGATCGCGACGGAAGCGGCGCGACAGCTGCGCGAGATGGCCGACTCACGAGGGGTGGAGATTCGCGTCGCCGACTCGTTGCCTACGCTGGTGGTCGATGTCGGCCGGCTGGAGCTCACGTTGCTCAATCTGCTGTCCAATGGGATCAAATACTCGGATCCGGCGAAACCGGCCCGTTACGTGGAAGTGACCGCGGATGGGGCCGATCGCGACAGCCATCGCATCCTGGTGCACGACAACGGCATCGGTATCCCGACCGATGCGCTGCAAACGATCTTTCGGCGATTCTCCCGCGCGCATCGCGAACGCGGCGATGCCAGCGAAGTCGAAGGCATCGGCCTGGGCCTGTCGATTGTCGAAGACTGCGTGCTGGCGATGGGCGGAGGAATCGACGTCAGCTCGATGGAAGGCGAGGGGACGACATTCGTCATCACCCTGCCTATTCGCGACTAGCGGTTTTTTGCTCGCTCGGGATGCCCCGCTGGATTCTGGTCGGGGCGAGAGGATTTGAACCTCCGACATCCTGCTCCCAAAGCAGGCGCGCTACCAGACTGCGCCACGCCCCGTCGAAGTCATTATCCCACGTCAGGAATCCGTTACCCGGCACACTCGTACGGCGGACTCTGCCTCGCCGTCCTCGGGAGTTCGTCGTATACATATCGCCGGTTTGACCGTCCCTGGCGGAGAAGCCGGCGGGAGGCGCGGCAGACCACGGAGGCTGCGATGCGGTTATTCAAGCATGCGTCAACGCTTGTTCTGCTGTTCGCGAACATGGCATTCGCCCCTCGCCCTGCCTACGCCAGTGCGTGCGAGGCGATCATTCAAAACTGCCCCGAGTGGGGCGGTGAAGACATCGGCTGTTACCCGACGTTTTACTGCGACGCCGTGTACTCGTGTGCTGTCGAGTGGTGTGGAGAGTTCGGCATCGACTACTACTTCTGCAGCAGCAACGGCGGCGAGTACGGCGGACCGCACGGCGTGCTCTTTTGCGCCACCAGTTAGAGTGGGCGCGCGCGCCCGGCTCAACTACGGCTGTGCTGGCGGGTGCGGCCAGCGCTAAGATGTTCTCCGCGAGGAATCGATGAGTCTCGATGTCTGCACGCGTCGATTCGTGGCCGCGGCAGGGACACTGACGCTGATGTTCGGCGTCGCTGTCTGGGGCCAATCGAAGGGAGAGCCGGCGGCACGGGATGCGGATGAGGCATTCGACGTTATTTCCGTCAAGCGCCATCCCGGAGAGCGTGCGCGCAATGCGTCCGCCATGCGTCCCGGTGGGCGATTTCAGTCGGAGTCATCTTTGCGGCAGCTGATTCGCTACGCGTATCAGCTGCAGCCATACCAGCGCGTCGTCGGATCGAGCGCGATTCTCGACCAGCTCTTCGTTATCGAAGCCAGGGTCGCGCCCGAGCGCGTGCGGGGGCGTGACGGACACTTCCCCATGGTGCGGGCGTTGCTCCGCGACCGATTCAAGCTCCGCGTTCGATTCGAAGACGAGACGCAGACGGTCGCAGCGATCGTCAGGCGCGCAGATCGCCTCGGCCCGAATCTTCGCGCCTTGCCATACGATTGTGCCGCGCCGCGGCCCGAACCGAGCCCAGACCCTCCGCCCGCGCCCTGTGTGTTGACGATCATCGACGGCCGTCTGAAAGCGATCGTCTCGAGCATGGAGGATTTCGCGCGCCGCCTGTCGTTGTCGGGCGGAGCCTTTGTCGATGCCACCGGCCTCACTGGACCGTTTCAGATCGAGATGCAGTTCGATCCGGCAAGCCTGAATGACAAATACGCGTCGGCGACACCAAGTGAGTTTCCATCGCTGGCGGACGCCATGCAAAAAGACCTCGGCCTTGGATTGGAAAACCGGCGACGGCCGGTACCCGTGCTGATCGTCGAATCCGTCGAAGCGCCGACGGAGAATTGACGCCCGCGTCGCGCGTCACGGAACGTTGACCTTCACCTCCGCGCCGTAGAGCATCGTCCGGTCCTGGTCCCGTGCGGCCCACGTGAGCAGCGTCTCGCGACTCTTTGCAACGACGGCCTCGTGCACGACCCGCCCGTTGACCGACACGCGGACGGGCGCCGCGAAATCGATGACATCGGGCGACAGCAGCAGCGTGACCGCCGTCACCCCGCGCGTCTCGATGTCGAAGACGTTTCCGCGGCGTATCGCATCGACACGGCCTGACGGCCGCGGCCGGGCGAACAAGGTCATCTCGCGTCCGTTGCCCGCCTCGACGCGGTTCACGTCTGGAAGTGGACGATCGGACCCGCGCATGCCGAGTCTGTCGATCACGAGCCAGCGAAACCGGTTGTACCGGTCGGTGCGTTCAGTGGCCCACGACACGCGCTCGGGATGTGCCGCGCGCGGATGTCCGGCAAGAAACTGCTCGTAGCGCGGGCGTTCCTCCGCCCACCAGCTGACGTCGTGCCCGGCGTCCTCATACACCTGGAAGTCGATCGGGACGCCGCCGCGCCTGAACATCGCGATCATCGGGGCGACCGACGCCGCCGGGTACAACGGGTCGCGCCCACCGTTGACGGCACGCAGGGGACAGTTCACGAGGTTGCTGGAGAACAGCATCCCGTCGGCATGGCTGTCCGGATTCGCCAGCACCAGCGGATGTCCGTTCAATGGAAGACACGCGGCCCAGAGCGTCGCCGCGCGCATCGCCAGGAAGTAGACGCCGGTGCCGCCGTCGGAGATGCCGGTGACGTAGATTCGCGACTCGTCGACGTTGTAGTCGTGCTTGACGCGATCGACGAGTCTCGCGATGTTCTCGACCTGACCGGACGTCCACCATTCCGAGCCGGACCACGCGCGCGGGTGCAGCACGAGCTCGCCCGCAATCGGGATGCGGTTCGTCAACGCCCGGGCGGGCGGATCGTTTGGTCCTGGAGCGGGACGGCCGACGCCGCCATGCAGCGCGACGCGCAGCGGCCACGAGCGCGACGGCACGTAGTCGGCGGGCACCTCCAGGACGTTGTCGAGCGCCAGGCCACGATCGCCGGTCGGCAGGTTCACGCGCCCGGTTCGCGCCGGCCGATACTCGCGGCCGGCCTTCAACCGCCGTGCGAGGTCGTCATACGAGGCGCCCGACGCGAGAACGCCGGAAATCGCCGCCGCACGCCCTTCCACCGTCTCCGCCGACCAGAACCCGCGGAGCACCGAATCCAGGTTCGACGGCTGTGAATGGGCGCTCGCCAGCACCAACGCGGCAAGAAGAACGGATGCAGCGGCTGTTCGCATCAGGCTTATCTTATGGCGATGAAGCCTGTCATAGCGGCAGTAGTGGTCGCGACGATGACCGCGTCCGCGCAGACGCTGGCGCCATTACAGCCGCTTCCGATGGGACGGGTGCCGTACTTCATCGCCCAGGGGGAGGCCGGATCAGAGTTCCGGAAAACGGACATCGAGCTGGCCACGTGGGCACTGCGCGCCTGGGAGCGTGCGCTGGGCGGCGCGCTGCGGTTCGAGCCGGCGGCGGAGGACGAGGCTCTCGTCCGCGTCCATTGGGTGGCGCCGAACTTTGGCTTGTACGGCGAGATGCGGCCTCTGCTCGTTCGCGGGCGCCGCGGTGCGGCGGTCTACATCCGGCCGGACACCAACGCGCTCGGCAACGAAATCGCGCGCATGGCGAACGCCGATCCACTCCTCCGCGATACCGTCGTCTATCTCACCTGCGTCCACGAGCTGGGACATGCGCTCGGACTCGAGCACACGGCGGCCTTCACCGACATCATGTACTTCTTCGGATATGGCGGCGACATCCCCGGATTCTTCACGCGGTATCGACAGCAGTTGAAATCGCGCGCCGACATCGCAAAGCTGTCGGGCATCTCGCCCGACGATCTCAGGCGCGTCCGCCAGTTGTATCCGAAATAGCGTCTTCTGTAGGATTCGCGCGGAGGCCCCCATGACCCACCTGCGTATCGCCCTGACGACCGCCGCTTTGATTGCTCTCGCCGGTGCCAGTCCTCTTCACGCCGACGTCAAGACCGAAGAGCGCATGAAGTTCGAGCTCGGAGGAATGCTCGGCAAGATGGTGAACTTGTTCGGCGGTGGGAACGAAGGCACCGTGACCACCGTTGCCGTCAAAGGGGCGCGCCAGAGCATCATGAGCGATTCGGTTGGTCAGCTCATCGACCTGTCGGAAGAAAAAGTCTACCAGCTGGACATCAAACGGAAAACGTACCGCGTCGCCACTTTTGCGCAGATCCGGCAGCAAATGGAAGAAGCCAGGGCCAAAGCGGAAAAGGCGGCGCGTGAGGAGCAGGCCAAACAGAAGGACGCGCCGCCCGCCCAGAAGCCCGAGGATGCCGTGGAAATCGACTTCGACGTCCGTAAGACCGGACAGTCGCGCACCATCAACGGCTTCACCACAAACCAGGTCCTCGTCGTCGTGACCGTGCGCGAGAAGGGCAAGACGCTCGATCAGAGCGGCGGCCTGCAGATTACGACCGACATGTGGATGGCGCCGCAGATGGCGGCGATGAAGGAGATCACCGACTTTCAGATGCAGTACGCGCAGAAGCTGTACGGACCAATGATCCAGGGCGCGTCGCCACAGGACATGGCCGCCGCCATGGCAATCTACCCGATGCTGAAGCCGGCACTCGAACGGATGAATGCGGAGAAAGACAAGGTGGCCGGCACCGCGATCATGACGACGGTGCGCGTCGAGGCGGTGAAATCGGCCGAACAGTTCGCGCAGGAACAGAAGCAGCGCGAGGACGCAACCAAGCCGAGCGTATCCGGTGGAGTCGGCGGCCTGATCGGCGGCCTCGCCCGGCGTGCCGCCCAGAAGAAGGTGGAAGGTGAGCCGCAGCCTCGCGCCATGGTCATGACAACCACCAGCGAGGTCCTGAAGATCGCCACCGATGTTACCGCCGGCGACGTCGCCATACCGGCGGGATTCAAACAGCAGTAGCTGGCGTGTTGGTGTCGGCCTTCAGGCGGACCATCACACGGTCGCATGCGGCGAGACGGCCAGGAACTCGCCGCGTGCGACGAGCACGGCTTCCCCGCCGACCTTGACGTCCGTCATCGCATCCGGCGCGCCGGTAATGGCCATGTGGATGCGGCTCGCGCGTCCCATCTTCACGCCCTGCGTGTTCACCATCCGCCGCGCGGCGTCGCCCGACACGAGCCGATGCTGCACCAGGTAACACCCGAGCGGACCGGCGGCGCTTCCCGTTGCCGGGTCCTCGACGACCCCAAGAGCGGGCGCAAACATCCGGCTGTACGTAGTGCCGTTCGTAGTGTCCGCCGTCAGGCGGGCCTCTTGCGCGAACACCAGCATCGCCGGATGCGCGCGCGATAGACCCGTCAGCTCGAGAATCACGGACGGTGGTGTCGCGCGATCCACAGCCTCGTGATCGCGCAGCGGCACCAGCAGGTACGGCACGCCGCACGTCACCTCCTGGATCGGCAGGCCGGCTGCGAGGTCGCTCTCGTGAAGCCCGATTGCCCGTGCAACCGCATCCCGATCGGCAACGGGAGGGCCAAACGAGGGAGGGTTCTGGGTCATCCACGCGAACTGAAGACGTCGGTTGTCCCACACCAGATCGACCGGGGTGGGGCCGACGTTCAAGCCGAACACGAACCGCTGGCGCGCCGGCTCGATCGCGCCCACGTGCGCGAGCGCGAACGTGCTGCCGACGGTCGGATGTCCGGCCATCGGCATCTCCACGGCCGGCGTGAAGATGCGCATCCGGACGTCGGTGTCGGAACGCTCCGGCGGAAACACGAACGTCGTCTCGGAAAAATTGATCTCGCGTGCGATCGCCTGCATCTGCCCGGTCGTGAGGCCGCGCGCGTCCGGGAACACGGCGAGCTGGTTGCCGAGCAGAGGCGCCGCGGTGAAGACGTCGTAATGGAGATAGTTCAGTGGGTTCACGGGTGCAGGAGGTTCATGGGTGCAGGGGGTTCACGGGTGCAGGAGGTTCCTGGGTTCATTGCTTCAACCGCAGACGATGCCCCACGGCCAGGCCGACGTGGTACGCGCCTTCCTGCTGCAGCCAGACGTGGCGCGCGTGATTGTCGGCGAGCTCGACGATCAGCGTGCGCTTGTCCTCGGGCAGGGCGGCGGCAATCTGCTCCACCAGCTGTTCCTGCCGCTGGATGTCCACCGGCGCAAAGAGCTCGTCCTCGTGAATGGCCTGCAGCAGGTTCTCGTATTCGTCCTCGCACCGCTCCTCGGCGTCGGAAAACGACGGCACGTGGCGCAGCCGGCTATCGAGCTCGAGCTTCGCGGCGCAGCGGTTCGCCAGTTCGAGCAGTTCTTCAGAGGTAGGCATGGGGTGATTCTCCCACTTAGCCGCGTTTGCTCCGCAACGCGTCCGCGGCGCGCTCGGCCGCTTCGCGGACCAGGAAGCCCATTTTTGGATGACTGGACTCAAGGTCGATCTGAATGCCGCGCTGGCGCAGTTCCTCCGATGTGGTCGGGCCGATCGAGCCGACGACCATTCGCCGCAGGCCGGCAAGCACGCGATCGGCCAGCTCCAGCTCCTCGGCAATCTTCATCAGGTGCACAGCCTGTGTCGCGGTTGTAAACAGCACGACGTCGAGCGCGCCGTCCGCGACGGCGCGCGCCGCCTTTCGCAGCGGCTCGACGTCCTCGGGCAGGGCCCATTGATAGACCGGTACCGGCGTCACCCGCGCGCCGCGCGACTCGAGACCCGCCAGCAGGTCCGGATTCGACGCGCCGTACTCCTGCACCGCGACGTTCAACCCGTCGAGCGACAGCTCGGACTTCCGCTCGTCGAGTGCGGCAAGCAGCTCGCGCCAGGTGTTCGGCTCCGGCGCGGTGAGAAACACGGGCACGTCGATCTCGCGCATGACCGCGAGCGGCTTCGGCCCGCGGCAGACGACGACCGTTTCCTTCAGCGCCTCGATCAGGCGCCTGCGGGTGCCCTGCACGCGCTGGACGATGTCGAGCAGCACCCGCGAGCCGACGCCGGTGAGCAGGATGACGACGTCGAACTCGCCGGCAATGAGATCGTCGATGAAGCGCACGGCCTCGGCGTTGGATTCGATCGGCACTTCGCGCATCGACGGAGCCACGAGCGGCTCGCCGCCGTACGAGGTCACGATCAGTCCCAGCTCGCGCGCGCGCCGGCTTTCGAGCACGAGCACGCGACGGCCATTAAAGGACGGCTGTGCCACCACCTGATCCTATTCCCTGACGCATCGGCGGACGAGGAGATGGTGATGGCGTTGGAGAGGGAACGGTTTCACGGGAGGAACGAAGCAACGAAGACGAACGGAGGGCGGTTCGATTGGTCGAACCGACCTCTTCATGCCTTCGTGGTTCTCGCGTCCTTCGTGGTTAAAACTTCGTCGTAAAACTTCGTTCGTCTCCGTTCCTTCGTTCCTCCTGTGAGACCGTTCCCTCCGTCCCCTCGCGAGGCCTCGCCGAAGCCTTGGCGGAGGCGGGGCACTACTGCCGAAGGGCGTAGACGAACAGATTGTTCCCCGCCGACACGGCGACGTACTGCCGGCCGTTGACCGCGTAGGTCATCGGGCCCGACGCAACCTGTCCGCCGACCATCGACCTCCACAGCAGGCTGCCCGTCCGGGCGTCGAGCGCGAAGAAGTACCCTTCGCGCCCACCGGCGAACACCAGATCGGTCGCCGTCGACAGCACGCCGGAATCGGTGACGTCGTTCATCTTGAATTCCCATTTCCGCTCGCCGGTCTGCGGATCGACCGCCTGGATCGATCCGTACCCGTCCCGCGGCAGCCGCGTGTTCGTCGCCCCGCCCACCATCGGCGGCAGCGCCATCGTCGGAAACGTCCCGGTGAAGAACTGCCCTTCGGTGAACGGCACCGCGTTCGGGCCTGGCGTCTTTCGGTAGACGGAAAACGTGTCGGCCCACGTCGGGATGTAGAACAATCCCGTTCGCGGACTGAACGACGGCGAGTACCAGTTGGTCGCGCCCTGGTTGTTCGGATAGACGAGCGTGCCTTCAGGCGTCGGCGCGAGAACCCTGTTCGGCCGCCCCTTCGCATCCCATCCGTTCACCCAGTTCACCTTGGCGAACGGGGTCGCCTTGAGGAACTGACCGGTCGCGCGATCGAGCACGTAGAAGACGCCGTTGCGATTCGCGGTCAGCAGCACTTTCCTGGTCTGACCCTCGTATGCGATATCGGCAAGGACCTCAATCTGCGTCGCGTCGTAGTCGAACTCGTCGTGCGGCGTGAACTGGTAATGCCACTTGAGTTTCCCCGTGTCCGGATCGAGCGCGATCACCGAGTCCGTGTAGAGGTTGTCTCCGGGCCGGCCGTCGCCGTTCCAGTCGGGGCCTGGATTGCCGACACCCCAGTACATCAAGTTCAGATCGGCGTCGTACGAGCCGGTGACCCAGATCGGACCACCGCCTCGCTTCCAGGCCTCTCCCGACCACGTCTCGCTCCCCGGTTCGCCCGGCGCGGGGATCGTATAGAACCGCCACAGCTCCTTCCCCGTCTTCGGATCGAGGGCGAGGATGTATCCGCGAATCCCGTACTCGCCGCCGGCGGGACCCACGATCAGCTTGTCCTTCACGACGAGCGGCGCCACGGTGATCGAATACCCCGCCTCCGGGCGATCGATGGCGACGTTCCACTCCACGGCTCCCGTCTTCGCATTCAGTGCGACGACGCGGCCGTCGATGGTCCCCATGAAGACCGAGTTGCCGAGAATCGCGACGCCGCGGTTGACGCGGCCGCAGCACACGCGCGCCGCCGGCGCCACGTTGTGGTTGTAGCGCCAGAACTGCCGTCCGGTCACCGCATCGAGCGCGACGACGTCATTGGGCGGGCTGACGGTGTACATCACGCCGTCGGCGACGATCGGGGTCGCTTCGAACTTGTCGGCGGCGCCCAGCGAACGCACCTGGAACACCCATTCCAGATTGAGGTTGTGGACGTTGGCCGGGGTGATCTGATCGAGCGTGCTGTAGCGCTGACCGTTGTAGTTTCCTGAGTACGTCAGCCAGTTCTGCGGCTCCTTCACGGCGTTCAGGATTCGGTCCGACGTGACGGGCTGCTGCGCATGAGCAGTGAACAGCGCGAGCACCAGGATGGACAGACAACTCCCAACACCCAACTTCCAATTCCCAAATGCTCGCATCGGCTACCCCTTCAACGTGAGCAGATAACTGACGACGTCCGCCACTTCCTGCGGCGTCAGACGGCCCTGGTACGACGGCATCGCCGACGGCAGGAAGCCGTGGTCCTTCAGCTCCGACTTCTGGAAGGAGCGCAGGTTCTTCGCCTGGTCGTGCATCTGCACCGAGAAGGTGTCCTGATTCAGCAGCATGCCGCGGACGACCATTCCCGACTTCAACGTGACCTGGAAGACCCGATAGTCGGGCGGCATCTCGGCATTCGGATCGACAATCGCGCGCTCGAGCGCAAGCACGTCGGGAGGAATCGGGCCGAAGCCGAAGTTGCGGATCGCGCCGGCCGCGCTGAGATCCGGACCGACCGTTCCGCCGGCTCGCTCGGCAAGATGGCAGCCGTTGCATCCGCCCTTGCCGGTGAAGATTGCGCGGCCGCGAGCGGGGTCTCCGCTCGTGGCGCTGACGCTTCGCGTGCCTCCGGCCGCCGCCGCGGACGCCGGCGTGACGCCCACCATCGACCGCATGAACGCCACGACGGCAAGCGCCTGCGGTGTCGAGAAACTGTGCGGCGGCATCGAGGTTCCCGGGATGCCCGTCTGCACCAGCTTCGCGACGTCGTCATCGGTCGTGCCGCGGCGGATCTGTTTGAACAGCTCGACGCCGGGGACGCCGGCTCCATCGTTGTTGTGGCAGCGCCCGCAGTTGGCGTCGTACAGCTTGCGCCCTTCCGCAATCTGGTCGGCGGAGTAGCCGTGCTGCTGCGCCAGCGGCGCGCCGGCGCTCATCATCAGGGCTGCGACGAAACCTCCGGCGGCAACTGATAACGTCTTATGAGTTCGCATGGACCTTCATTCTAATAAATGAAAACGCCCAACCCGGGCGAACCGGATTGGGCGTGGACGCGAGATCGTGGCGCGGACCTTGTCAGGTCCGCGAGGCGAGCCTTACAAGGCTCGCCCCACGGTAGTCATCGTACAAAGCCTCCTAGGCCCAGCGGAATCCGTGCTTCGAGAGCGGCATCGAACGCACGCGTGTCCCTGTCGCGGCGAAGATCGCGTTCGCGACCGCCGGAAGCACCGGGGGCAGCGACGGCTCCCCAAGGCCCGTCGGGTTGTTGTTCGACTTGACCCAGTGCGCCTCGACCGGCGGCGCCTGCGACATGCGGATCAGCGGGTTGTTGTTGAAGTTCGTCTGCACGGCGGCGCCGTCGACGATGGTGATCTCCTGGAACATGTGGCTGATGCCGTCCACCACACCACCCTGCACCAGGTTCTCGGCGTGGAGCGGGTTGATCACCTGGCTCCCGATGTCGCCAGCCACCCACACCTTGTCCACCTTGATCCGCTTCTGCGCATCGACCGTGACCTGAGCGACCTCCGCGAAGTAGCCCTGGTGGGAGAACTGGAAGGCGACACCCATCGCGGTGCCCTTCGGCAGTTTCTTCTTGCCCCATTCGGACTTCTCGGCAACGAGCTTCATCACGCCGATCATCCTCTGGGCGTTGAATCCTCCGCCCTGCTGCGGCGGCGGATACGCCTCGTTGGCCAGGACGTCGAGCTTGAACTGCATCGGGTCCTTGCCGGCGGCATGTGCCAGCTCGTCGAGGAAGCTCTGGAACACGAACGAGAACGCGTTGCTTCCAGGTGCGCGCAGCGCTCCCACCGGCACGCCGAGCGCGCCGATGATCGAGTCGCCGAACTCGTAGTTCTGAACGAAGCGGGCGGGGAACTCCTGCGCGCCGTTGATGTTCGCGAAGCCGGCGTAGCGCTGCGGACCCGACGGCGGACCGAACGTCACGTGATGATCGCGCCACGCGATCAGCTTCCCGTTCGCGTCGACGCCGCCCTTCATGTAGTGGTAGCCCGCCGGGCGGTAGAACTCGTGAGCCATGTCGTCCTCACGGGTCCACAGCAGCTTGATCGGCGTCGGGCTCATCTGCTTCGCGATCGCCGTCGCTTCCGCGACGAAGTCGTTGGTCAGCCGCCGGCCGAATCCGCCGCCCGTCTTCATGATGTGCAGCGTGATGGCAGTCTGCGGGAGGCCAGATGCATTGGCCGCGACGCCAAGCGCCGGACCCGGCATCTGCGTCGGCGCCCACAACTCGAGCTTGCCGTCCTTCAACTGCGCGGCGCAGTTCTCGGGCTCGAGCGGGGCATGCGGAATGAACGGATACATGTAGTTGGCTTCAACCGTCTTCACACCCGGCTGCGCCAGCGCGGCGGCGACGTCCCCGTCCTTGCGCCAGCCTGTCGCACCCTGCGGCGCCTGACCCTGCGGCTGTGCCAGCGCTGCCTTGCCGAGCTCGTCGGCCTTCGCCTGGAAGCCGGCGCTGCTCTGCGCCTTCGTCGGGTGATCCGCCCACGTGACCTTCAGCTGCTTACGAGCCTGGTTCGCCTGATACCAGCTGTCGGCGACGATGGCCACGCCTGGAAGCAGCGTCGTGAGATCGGTTCCGCCCTCGAGGACAAACGCGTCCTTGACCCCAGGGAGCTTCTTGATCTCGTCCACGTTCGCGGTCGCCACCTTCGCGCCGAAGACAGGCGCTTTCTGGTAGACGGCGTAGAGCATGCCCGGCAGCGTGAAGTCGATGCTGAAAATCGGCTTGCCGGTGACGACGGCCGGGGTATCCACGCCCGCAGTCGGCTTGCCGATGATCTTGTAGTCCTTCGGATCCTTGAGCGGCACGGTCGCCAGCGCGGGCACCGGCAACTTCGCGGCCTCGCCAGCCAGCTCGAGATAACTCGCCGTGCGCTTGCTGGCGGCGTGCTGCACGCGCGCCCCGCCCTGGGCTGTGACGTCCGGAGTGGTCGTCAGCTCGGTCGCCGGAACGTTCCACCGCGCTGCCGCGGCGGCAATGAACATCTGCCGGACGGCGGCGCCAACCTGCCGCATCGGCGTCCAGTTTTGCGGCGTCGTGAAGCTGCCCGCTGCCAGCTGCTGACCGTACTTGGCCTGATCCGCGTCAGCCTGCTCGACGACGACGCTGCGCCAGTCCACATCGAGCTCGTCGGCAATGATCATCGGCAGCTCGGTCTTGACGCCCTGACCAACCTCAGGGTTCTTGCCGACGATGATCACCTTGCCCTCGGGCGTGAACTTGACGAAGGCCATTGCCTGCGGTCCACCGGGGCCGCCCGGACCGCCACCGCGTTGCGCGAACAGATCGTCGACGTTGAAGGCGACGACCATTCCGCCGCCGGCAAGAGCGGTGATCTTGATGAAGGAGCGGCGAGTCACTGGTGCTTTAGTCATGGCTCCTCCCTACTCCGCCGCGCCGCGCGCCGACGCGGTCTGCGTGTCGCGAACGGGTCCGCGGGCGGCCTGGTGAATCGCCGCGCGAATGCGGACGTACGTGCCGCACCGGCACAAATTACCGTCCATCGCCCTGTTGATGTCGGCATCAGACGGCTTGGGATTCGTCGCCAGCAGCGCCGCGGCCGACATGATCTGGCCGGACTGGCAGTAACCGCACTGCGGCACGTCGAGCTGCTGCCATGCGATCTGCAGCGGATGGTTACCGTTGGCCGACAGCCCTTCGATCGTCGTGATCGCGGCGTTGCCGACGGTTGAAACGGGCGTCGAGCACGACCGTACCGCCCGCCCACGCAGGTGAACGGTGCACGCACCGCAGGCGCCGATGCCGCATCCGAACTTGGTGCCCTTCAGGCTCAGCACATCTCGCAGCACCCACAGGAGGGGCATGTCTCCGGGGACGTCCACCGTTGTGGCTTTCCCGTTCACGTTCAAGGTGAATGGCATAGCGTTAACTCTCAGTAGGAAAGGAAGATCGCCGCTGACGGGCGACGGATTATTAGACGGCGGGAGGGGGGCAAAAAGCAAGGTTGGTGGTTAGTGGTCGGTGGTTGGTGGTCGGCCGTTCGCGGTTGCGTCCGATAATGGCTGTACCCCGTATGCGCAAGACTCTGCTCGTCACTTCTCTTCTGGCCGCGCTCGCGGGGATCGTCACCGCACAGTCCCCGCCCGCTCCGGCGGAGCCGGCAGTCCCGTTCGACGTCTGGCTGGCTGAGCTCATCCGTGAAGCGAACGGGCGCGGATTCAACGAAACGCTGATCGAAGACACCCTGGTCGGCATCGAGCCGCTGCCACGAGTCATCCAGGCGGACCGCAGCCAGGCAGAGCTCAGCCCCGGCCTCGATCGTTACCTGTCCACCCGAATTACCAGAACGGTCGTCAATCGCGGCCGCGCTCAAGCGAAAGAACACCGGGCCCTGCTCTCACGCATCGAAAAGGAATACGGCGTCCAGCGGCGGTTCGTCCTTTCCATCTGGGGGATGGAAAGCCGCTTCGGCCGGGTCACGGGCCGTGAGCCGATCTTCCGCGCCCTCGCGACGCTTGCCTGGGAGCCGCGCCGCGCATCCTTCTTCCGCGGCGAACTGTTCGACGCGCTGACGATGGTGCAGCGGAAGCATATCGAGGCCAAAAACATGACCGGGTCGTGGGCGGGCGCGATGGGACAGACCCAGTTCATGCCCTCCAGCTACCTGAAATACGCCGTCGACTTCGACAAGGACGGCAGGCGCGACATCTGGAAGTCCGTGCCGGACGCGCTGGCCTCGATCGCCAACTATCTGAAAGGCTACGGCTGGCAGAAAGGCGAAACGTGGGGCCGGGAGGTGCGCGTCCCGGACGCGGCCCGGCAACAAATCGCCGAGGCCGGCGTGGAAATGCGGAACGAAGGCTGTTTCGCGATCCGCAACATGACGGAGCCGAAGAAGCTGTCGGAGTGGACGAAGTGGGGCGTCGTGCGCGCCAATGGCAGGCGGCTGCCGGCGGCCAACATGGACGCGAGCCTCGTCACGACCGGCGACGGCCACACGTTCCTCGTCTACCGGAACTACGAGGCGCTGCTCGGCTACAACTGCGCGCACTACTACGCGCTCTCGGTCGCGATGCTGGCGGATCGCCTGCAGTAGCGTCGTCGTAGTGTCCGCCTTCAGGCGGACCTGCTGTACCCTAACCGCCTCGTGAGCCTCGCCGTCATCTCGCTGAGCGCCCTGATCCTGGCGCTCGCGCTCAGCTCCATTTCGTCGATCAACGTCGGATTTCTCGCCATCGTCCTGGCGTGGCTCGTCGGCGTCTACGCGGGCGGGATGACGGTTGACCAGGTCATCGCCGGATTTCCTTCGTCGCTGTTTTTGACGCTCGTCGGCCTGACGCTGCTGTTCTCGATGGCGCAGGTCAACGGCACGCTGGACCGCATCACCCACAAAGCCGTCCGCCGCGTGGCGGCAACGCCGGGAGCGATCCCGTTCGTCTTCTTCGTGCTGACGAGCGTCCTCGCGGCGATCGGCCCCGGGCACATCGCCGCCTGCGCGCTGATGGCACCGCTGGCAATGGCGGCGGCAGGCCGCTACGGCATCCCGCCGTTCCTGATGGCGATCATGATTGCCAACGGCGCCAGCTCCGGATCCCTGTCCCCGATCGCGCCGACCGGCGTCGTGGTCGAAGGGATTACGACGAAAATCGGGCTCGGCGACGTGCGGTGGGCGATTTATCTGAACAACTTCGTCGCTCACGTCGCGATTGCGTGGACGGCATACCTCGCGCTGGGCGGTTGGCGGTTGTTGCGGAAGCAGGACCTTCCGGCTGACCTCCTTCGCCACGGCTCCGGCGGTCAAGAAGCCGGACTCCACGATGGCGACCAGGCGCTCGACTGGAAACAGTGGGTGACGTGCGCGGTCATCGCGGCACTCATCGCCAGCGTGATCTTTTTGAAGTTGAACGTCGGGCTGGCAGCCTTCGCCGGCGCCGTGATCCTCACGCTGCTGCGGGCGGCCGACGAAACCAGGGCGGTCAAAACCATGCCGTGGGGCGTCATCATGATGGTCAGCGGCGTGACGCTGCTCGTCACGATGGTGGACAAGAGCGGCGGCATGGCGCTCTTCGCCGACTTCCTCAGCCGCCTCGCGACGCCGGGCACGGCCACCGCGGTCGCCGCGTTCTTCTCCGGCGTGATTTCGCTCTACAGCAGCACGATCGGCGTCGTCCTGCCGGCGCTGCTCCCGACCGTGCCGGATTTGATCGCAAAGATTGGCGGAGGGGATGCGCTGGATCTGGTGTCGTCGATGATCGTCGGCGGCCACCTGGTGGACGTGTCGCCGCTGTCGACACTCGGCGCACTTTGTCTTGCCGCCGCGCCGCCGGGTACGAACGAACGGCGGCTGTTCACGCAGCTCCTCGTCTGGGGCATCTCGATGACCGTCGTCGCGGCGATCGTCTGCTGGCTGTTCTTCCGTTAAACCACGAAGAACACGAAGGATCGAAGATCACGAATTAGAACTAGTCGTTCCTTTCGTGGCCTTCGATTCTTCGTGACCTTCGTGGTTAAAGGTGGGCGTGCGGCGCCGCTAAGCAAGAAACTGCATCGCCGCGTCGACTCCCCCGCGCTTGAAGGGCACACCGGCAATCGACAGCCCCATCTCGACACCAGCGAGCATCCCCATCAACATCAGCTCGTTGAAGTCGCCAAGATGGCCGAGGCGGAAGGCTTTTCCCTTCAGCCGGCCGAGGCCGGTGCCGAGCGACATGTTGAATCGCTCGAGGATGAGGCCGCGCAGCTTGTCGGCGTCGTGCCCCTCGGGGAGCATCACCGTCGTCACGGTGTTGCTGTATTCCTCCGGGCAGAGGGCGCACAGCTCGAGGCCCCAGGCGGCGACGGCGCGCCGGGCGCCTTCGGCGAGGCGCGCATGGCGCGCGAATACGTTCTGCAGCCCTTCCTCGCCGATCATCCGCAGCGCCTCGCGCAGACCGTAGAGCAGGTTCGTGGACGGCGTGTAGGTGAAGAACCCGGACTCGTTTGCCGCCAGCATCGACCGCCAGTCCCAGTACGCGCGCGGCAGCCGGGCGCTCTCGGAGGCCGTTAGCGCCTTCGCACTGATCGCCTGGAGGGCAAGGCCCGGCGGCAGCATCAACCCCTTCTGCGAGCCGGTAATCGTGACGTCGATTTTCCACTCGTCATGACGGAGGTCGATCGATGCCAGCGACGACACCGTGTCCACCATGAAGAGTGCCGGGTGGCCGGAGCGATCGATCGCGTCGCGAATGAGCCGCACGCGCGACGTCACGCCGGTCGACGTCTCGTTGTGAACGACGAGCACGGCTTTGATCCGGTGGGCGCGATCCTCCGTCAGCTTTGCTTCGACGATCGCCGGATCGACGCCATGCCGCCAGTCGGTGTCGACGAGATCGACGTCGAGGCCCATCCGCCGCGCCAGATCCGACCACAGCCGGCCGAACTCACCCACCTCGAAGGCCAGCACGCGATCGCCGGGCGAGAGCGTGTTGACCAGCGCCGACTCCCACGCGCCGGTCCCCGACGCCGGGTAAATCATCACCGCGCCGTTTGTCTGAAAGACCGCACGCACGCCCGCGAGCACTTCGCGCGTCAGCGCCGCGAACTCGGGACCGCGGTGATCGATCGTCGGCCGGGCCATCGCGCGCAGCACGCGATCCGGGACGTTCGTTGGACCGGGAATCTGAAGAAGATGTCTTCCTGGCATCGTTCGGGTCGTTCGGATCGTTCGGGTCGTTCGAGTCGTTCGAGTCGTTCGAGTCGTTCGAGTCGTTCGGAGTATACCCCGTAAGATAATCAGCTTCCGATGCAGCCCATTCACATCGAGAGCGGACGGCCGGTGCCGCAGGCGGATGCGTCGCGCGTCGATGCGCCGGCGCTCGAGCGTGCGCTCGAGACTGCGATCGCTGGCGAAGTCCGTTTCGATCGAGTCAGCCGCGCCCTCTACTCCACGGATGCGAGCGTCTATCAGATCGAGCCGCTTGGCGTCGTTGTCGCCCGCAACCGCGACGACATCATCACGACCGTCCGCCTCTGTCATGAGTTCCGCTGCCCGTTGACGCTCCGCGGCGGCGGCACGTCGCAGGCCGGCCAGGCCGTCGGCGCCGGCGTCATCCTCGACACGTCGAAGTACGTCAACCGTCTGCTGGAGGTTGACGTCGAACGCCGCACGGCCCGCGTCGAGCCGGGCATCGTGCTCGACGAGCTGAACGCGCAGCTCAAGCCGCACAACCTGCGGTTCGCGCCGGATATTTCGACCGCCAGCCGCGCCACGCTGGGCGGGATGATGGCCAACAACTCCGCCGGCGCACGCTCGGTGTTGTATGGCATCACGCTGCACCACGTGCTCGAACAGCTCGTCGTCTTTGCGGACGGCTCGGTGGCGCACCTGAAGGATCTGACGCCGGCGGAACTCGACGCCGCCTGCGCAGAGGATTCGATACACGGCCGGGGCTGCCGGACGGTGAGGGATCTCGCGGCTGCCTGCGCCGCGGAGATCGATCGGCGATATCCGAAGCTGCTGCGGCGCGTGGCCGGATACAACCTGAACGAGTTTGCAAAACCTGATCAGCCATTCAACCTGTCGCGGCTGATGGTCGGGTCGGAGGGCACGCTCGGGGTGGTGCTCGAAGCGACGGTCAAGCTGGTCCCGCTGCCGAAAGCCAAAGCCGTCATGGCCATCGAGTTCGCCGAGCTGCTCGAGGCGCTGGCAGCCGCCCCGCTCATCCTTCGGCACGGCCCGTCGGCCGTCGAGGTGATGGACAAGTTCATCCTCGACTACACGAAGCAGAACGCCGAGCTGCAACGGAAGCGGCAGGCGTTCATCTCGGGCGATCCGGGAGCGCTCCTCTGCGTCGAGTTCTATGGTGACCACGCGGCGGAGCTGCCGCCGCGGCTGCGGGCGCTCGAAGCCGACCTCACCTCGCACGGCTACGGCTATCGCTGCTTCCACGCGCTGGATCTGCCCGCGCAGGCCGGCATCTGGAGCGTGCGCGAAGCGGGTCTGGGCCTCTCCATGGCGATGAAGGACGACAACAAGTCGCTTTCATTCGTGGAAGACACGGCCGTCGAACCGGTCCGGCTTCGCGATTTCATCGATCGCTTCCTGCAGATCGTCCGCGCGCACGGCACATCCGCCGGCGTCTATGCGCACGCGTCCGTCGGCTGTCTGCACGTGCGTCCGGTGGTGAACCTGAAGACCGAGGCAGGCGTGCGGACGTTCGAATCGCTGGCCACCGCCGTTTCGGATCTGGTGCTCGAATTCGGCGGGGCGCTGTCCGGCGAGCACGGCGACGGGCTGGTACGCAGCCCGTTCATGCGCAAGATGTTCGGGCCGGTGCTGTATGACGCGTTTCGCGAGATCAAGCGGACCTTCGACCCGCACGGGATCCTCAACCCCGGCAAGATCGTCGATGCTCCCCCGCTGACCTCCAACCTCCGCTACGGCCCGGCCTACCGATCGCACGCGCCGGAGACCTGGTTCGACTACTCCGCGTGGGGCGGCATGAGCGGCGCGGTCGAAATGTGCAGCGGCCTCGGCGCGTGCCGCAAGACGCTCGACGGCACCATGTGTCCTTCGTATATGGCGACGCGGGAGGAGGCGCACTCCACTCGCGGCCGCGCAAACACGCTGCGCCTGGTGATGGCCGGCAGGCTCGACGAGGCCGGCCTCGGCGACGAGGGCGTCCGCGAGGTGCTCGATCTGTGCCTCGAGTGCCGGGCGTGCAAGGCGGAATGTCCGGTCGGCGTGGACGTCGCGCGGTTCAAGAGCGAGTTTCTCGCCGACTACTGGCGGCGCCACGGAACGCCGCTGCGCGCGCGGGCGCTTGGCCACGTGCACGCACTCTCACGCTGGGCGAGCCGCATGCCCGCTGTGGCCAACGCCCTGATCGGCAGCCGTTTCGGTCGTTCGCTGAATGCCAGGCTGCTGGGGCTTCATCCCGATCGTCCGCTTCCGCGCTGGGCACCTCGCACACTCGCCGAACACCGGAGCTTCCGCCTGACGGCGGAAGCCGCGAGCGCGGAAGCCACGGTCCTGCTCTTCAACGACACCTTTACCAACTACTTCCACCCGGAGATAGGACTCGCCGCGCGTGAGGTGCTGCAGGCAGCCGGTGTGACGGCCGGTCTCGCGGCGAACGTCTGCTGCGGCCGGCCGCTCATCTCGCAGGGTTTGTTGAAGGAAGCGCGCGAGCTCGCGGCGCGCAATACGAGATATCTCAGCGCGATCGTGGGACGCGCCTTGTCAGGCGCGCCAGGCGGACCCGACAGGGTCCGCCCCACGATCGTCTTTCTCGAACCGAGCTGTCTCTCCGCGATGCGCGAGGATGTCCCGGCGCTGCTGCGCGGCGAGGACCAGCGGCAGGCGCAGCGAATCGCCGGCGCCTGCCTGTCGTTCGAGGAATTCGTCGAGCGGCGCGCGGCCCAGGGGCACCACGTGCCGCTGCAGCGCGGACCGGCACGCGTGCTGCTTCACGGCCACTGTCACCAGAAGTCCATGGGCGGCATGGCTCCGGCACAGGCGCTGCTCGCGCGAATTCCGGGCGTGACGGTGACGGATCTCGACGCCGGCTGCTGCGGAATGGCCGGCTCGTTCGGATACGCGCACGAGCACTTCGACGTGTCGCGGCAGATTGGCGAACGCCGGCTGCTGCCGGCGGCGCGAAGCCTGTCCCACGGCGAGGTCCTCGTCGCAGCCGGGACGTCCTGCCGTCAGCAGGTCGCGGACTTCACGGGTGTCCGCGCGTTCCATCCGGCGGAACTGCTGCGATCACTGCTGAACGATTCGAACGATTCGAACGATCCGAACGATCCGAACGATCCGAACGATCCGAACGATCCGAACGATCCGAACGACTCGAACGATCCGAACGATCTCTAGACAGGCTTCGCCTTGAGCACGCCGATCTGCACGAGCAGACCGGTGAAATCGTAGATGCGCTGCTCGCGAACGATCTTTCCGTCCCGCACCTCGTGAAAGAAAGCCGTTGCCAGTTTGAACGGCCGGCCGCTTGGCGGCAGCCCCATGAACCCGCCCATGTTGGTTCCCTCGGCGGTCGCGTACCACGCCACGCGCGAGCCGTCGATCACAGGCGGTCTGAACGTCATTTTCAGATCGAGGAAGGCGTCGAAGACCACTTTGAAATTGCGCTCGGCATCCGCCTTGCCGTGCGCGCCCGTCACCGGACTCTCGATCGTCGCCTCGTCCGCGTAATCCGCCGCGAGCGCAGCCGCGTCGAGGTCCTCGTACGCTTCCTGGCGCCGGGCGAAGAGAGCGGCGATGTCGTCGCGCGTCATCTCGCGAGAGGATCCGGTTACCGCGGTTGTCGTGTGCTCTTCGTTGGTCATAGCACCCTCCGCCGGTTATCGTGTGACGCGCATTATATGCAGCCTCGGCAACCATCCGATCGACGATTCCGTCCAAACTGCGCGGAACGAAAGGATCTGAAATCATGTTTCGACGAGCCATCGTCACGGCGGCCGTTGCCACCGCCATCGGCGCTGAAAGCCTGGCGCAATCGCCGGCCGGTTCTAGCGTTACATTCGAGGTCGCGTCGGTCAAACCGAACGTCAGCCGTTCGGGCGCGTCGAATTCAAACGAACCCCGGGGCGGCTACGTCGCGACGAACATGTCGCTGCGGCGGCTGATCGCCATCGCCTATCGCATGCGCCTGCCGACCGATCGCGAACGGATTGTCGGCCCTTCGTGGATCGACGAGGCACGGTTCGATGTCAACGCGCGCACGCCGGCTGGCGCGCGTACCGAGCAGGTCCCGGACATGTTGCGGGCCCTGCTTGCCGACCGCTTTCAACTGGCGGCGCACACCGAAACGCGAGAGACGCCTGTCTACGCGCTCGTCCGCGCGCGGACCGACGGACAGTTCGGGCCGCAGCTCACCCGCTCCTCGCTCGACTGCTCGAAGCCGGGGGCATTCCGCAGCGGAGCCGGCGGGCCAGGTGCCGCAGCCGTGATCGAGACACCACAGTGCGGAATCATCAGCAACGTGGACGGCAACGGCGCCGTGATGCGCGGAGGCGGCCGCTCGATGGCCGACCTGGCGGGAAACCTGACAGGACGCGTGAATCGCGACGTGATCGATCGGACCGGCCTGAGCGGAACCTACGACTTCGTGCTGCGGTGGACGCCGGAGAATTTTCAGAACACCGCGGGGAACGCCGGGCCCTCGCAAGACGGAACCCTGATCTTCACGGCATTACAGGAGCAACTGGGTCTCAAGCTGGAAACGCAGCGCGGGCCGGTCGACTTCCTCATCATCGACAAGATCGAGCGGCCAACCCCCGATTAGCTGCACGCGCCGCCGCACCTCCGCGCGGCGACGAGGACCGGACCGGGTTACCATCGAGAGCCGATCATGGTCTTGCGGCTCATCGCTGCGGCGGTTCTGTTGGCCGTGCCGGCCGTCTGCTCCGGACAAAGCACCGCGATCGAGATCGAGGTCACCGGCGAGCATCGCCTGCTCGCTGGCGATACAGGCGAATCCGCTCGCCAGTTCGCCCGCATCGACGCGCACCGGCGCGCGGTTCGTGCCGTCGGCGCCGCGCTGCAGAACCGTGCGGATTTCGCCATGCTGAAGCTGGCACCCGTCGAGTGGGATGCATATGTTGCCGCGCTGATCGAGACCGAGGAACCGCCGGCAGCCGCGGGGCAGGCTCCCGCGATCGCCCGCGTCACCCTGCGGGCACGGTTCGACACCAGCCCTCAGCGTCTGTCGAACGTCCACAAGGACGAGGATGTATCCCGCACGCTCGTGAACGCGTGGACGAAAGCGGAGCGCGCGTATCAGGGTGTCGCCGAGCAGACGACACGCCGCGCGGCCATGGAGCAGACGGCCGCGGCCGCGACGATCCGCGAACAACTCACCGTCGTCGCGACGCTGAACGCCAGCCGCCTGGCCGCGCGCGGATCCGCGGCGCGGGCGAAGACGGAGCCGGCGACGATTGGCGGCCGGGCCTCGTCACCCGAAGGACGGCGGCGCGCGAGGGAGCTCGCCGGCGCCGCCCTGGCGCTCGCGCCCGATTCATCCGAGGCACACTTGCTTTTGGGAGACCTCTGGATCGACGAGGAGCAGCCCGACGCGGCGGAAGCTGAATACCGGCGCGCGCTCGCCGGCGACGCACGCTCGGTGGCGCTGCGCACCAAGGTGGCGGAGGCGCTTCGCCTGCAGGGGAAGTTCGCCGAGTCGATCGCCGAGCTGCGTGAGGTGTTCCGCATCGACCCGACCTTCGCGCCGGCACACAGCGATCTCGCGATGATCCTGCGCGAACAGGGCAACGTCGCCGACGCGGAGGCCGAGTACCGCGAGGCCATTCGCCTGGACCCGCGATCAACGGACGCACACAACGGTCTGGCCATCACGCTCGCCGGCATGAAGCGTCTCGAAGAGGCGCTCGCGGCGTTCAAGGCGATCGTCGCGATCGACCCGGAATCGACGATCGGGCACTACAACATGGCGACCGCCCTGGCCAACCTCGATCGTGACGTCGAGGCTGCCGCGGCGCTTCGCGAGGTGATCCGGATCAACCCCGATCATTACAACGCCCGCTACAACATCGGCGAGCTGTTGCGGCTCGAAGGGAAATTCGACGATTCGGCCGCCCAGTTCCGCGAATACCTGCGCCTGGCGCCGGACACGCCGCAGAACCGCCGCAACATCAACCGCGCCCGGCAGTTCGTCGAGAAGTTCACAAACCCCTGACGATCTCGCACTCGCCGTAGTACTGCTCGGGCGTCGATGTGGCCCCCGGCAACGGAGGAGCCAGGTATTCGTGACGCGAATGGACGGCCTTGAATCTGCCGCCGCGCGACCCGGCATCGAACACGGTCGTCGTATAGATCGGTCCGGTGCGAAACACCTGCAGAAAATTCAAATAGCCCTCGGACGCTCTGACGATCAGTTCAGACGTCATCGAGCCGGTCCGCAACTCGGCTGTTCCGGCATCGGTGTCGATCCCCTCGAATCGAAGCGTGAGCGCGCCTTTTCCCGTCGAGATGTCGGCGGAGCCATCGGCCCGCCAGTCCGCCTTCGTCTGACTGGAGAACGAACATCGGAGGCCCGTCGCCTTCGCGATGCCGCCCTGCGCCGCCACGCGCCCGCTCGACGCGCCAAGCCAGATCATCACGCCCACCGCGATGCCGAGACACGCTCTCACTGCCATTTCGGTCCTCCGGCCTCACCGGTGCCTGAAGCGTTCTCCAGCACTGGCGATGGGATTGCACCCTTCAATGAGCAAAGGAGACCAATCCCATGTCGTTAATCCGCAGCGTCATTGGCGTCGCCGCCGGGCTGCTGCTGAGCGCCGGCGCGGCGCTGGGACATCATGCCTTTTCCGCCGAATTCGACGCGAACAAACCAATCGCCCTTGACGGCACCGTCGCCAGAGTCGAGTTGACGGATCCGCATGCCTACCTCTACCTCGATGTAAAGGACCACACCGGCAAGACGGCGAGTTGGAAGGTCGAACTCGCCAGTAGGGTCGAGCTCGCGAATCGCTGGACCGAAACGACGCTGACCCCCGGCCAACACGTCATCATGCGCGGCTGGCAGGCGAAGAACGGCTCGCTGCTCGCCAACGCCGACTCCATCGTGATGGACTCGGGCCGCAAGCTGTCGGGAGCATCCTCCTATTACCTTGATTCCGCCACCGGCGCGCTCGCCCGCAACGCGAACGAGCTGAGCCCGGTGGGAACCAGCGGAGACCAGGCAGCATTGCCGGCAACGGCCAGCCCGCTGACGTTCGTCGGCGTGCTGGGCACGTTGTCCGTGCTTGGCGGGCTCGCGCTGCGGCGAGCCGCCGGTTGACCTGTTATCTCCACTTCAGTCGAAGCGTCGTCGTGACGTTGATCGGCTGGCCTGGAAACGCGTTGTTTCCGAAGTGACCCGGGAGGAAGTAGTCGTCGTTGTTGAACAGGTTCTCGGCATTCACGGTCCAGTCCCAGCCCGGTGTGCGATACCCGATGGCACCAGAAAAAATCGTGTAATCGTCGAGACGCTGGGTGTTGGCGTTGTCGCCGAACTGCGACGCGAGGTAGCGCAGCCCGAAGCCGGCGTTGAACCCGCCGGAAAAATCCTTCCGCAGCCACACATTGACGTTGTGCTTCGGCACGAACCGCGGTGTCTTGCCGTCGAGCGTGCCTTCCGTGAACTTCGGAACGGACAGCCCGTAGTTGAACACGAGAAACGCATTCCCGCCGAGATCGGTGTTGACGTCCACGTCCATGCCCTTGGAGTTCTGCTCGCCGACCTGAATGAAGCTGACGACTGACTGCTGAACCGTGACGTTGTTCCGGACCAGATAGTAGACGGCGGCCGTCGTATCGACCCGGCCGTTCCATCCCTGCCAGCGGTGGCCGACCTCATAGTTGCGCGCCGTGCTCGGCTCGAGCTGCGATCCGTCCGCGGGAACAGTATTGACCGGCGTGAACGAGCTCGACGTCGCGAAGTAGAACTGCTGGTCGTAGCGGGGCGCGAAGACGAGGCCCGCACGATATGAGTGCGCCGTCTGCTCCCTGTGCTGCGGAGTAAATGGAAAACCACCGACTCGCGTGACGTCCCGCTCGTAATTATCCGCCCGGTAGCCGAGATTGAGCTTGAACTCCGGCGTGAGATCGATCTGATCCTGGAGGTAGAACGCGTGTGTCCGATCGTTGACGAACGTCGTCCGGGCGATGGTGTCGATGTCGAGCGGCCCCTGCGTCTCCGCCATGGTGGTGATGTCCATGGGCTGGATCGTGGTCCACCAGTAGCCGCAGATACAGTCCGGATCGTCGCCCGCGGTCACCTCGGTCCGGTACTTGTCGCGGTGAAATTCGTAGCCGAACAGCAGGTTGTGTGTGCCGGCGCCGGTGAGACGGCCGACGACCTCCGCCTGGTTCTGCGCCGGACGCCGGATGTGGTGAAAGTCGAGCGGCTCGCGGTAGACGAGGTTTTCCTCCGGGCTCCCGTAGACGCCTTCAGTGACGAAATACTTGTCGCTGGTCCGCTGCACGCTGAGGGAGTTGCGCACACTCCATCCGGAGGCAAGATTGCCGGTGAACAGCGCCAGCGTCTGCGAGTCCTCGACCAGCACGCGGTCCTGCGGCAGCCCGAAGTTGGCATCACGGCGGAAATCCGGAAGGTCGATGATGTTCAGCGGCACTCCGCCGTCGCCGTCGAAGCGGTCGCGGACGAACACCTGGTGCAGCGTGAGCCGGGCCCTCGGATTGATCAGCCAGGTCAGCGACGGCGCCACATTGAGGCGATTCGCACCGGCATCACGCCAGCCGTCGCTCGCCTCGACGCTCAGATCGGCGCGATACATCAGGTTCTCGCGGTTCCCGACGGGCCCCGTCGTCCCGAGGGCGAACTGATGCGTGTTGAACCGCCCTCCGCGGTAGAACACGTCGCCCGAACGAACGGCCTGCGGCTTCTTGCGGATGATGTTGATGCTGCCGCCGAGCGCGCCGCGTCCATAGAGGATGGAGCTTGGCCCCTTGAGCACTTCGATCGCATCCACGTTGTTGGCCTGCGTCGCGGATCGATTTCCGTTGCGGCGCATGCCGTCGATCATCACGGCGTTGAAGCCGTCGCGGTCGGCGTCGAAGAAGCCGCGGATGGTGTACTGCTCGTAGACGCCGTACCAGCGGATAGCCTGGACCCCCGAGGCGTTTCTCAACGCATCACCCACCGTGTTGAGCCCCTGCTGCAGGATCAGTTCCTGCGGAATCGTGCTGACCTGGGCCGGCACATCGGTGTCGGGGACCGGAAGCCGCGTCGCCGTCGCCTTGCCGGCGGTCGCCGTGACGCTCACCGACGTGGTCACGCGCCCCACCGCCAGGACGACGTCCACAGCAGGCGTGTCGGGCCCCAGCACGACGTTGCGGGTCACGGTCTCGTACCCGCGCAACGACACCGACAGTTCGAAGCTGCCAGCCGGGAGTTCGGCGAACCGATAATTCCCGGACTGGTCTGTCGTCGTTGTCGCGACCTGTGTGCCCGCTGACGCCAGCGTAACCGTTGCGCCGGGAACCACGCCGCTCGAGTCCCGGACCGTTCCCGAGAGCGAGAGCTGCTGCGCAGCGCTGTCGGATGCGCACAGACACAGCACGACCAACAACGACAGGATGAGCCTTGCACGGAAGAATGCCTTCATCGCTCAAACCTCGATTAAGAAATTGCGCCTCGTGAAAATCCAACCTCAGGCTTCAATCGCCAGATCCTCGTTGGGAGTATTGAAATGGGCGCGCACCACTGCTGCGACCTTTCGTTTCAGCACGCGCCAGGTCAACACCAGCGATGTCACACACAACGCGGTACCGCCGAGCATCAGCGTGATGACGACGACGTCCCACAGCGGGCGGTAGTTGTAGAGCCACGGAAAGTCGAGCGAATGCAGACCGTGATACAGCCATCGGCTTACCCAGTTGCGTCTGCTGTAGGTGCCGACGACGCGGGCGGTGTCCGGATCGATGTAGTACCGGGTCCGAAGCGGATCGTTCATCTCGGCGTAAATCACCGGCAGCGGCGCTTTGCGACGGCGATCGAGGTAATAGGCGTCGTACTGGTGGATCAGACGCAGGTCCGCGAGGTCCTTGCCAGCGGCTTTCCGGACGATTCCCATCACCTCGTCGACGCCGTAGGACGATTTGGGCGGCCCATGGACCGGGATGATCCGGGTCTCGCCGCCGCCGTTGGTCGCGAGATAGACCGGCGTCCCGGCGAACGACGTGAACTCGAGCTCCTTGACGCCAAACTCACGGACCGAAGCAATGGCGGTACGCGGATCCTTCTCGTCGTAGACCGACAGCGGCGGGGAGCCTCGCCCGCGAAGCGCCGCCGCGAGATTGGGACCTCGTCCGGCGCCGCCGCGTCCGCGGTTCGCACCGGCATCGCCTGCGGGCGCCGGCGGCGTGGGGACCGTCAACGCAGTGAGCCGATCGATGATCGGAAACGGTCCCATCGACAGCAGGCCGCTGAACGCCCACGTCACGGTCACCACGCCGAACACGAGGCCGATGATCGTGTGCCACCGTTTCCAGCCGCGATACGGGATGCTCGTCGCGGCGCCGGCGTGGCGGTATCGCTTCTTCGGGGAGAGCATCCAGACGGCGACAACGACGCCGATCACCGCGGTGATGGTGCCAATCAGCGACGACCAGACGACGAACTTGAACCACTGCGGCTGATGCTTGCGCAGCGGCGTGAAGTACATCCAGTGCGGGATCGCGCCAAGGTAGGCCCAGAAACGCGATGAGGTCGTCGTGTACTGCACGACCTCCGCGGTGTTGGCGTTGACGTAGACCTGCTGCCCGTCCGGGAACGAGTACTTGTAGAGCGGACGCAGATTGCGGAAGCCGCCCGCGACCGTCCACTGATCTACTTCTTCGACCGACTCCTTCTTCGCCTCTGCCAGCGGCCGTCCGGCCCATGCCGCCGCCGCGCGATCGACGACGCCGTCGTCAACGTTGTCCGCGATCGACCCGTTGTCGGCGTAGACCATCATCCAGCCGCTGCCACGGCCACGGCCACCGCCGAAGCGGTAGGCGGGACGGCCGTCGAAGCTGGTGAGCCTGACCTGGCCCGGCGCCTCCTCGCGGCCGAGCGCCGCGGCCGCCTGCTCGGCGGACACTGTGATCCGTTCCGGCTCGAGGATCGGCAGACGTTCGAGCCGGTCGTCCGCGGTGACGGCCGGGAACGTCCAGTACATCATCACGATGCCGGACGCGAACCAGAGCAGGAAGATCACCGACAGCGCCACACCGATCCAGCGGTGAACGAAGATCAGCAGGCGCTTGAGGAGAGCGGTCGGGCGAGCCACGCGACCGTCGAGTCTAGGGTGGAGACCGGACGGAAAAAACTGAAGATTTCCTGAACCTTCGTTCAGGAATCGCGGCTGAGCGGCGGCTGGCCGGCGGCACCACGCCGTTCAAAGCTGTTCGAACAACAGCAACACGTGATTCTCGAATCTCACACGTACCCACGATGCCCGTCGAGCCTGAGTAGGCGTACCGAGCGGCCGGCGGAAAGGAGATGCCTGGCGACGTGGATGGCGAGGCCGGTCCGCCTGAAGGCGGACACTACGCCGGATTGGTCCGCGCGTGTCTGCGCTCGCGACTAGTCAAGACAACGCCCAGCACGGTACATAAAGCGACTCCCACGATCATCGCGCCTCTTGGGGTGCGGGCAGATAATCTAATTGCATTATTGCCTGCCATTTGCTCTGCCCCTACAGTCGACGCCGCGGGGGTGGACACGGTTGGTCAACGCGGACGTTCTCATAATTTCCGGCTCGATGGGCGCTGGTAAGACGACGGTCATGAGTGAGGCGTCCGATTTGCTCTGCGCCGCAGGTGTCGATCACGCGGCGATCGACCTCGACGGACTGACGATCGGCCACCTCCTGCACGCCGCCTCCCTGACGCGGCGGAATCTCGCGGCAATCTGGCACAACTACGCGGCGTTTGGCATCCGGCGTGTGCTGCTCGCCGGAGCCATCGAAACGGCCGCGCGGCTGGACGAAGTCCGCGACTCCATTCCAGGCGCTCACATCGTGATCTGCAGGCTTCGCGCGAGCGTCCGCACGATGGAGGAGCGGGTCCGGTGGCGGGAACCCGGCATGCGGCAGGCCGAGCTGATCGAGCGCGTGTCGGTGCTCGACACGGAGCTCGATGCCACCGCGCTGCACGACTTCGTCGTGGAGAACGACGAGCGGCGGGTCACTGACGTTGCCCGCGAGGTGCTGTCGATGGCCGGCTGGCCCGCCGGGGCACCGGCGGCTGGGACTGGCGTTCCAGCGAAGAAGGGCGCGCAAGCGTAATCCTGAACGTGGTCCCCTGCGGACCGGAGCGCTCGACCGTGAGAGCGCCGCCATTGGCCTCGACGGCGCTCTTCGCGATGGAGAGTCCGAGTCCGGTCCCCGCCGCCGCGTCCTCATCGCCACGATAAAAGCGATCGAAGACCCTCTCCCGTGCCTCGGGAGGAATGCCGGGGCCCGTATCCGACACGTCCAGCATCGCGGTCCCGTCGACGCCCGAGACGCGAATCGAAATCGCGCCGCCGGCCGGCGTGAACTTGATGGCATTGTCGACCAGATTGATGAGCGCCTGGCGCAGCACGACGCGGTCGGCGACCGCGGTCGGCGCGCCGGTGGCCTCGACGGACAACGACTGGCTTTTTTCTTCCGCCAGCACACCGAGGTGCCCGGCGACGTCCTCGGCAAGCTCGGCCAGGTTCACGACATCGCGCGCGAACGTCCCCTGCCCCATCTCGGCGCGCGAGAGCGTAAGCAGCCGGTCGACGAGCACCGCCAGGCGATCGGTTTCCTCGAGCATGCTGCCGATAATGGCGCGGTAGGTCAACTCGTCGCGATGACTCGTCCGCAGCCCGACTTCGCCGACGCTGCGAATCGCGGTGAGCGGCGTTCGCAGCTGATGCGACACATCGGCGGTGAAGCGCCGCATCTGCTCGAACGACTGCTGCAGCCGGCTCAACGTGGCGTTGAATACCGCCGCGAGCCGGCCCATCTCGTCGTCCGGATTGTCGACCGGCAACCGATCGTTCAGGCGCTCGGCGGTAATCGTCCGCGCGTGCTCGGTCATCCGCTCGATCGGCGCGAGCGCGCGGCGGGCCAGCGCATAGCCGCCGATTCCCGCCACGGCCACCGCGACGGGCAGGCCGAGCACGAGCATCACGGCGAGCTCGCGCATCTGTGCCTGCATCGAGGCCTCCGACCGTCCGACCTGGATGACGATGCGCGACGCAGCGAATGGACCGCGCAACTCGCCGCGCTCGGTCAGGATGCGCATGTTGCCGGCGTCGCTGGCGATCGTGACGATGCCTTCATCAGCGGCACGGCTTTCCGGAATCGGCCGGAACTCCGCCTCCGTGTTCCGATAGACGACGCGCGAGCGATCGCCGCGCCAGACCTGTATCCACGGCAGGGGGAAATCCGGGTCGATGCGCTCAGGCGCGCTGATCATGTACATGCCGTCCGGGGCCTGATACAGACTGGCGTAGACCCAGGTGAAATCCTGACGGAGCTGTCGATCGAGCGCGTCCGATGCGTTGCGGCCGACGAAGACATAGACGGCGGCGACATACACCCCGAGCACGACGACCATCGCCGCGACGTACCAGAGCGTGAGCCGCACGCGGACGCTGTGCGACTGCCACCAGCGGACGTTCACGGCTCGCCTTCACGCAGGATGAAACCGACTCCGCGCACGGTATGAATCAGCTTGACCGCGAAGTCGGCGTCGACCTTGCGGCGGAGGCGGGCGATGTGCACGTCGATGACGTTGTCGAGCGGCGTCGTGCGGGCGGTTTCCTTCCAGACGTCGCGCGCCAGCGTCTCCCGCGGCACGACCTGGCCCTGATGGCGCAGCAGGTATTCGAGCAGCTCGAACTCGCGGACGGTCAGATCGATCGGCGTTCCGCTGCGGGTGACGCTGCGGGTGATCAGGTCGATGTCCAGATCGCCGGCGGAGAGGCGCGGTGCGTCCGCCGCTCGCCCGCGCCGGACCAGCGCGCGAATGCGGGCGATGAGCTCGGCAAAAGCGAACGGTTTCACGAGGTAGTCGTCCGCGCCGCTGTCGAGCCCGGTGACGCGGTCCTGCAGCGAGTCGCGCGCGGTGAGGATCAGAACCGGGGTCTTCAGTCCACGCGCGCGGAGCGCGCGCAGGATCTCGATCCCGTCTCGTCCCGGCAGACCCAGATCGAGCAGGATGGCATCGAACGTTTCGGTATTCACCCGAAAGAACGCGGCCTCACCCGTGCGTTCGACCACCACGTCGTACTTCTCTGCCTCGAGCCCCTCGCGAAGCGCGTCGGCGACCTTCTGTTCATCCTCGACGACCAGCACTCTCATCGGCGTAGCGTCGGAACCTCCGTAGTGTCCGCCTTCCTTGTCCGCCGCAGCGCATGCGCGAAGGCGGAAGGCGGACCCCTTCGGGAAGCATATAATCGTTCGCTAATGGTTGATTTCGGCGCGCTCGAACGCACACTGACCGAGGCGCTCCAGCTCACCCGCCGCCCCGTGGCGGTGGCGTTCCTCGACGCGCCGCCGGCCGGCGTGCCGCGGCTGCCCGGCGCACAACCGTCGGGATGCACGTTCTGGTCGCTCGCCGCGCAAGGACGGACGTTCTATACCGCGCCGGAAGACCATTACAACTGCCCGATTGGGAGCTATACGCATCACATCCCGCTGCCGAAGGATCGCGAGCACGAACTCTCTGACACGCTGTCGCTGATGACGGATCTCGGCTACCTCCGCATGGCGGAAGTGCCCGCCGTTCCGCGCCTCGAGAGGACGCCTGCGGCCACGCTGTACTCCCCGCTCGGCAACACGCCGGTCGATCCGGACGCCGTCATCGTCGCCGGAACCCCTGGCGGCTTGATGCTGCTGCACGAGGCGGCCACGCGCACCGGCGTGACGTTCACGTCGCTGCTCGGGCGGCCGACGTGCATGGCGATTCCGGCAGCGGTAAGCAGCGGCATGGCGTCGAGCCTCGGGTGCGTCGGCAACCGCATCTACACGGCGCTGGGCGACGAAGAGTTCTACAGCGTGGTGCGCGCGGACAAGCTGGAGGCGATTGCCAGCGAGATGGCGACCATCATCGCCGCGAACGTGATGCTCACGCAGTACCACCGCGAGCGGCGGGCTTCTCTGGCGACTTGATCGATTTATCTCAACGTCAACCTCTCCAGCAGCTCGCCATACCGCCGATCGCCGCGGATCGGCTCGAACCGTGGTTCGACGTGCGCGCCCGCAAGCGCCGGGTCGCGATCGAGCCACGCCTGATCGAGCGCCGCGAACGCGGCGTCAACGTTGCCCAGCCCGGCAAAGGCCATCGCCAGGTGATACGACGGGACGTAGCGCTCGCGATCAAGAGAGCGCGCCCGCGCGACGAGGTTTACCGCGTCGCGGCGGTGCCCGGTCACAGCCTTGGCATGCGCCAGCCATGACAGGAGGATCGGATCGGCATCGCCGTCCCGCAGCGCCACGGCCGATTCGAGCTCCGACAGCGCGTCTGCCTGCCGTCCGGCCTGCAGATACGCCGCCGCCAGCACCCGGCGCGCCGGCATGAACTCGGGATCCATGTCGATTGTGTTGCGGCAGTAATCGATGGCCGCGTCGAAGTCCCCCGCCGCATACCGTACCCACGCCGCCGTCGCGCCGACGACCAGACACAGGGGGTCGAGCTCGCAGGCCCGTTCGCTGGCGCGAATAGCGTCGGTATGACGGCCCTGGACGCTCAGCATCATCGCGTAGGCGCGATGCGCGCTTTCGTAGCTCGGGTTGTGCGCAATCGCCTCCGCGTACGCTGTCTCGGCAGCCGCCCAGTCCAGGTCGTGCATGCGGAGTACGTCCGCACGCGCTACGTGCGCCTCATACAGCGTGGCATCGAGGGCGAGCGCACGGGAGGCTGACGCCTCCGCTTCCTTCAACGCCTGACGTGGAAGCACGTGGTAATACTCGCCCAGGCACACCTGCGCCCGCGCCAGTGCCGCGTGCGCCGCCCCGAAGGATGGCGACAACTCGAGCGCGCGCCCGTAGTACGCAATTGCCTCGTTCACACCTTCGTCAAACGGCTTGCTCCAGTAATACCGGCCCTTCAGGTACGCCTGGTAGGCCGCTGCATCACACGGCGCGGGCCGTTCCGCAGGCGGCGAGAGCTCCGTCGCAAGCGAACGGGCGATGCGGGCCGCCACGTCGGTCTGGACGACAAGGCAGTCGGTCAATTCGCGCTCGTAGGCCTCGGACCACAGCTGCGTCTCGCTCGCCGCCTCGACCAGCCGGGCAGTGATGCGCACGCGGTCGCCTTCGCGGCGCACACTGCCTTCCACCAGGTAATCGGCGCCGAGCGCATCGCCGATTTCGCGGGCACGGCGCGTGGTGCCCTTGAAGACCATCGACGACCACCGCGCCAGCACACCCACGCGACCCCCGGACACCGATCCGAGCTGCAGAATCATTTCTTCGGTCAGCCCGTCACTGAAGTACTCCTGCGCCGGGTCCTCGCTGAGATTCGCGAACGGCAGCACGGCGAGGCGCGGCCGGACCGGCTTCGCCGGTGCAGACGCCGGCGCCGGAGCGGTATCGAGCCGCGCGATGAAGCGGTATCCGCGGCGCGGCAGCGTCTCGACAAACCGTGGATTCTCCGCATCGTCGCCAAGCGCGGCGCGCAGACGCTTCACGGCGGCGTTGAGGCTGTGCTCGAAGTCGACGTAGGTGCCGGCTGGCCAGAGGCGTTGGCGGAGTTCTTCGCGCGTCACGACGTCGCCGGGGCGCTCCAGCATGAGCCGGAGGATTTCAAAGGGCTGCTCCTGCAGCCGCACCCGGATCGATCCGGCACGGAACTCGCGGAGCCGCACGTCGAGCTCGAAGGATCCGAACTTCATCGTTCGAGCTTCCGTGGATTCCATGTCCCGTTATGCATCAACGATCGGAGTTTTGAAAAGGGCGATCTGCGGTGTACGCCTGACAATCGGGCCGATGTCACCCACGTTTCACCTCGGGTCACCTCCGCTGCATTGAGGCACCCGCGCCCCGGCCGCACAGTGCCGAGCCAGGGAGCGCGGAGATGTTTACACGCCAACTGGTCATGGTCGTTGCCGGCGGCCTGCTCGTTCCGCCGCTTGCTCAATCAGCCTCGCCCGCTTCTCCAGTCCACGTCACCGCGAGGCTCTACAACACCGCACGAGTCCCCGACGTCGCGAAAGACGCGGCGCTGAGGGTTGCGACAGGCGCACTGCTCGCGGGAGGCATCGGAATGCGGTGGAAGAACTGTGATATCGCCGACTCCTGCGCAATGGTGCCGGCACGCGGCGAACTCGTCATTCGGCTGGTTCGTTCGCCGAGTCAGATCGTGCCGCGGACCCTCCGGCGCCTTGGCGAAGGCGAAGCCGGCCCGCGGAACCAGACGACGCCGCTGGTGCTCGGGGAAGCGTTCATCGACACGCGCGAGCGCACGGGAGTACTGGCCACGGTCTTTGTCGACCATGTGGAGCTGATAGCCGCGCTGTGCGAGACCGACGCCGCGTTGCTGCTCGGACGGGCGATCGCGCACGAGCTCGGACATTTGCTGCTGGGGAGCAATGCCCATAGCGTCCGGGGGCTGATGCGCGCGCAGTGGACACCTGCAGACATTCGTCGGCATGCGAGCGCGGACTGGGCGCTGACCACGGAAGACGCCGCCGCGATCCGTAGACGTTTGCAATAGAGTGAGGCGGTGCGAACCGATCGCACCACCCTCGCAATAATCCTCGCCATTGTCGTCGCCGGCGGCGTCCTTCGGCTGGCGGCGCCGCACGAGTTCGAGTTCAAGGCCGACGAAGCCAGGATGGTCGACCTCGTTCGCGACGCGCGGACCACGGGAGATCTTCCCCGGCTGGGCATGGCGACATCCCAGGGCGTGCGCAATCCCGGCATGAGCGTCTGGCCGTTCGTAGCACTGTCCTACGTATTTGGCGCCGACGCATTCGGCTTGACGCAGAGCGTGCGGGTGCTCAGCGTGCTGGCGCTGATCGCAGCCGCCGCGTTCGCGTGGTGGCGCCTTCGAGGCGACGACCAGCGGATCTGGCTCGCCGGCGTGCTGCTTGCGGCCGTGAACCCGATCGAAATCGTGCTCCTGCGCAAGTTGTGGGCACAAAGCATCCTCCCCATCTTCGCCCTGCTGATGCTGTGGCTGTGGATGGACCGGAAGCGATCGTGGCGGCACGCCGCCGGCCTCGGGGCGGCTGCGGCGGTCATCGCGCAAATTCACCCGTCCGGAATGTTCGTCGTCGCGGCGCTCCTCGCGGGAGCGCTGTGGGATCGCGACCGTCGGCAGGTTCACTGGGCAGCCGCTGTGCTGGGATTCCTGGCGCTGGCGTGGCCCCTGTACTTCTGGGTTGAACATGTCATCGAAATGGCGACGGGCGCGGCACCAGGCGGGGCGTTGCCCATGTCGCCGAAGACATGGCTGCTGAACGTCGTCTCGTTCCGCTACGTTCACCTGCTCCTGTCGAACGTCGCCGGCGTCGCGATGCGGCACTCGCTCGGGTCGCATTTCGCGGCATTCGTCGCGCACCCGGTCGTCTTCGTCGCGCATGTCGCGTTAATCGTCATGACGCTGTTCGCGCTCGGACGCTGGCTTCTCCGCCGCTGTCCAATGCCCGTCAACGAACTGAAGCCGCTTCTTGTGTGGGGATTGCTGGGCACCGGCATCCTCATGACCGCAGCGGGCGTCTTCGTGCAACGCCACTACTACCTTGGATTGTTCCCGCTGCCGTACGTGGCATTCGCGCTCGTGCTGCGCGGGGGCAAATCCTGGATGCCGGTTTATGTCGTGGCCGCGCTACAGCTCGTCGTCTCGGCGGCGTTTCTGATCTTCATTCACACGAACGGCGGTGCGCCGGGAGCCGAATTCGGACCGCTCCCTCACTTCTGAACAGCAGGAGTAGCCACGAAGTTCACGTCCGTTACTTCTGTCCGGCGGCCCGTGCCTCTTCGGCGCGCGCGGCGCTCAGGATGTTCCGCATCGCGTAGTTGCCCTCGTGGCAGGCGTATTCGAACAGCGGCTGGTCGGGATCTGCGGTCAGACGCATCGCGTAGGTCCACGGCCGCACCCACGTCTGCGGATCGTCAATCGTCATCGACCATTCGATGACACCGGGAGCCGTTGGAACGAACCGCTCGATCAGCTTCTGACTCGGTGACCCGTTGCGATACGGCGTACGCAGGTTCATCGTTTCGACAACGAGCGTGTTGCCTTCCCAGCGGCCGCGGGCGTCACCCATATGTGAACGCTGGCCGCTGCGCGGACTGTTATCGAGCCTGATGACGCGGGTCTCGTGCACCATCTCATAGCGGATGGCCACCATGCCTGGCGCCTGCGTGATGTCGTAGGCGTTGCCGTAAATGGCCGGCGTCATCGACCCGGGGAACCCGCGCGTAATGCAACGGTCGTAGAGGCTCCGGTCGAGCCAGGAGTCGGCGCGTCCCCCTTCCCCAAGGCCGCCACCCCGCCCCGCAGCGGCAGCCGCGCCGCCCGCTCGTCCGCCGGCGCCTGCGGCGGCGGGAGCACCGCCACGGCCGCCGCGACCGCCCAGACGCTGTTGCGCCGCGGCGGTCAGTTCTGGAATGAGCCCGGTCGGCGGATCGACCACCATCCACGCGCGGCTGTTCTTCGCGTTGTAGTGCTCGTACCAGTGCGTGGGACCGGCCCCCGTCTCACGGCCGCCGATGCCGGCGGCGCTGGCCGCCGCGCGCTCGTTGCGCTCGCGAATCAGGTCGGCCAGTTCGGCATCCTCGACCTCCTCGAGCGACTTCTCGCCGAGGGCGTTCGGCTTCTCCATCGGGATGCCGTTTTCGTTGACGTTCGTCCAGCCGCCCTGGATGTCAGGGTCGCCCCATGGTGTGCGGGGGGGCACATACGGCTTCGCCGTTGCCGGGCGCGCCTGCGCGGTCCGGCTGTTCGTCTGCTGCGCATCAGGGCTGGCCGCCGTGCCGAACACCAGTGCGAGGATGACCACACCGACCGCGAGCCACTGCCTCATCGCTGTAACCCCCTGAAATCTCTGGGGAGTCTACAACGAAACGAAGCTTGCTGGTCGTGCGGG
>DASTBV010000178.1:0-18688 GCA_035711805.1 Vicinamibacterales bacterium
TTGATGCCGACCGCATATCCCTTCGGCGAGAACTGGTAGAAGTACCGCGGATCCTCGCCCTCGCGCTCCCACGCGTCGGAGATGTCGGTGTTGTGCGTCATGAACACCATCACGTTGCCGTGACGGTCGAAGATCGCCTTGTGTGCGGGAACCTCGCTGTCCACACCACGTTCCGAGGTGAGGTCCTGATTGCGCCGCCACGACTGGATCGACGGAATCTGCGGGAATTCGGTGACGATGAACTGCGAGCGGAACAGCGGATGATCGAGCGGCAGATCGACGATCGGGTACTCGGCGGGCGGCAGCACGCGGCCGATCTCCGACTCCCACTGCGCCCACGCCTGGCTGCCCCAGAAGTCGTCCACCCAGAGGAAGCCGCCCTTCTGGAACCACGCCCGCAGCGCCGTGATCTCGTCGTCGTCGAACTCGATCGTGCCGACGTCCTCCATGTGGAGTTGAGGGCACTGGAACAGGGCATCGTCCGTCAGGCGGACGGTGATGAAGTCCGGCGTGCGGCTGCGGTCGAAGGCGACGCGCGTTTTGGTCAGCTCGGAGAGGCGAATCGAGAAGTTCAGCTCGGCGTCCGGATAATCGGTCGACCAGCCCGAGCCGCCGGCTTCCGAGTAGACGCTGGTGAAGATGCCGCGGCAGAAGTTGAAGCCGTGGCCGAACGTGTCAGCGGTTGGAAATTTCGGACGGGCGCCGCGCCCGAACCCTCCAAACGCGCCCCGTCCGAACTGCGCCGCGGCTGTCGCGGCCACGCAGAAGACGAGCACGGCGGCCAGGAGGGTCCGGAGCTTCATGGCCTGCAATCCCAAATCCCGGATTGGGATTTGGGATTTCTCCTTACTCTATTTTGCGCCCCGGGAGAGCGACCGGAAATACTCCTCGTTGGCCTTCTTGTACGCTTCCGGCGACTCGTCGCCGCCCGACAGCGCCAGCGCGTTCTGATCGCCTTCCACCTTGCGGCGGAGGCCGAACTCGAACCTCTTCAGGCCCTCGGCGACGATCGACTGCAGCCGGGCGAGCGTGGCGACGTCCTGATAGACGCGCGGATCCTGCATCTGCCGCAGCGCCTGCATCACTTCCTCGAGCTGCCGTTGGTCGACGTCCACACCACGCGCCCGCCCCAGCAGCTCGCGGGCATCGGCGTCGAGCTGACGCGCTTCGTTCCGCAGCTGCCGGATGTCTTCCTCGCTCAGACGCGCGCCGTTCCACCAGCCGCCCCAGGTGCCGTTATAGACGCCGCCGCGGTTGATGCCACCGCCGTCGAAGCCGCCGTCGCGAAGGCCATCACCGAGCCGGCCGTCTCCGCCGCGCTGACCATTCTGGGCGTTCTGTCCCTGACCCTGGCCTTGTCCCTGCCCCTGGCCCTGCTGACCCTGTTGGCCCTGACCCTGTTGGCCCTGACCCTCTTGACCCTGACCTTGGCCCTGGCCCTGTTGGCCTTGCTGCCCTTCGCGACCCTGTTGGCCTTGCTGGCCATTACGAGCCTGCTGCCCCTGACCCTGCTGGCCGTCGCGGCCCTGCTGTCCCTGCTGACCGCGCTGCGCGCTCTCGCGCGTGCGCTCCGCCAGCGACTCGGCCTGCCGCGCCAGACGCCGCGCGCGATCGGCGTTTTCTTCCTGAGCATTACGCTGCTGACCCGTACCGAGCGCACGCTGTGCCTGCTGGAGCGCATCGCGAACCCCGTCGATGCCTTCGCTGATCTGCCGCTCGGCGTCGTTGATCTGTCGTTCCGCGCCGCCGCCCAGGCGGCTGATAAGTTGCCCCGCGTAACGCACCAGATCAGGGAGCTGGTTGTCGCGGATCTCGTCGGCTGCCTCGGACAGGCGGCGTGACGCTTCACGTTCTTCACGACTGGCATCGCGCGCGGCCCGGCTGATGTCGGACTCGAGCTGGCGCAGCCCCTGCTCCAGCTTGCCCTTGTCCTCGGTGATCTCCCGTACGGCTTCCTGCCGGCCCGCGCCCTGGGGAAGCTTGCGTACCTGGTCGGCAACCTCGCGCTGCTGCCCGGCGAGCTGATCGGCTCTCCGTATCGCGTCCTCGATTGCCTGCTGCGTCCGCTGCGCCTGCCCACGCTCCAGGCTGCGCTGCGCCTGCCGCAGCTTGTCCGCGGCCGCCGCGGCTTCCGCCTGCGCGCGCGAGTCGCCCGCCGCCGCACGGCGAAGCGCGTCGGCCGCATCGCGCAGCCCACGTGCCGCCTCGGCAGCATCCGACCGCTGTTCTTCCCGCGACAACCGTTCGAGCTGCCGCGCCATTTCCTCGAGCGTCTCGGCCATCGCGCGCTGCTGCGAGGCGCTGGCGCCGCCACCGCCGCCACCCTGCTGGAGCGCGCGGCGACGGGCCTCGCTCTCCGCCTGCTGCTGCTGACGACGCGCCAGTTCCTTCAGCTGCTCGAGCAGCTTGTCGACCTGCTGGTCGGCCTGCTGCTCCGACGCCTGCGTCGCGCTTTCGTAGCGGCTCGCCAGCTGATCGAGATCCTGCTCAAAGAGATCCGCCAGCTCCTGCTGCATCGCGCCGCCACCGCCACCACCGCCGCCCTGCTGGCCGCGCTGCACGGCGATCTGCGTCTCGTACTCTTCCTCGGCCTTCTGCAGAATCTGCAGCGCCTTGTTCTCGGGCTTCAACGCGACGTCAGGCTTGGCCTTGGCGAGCTCGGCTTCCGCTTCCTTCATTGCCGTCACAGCCTGCGGGAGCATCTCGCCGATCTTCGCGAACGCGGGATCGCGCTGCACCAGCTCGCTGTTCATGCGCGTCAGCAGACCCTCGACCTGCTCGCGCAGCTTCGACTGCGCCAGCTCGACGATCTTGGAATCGTCCCCCAGCTTCTTCGGCGTCAGTCGCTTCTTGTCGCGGTTCACGTTGTGCGTGGCCGAGATGATCTGCCGCTGCTGCTCGGAGAGCGCTTCCACCTGTCCGCCGCCGCCACCGCCGCCCCCACCGCCGCCGCCCTGCGACTGCGCCTGGCGGAAGTCTTTCCGGAACGGCCGGACGCGCAGGAAGTAGATGTCACTCGTCGTCTGCTTGCCGCCGCCGACCGTGTCGTTGTCGGTCGCGCGCGCGTAATACGACACCGCGTCGCCGGGCTGCACGCCGAGCTCTTCGAGGTAGAAGGTGTGGCCGGCGGTGACTTCCGGCAGCCGCCGGTCGCCCTTGAACAGTTTCACGACCTTCTCGGGGCCGCCGTTGACGGAGTAGACCAGCTCGAGATCGCGCACGCCGTAGTCGTCTTCGGCGTTGGCTTCGGCGAACAGTTCCTCAATGGACGACACCGACGTGTCGCGTCCCGGCTTGCGGAACGACACGGTTGGGGCGCGGTCCTCGAGTGTGTCGATCGTGTACTGCGGCGACGCCGCCACACGCTCCTTGGCCGGCGTCTGGAGCTCCACGCGATACGACCCGTCGCCGGCGACCTTGAACGCCGCCGTGAGCGTGCCGTCCGCCTGCAGGGTGAGCGGGACGCTCTCCTTGTCGTTGATCGTGATCTGCCCGCCCGGCGTCTTCATCGTCGGCGTGATGTGCACGCGGACTTCGGTGCCCTTCAGCACCGCGATGTCGCCGCCGTCTTCGATCTTCTCGACCTCGAGGCCCGTGTACGCCGGGTAGTGGTACTCGAGATCCAGCTTCTTCACGTACGGAACGTCAACCACCTTGAGCAGGAAGTCATCCGACCGCACGCCGCCCGCGGTGACGTAGTAATCCACCGGCGCGAGCACGTCGAACAGCATGCCGTCGAAGCTCCCGTCGGCGTTGCGGACGAGCGGCACTTCTTCGTAGTTCGAGGTCGGCGTCCGCCGCGCCATGAGCACAACATCTTCGCTGTTGAACCCGTGCAGCTTGGCCTTCACGACCTGGTCGGCACCCTTCGGCACCGTCGCGTCGCCGGGGGTGACCTCGAGGCGATACGGCACGGCCGCTTCGATGCTCCGGGAAACGAGAAGCAGCGCGGACGCGGCGTGACGCAGGAACGCGGGACCAACGAGAACCACAAGCACGGCGGCGACGGCCAGGCCGCCGAGCCCCATCGCCCACTTCTGGAGCGGGGCCCGATCGGCGCGGCGAGCGGCATCCATGCGGACACACGCCTCAATCGCCTGCTCCACGACCTTCCGCACCAGCGCTTCCGACTCCGCCGTGACGCCGTTGCGGCTCGACTCGACGGCGCTCAGGAGCGTCGCCTGGAGCGCCGGCTCGTGCTCTTCGAGATAGAGGGCAACCTGCTCGTCGGTGACCCGCCGGCGCAGCGGCCGGACGACGAACCACAGGACCGCGGCAATCAACCCGACAACGAGTGCAACGCGCGCGATGATGATCGAGGTCGTCGTGAACTTCACCGCCTCGAGCCCATATGCCGCGAGGACGAAGAGCCCGAAGGCCGCCGCCAGCAGCGCAACGGCGCCGCGCAGCGCCAGCTTCATCCGCCAGCGGTTGCGCACGTGCGCGATGATGCCGAACAGATCGTGTGGAGGGGTTGAGGAGCGCCGCAGATTGTCGAGCATTGAAGCCCTCGCTGTCCGCTTTGGTCCGCCTGAAAGGCGGACACTACGTCGGCTTTGGGCCGCCTTCAGGCGGACCAGCCGTAACACAAAGAGAATACTAGGTTTTTGCCAGCCGGTTCGACATAAGCGTATCGGCCCCCAACAGGAGCAATCCGGCGATCAGCAGGTACCACCACAGCCGCTGGCTCCGCTCCTGCGCTTCCGGCGTCAGGGGCGTGCCGCCCCCCTGCGCGCCGGCCGAGTCCCCGGTGCCGGTCGCCGCCAGGGCGATTTCCTTCGGGTCCATCATCGACAGGTCGCCCTCGGCCGGATCGACGTTGGCCGCGACGACCACCACGTCTTTGTCGCGGGCCCTCAGCTCGTAGAATCCCTGTTCAGTCAGCTCCATCACCTCGGAGCCCTCGTCCTGGAGCGGGACCCGCTTGCCGGACGGTGTCAGCACGACGCGCTGCGCGGCATCCTGCTTGACGGCGGCGGTGGACGCGTCGAGGACCTGCCCGACGGTCAACCAGGGCCGCGGCACCGCATATCCGGCCAGATGGCGCAGCGACTGGTGAATGAACGGCACGAAGACGCCGCGTGTCGGCAGGTCGCTCCACGTTGTGTCGAGCGCCGACGCCCAAAGCAGTACGCGGCCGCTGCCGACGCGGCGCTCGATCACCGCCGGCGCCACGCCGTCGAACTTCGCCAGCACCTGCGCGTCCTTCGCCGGGGTGACCTTCCGGTACTGGTAAACGGGCACCGTCGAGAAGTTGCCGCTGCGCGGCGCGCGGAACGGCTCGAACACCGGGTGTGCGTATTCAAGCGCGCCGACCCGGGCCGCATCGCCGCGCGTTCGATCGACCGGGTTCTCGATCGACCCGGGCAGGATATCGACCTCCTGCGGCCAGCTGGCGCGCTGTCCGGCCGCAACGAACAAGCCGCCGCCCTGCTCCACGTATCGCTGCAACCGGCGCGCCTGCGACGGCTGGACGACCACGTCATTCAGGACGATCGCCGCGCTGCGCCGCAGGTCGTCGTCGCCCAGCGCCTCGAGCTGCTTGGTGACGACTTCGAAGCGCGGCGCGTCGCCAACGGCCAGCGCGCGAGCGAGATACAGCCCTCCGCCGCCGCTCCCGCGATCGACAACGGTGACGTGCACCGGTTCGGTCGGCGAGATGATGAAGTTGAAGGTGTTGTCGGCGGCCAGCGCGTCGGGCGACAACGTGACCGTCGCTTTCATGTTGCGGCCGCCGACGAGCACCGGCTCGAACTCGACGGATGACGAGCCGCCGGGCTCGAGCTTGACCGGCTTGGAGCCGTGCTTGATGCCGTTGACGTCCAGCGTGAGCGTCGTGCCGCTGACCGGCTGATCGGCTCGATTGGTCACCACCGCCGTGACCGTCACCCGCTCCTGATCGGAAAACGTCGAGCGCGCGAGCGAGACGGCCGGCACGCTGGCGTTCACTCTGTCCTGCGACCCGGTCACGGGAACGGGCGTCACCACGGTGCCCTTCGGCAGCCTGATGCCTTCTTCGCCGCGCCATCCCGTGCGCTGGAAGTCGCTGATCAGCACCACCTCGCGACGCGGCAGCGTGGACTCGGCCAGGATGCCGCCGGCAACCTTCAGCGCCGGCGCATAGCGCGTCGCGCCCGAACCGGGCTTCGCCGCCGCGACCGCCGCCGCCAGCGGCGAGCGATCCATCGACGCGCGCACGGCGATATCCGCGCCGGATGAGAACAGGACCACCGAGCCGCGATCGGAGCCGCCCATCCGCTTGATCTGATCCTGCGCCGCCGCCCGCGCAGACTCCCACCGATCCCCGAAGCCCATGCTGTAGCTGGTGTCGAGGAGCACCACCAGCTCGCGCGCCCCGGCGCCGGGCACGATCGGCAGATCCGCCTGGCGGATGAACGGCCGCGCGAACGCAAAGATGATCAGCGCCAGTGCCGTCACGCGGACGAGCAGCAGCAGCCAGTGCTGGATCTTCCGCCGCCGCACCGACTGGTACGGAATGCGCCGCACGAACATCAGCGACGGAAACCGGATGATCTGCTTCTTCTCGCGCTGCGTCAGATGCAGCAGCACGGGAATGGCCAGTCCGGCCAGAGCGACGAAGAACAGCGGGGCAAGGAACTGCACGTCTAGAACCTGGACTTCATCATTTTCGATCGCGCGCTCAAGTACCGGAACAACGCGAAATCGAGCGGTTTGGAGGTGTCGAGCAGCGTGTAATCGACGCGAACCGCCGAAAACGCCTGCGTCAGCGCGTCGATGTGCGCCTTGACCAGCGAACGGTACTCGTCGCGGAACGCGTCCGGCACTACCGGCATCTGCTCGCCGCTTTCCAGATCCTCGAACGGCTGCGCGTCCGAGAAGCCGAACTCCAGCTCCGTGGGATCAAGGACGTGGAAGACGATGATGTCGTTGCCGCGGAACCGCAGCGGCTGCACCGCATCGACGATGGCATCGGGATCGTCGTAGAGGTCCGAGATCAACACGAGCACACCGCGGCGCCCGAAGTGCTCCGCCAGCTTGTGCAGCGGCTCCTTCAGATTCCCCGGACGTCCGGCCTTCAGCCGGTCCAGCACGTGCAGCACCGTTTCCATGTGCTTCGCTGAGGGCGGCACGTGCTCGATGACCTCGGTGTCGAACGCGACGAAGCCGACACGGTCGCGCTGATGGTGCACCAGGTTGGTCAGGCACGCGGTCAGGATGCGCGCGTAGTCGAGCTTGGTGATGCCCTTGCTGCCGTAGTCCATGGACTTCGACGCATCGAGCAGCACCGAGAAGTTCATGTTCGACTCGGCTTCGTATTCCTTGATGTAGTAACGGTCCGTCCGCGCCCAGAGCTTCCAGTCCATGCGGCGGATGTCGTCGCCCGGCACGTATCCACGATGCTCGGCGAAGTCCACTGACGCGCCGAAATACGGCGTCTTGTGCAGCCCGTTGATGAAGCCGTCGACGACCGCACGCGAGACGAGCTCCAGGTTCCCGATGCGCGCGAGCACAGCGGGATCCATGAACCGCGCGCCGGGAATGGCATGTATCTCTGTTGCCATGGCAATTCTGAATTCAGAATTCTGAATTCTGAACTTCTACATTCCCGATCGCGGGAGCGGAACGACGTCCAGCAGCCGATCGACGATCTGATCCGTCGTCACGCCCTCCGACTGCGCATGGAAGTTGGTGATGATGCGGTGACGCAGGACCGGGTGCGCCAGCGCGCGGATGTCCTCGAAGCTGACGTGATAGCGCCCGCTGGTCAGTGCGCGCGCTTTGCCGCCGAGCACCAGGTACTGAGCGGCGCGCACGCTGGCGCCGAACGCCACCCATTTCTTGACGAAGTCCTTCGCGTCGGGATTCTTCGCGGAACGCGTCGCGCGAACGATGTCGAGCGCGTGGCGCAGCACCGGCTCCGACACCGGCACCTTGCGCACGAGGCGCTGGAAGGCAATCAGATCGTCACCGGTGATCGGGCGGTCCAGCTGAGGATTCTGTATCGCCGTCGTCGTCCGCGTGACCTCGAGCTCCTCGTCGTAGGGCGGGTGCTCGATGATGATGTGGAACATGAACCGGTCGAGCTGCGCTTCCGGGAGCGGATAGGTGCCTTCGAGCTCGATCGGGTTCTGCGTCGCGAACACGTAGAACGGTTCGTGCAGCTGGTAGGTCTTGCCCTGCACCGTGACGCGGTGCTCCTGCATCGCTTCGAGGAGCGCCGACTGCGTCTTCGGCGGGGTGCGGTTGATTTCGTCCGCCAGCACGATGTTGGCGAAAATCGGCCCGGGCGCGAAGACCATCTGCCGGCGACCGGTCGCCGCGTCCTCCTGCACCAGGTCGGTACCGGTGATGTCCGACGGCATCAGGTCGGGCGTGAACTGGATGCGCGAGAACTTCAGATCGAGCACGCGCGCCATCGTGTGGATCAGCAGCGTTTTCGCCAGTCCGGGCGCGCCGACGATCAGGCTGTTGCCGCCGACGAACAGCGTCATGAGGACCTGGTTCACCACCTCGTCCTGCCCGACGATGATCTTCTTCAGCTCGCTGACGATCGCCTGCCGACCCGCCTTCATCCGATCCGCAAGCGCGATATCGTCGGGCGATTCCAGATCAACGACGTCGGACACCGTGCGATTCAAGGTCCTCTCCATGTGGGTTCCTTCGCTAATAACTCCCAGGGGGGTGGGAGTCTACTTGTTTCCTTCCGCCGCGAGGATCTCGCGTCTCTTGAGCGCCAGCGCCGTGGCCACACGTTCGAATTCCGCCTGGTACTTGGCCGCCGGCATGCCGTCTTTCATCAGACGCAGGTTTTCCAGCTGACGTTCGAGATCCAGGCGTTCCTGATACAGCGCGCGCAGTTTGGGATCGGTCGGCAGCCCGGCGCTGGCCGCGCCAAACGACAGGATGCCCGCCACTTTTCCGTCCGGGCTGACCTTGCCGTCCTTGCCTGCGACGCCGGGCGTCTGGCTCCCTTCCTTGTCGCCGTTGTCGTCGAGCAGCGCGTGTTCCGTTGCCAGCAGCCCCTGCTTCTCGTATGCGCGCGCCACCTCCGCCTTCGCGAAGTTGAACGCCTCGAGGACGCTGACGCGCTTGTTCTTGTCCGCGTCGGCGATGTCGGACGTCAGGGCGTCGACGAAATAGCCGCCGAACAGCGTCGCGTACTGTTCCGCGCCGTTGCGCGTGGCCGTCACGATCGTTCGTCCAGGTCCGGACAGCTCTTCGACGAACGGGCCGCTCGAGCTGGTGGTGTTGACGAACACGATCTGCTTCGTCGGCAGCTTCCGCAGCATGGCGTTGAAGTCCGACGCGCTCATGTCCCGGCCGGGCAGGTTGAACCTCGCGGTTCGGTCCGAGAAGCTGCCGTGGCCGATCAGCGTCACGAAGATCACGTCTTCAGGGCCCGCTTCCTTCGCAAAACGTTCGAAGGCCGCCCCGATTTCCTCGCGGGTCGGCGCGCCGGTCAGGTTCTTGGCGCCCTCGGCCGGCTTCTCCATCAGAAACACGAGGCGCTCGGGCGGCACGCCGAGACGGCTCGACGCCTCCGCCAGCTTCGTCCCCCACTGCTGGAATGTCTTGGCGTGTTCCGGGTCACCCGCGAGACCGACGACGATGAGGAGGAAGGCTTTGAGCATTCAGGCGAGACCAACCACGCGGCGATAACCCCATTCGGCACAGACGAGGCCAATGAGCGTGAAAAGGACGATCGGCATGTTCCAGAGCTCCCGCTCCTCCACGGCCGTCACGCCGCGGCCGGCAACCCGCACGTCTTCGGCCAGCCCTTTCGCCGTGCCCGCCGTATAGAACCGGCCGCCCGTTTCCTCCGCGATCCGCCGCAACGGCTGCGCGTGCATCGTCGGGTCGAAGTACTCGGCTTCGCTCGGCACGGCACGAACGTATGCCGTGCTGCTGCCGACGACCTGGCCGCCGGCGCGCGAGGCGTCGACGGCGACCTCGTAGGCTCCTGCCTTTGTACTGACGAACGTGCCGCGATAGTGGCCGTCGCGCTCGCCGGTCCACTGCAGCGGCACGGTTTCAGACGTGCCATCGGGCCGGCCGACCTGCGCGATCACTGTGGCGTCGTTCAGCTCGACAAATTGGGGGTCGACGACCGTGGCGTCGATCGTCACCGGCTCGCCGGGATCGACGCGGTCGGTGCTCATCCGGACGTCGACGACGCTCGGCACACCGTCGACGAGCCAGCGCAGCATCTGCCGCCAGAAGTTCTCGTGCGTCTGATCCTCGACGCTGATCGACGCATCCATCTGCCACTGCCAGGTGTCCTGCACCGTGAAGGCGATAGCCTTGCCGCGCCCGTAGGGCTGCGAAGCCAGCACGATACGGGAACGGCCCGACTCGTCCGTGCCATTCAGCAGAACCGTGGCACCCGGCTTCTCCTTGAGTGGCGCGTTCACCGCCGTCACCTGCGGAAGCTCGTTCCAGCGCGCGATCGACGCGGCCTCCGTCGGGAGCAGCTGGGTCGCGGCATGGGTCTGACCAGCGCGGGTCGGCGACACCTTCAAACGGGCGAGCGGCGCTGGCTCCGATGCCCGGGTCCGCGGATCGATGATGAGCGGCAGCGCGTCGGCGACAGGCGTGCCGCCGTATCCGCCTTCGGCGAGCGACCGGGGTCCGCCAAGTACCAGCAGCCCTCCGCCCCGGCGGTCCACGAAGTCCGCGATCATCTGCAGCTGATCGCCCGTGAAGAGACCTGCCTCAACGCTGCCGATGATGAGGCCGCGATACTTGAACAGCTCTTCGCGGGTCTTCGGGAAGCCGCCGACGATCTCGTCCTCCTCGCCGCGCAGACGCATGTACTTGTTGTCGGCGGTCCGCTGCAGCGACACGCTCAGCAGGTTCTTGTCCTCGGTGACGGCGCGGTTCAGGAACTTGAACTCCCAACGCGGCTCGCCTTCGAAGTACAGGATGCGCTCGGTCTCGTCGCGCACGCTGATGATCGACTCGCGCACGTTGTTCTCTCTGACCACTTCGCCGTCCTGCGGCGCGACCTTGAACCGGAACAGACGGGCACCCGGCTGAGACGCCTTCGCGCGGATGCGGACAGTCGCCGGTGTTCCATCCGCAGGCAGCTGGACCTTTTCCGAGCCGACGATCTGCCCTTCGTCCTCGACGTCTACGGTCACCGTCTGTCCGCCGTAGCCCGTCTGGCGCACGATCACGTCGAGCAGGAGCGAGGCGTTCTTGAGGACGGTGCGCGGCGTGCTGACCCGGTCGATCTGGATATCGCGCGGCAGCCGTTCGCTGCCGACGCCGACCGTAAACACCGGCAGCTTCTCGGCTTTGAGGCCGAGCAGCGCGTCGCCAATGGCCGTATCGGTCGTGTCGGCACCGTCGGAGACCAGCACGACCCCCGCCACCGGAAGTCCGGCCAGTTCCTCGCGGACGCTCGTCAGCGCCGGACCGAGCTTGGTCTGCGCGCCGTTGAACTGCATTTCCTCGAAGGAACCTAGGCGGCCGGCCGTCGAGGAGAACTTGAACACCCGCACCAGAAACTTGTCGGTCAGCGATTTCTGCAGCGCGCCGTCCGGCCCGAACTGGGCGCGCAGGTATTCCGCCCGCGCCTTGCCGTCCTGATCGGGGATCTGCATGCTGCGCGAATCGTCCAGGAGCACAGCGACGACATTCTGTTGATTGACGGCGGCACGGACGACGAGCGTGGGACGGAAGAGGCAGAAGAGCACCACGGCGAGCGCCAGGACACGGAGCGTGGTCAGCACCACGCGGTCGCGCACGCGCCCGTCGTTCACGCGCACGCGCTGGTACGTGAGCACCGCACCGGCGGCAACCACGCCAACCAGCGCCGCCGCCGCAAACGACCCGGTCGTCAGGTCGAAGCGGAACGTGCCCTGCTGGAAGACGAATGGGCTGTAAGAGAAAAGTGCCTCAAAAATCCTGTCAAACATGGCTGCGATACGCCTGAACCGCGATCAGCCGACCGTTCAGAAGCGCAGATCATACATGGACCTGCGGGAGATCACGAATCTATGTCAAAAGCGTGACGGAGTGCATTAAGACGATGTAATGAAGCGAGGTATCGGAGGCTCCGGAGGTAACGGTTTCACAGGAGCAACGGAGGAACGGAGACGAACGAAGTCGCCAGCCTCAGCCACAAAGGGCGGAAAGCTCACCAAGATTCAGTGACATTCGATTGGTCGGTGTGCAAAGCACGCCGACAAGCCGTGATGGAAGAGGCGGCAAGACAAGCCGCGACTGGCACTTTGGAGGCTTGTCTTTGCCGCCTCTTCCATCGCGGCAGGCCGCCTGCGGCGGCCCAATCGAACGGCCCTCCGTTCGTCTTCGTGCCTTCGTTTCTCCTGTGAACCCGTTCCTCCGTGGTCCTCCGTCCCCTCAGGCACCTACAGCAACCACAGCAAGAGCCCGGCGCCCACCACGTAAGACGCGATCCGGGCTGCCCTCGGCCGGACGTGCTTGAAGCCGTTCCAGTAATACGCCAGCGCGGCCATCGAGCCGACAACAAAGACGACGAGCACGATCGTCTGGCCGGGCGTTCGGGTTGGGCCGTACAGCTGGAGCAGGCCCGGGTTCCAGACCGAGCCATAGACGATACAGAGGTGGACGAAGTAGATCAGCAACGACTCCTGCGCCACCGCCCCAAAGATGTGCGGCAGCCGGTTGATGCGACGGCTGAGCTGCGCGAATGCCGCGAGGATGATGAGGCAGGCGCCAATGCGCAGCATCACCTCCGCTGGCACGAAGGTGCCGGGACCCGGGCCGAAAAGCGCCTCCTCCCGTGACTTGAGGAGAGTGCCGGCAATTACCAGCGCGACGCCCGGCGTGATCAGGGCGCGCTGTGCGAACGTGGAGAGGTCGCTCGCCCCCCACCGCGCATAGAGCTGTCCGAGGCCGGCCCCCAGCAGCATGAATCCCATCCACGGAAAGAGCGGGAACTGCGATCCGGTGGCCTGCGACATGTACGCCGCCGCGAACGGAGGCATCGCCTTCGTCCAGTCGATCGTCCAGACAGCCGGCGTCGCAAAGATCGCAAAAACCGCGAGCGCGAGGGTCGCGAACATGAACGCGCGGCGTGAACGCGCCGCCAGAACGAGCAGCTGGATGAAGATGAAGCTGACGCCGATCAACTGCAGGACGTCGACGGCGAGAAACGCGCGCCAGCGCTCGGCGTCCACGTACGGCAGCTCGGCAAGCTGACTGCCCGGAAGGTGCAGCGCGTAGCCAAGCAGGACGAACAGTCCGAAGCGCCGCACCCGCTTCACCCACGCCGCCGACACGCGCACGTGCGACGTCCAGCGGCGGCTGGTCGCGATGCTGAACGCGAATCCGCCCAGCAGCAGAAACAGGCTCGACGTCAGCCCGCGTTGAAACTGCCAGATGTCGAACCAGCGACCGGTCTGATAAGGCGGCGCCAGCAGCGCGCTCGTGGTGTGGCCGTAGAGCATGAACGCCACGGCCAACGCGCGCGCGAGGTCGATGAAAATGACCCGCCGGGCGCCGTGTGAAGTGGAAGAAGTGGAAGAAGTTTCGACTTCGCCACTTACTTTTCCACTTTTCCACTTTTCCACTTGTTCCACTTTTCCACTTAATCAGGGCAGCCTCACCTCTGCATCCCGTCCCACAACGGTCGTCCATTCGCGGACGCGCCAGCGCGTGACGAGGCCGTTCTTCACGTACGGATCGGCCGCCGCAAAAGCTTCCGCGGCCGCCGGCGAGTCGCCCCGGAACAACAGGATCGCCCCATCCGCAGGATTCGCGAGCGCTCCGCCCAGAACGAGCTCGCCGCGCGTTTCCGCCGCGCGGGCGAGCGCGATGTGCTCCGATCTCAGCGGCGCGCGACGTTCGAGGTAATCGGATGTGAGGTCGTAGATGAGCAGGTAATGCATAGGGCGGGCCTCAGGAATCAGGGCTCGGGCCTCAGACAGGGCTCGGGCCTCAGACTGAGCTCGGGCCTCAGACTGAGGCCTGAAGCCTGAGCCCTGAGGCCTTCGTTAGACTGTACTTGTTATGCGCTATGACAGACTTTTCTGCGCAATGTTAACCGTTGCAGCCGCCGGGTGCTCCCGCCCCGAGCCTGCCGCTACCGATATGGCGGTAGCGGAGCGCAAGTACCTCCTGGAGCGCATCGACGACGCGGCGGTGGTGCAGGTCTACGCGGACGGGTTCGAATCGCTGCCGCTGCGGGAGAAGACGCTCATCTGGCATCTGTATCAGGCAGCGGTTGCCGGACGCGACATCTTCTATGACCAGCGTCATCGCAACGGAATCGAGATGCGGCGCATTCTCGAAGCGGTCATCACGCATCCCCAGGGCATCGACACGGCGGCACTGGATGAAATCCGCCGCTACACCAAGCTGTTCTGGCTGAACACCGGCCCCTACAACAACCACACGTCGCGCAAATTCGTCCTCGGGATTCCGCCGCAGACGTTTGCCGCCGCCGTGAAGTCCGCCGTCGCCAGCGGCGCCACCCTCCCGACGGCCGGCGGCGAGTCGCTCGATGCGATGCTCACGCGCCTGGAACCGATGTTCTTCGATCCGAACGTCGATCCCATTGTCACCAACCGCAATCCAGGCTCCGGCCGCGACATCCTGACCGCCAGCGCGAACAACCTGTACGCGGGCGGAGTGACCACCGCGGATCTCAAAGGCTTCACCGAAAAGTACGGCTTGAACTCGCGTCTCGTGAAGCGCGATGGGAAGCTGATCGAAGAGGTCTACAGGATCGGCGGCCGGTATTCGAAGGAAATCAGCGAGATCGTCCGACATCTCGAGGCGGCGATTCCGTTCGCGACGGAGCCGATGGCGAAGGCGCTCGGCGCTCTGGTCAAGTTTTACCGCACCGGCGAAACGGCGGACCGGGTGCAGTACGACATCGCGTGGGTCGCCGACAAGGCGTCCCCCGTCGACACGATCAACGGGTTCATCGAGGTCTACATGGATCCGCGGGGGATCAAGGGGTCGTGGGAAGCGCTGGTCTTCTACGTCAATCCGGAGAAGGCGAAGCGCATCAAGGCCCTTGGCGCCGAGGCGCAGTGGTTCGAGGATCACATGCCGTTCGATCCGCGATTCCGCAAGCCGAACGTCACCGGCATCGTCGCGAACGCGATCGATGTCGTGATTGAGATGGGTGATTCCGGCCCGATTACGCCTATCGGCATCAACCTGCCGAACGACGAGCAGATTCGCGAACGGTATGGCAGCAAGTCGGTGGCGCTGGCGAACGTCACCGAGGCGTACGACAAGTCGACGCCGGAAGGGCTGACGTCGGAGTTCACCTGGGACGCCGCCGAAACCGCGCGCGCCAAGCGCTTCCGGTCGTTCTCGGACGAGCTGCACACCGAGCTGCACGAGGTCCTCGGGCACGCGTCGGGACGCCAGGCGCCCGGGTTCAAGGGGTCGCCGGACGAGATCATCAAGGAGCACTACTCGGCGCTGGAGGAAGCGCGTGCCGATCTCATCGCGCTCTACTTCATCGCCGATCCCAAGCTCGTGGAGCTGGGCGTCGTGCCCGCGGCGGATCACGATGAGATGGTCCGGGCACAGTACGACTATTACACGCGCAACGCCATCGTGCAGCTGCGGCGGATTCGCGAAGGCACCGAAATCGAGGAAGCGCACCTGCGCAACCGCCAGATGATCATTCACTGGCTGATGGCCAACACGAAGGCGATCGAGCGGCGCCAGCGCGATGGCAAGACGTTCAACGTGCTCGTCGATCAGCAGGCGTTCCGCGACGGCGTCGGCCGGCTGCTGGCGGAAGTGCAGCGCATCAAGTCGGAGGGCGACGCCGCGGCCGCGGCGAAGATGTTCAATGACTACGGCATTCACTTCGATCCGAGGCTGCGCGACGAAGTCGTCCGACGCGTGGACGCACTGAAGCTGCCGTCCTACACGGGGTTCGTGATGCCGAAGCTGACGCCGGTCACCGACGCGAGCGGCCACATCACCGACGTCAGGATCTCGTATCCGCAGGATTTCACGGCGCAGATGCTCGAATACAGCGCGGCGGCACGATAACCACGAAGCACCACGAAGGATCGAAGTGACACGAAGTCGAGACCGTGCAAAGGCCGCTAAGACGCTGCGTTCGTTGGCTGGAGTACGGCTCAGCCGGATAAACGGAGCATCGTGGTGAACACGTCATGTATCTCGGCGTCGAACGCAACCAGCGCGACGCGCTGCGGCAGTGCGCGCGCGCCCAGAAACGCACGCACTTCCTGGACCGCGATTGTCGCGGCGTCGTCGATCGGATAGCCATAGACGCCGCAGCTGATCGCTGGAAAGGCGATGGACCGCAGTCCCTTGACGCGAGCGAGCTCCAGCGAGCGGCGATAACAGCTGGCGAGCAGCTCAGGCTCGCCGTGCGCGCCGCCGCGCCACACCGGGCCGACGGTATGGATGACATAGCGCGCCGCCAGCCTGAAGCCGGGCGTGAGCCGGGCCTCGCCGGTGGGACACCTGACGCCTGGGCGCACCTCGGGGATCAGGCGGCATGCCGCAAGCAGTTCCGGTCCCGCGGCGCGATGAATGGCCCCGTCGACGCCACCGCCGCCGAGCATCCGTTCATTCGCGGCGTTGACGATCGCATCGACCTCGATCGTGGTGATGTCGGCGCGGATAACGTCAATCGGCATCAGATCGGAGATTGTCGATCTGAATCGGCGGCAGCGGATCAGCGGGCGTGAACCCGAAGATCGCTCCGTAGAAGTACAGCTCGGCTTCGAGACTCCGCACGATCGTCTGCGATTTCCTGAACCCGTGCTGCTCGTCCTCGAACGCCAGATACGCGACCGGCAAGCCTTTCGTGCGGGCAGCGTCCGCCATCGTTGCGGACTGATTCGGCGGCACGACGCGGTCCTCGAGTCCCTGAAACAGGATGATCGGGCTGGCCAGTCGATCGACGAAGTGAATCGGCGAGCGGGCGCGATACTCCTCGCGCGCCTCGGGATACGGACCGATGAGGCGATCCAGGTATCGTGCCTCGAACTTGTGCGTGTCGCGGGCAAGCACCTCGATGTCGCTGACGCCGTAGTAGCTCGCTCCGGCGTTGAAGACCCCGGGCTGAAACGTGAGCGACGCGAGCGTCGTGTAGCCGCCGGCGCTGCCGCCGCGAATAATCAGTCGCGATGCATCGGCCAGTCCGGACCGGACGAGATGCTGCGCCGCCTGCGTCACGTCCTCGACGTCCGCGATTCCCCACTGCCCGCGCAGCGTGTTGCGATACGCGCGGCCGAACCCTGAGCTGCCGCGGTAGTTCACGTCCACGACGGCAAACCCGCGGCTGGTCCAGAACTGGATCTTCAGATCGAGCGTCGCGTTCGCCGCGGCCGTCGGCCCACCGTGGCTGATGGCGATGAGCGGCGGCCGTTCGTCCGGTGCTGGATGGATGCGTGCATTCGTCGGCGCGTAGTACAGCGCATGCGCCGTCTCGCCAGCAGCGGTGGGAAACTCAATCGCCGCCGGAACCGACACCTCGTCGCGGCTCAAGGCGAGAGACGAGGAAGCCCGCAAGACGTCCGTGCGTCCGGATGCGACGTCGAGGCGCACAACCGCATCGGCGTGCGTCGGCGACGCCGCAACGAGTACGACCTGCCGTTCGTCCGCCGCCATCCAGTCGTGCGGCTCGAACTCGGTATCGATCGTGCGCCAGTCGCCGGTGTGCGTGTCCACGTCGGCAAGAAACCAGCGCCCGCGCCGCGTGTAGGCGGCGAGCATGCGAGATGAAGAGACAAATACCCACGTCGCAGTGCCAAAGGCCCACTGCGGCCGGCCGAATTCCGCTTCAGCCGGCGGATTCTTCAGAACCGGCTCGAACGCGGAACGCGAACGACTCGAACGATCCGAACGGTCCGAACGATCCGAACGATCCGAACGATAAATCCTCCACCACCCCTCCCGATCGCTCACAAAGTACAAACGCCCGTCAGGCCCCCAGCCCGGCTGATAGATCGACTCGTCGTCGCCGCCCGCAATCCTGCGGACGTTCGACAACGCGCCGTCCCCGGCAGCAACATCCGCACACCACAACTCGGTTCCGTCCCACGGCATATTCGGGTGACGCCATGCCAGCCACGAAAGCTGCGAACCATCGGGACTGCATCGCGGCGTCGAGTAGAAATCGTGCCCGGCGGCAATGACGTCGCCAGCCGAACCGCCGCTGAGCGGAATGCTGACCAGGGTGTTGATGGCCTCGCCGGCGCCGGAATGGTCCTCGCGAACGCAGACGAGCCGATCGTGCCTCGGATCGATCGCGTAATCCGCGTAGAAGCACTTTCCTTCCGGAGTAATGGGAACAGGTGTACCGGCGTGGTCGTCGGCTGCGACCAGGTAAATCCGCTGATCGGTGAAATTCGAAAAGTAGACGTTCCCGCGGTCGACAACGTAGGCACCGCCGCCGTACTCGTGCACGCGCGAGCGAACGTTGAAGCCGCCCGGCACGAGGTCGGCGGTCGCTCCATCACCACGCCGCCGCACGAGCACGTTGCGCCCGCCCTCCTGCGGGCGCCCTTCCAACCAGTAGACGTCATCGCCGTCTACGGCAACCGCGCCGAGACGCACGCTCTGGGACGCGACACGTTCCGCGGAAATCGGGGAAGGCCAGGTTCCGTAGGGCAGCACTCGTCTCGCCGGGCCGGTCCGCAGCTGCGGACCGGCGAGACGGCGCTGCTTGGAGTCGGGTCGCTTCGCGACCCGACGGGCGGAGGCGGACATC
>DASTBV010000179.1:0-27494 GCA_035711805.1 Vicinamibacterales bacterium
CGTCGATATGGATGGTGAAATTCTCACCGGTCGAATCGCCGGAAAAGACCAGCGTCTCGCCGGCGAACAGACCGGTCAGCTTGACGGGATCGCCGTGCGGCCAGTCGAGCGTTCCGGTGACGATGCTCTTCTTCTCCTCGAGCACCAGTTTCACTCCGAGATGTTCGATGGACAGCGTCCAGGCGCCTGCGATCGATGGCTGCCTCGCCTCCCCCGAGCCAACGGCAAGTGCGGCCCCAACGATGAGAGCTGCGAGTTGCGGATATTTCATTTCCTGCTCCTTGTCTCGGAGCATATGCGGCGGACGTTGAACGCCGCCTGAACGAAGCGTTCAGCGTCCGTTCAGTGTGGCTGTGACGGATCGCTGCTACTTCTGCAGGGCGTGAAGTGCCCGGATGAAAGTCGTGGCAGCCTCCTGCACCGTCCGGCTGCCGGCCACTACCGGGCCCCACGACTGTTCCATCGCCGCGCGTAGCTGCGGGCTATACACACCTCGCCGGTAGAACCCTTCGATGTGTGTCTCGTAGGCGATGCCGGCCTGTGCGAAGGACCGTCGCAGCTCTTCGCCCACGAGATAGAACTGTACGGCGTGCTCGACTTCCCGGAACGCAGGACTGCCTAGCTCTTTGACGGCTGCTCGCAGCGCCGTCGGTACCACGTTGCCCCCGCCCATCAGGAAGTGCGCGGCTTCGTGGAAAATCGTCTCGAGCGCTGCTGGACCTTGGGCGGTCGGAGCGGTCCGGGACACCAGAATGTGCAGTCCGGGAGGGTTCAAGTTCTGCGCGTTCCCACCGGTTTCGATGAACGTCTCGACGACGTCCACCGCGAACGGCAGTGCCGCCCAGGGTGTCGCGAACACGCGTGAAAACCGCTCGCCAAGCATTTGTTCGTGCCGTTGGAGCAGTACGGCAAGATCTGCGATCCATCGGCGGTTTGCCGCGTCCTGGGCGGACCAACGGCAGCGTTCGTATGCCGGCGTCGCAGCCTCACGCATACTCGCCGTGATCTGGACGAATCGCCTGTCGGCATCGTTGTTGAAGTCGCTCAGTGCCGCGATGCCAGCCAGCGACAACCGCGTAAAGATTTGCTCGCGACCCTGGTAGCCGGAAGGCGCCACAATCGCGGCGTAATAGTCCACGGCGCCGGTCCACGCCGCGCGCTCGGCCACGGGCAGCGCATCGAAGCACGCCTTTTCCACGCCCTGCTGAAAGAGCTCCGGCACCTTGCGGCGACGAGCGTTGGCAGCCGTGATCAGCGCGTCGTGCAGGTTGGTCGCGAAGTCGCTGAAGAACGCGAAGAATGGCGTTGTCGCGACTGGTGTTCGCGCCGTTTGAGCGAGACCGGTGCCGCCGGCCAGGATCATCGCGCTCATGAACACGGCACAGGCGACCACGAACCGCGCAGACGCGAACGCCGGACGATTCAATGAGACCTCCGAAATGTCGCAGGAGGAGCCTTAGTCAGCCGGTTCGATGCGCAGCAACGCCCCGTTGCGCTCGTCGGTGATCACGTAGAGGAGCCCGTCCGGGCCTTGACGGATGTCGCGGATGCGCCAGCGCTTGTCCTCGAGCAGCGTCTCACGGCGGGTTTCTTCCATGGCGGTGTTGAAGACGATGCGCTGGATACGACCCGTGCCCGGGACCTCGCCGTAGCGCACGCCGCCGATGAAGAGATTGCCCTTCCACGCCGGGAATCGCTCGCCCGTATAGAACGTCATGCCCGTCGTCGAGATCGACGGCACGAAGTTGACGACCGGCGCGACCATGCCCTCGGCTTCAAAGCCTTCAGGCTGATACGGCCCGGCGTAGGAGCGGCCGAGGCTCACGAGCGGCCAGCCGTAGTTGCCGCCCGCCTTGATCACGTTGATCTCGTCGCCGCCGTTCGGGCCCATTTCGGACTCCCAGATCGTCTTCGTCGGCTCGTGCCAGACGAGGCTTTCGGGCGTGCGGTGGCCGAGCGTGTAGATCTCCGCCCGGTAGCCCTCCTTGCCGACGAACGGGTTGTCCTTCGGGACCGTGCCATCGGCGTTGTAGCGCAGGATCTTGCCGCTCAGGCCCATCTTGTCCTGCGCCATCTGCCCGGGCTCGCCCCACGTGCTCACGAGCAGCGTGCCGTCCGGCAGGAAGAGCATGCGCGACACCGTGCTCGCGCCTGGCATCCTGATGACGTCCTCGACCTTCGTCAGCGCCGTGCCATCGAAGACACCGCGGGCGACCGTCAGTGTTCTCGTGGCGCCGCCTCGGCCACCGCCGGCCCCGGCCGCGCCTCCGCGGCCTCCCGCTGCGGGCGCCGCGGCTGCCGGGGCGGGAGCGTCGGCCTTGTTGTAAACCCAGTAGACGAGCCGGTTCTGGGCGAAGTTGGGGTGCAGCTTGAGGTCGTGCAGACCGCTGATGAAGTTGTCGGAGACCACTGCGGGCAGGCCCGCAACCGGACCGGAAAGCACGCCGTCCTTGAAATGGCGCAGCCGTCCGTTCCGTTCGGTGATCAGGATCGACGCGTCAGGCAGGAACTCGAGGCTCCAGGGATTCTCGAGACCGGCGGTCAGCACGCGCACGCGAATCCTGGCGTTCGCCGTCTGGTACTCCCACGGCTGGTCCGGCAATGGCGGAACGGGAATACCTCCGCGTCCCTGTGCGCCGGCAGGGCCGCCCATGACGGCGGAAAGAAGCGCAGCGACGGCGATGCACAGGATCCTGCTCATGGGGCAGGAGAATATCACTCGCGCGTCTCAGTTCTCCGAAGGCTTTTCAACCTTGTCGATGACGATGATGTCGGCCGGCGCCCGCGTCGCTTCAAGCCGCAGGCCCAGCTGCTCGCGGAATGCTTCGTAGATGTTTGGCTTGCCGGTGTCCGGCACATTCACGCGGCCGAACGTCGCGAACTGGGTTTCGTCGGGCATCCAGTCGAGCGTGAAATCGTATCGCCCTTCAATCTTCGTCAGATTGATCACCGGACGATCCATCACGGCCGTCTGCAGAGACTGCGCAAGCTCGCTGAGCGTCGCGTTTCGGGCTGGAAGCAGGCCCGCCTGCGGGTATCGGAGCGTCGGCAGGTTCGATCCCGGTGCCGCCGCGGTCATCTTGAGCGGGACGTTTGGCAGCTGTGTGATGGCGTACACCGACACCTCTCGCTTTTCGGTGTGAAACGCAAGCTGAAAGCGCTCAGTGAGTACCCTCTGGATCAACCGCCTCACCTGGCGCGGGTTGGGCTGACCCGGCGTATCCGGCTTGATCACGATCTCGAACCGGTCCGTCGACTTCCAGGCCGGGCCGCCTGAGACCTGCTGTTCGTGCACATCGTAGGCAAACGTGATCGCGTTGAGGAGGTTGTAATTGGTGACGTTCAACGTCGCGCCTCGCCACCCGATGCCGCGCCCGCGAACGTCGGGAGGGCTGAGCTTGACCGTGGCGACTTCAATCCCTGGATCCGCCGCCGCATCCATCGGTCGCGGGGGTGGTGTCGGCTCGGGAATGGCCCATGCCGTCTGCGGTGTCGCGCGGACAAAGTTCAGCGGCTGTGGCGCGGCAGTCTGAGTGACCATGCCGTTGATCGCATTCCCGTCCGGGGTGAACGTCCCCTCGTAGGTCGCGCTCAACGCATCCACTTTCCACTTCACGACCCGCCCGTCCACGGAGAGCATGCTCATCGTCCTCGGCTGCGCCCCCTGATCGATCGCGATCAGCTGTCCCTCGAGCTTGCCGTCGGCCGCTCTGCTGACCCTGAGAACGATTCGCAGCTGCGCGGCAGATGTGGTCAGCGTGCCTTGCCAGGTGCCCGCGAGATCCTGCTGCCCGAGCAGGATCGCTGGAGCCGAGCAGATCGCCAGGGCGATCGCCAGTAGTCTGGATTTCATGCGCCGCGCTCCTCTTGCGCTGTTTTGTCTCAATTATCGCCGGGTGGGGGACGCCACGTCCTTTGACGAATGTCGTGTCGAACATGTTCGCGCGGGGCTTACAGGGCGCTGACGATCCTTTCGAACCTCGGTCTATCCAGGACGCGCAGTTCGTGGCGTCCATCGAAGGCAATGACGCTGCTCCGTTCGAGCCTGCTCAAGGCACGGCTGACGGATTCCTGCGACAGTCCGAGATAATTCGCAATGTCCGAACGTCTCATCGGGAGCGCGATCCGCGAATCGTCTCTGGGCGCGTTCTGCTCGAGCATGAGCAGAAACATGGCCAGCCGGCCAACCGCATCGCGCCGCGCAAGGATGACGTTGTGGCGCAGCGCGCCGCGGAGCTCATGCATCACCTTGCACAGGAATTGAGACGCCAGCTCTCCGCTGTTGCGCAGGGTGACCGTGAGGGTCGCCACCCGTATGCGGTACAGCTGTACGGCGGTGATCGTCTGGACGCTGTACACGTAATGGCCCGACTGGGCGAGACCGAATGCGTCATCGGCAAAGAGGAACGCCATGACGCGCCGCCTGCCGCTCGGCAGGTCACGAAACACTTTGACCACGCCCTCCGCCACGATGAAGACCGCCTGGGCGTTGGCCCCTTCGCGGTAGACGACTCTGCCTGGCGGAAGCTCGACGATGGTCGCGATGTTGGAAATCTCTGCCCGCTCGTCAGAGGACAGCAGCCGGACGACGTCGGGGTTCCCTGGCCCGAACGAAGCGGCCCGCAGCGACGGGCCAGCATCTGACGACTTGATCATGCGGTGGGCGTCGCGATGCTACGCGATGCGCGAACCACGCCGTATTGATTCAAATCAAGGGTGCACGGGACTGAACGTTCCCATCCCGTTCGCCGTATCCGCGAGCAGCGATGAAGGCGGCAGTCGTCACGCGGTATGGGCCTCCGGAGGTGGTGGAAGTCCGCGAGGTGCCGGCGCCTGTTCCCGCAGACAACGAGGTGCTCGTCCGCGTCCGTGCGTCGAGCGTGTGCTACGGGGACCGGATGTTTCGCAGCGGTCCGCTCCTGATTCGCCTGCTGACGGCATTCCGCCGCACACCCAAAGTCCTCGGCGTCGATCTCGCCGGGACGGTCGAGGCCGTGGGCGCAGCCGTGACGCGGTTCGCGCCCGGCGACGAGGTCTACGGTGCGCGCGGGGATAAATTCGCCGCTCACGCCGAGTTGGCGTGCGTGCCGCAGGACGGTTTCCTCGCGCACAAACCCGCGAGCATGTCATTCGCGGAAGCGGGCACCGTGTTCGTTGGCGCGGCGTGCTCGCTGTACTTTCTGCGACGGGCGAAGCTCGTCCCCGGCGAACGCGTGCTCATTCACGGCGCATCGGGGAGCCTTGGCGTGTTCGCCGTGCAGCTGGCGAAGCACTTCGGTGCGCACGTCACCGCCGTCTGCAGCGGCGGCAACGCCGATCTGGTGCGCTCGCTTGGCGCCGACGACGTGATCGACTACACGACGCGAAACTTCGTCGACGACGGGCCAATTTACGACGTCGTCGTCGATCTGCTCGGCAAGGCGGGATTCCCGCGCAGCGTGCGGGCGCTCAAGCCGGCAGGCCGCTATCTCCTGGTCGGCTTTTCAGGTGGGGTTGGAGCAATCGCGCGCGCGCTCGTCACGGGGGGTTGGTTCCATCTCCGCGGCCGGGCGCGATTCATCACCGGCGCTGCAGCCCCTGTGCAGGCGGACCTCGTCTTCCTGCGGGAACTGATCGATGCCGGCAGACTGCGGACGGTGATCGGACGCCGCCACACGCTCGCCGAAATCGTCGCCGCGCACCGCTACGCCGACAGCGGACACAAAGTCGGGAACGTCGCGGTGCTGATCGGAGAGCAGCGTTAGTTGTCGGTAGGGCGGGCGATGCTGTCGACGATCAGCACTTCCATCGGCACGTCCTCCGGCTGAAGGCGTAAGCCGAGTTGTTCCTGGAGCGCCGTAAAAACAGACACACGGTCTGACGCATCTGCCGGATCGGGGACGTCCGGCGCCGCGTATTCAACGTCGACATCAAATCGGCCGATGAGGCCGGTTCTGTCGATCACCGGCCGATTGAGCAGAGAGGCGAGGGCGTTCGCGACGGATCCGATGCGCATGCCGCTGAACCAGATCCGATTTCTCCCGGATACACCGTTGCACAACGGCGCGCCCGGTGCCTTGGTGGCTCTCGCTTTCTCCACGGCCTCCGCATCGTCACAGTTGACGGCCGCGGGTTTGAGGCGCGGTCCCGGCCTGCCGTCCGGATGGAGCATGGTGAGCACGTACGACGGCACCTGCCTGACTTCCGTATGCGATCGCATTGCGAACCGATCCCGCAGCAGCGCCTGGAGGAGAACGCGCACATCCTTCAGTTCGCCGGTGGTCTTCGCGACGACGTCGTAACGTTCGTCGGACGTCCAGGCGGGAAGGCCGACGATCCGGCCAAAGTTGAACGTGTCGTACGCGATGCCGACGAGGTCGCGCGGCCGCGCCGCAGTGACAACGAACCCGTCTGGTCGCCGGCCTTGTCCGCCGATCGGTCGGGCGTCGGGCGTCGTATTCTGCCGGATCGACGCCTCATAGGCCGGAACGTCTGGCCGCGCCGATTGTGCAGCCTGGTCTGCGTCAAGGGTTCCGAGGGCAACGACGGCGGCGAGCCCGACGGCAAGTGACGTTCGTGCGGCGCGCGGCACGTAGTCATAGACGCAGCCAGCGCTTCGGTGGTTGGATGGGTCTCGCCATTGTCTAATAAATCTCCCGCTGCTCCGTTATCCAAATCGGGGACTCGAATGAGCCGGATGCCAAACACCCAATGGGTGGTTGACGCGCTCGATCGCCACGAGCGGCCATTGATCCGCTATGCGAAATGGCTGCTCGGCGACGCGGAGATGGCCCGGGACGTCGTCCAGGAGACCTTCCTTCGGCTGTGCCGGGAGGACCCGGCGCGAGTGGACGGACATCTGGCGGCATGGCTGTTCACGGTCTGCCGGAACCTGGCGCTCGACACACGCGAAAAGGCGTCCCGGTCGACGCCGCTCGAAGACGCCGAAGCGCCCGTGGTGTACGACCTCGACGGGCAGCACGACGCGCGTCAGGCACTCGGCCGCGTCCTCGACGTCCTCGAGACACTCCCCCGCAATCAACGTGAAGTCGTCTACCTCAAGTTTCAGGGTGGCTTGAGCTACAAGGAAATCGCGGCGATCACTGCACTCTCCACGAGCAACGTGGGCTTCCTTCTTCATAAAGCAGTGCGCGCGATCCGCAGCCACCTGGGCGAGCACCCGACAGGAGCCGGTTATGACGCGAATCAATCCGAACGATCCGAAGTGGACGGCGTACGTACTCGGCGAGCTCGACAAGGCTGAATCCGAGGCGGTCGAGCGCCTCCTCGAGTCGTCCGACGAAGCGCGCGCGCTGGTCGAGGATCTCAAGGCCGCCTCCGTGGCGCTCGCGGAAGCCTTTGACGAAGCGCCAGCGGACGTTCTGACCGCGGCGCAACGGGCGTCGATCCGGCAGGCGGCGGATGCACCACGAGCAGGCTGGTTCGCCATGCTGCCGATGCGATGGGCTGTGGGCCTGGCGTCGGCGGCGGTCATCGCGATCGCGGTCTCTGTTGCCGTGCGCATGCCACAGTCCGCACCGCAGATCGGACGCGTTGCCGAAAAGCCAGCGCCGCCTGCCGTCCCCAATCCACGTGCGACGGCCCTGCCGGTTCCATCGACCGGCAAATCGACACCGGTTCAGGCGAGCGCGCCGGCGCCTGCTCCGGCGGGCAATATCGTTCCCGAAGCCGCCGGCGCCGCGGCCACGGCGCCGGTGGAGTCGGTCACGGTTGTTGGTGAAGCGCCAGTGGTCGATACGCAGAGCGCTCGTCAATCGGTCCGCACCCTCGACAACATCCTCCCCTTGACCCCTGCCCCTGCCGCTGCCCCCGCCCCCGCCCCTGCTGCCGTCGGGGGACGTGGCGGTGGCGGTAGAAGTGGCGGACCTGTGTTTCGCGGCGGAACCGATGCTCAGAACCAGGGCCGCGTCATGGTGGACGGCCAGGCGGTCGGTATCGGTGGGGGCGTTGCGGGCGGTGTCCCCGGAGGAGTTCCAGGAGGAGTCGTAGGAGGCATTCCAGGATCAGTTCCAGCAGGAGTTCCAGGAAGAGTGTTGCCGCCCGCGGGCTGGACGGCACCATTGTCGGGTGGCGTGTCCGACAGCCTCACGCGCGTCCGTCCGAACACCGCGAATGAATCCTACGCGCGGACCGGCGAGAACGCGTTCGTGCGGGCGAGCCAGGAACCGCTGGCGACCTTTTCCATCGACGTGGACACAGCCTCGTTCTCGAACATCCGGCGGTTCCTCGACCAGAACCAGATGCCGCCGCAGGACGCCGTCCGGATCGAAGAGATGGTCAACTATTTCACCTACGACTATCCGAATCCGTCGGCTGGGCGCCCCATTGGCGTCAGCATGGCCGTGACCACCGCACCGTGGAACTCGCGGCATCGTCTGGTGCGCTTCGGCGTCAAGGCGCGCGAGATCGACCGTGGCCGGCGGCCAGCCAGCAACCTCGTGTTCCTGATCGATGTCTCGGGCTCGATGAACGAGCCGCAGAAGCTGCCGCTGGTCAAGAGCGGTCTGAAACTGCTGGTCGATCAGCTCGGCGAAAACGACAGCGTCTCAATCGTCGTCTATGCCAGCGCGACCGGCCTGGTTCTTCCGCCGACGCGCGGCGACCGGAAGGAGGTGATCGCGCGCGCGATCGACAACCTGCAGGCCGGCGGATCGACCAACGGTGGGGCCGGCATTCAGCTGGCGTACGCCCAGGCGACCGCCAACTTCATTCGTGGCGGTGCCAATCGCGTCATCCTGATGACCGACGGCGACTTCAACGTCGGGATCACCAGTCAGTCCGACCTGACCCGGCTGATCGAGGATCGCGCCAGGAGCGGTGTCTTTCTGAGCGTGCTCGGCTTCGGCATGGGCAACCTGAAGGACTCGACGATGGAGCGGCTGGCCGATACGGGCAACGGCCACTACGCCTACATCGACACGTTGAACGAGGCGCGCAAGGTCCTGGTCGAGGAGATGAGCGGCACGCTCGTCACCGTCGCCAAGGACGTCAAGATCCAGGTCGACTTCAACCCGGGCAAGGTGGAGGCCTACCGGTTGATCGGCTACGAGAACCGGGTCCTGCGCGCGGAGGACTTCAACAACGATCTGAAGGACGCCGGCGACATGGGCGCGGGCCACACCGTGACGGCCCTCTTCGAGATCGTGCCGCGCGGCGGAACCGTACCGGGGCCGTCGATCGATCCGTCCGTGTTCCAGCCGCAAAGCGGGTCAGCAGGTCGAAGCGAGTCAGCAGGGCGAAGCACGGCGCCGGCGTCGAATGGCAGCGCAAACAGCGACGATCTCCTGGTGCTGCGCCTCCGCTACAAGCTGCCGGACGCCGCCGAGAGCACGCGCATGGACGTGCCGCTGGCCGATCGCGCCGTCGCCTTTCAGCGTGCCGATCCGGACGTCCGCTTCGCCGCTGCGGTTGCCGCGTTCGGCATGATCCTCAAGGACTCGTCCTACAAGGGCGACGCGACGCTCGAATGGGTGCTCGACACGGCATCGGGCAGCGTCGGCCGCGATCGCGGCGGCTATCGTGACGAGTTCGTGTCGCTGGTGCGCAAGGCGATTGCGCTGTCCGACCGTTCGCGATTCGGCAGATGACCGTGGGGCGAGCCTTGTCAGACTCGCCTCGCGAACCCGCAGAGTTCGCGCCACGCCAGGCAGCGGTCGGGCCACGAGCCTGCCGAAAACGCATCGACCCGGCGGCGGGGTCTGTCGATGATTGGCGGCAGGAAGATGCCCTACGCCGCCACGATCCGTCCCGGCGCGCATCGAACGCGCGCGCCGGCCGCACGCGGGACGACTCACGAGACACGCGTGCCTCCGACGCCTGCATCATGGGCGGCGCTGGTCCCGCAGCTCAAGCCAGGCACCTACGCCGACGGTCTGCCGCTTGACGAAGTCCGGTATCTGGCCTGCAAGCTCGTGCTCCGGCCGAACCACTTCGTCTCGCGGCAGAGCCTGTTCGATTTCGCGACCCTGCTGACGGAGCCCGCGAGGAAGAACGGCGTCAAGTTCTCGCCGGGTAAGTCCAGGAAGGATCCGGTTCAGATCCGCGAAGTGCTCTTCGTCGATACGGCTGACTTCCGGCTTTACAGAAACGCCTTCATCCTCCGGCGGCGCATCCGCTATGAGGACGGGTTCCCCGTCGGAGAGCCGGAGATCGTCTTCAAGTTTCGTCATCGCGACCTGCAGACGGCGGCCGAGACGGACGTGCGGCCGCAGATCCTCGGCGACCATCGAATCAAGTTCAAGTGCCAGGCGCTGCCGCTCAAGCGGCAGCTTGGCGGTGTGCGCCTGCTCTATTCCCACAACGTTCAGTTTCCGCGCTCCCACGTGACCGAGGCTGACGTCTGGTCGATGGCGACGATGGTCAAGGTGTTTCCCGTGCTCGAGCGCATCAAGACGGAACCGCACGAACGGATTACGCTCGTCAGCGACACGATCATCGAGGAGGTCCTTCAGGACGTCGGCACGCTCGACTTCGGCGATTCGGTTGAGGCGCCGGTGAACGTCGCGCTCTGGCGCACCCGCGGCGAGCACCGGCCGCTCATCGGCGAATTGTCGTTTCAGATCAAATTCAAGGAGCGGAAGGAATTGAGCCTCGACGCGATGAAGCGGGCCGAGGCCTTCTTCATCGCCCTCCAGTTCGCCGTTCAGCACTGGATTGCGCTCGACGTGACGAAAACAGGCATGGTCTACCGTCTGAACGGCAACGCGCCGATGTCGCACGAGTGAAGCATGGCCCGGCCGGGTGTCCGTCAGGCCGAGGCGCTCATGAAGCGCTTCGGCCTCGCGCCAGCCGATCTGCTCGGGATGCGGTTCGCGATTAACGTCGCACTCGGCACGGCGATCGTCTGGGCGACACTGCGTGCGCTGCACGCCAACAATCCAATCTGGGCCATTGCATCGATGATTGCCGCGTCGGAGCCGCAGCCGGAGCAGGCCCGCCGGATGTTCACTGCCCGACTCGTGAACGTCGCCGTCGGCAGCGTGGCGGGGTTCCTGTTTCTCTTCGCCGCCGGGCCGCACGACTGGATTCTGCCGCTGGCGCTGGCCGCCACCGTGCTGGTGTCGTCCTACGTCGTCCGCGTCAAGACGATGTGGCGTCAGGCGCCGATTACGGCGGCGATCGTCATTGCGTCCGCGGTCTCGAGCCAATCTTCGGCCATCGGCGTCACACAGGGGCTGCATCGGGTCGCAGAAGTCGTGTTCGGCTGCCTCGTCGGCCTGATCGTCAGCCTGGTGATGTCGAGAGTCTGGCTTGTTCCAGTGGACCGGTCCGCCTAAAGGCGGACACTACGTCAGCCACCCGGACTACGTCAGCCAAAATGCGCTCCGCGCTATCACTAGCTCAACGAAAGCACGGCAAGGAACTCGCGCTGTGCGTAGTGCTCGCGGCCCGATCGTTTCTCACGAGGAGCAGAAGACTGTCGGGGCCGGGCCCAACGAGAGATTCCGTCGTTCCCACCGATCGATAGTGCTGGGAGATGTATCGGGCAAGCAGTGGGTAGATCTCACGGAACTCGGCGGGCGACCGTTGAAGGATCAGTGCGGGAGGATGAGCGGTCAGCTGCTGCAGGCTCCGCTGCTGGAATCGCGGCTCGGACCAGTGCCCGCCATGGAGTGCCGCCAGGCCGCCGGCGAAGCCGCGCTGGGCAAAGAACGCGATCTCCGGGGCAAAAAACGTGAGCAGAATCCGATCGGCGGGCCGCGTGCACTCACGAACATAGAGCGCTAATGCGGTCTGCGCCCGGCTGCCGATGACGTCGGCGTCCGGCGGCGAGGCGGCGGCGGTTTTGAGAAGCGCGGACGGCCTGGCGAGATCCCGCATCAGCCGTTCGTCCCACACGGCGACCGTGGACAGGCTCCACACGAACAGCCCGAGGACGACCACGGACCCCGTTCGCAGAAGCAGTCCCGCGGCCTGGCGGCGCATCTGCCAGACGCTGCGAAACATCCACGCGGCAAGTATCGCTGCCGGCCCGATCATGCCGCCGGCGCGCGCCGCAATGGGATGCCTCAGGATGAACAGATTCAGGATGATGCACAGCACGATGAGGCTCGCCACCTTGGCGATCTCAGTGCGTGAGGCGGAATGCGACCGTCCCTTCAGCGTCAGGATGAGGATGCCGGCCAGCGGCAGCGCGTGGAACAGGTAGTAGAGGAGCGTGTTGGCGTATTCGAAAGTCCATACGTCGGTGTTCAGTACGACGGCGGGAGAGGTGGCGATCCGTGTGCCCGCCCCCTCCCTGATTGCGTACGTCACGACCTGATCGACGACGGCGGGTATGCCCGCTGTCAGTTGCAGAAAGACGAGAGCGGGAAGCGACAGACACGCCACGGCGGCGGCGAGTAAGCCGAGGCGTCGCCGGAGCATGGTCCAGTCGCCGGCGTGGATGACGAGGAATGCGACAACCGCGGCGGCGACGGCATAGATGCCGGTGTCGTATCGAAAGAGCGCGGCACCGACCACGCCCGCAGCGACGGCCCATACGCGCGTCGCCGCCGGCCCGTCGACGTACCGCCAGCACAACGCCACGACAAGGGGATAGAAGAGAACCTTGTCGAAGTCATATCCCCTGGGCAGGGCCAGCAGCGCCAGCAGCGATGCCGCCAGCGCCGTGACGAGCGAGCGCGACGCGTGCAGGGACAGGGCCGCGACGAGCACCGTGCCCGTCGCGATGCAGACCGAGCTGAGGAGGACGTCTCCGAGCAGGCTGTCGCCAAGGAGCCGCTGCAGCCCGGCCGACGCAAATTCCGTCATGAAATATCCGGGATCGAGGAAGTCGCGGAACGGCCATTCGCCGTAGCGCGCGATCTGCCGTGCGCGCGCGATTCGATCGAAGTAGTCGTTGTAGAAGACAAAGCTCGAAACCGTGAAGACGAACGCGGCGAGCCAGAGCACGGACAGAACGGCCGGCCGGACAATCGCACGCCGGGTGTGATCCCGGGCGCGATACAGCAGCGAGACCAAGCAGCCGAACAGCCCGACCGCACTGGCGTACAGCAGCGCCCGCGGCCACGGCGTCGCGAAGCGATCCGCGGCCCAGGTCCGCTCCGTTGGCGCATTCGTCAGCGCGTAGGCCGCCCGGTCGATGAACGCCGTGTCCTCGACGAGCGGGTGGTGGACGATGCGTCTGATGTTCTCCGGGTTCGAGTCCATCAGCCGGTAAGTCACGGTTCGCGGTTCGTTCGGAGCGCGCCATACCAGCGACAAGTCCCGTTCAGCGGCCGCTCGCGTGTCGTCGGCGACGCCTGGGACCCAGCGCACTTTGACGATCGGGACCGTCCTGGCCGTCGTCAGCCACAGAAGGCCGACGAGGAGGGGCCAGATCGCGCAGAGCACGAGCGCGGCGAGAAGAAATGTCCGGGACGGCCGCATCGCGCGTTCAGGTGGTCATCGGCTGCCCCCACCACGCAGCCGCGTGCGGTTCGCGATACGCGTTCGTGCCGCAATGAGTCTCGCCCGAGAGGATACCAGCAGCGCTCCTCCGAACGTCACCCGGCACGCGCTGGCGCCGCGCGGCGAAGGCGGCACTGGCTGCCAGGTTGAGCGCACGTTCGTTCCTCGCGGACACGGGCTTTTTCATCGGTGAGACCCTCGAGCCGAAACGTGGTGGTGATTCACGCTGTAAATAGACGGACCTGCCTCCGTCTTTCACGGCAAGAGATGGGTGGCGGCGTCAGAGAATACCGTACCGGTCGCCGTTGGATTCTCGATCCGATCCCGCATGCGCTGTACAATCCTGCCGCGCCGGTTCGGCGCCATTTCCTCGAGATTCGAGAGAGGTCATTTTCATGCGCAGAGTGGGTGGAATCATCTCGCTGACGGGAATCGTGGTGGCGATCGCGCTGGCAACGCCGTTTGGACCCTTCGACTCGCGCCTTGCGCTCGCTCAGGGCAGGCAGGGCGGCGGCGGCCGTGCCACGACCAAGCCGTACACGACCTGGCAGTCCTACGCGGGCGGCGCGCATTCCTCGCAATACTCCGCGCTCGATCAGATCAACAAGAAGAACGTCGCGAAGCTGCAGGTGGCGTGGAGTTATCCCATTGGCGGCAACAGCATCTTCAATCCGGTCGTCATCGACGACGTGATGTACGTGCCGTCGGGTGGCGCGCTGGTCGCGCTCGATGCCGCGACGGGCAAGGAGCTGTGGCGGAAGGACGGCATGGCGCCGTCGGGCGCCCGCGGGATGAACTACTGGGAGAGCCCCGATCGATCGGACCGCCGGTTCATCTACCTGCAGCGGGGCGCTGTGGTGGCCGTCAACGCGCAGAACGGTGAGCTGATCACGTCGTTCGGCACTGAAGGCCGTGTGGACCTGCGCGACGCGATGGAGCGGAAATCGGCGAACCCGGTCGGGACCAGCAATCCCGGGCGGATCTTCGAGAACCTCTACATCATCCCGCTGCCGGGCGGACCGAACTACGGCGGCCCGCCCTCCGACGTCCATGCCTACGACGTGCGGACGGGGAAGCTCGCCTGGATCTTCCACGTCATTCCGCATGAAGGGGAGTTCGGATACGACACCTGGCCGGAAGGCCACTACAAGGTCGGCGGCGGCGGGCACAACTGGAGCGAGTTCACCGTTGACGAGGAGAACGGCATCGCGTTCGTGGGCTTCGGCAGCCCGCGCTACGACTTCTACGGCGGCGATCGCAAGGGCAACAATCTGTTCGCCAACTCGCTCGTGGCGATCGACGCCCGCACGGGCAAACGGATCTGGCATCAGCAGCTGATTCATCACGACCTGTGGGACTTCGACATTCCGCAGTCGGCGAAGCTGCTGACGATCCGGCAGAACGGGAAGCCGCGGCAGATCGTCGCGCAGGCCACGAAGCAGGGGTTCCTCTACGTCTTCGACCGGCGGACCGGCCAGCCGATCTGGCCGATTGAGGAGCGGAAGGTGCCGCAGACCGACGTGCCGGGTGAGTGGACGTCGCCGACGCAGCCGTTCCCGACGAAGCCGGCGCCGTTTGCGAAGCAGTCGTTCACCGAGAAGGACATCAACCCGTACCTGCCGAAGGAAGCGCAGGACGAACTGCGGGCGAGACTGCGCTCGTATCGCAACGAGGGAATCTTCACGCCGCCGAGTTTCGAAGGGTCGGTGTCGATGCCGGGGCACAACGGCGGCGCGAACTTCGGGACGAGCGCGGTCGATCCCGATCGCGGCGAGTTCTATGTCGTCCACAAGTCGCTGCCGACGGTGCTTCGGATCACGCTGCCGGCGCCGCCTCGCGGCGCCGGCCCCGGTCCTGGCGGTGCCCCGGCGGCCGGCGGAGGCGGTCGCGGTGCTGGCGGTGGCCGTGGCAATGCGATCGTGACCCCGGAGCAGAAGGCGGAGCTGATGGCGCAGGCCAAGACGCTCGTCGAGAACGCGAAGGGGCAGCGGCTCGAGTTCGGATCGCCCGTCAGCTTCATGCAGATCAACTTTCCCGGCGGGGCGATGACGGCCGTGGCGCCGCCCTGGTCGGAAATGGTGAAGTACGACCTCAACACCGGCGATATCGTCTGGCGCATTCCGACCGGCGTGCAGGAAGCGCCGCCCGAATACAACATTCCGAACAACACCGGGGTTCAGTTCCCGCGGAACGCGCCGCTCGTGACGGCCGGCGGGCTGGTCTTCCTGGCGACTGGTCCCGAGCGCAAGGTGCGGGCCTACGACCGCGACAACGGTCGGGAACTGTGGCAGCACAGTCTTCCGAATGGCGCCGAAGGGATGATGGCCACGTATCAGGTGAACGGACGGCAGTTCGTCGTGCTGCCGGTGGCACAGCCGAACGGCACGTTCCCCGCCACGTTCAATAACGCCGCGCGCGGCGCGGGACCGGCGGCACCAGCGGCCGCGGCACCAGGTGCAGTGCCGGCGCCGGGTGCACCGCCGGCAGCGGGCGCTGCGCCAGGCGGTCAGGCCGCGGCGGGCGGCGGGCGACAGGGCCGAGGCGGCGGCGGACCGCAATTGCCAGCCGCGTACATCGCCTTCGCATTGCCGCAATAGCGCCGCGCATCGCGCCCGGTAGAGGCCGGCCTGTCGTGGCCTTCGTAGTCTGAGCGGAGGAGGCAGGTCGGCCTCTCATGGGTCGGCCTTTCGTCAACGAATGGCGAGCCTCGGTCACATCGCTGTCGGCGCCGCGGCATCGCGGGTTTACCGCGCGGCGCCGCTCGCGCGGCCATCGCTGGCCGCGGTCGTCTTCTGGTCCGGCCTGTCGTTCCTTCCGGACGCCGACGTCATCGCCTTCAGCCTGGGCGTGCCGTATGAAGCCGAGTGGGGACATCGCGGGGCGACGCATTCCTTTGTCTTCGCGCTCGCGATCGGCGTCGCCCTGGGAATTGCCGCCCGACGGCTTGGACGCCCTGCGGTACGGACCGGCGCGATGGCGGCCGTTGTTGTCGCCAGTCATCCATTGCTCGACATTCTCACGGATGGCGGTCTTGGCTGCGCGCTGTTCTGGCCCTTCGACGGCACACGCTACTTCGCGTCCTGGCGGCCGATACCTGTCGCGCCGATCGGGCTTGCGTTCTTCTCGCCGTTCGGCCTGGCCGTGGCGATCTGGGAAGCCGTCATCTTCGCGCCTCTGTGGTGGTACGCGTTTCGGAAGCGAGGGGCCGTCTCGACGCGCAGGACTGCCCTTCGCGCCGCCGGAGTGGGGCTGTGGATTGTCATGCTCTGGCTCCTGACGTCCACCGATCCGTTCCGCGAGCGCATCCTCGCCGCCGTGCTCCGCGACACGACCGAGTACGCGCCCGGCTTCTCCGAAGAGGGGTTTGCCACCGTCGATCGTGATCAGACAGAGGCAGACGTGCGAAGCCGGCTCGGCGAGCCGTTTCGCGAGGTCCTCTGGTTCGGTGGTGGTGCGGACGCCTGTACGCAGGTCGGACTGAACAGCGGAGCCGTGGAGCGCGCGAATCCTCCGGACGCCTGCGCGCGGCGAGGCGTGCGAGCAGGTCTTTCGCGTCAGGAGGTCATCGATGCGGCCGGGCAGCCTGAGAGTTCATGCTGGGTCTACAGTCAAAGCCGGGACGGCGGTTTCTTCAGCGCCCGCGGAGTGTGCTTTGTCAACGGGCGCGTTGACGAAGTCATCCGGCGGTGGGTTCGCGACTGACGTTTCAATCCCCCGCCTCGTCGGGAAGAAATGTCGGGGGGCGGGCGACGTCTAATGGACGTGCGGTTTTTTGCCCTTGCACTCGCATGGTCGACGGCCGCGACGACGACGCAGGACTGGCCGGCGTGCACGTGGATTCCCGGGCCGGGATGCTAGGGCATCCAACTGGACACGCCGCAGCGCTCGTACGTGGTCGTCTTCGAAGCACTCTAAGCGTCTGTGTGCGCACTTGTTCCGGAACGAGTGCGGACTGGACCAGCCCGGCAGGCCACTGTAGATGCCCGCGTTCACGGACGTGTTTGACGGTCGTGTTCAGCGGGCCGGATAATCCGCCAGAGGCCAGCCAACCCGCGCTGTGCCGGCAACGTCAAAGCAGCGGGGAGCGATCATGACCAGAATCTCGATAGCACTCTGCATTGCGCTCTTTGCCGCAGCCGGCGTACACGCGCACCACTCCTTTGCCGCGTACTACTTTGAAGAGCAGACGGTGACGATCGAGGGATCCGTCACCGAGTTCGAGTACCGTTCACCCCACGCGTGGCTGCACGTCCTCGCTCCGGACGCCGATGGCCAGATGCAGCGCTTCTCGGCTGAATGGGCCAATCCGCAGCGGCTGGCGCGCGACGGTGTGACCGCGGATCGATTCAGTGCCGGCGATGTCGTCCGCATCACCGGGAGCCCGGGCCGCACCGCCTCGGAGCGGAAGATTCACCTCAAACGCATCGAGCGGCCGGCGGATGGCTGGGTCTGGGGCGGGACGGGGCGCGGCGGACGCGGCGGCCGTCCGCGCCGCTGATTCAGCGGCTCAGCGCTCGCTATCCTCCTGCGGCGATCGGTCGAACAGCCACCACTGGTGCCCGCAGGCCGTGCACCTGAACTCCAGCACGCCGTCGCCGGTCTGCGCATCGGCCGCTCGCCGGTGACATTTGGGGCACGGGATTTCTGCGCCTCGCGACGCGGATGCCGGTGTCTCCTTTTCTGTCACGTCAGCCGGCGATTTTACGCGTTGCGCCGTCGACTCGTACATTCCAGAATACGCCTCGATGGCGGACGAGTTCACCGGCTTCACGCGTGATGCGGTCTCATTCTGGAAGGGCCTCGAACGCAACAACAATCGCGAGTGGTTCCAGGCGCACAAGGACCGCTACGAACAGGCGGTCCGCCGGCCGATGCAGCTGCTGATCGATGAGCTGGCGCCGCTCTACGGGCGCGGCCGGCTGTCGCGCATCAACAAGGACATGCGGTTCGCGAAAGAGAAGCCGTACAAGAACTATCTTGCAACGGGCGTCGCCGGCAGCTACATCTCCTTCTCGAAGGACGGTCTGTGGGTGGGTACGGGAATGTACAAGCCCGAGCCCGCAGCGCTTCGACGACTCCGCGAGGCGATCGCCGCCGACGCCTCCGGGCGGGCGCTGACGAAAGTCATCGCGTCGCTGCGGCGGAAAGGCTTCGACGTCGATACGCATGCGCGGCTCGAGAAACCACCGCGCGGTTTCGACGAGGCGCATCCACGGGCCGACCTCCTGCGCATGAAGGACATTTACGTCGGCAGGCTGTTCGGGCCGGACGAGGTATCGTCGGAGAAGGTCCTCCGTGGCGTAGCGAAGGCGATAGCGGAACTGGAGCCGCTTCGCGCCTGGCTGCGCACCTACGTCCGCGGCTGAGGTCCGCCTGAAGGCGGACACTACCTAAACGCATGCCTTCTCCCGACCAGCCGACGCTCATCGTCCCGCATCGCAGGACCACCTCCGTGGTCGATCTTGCGACGACGGGACTGCCACCAGACCTGCTGAGCCGCGCCGCCACACGGCTGCAGATCCTGGCCTGGCTCTACGCCTTTACGTTCTTCATGGCGGGGTATCTCTCGCAGTTTCTGATTCCCGGCGCGTGGGATGTCCTCGTCGCGCGCGCGATCAACTGGGTGCCCGGAGTGATTTCGATCGCCACCGCCATCCTGGTGGCGCTCGCGATCCGCGTCGTCCCGCTGCGGCCCGCGGTGGTCACGGCGATTGCGCTGATATTCGAAGTCGTCGGCAGTTACGGCATCGCGGCGGCCGAGTTCCTCCACCCACTCGGCCTCAACGGTGACGAGACCTGGGTCGGCCTGTCGTGGGTCGCGGTCTGGATGCTGCTCTTCAACGTTGTCGTCCCGACGGTGCCACGCGTCGCCGTCATCGCGGCGCTGATTTCAGTGACATCGGTACCCGCCATGGTGCTGCTCTCGATGTCGATGTTTCCGGCCGAGAACTGGCCGGGCGGCGTGCAGATCTTTTTTGCCTTCGGCTTTCCGTACGTGCTCGTGGTGATCATGGCGTATGTCGGCGCACGCATTGTCTATAACCTCGGCACCGAGGTGACGCGCGCACGTCAACTGGGGAGCTATCGCCTCGAGGAACGGCTCGGCCAGGGCGGCATGGGTGAAGTCTGGAGCGCCAGTCATCGCCTGCTCGCCCGGCCGGCGGCGATCAAGTTGATCAAGGCGCGAGCGGCCGACGCCGGGAGCGCGGACGACATGCGGCGGCGATTCGAGCGCGAAGCGCAGGTGATCGCACAGCTGCGATCGCCGCACACGGTGACGCTCTTTGACTACGGCGTCGCCGACGACGGGGCCTGCTATTACGTGATGGAGCTGCTGGACGGGATTGATGCCGACACGTTGATCAAACGCTTCGGCCCGATCTCCGCGGAACGCGTCGTCCATATCGTCCGGCAGATGTGTCACTCGCTGTCCGAGGCCGAGTCACACGGGCTCGTGCACCGGGATATCAAGCCGGCGAACATCTTTCTCTGCCGCTACGGCGAGGACCACGACTTCGTCAAGGTGCTCGACTTCGGGATTGCGAAGGTGGTGCATGCGCCGTCCGCAGAGACCGAGATGGCGCTGACGGTGCCGAATCTGATTCATGGCACCCCGGCATTCATCGCGCCCGAGCAGGCCCTGGGCAGCGCGAACGTGGACGCCCGCGCGGACATCTATTCGACCGGGTGCGTGGCGTATTGGCTCCTGACCGGCCAGCTCGTGTTCAGCGCGGACACACCGATGAAGCTGCTGATGGCGCACGCGCACACGCCCCCGGAGCCGCCATCGACGAGGACCGAGATGCCGATTCCGCCGGACCTCGACGCGGTGGTGCTTTCATGCCTGGCAAAGGATCGTGCGCTGCGGCCACAGTCCGCACGGGACCTCCTGCAACGGCTCGACGCCATCACGTTCCCAAGCGGCTGGAACGAAACGCGCGCCCGCGCGTGGTGGAACGAACATCTGCCGCCTGCGGCGGGCTGACGGAGCCGCTACGCCGTCGGCAGTTCAGGTGAGACCCAGCGATTAATCCGGCCGAAGTGGCGGCCCACTTGCAACCGTCTCGAGCAGGAGGGGGCACATGCGAAGTATTGCTCTGGCTGCGGTCGCGGCCATCTTCAGCGCCACAGCGGTCGTGGTTCCACCGGCCTTTGCTCAGGCGCAGCTGCGTACGACCATCGATGCGGAAACGATGTTCAAGGTCCGCACCACACAGGCGATCGACGTCAAGACGGCGGATGGGCTGATATTCACCGGTACCGTTGAGGAGGACGTGCTCGACAGGAACGGCGACGTCGCGATCCCTGAAGGCGCGACCGTCGAGCTGATGGCCAGAAAGAGTGGCGAGGAAATGACCCTCGATCTCGAATCGGTCACCGTGAACGGCCGGCGTTACGCCGTTCTCGCGGACCCGAGTACGGTCGGGACATCCGGTCGCGTCGAGTCCGGCGCACGGACGATCGGTGCGAATCGGGATACGGCGGTCTACGTGGGTGGAGGTGCGCTGCTCGGCACCATCATCGGCGCGATCACCGGCGGCGGCGAAGGCGCCGCGATCGGCGCGGCGGTCGGGGCCGGAGCGGGCGCCGCCACGCAGATCGTGACGAAAGGGAAATCGGTGTATCTCCCGGCGGAGTCGCTTGTGACGTTCCGCCTCGCGCGCCGGCTCACGGTCGACGTCGAAGACACCGGTTTCGATCGCGACAGTCGCCACTACCACCGGGACTACGGCCGATAACGCCGCGCCATCTCGTGGGGCAAGCCTTTCAGGCTTGCCTCGCGAACCCGCAGGGTTCGCGCCACGTTCCTGCCTCACCCAATCAGCACGTTCACGATCGCGTTGCCGATGCCCACCAGCGCGGCCCCGGAAATCAGTCCCGCGCAGATCGACTCATAACCCTCGATCCAGATCGCATGGGCGCGCGTGCCCGGCGCGGGGTTTGTTCGGGCCTGCCGCCAGAAGACCATCGCGCCCACCCACATCGCGAGGCACGACTCGGGCGGCAGCACGACGCCCAGTCCGATCGACACCGCGGAGAGCGGGAAGCGGCCCTTGGTGCGGATGCGCGCCACCTCGAACACGGCGGCAAGAATCGCGGCCACGATCATCGAAATGACCGCGGACGAGGGCAGCTGGCTCAAGCCGTTCGTGATCAGGTCTGCCACGCCCTTCCATTGGACGGCGGCCGGCATGGCGAACTGCTCCGAGACGATTGTCGATGGCGACCGCGCGCCGTCGGGGCCTGGAGGCAGGAAGAGGAGGAAGAAGAGCGGCACTGTCGCCAGCGTGCCCGCCAGAATGCCGATGAAGTGGCCAACCGCCTGCTGGCGCGGCTTCGCGCCGAGCATGTAGCCGGGCTTGATGTCCGAGAGCAGGTTCGACGCGTTCGACGCGATCTCGGCGGTCATGGTCGCCGGGAGCAGGTTCGTCGCCGGATTGACGCGATCGATCGCGCCCATGCTGAACTGCGTGATCTTCGACAGGGCGCCCACCGGTGTCCACGACGTCAACGCCATTGAGTTCGTACAGATCACGGTCAGCAGGAAGATCAATGGCAGCGAGATCAGCGAGAGAAACCAGCTCACGCCGAAGAACGCGTGCGTGATCGCCGCACCGGCGATGCTGAGGATGGGGACGCCGGCAAACGACACCCAGAGCGGAACCTCGATGTGGCGCAGCGGATCGGCCGCCGGCGTCGCGGGTCCCTTCTTCGTCGTCAGCATCGCGAACGCCTTGGTGAAGATTTCCGGTTTGGCAAACAGGCCGATGAGCGCCCCTACAACCATCATCGTCACGGCCCACCAGAGCGACCACTGGTTGACGATCTCGGGACGGGAGATGGCGACGAGGGTGCCGTCCGGGGCGGTGTAGGCGCGGATGTCGCCGCGCTGGATCATGATCGGCGCGAGCACCGCGAAGTTCACGAGTGCGCCCAGAAGCACGCTGGTCGCGACGCGGACCCCCATCAGGCCGCCCACGCCAAGCATCGCCGCATCGAGTGTCAGGCGCAGGCCGAGCTGCCGGATGTCGATGCCGAGGATCTTCGGGATCCAGAGGTTCAGCCTCCCGGCCGCGTCGTAGTAGTACTGGTCGAACCGCTCCTGCCAGTGCCACGGCTCCACCAGTCCGGCCCACGTGTCCATTCGGAGCAGCTTGAATTGGAGCAGCCGCATCCATCCGTCGCTCGAGACGAACTGGTACAGGCCCGTGAACACCGCGGTGAGGGCCAGCAGCTTCGCCCGGAGCATGCCGGCCGCCGCTTCGCCCGAGTACAGCGCGTCGAGCACGACGCCGGCGGCGCGCCCCTCGGGGAAGGGAAGCTGGTCTTCGTTGATGAAGCGCCGCTTCATCGGAAATGCCACCAGCACGCCGACGCTCGAGATGACGACGTTGAAGATCATCAACTGCCACCATGGCACGATCGTTCCCGTGACCATCATGTAGGCGGCCAGCCCGGCGACCATTGGCGTCACCATGTACCCGGAGGCCGTGGCGATCGATTGGGTGCAGTTGTTCTCGAGAATCGTGAAATCGCCGATCAGCCCCGTTCGCGACAGGATCTTGTAGATCGCGAACGCCAGGATGACCGAGGTGAGCCCGACGCCGATGGAGATGCCGGTCTTACCCGCGATGTACAGCGCGGTGGCCGAGAGGATGCCGCCGAGAAGAAAGCCGGTGATCGCCGCCCGGACCGTGAGCTGCGGCATCTCGCCGCGGTAAACGTTCTCCAGCCACCACGTGTCTTTCTCGAGCCGGGTCCAGGTCGCGATCTGTTCGTCGTTCAGCTGATTGAGGGCCATCCGGCTAGGGGAGTTCGAGCCCGGCCTTCTTCAAGGCGGCCGCGTTTCGTGGACTTCGGAGGAACGTCAGGAGCTCGCGCGCCACCGCGGCGTCCTTTGCCGTCTTCAGAATGCCGCCGGAAAAGATCGTGACTTTCTGAATGTCAGCCGGCAGCGGCCCGAGATAGGTGATGCCCTTCACGTGCAGCAGCTCGCTGACCTGCTGAAAGCCGAGGTCGCCTTCGCCGCGCGCCAGCGCTTCGCCGACGGACTGTCCGGACGGAAGCTGCTTGATCTTCGGGCGAAGGGTTCCAAGGATGCCCTGTTTCTCGAGCACTTCGAGGAGATGGACGCCGCTCGGGCCGCTCGAGATGACGATCGACGAGGCGCCAAGCATCGCCCGCCTGAGATTGTCGCTGGTCGAGATATCGGGCTTCGCGACACCCGCACGCACGGCAACGCCGACGATCGATTTCGCCAGATCGACCCGGCTGCCGGGCATGAGCCCGCCCGACGCGATCAGCGCGTCGACGTCCGCCGCCGGCATGAAGACGAGATCCGCAACCTCGCCGGAGTCGATACGCTTCCTGATGTTCAGCGTGCCGTCCCACGACACCATCACATGGTGGCCCGTCGCCTTCTCGAATTGCGGGATCAATTCGACGAAGGCCTCGCGCACGCCGTTCGAGGACCACACCGTCATCTGCGCGGCATCAGCGCGACAGACGAGGAGAACCGAGAAAACGGCTGCGGAGTACGTCAGCTTGCGCATACAGCTCCTTGTTCTATGACGCCGCGACTGACGTTGCCGGCGCCGCCTCACCGCGCAGCCCGAACAACACCAGCCCGAACGACGTAAACGTCGCCGGAATGATGATCGCGAGCAGCGCCAGCAGAATGCCGGCCTGCGGCATGGGTGCCGTCACCCCCGGCGACGACGCGGGACCGGGAAGATCGACGACGGCGCCGAAGATGTTGCCGGCGAGGCCCACGTAGGCCGCGGTGAGACCGCTGATCAGCAACGTCTGTCGTTGTCCATCGGTCAACCGCAGCTCGCGCCAGACGAGTCCGACGATTGCGAGGATGAACGCCGTCAGAAACGCGGTGACGTGGGCGGCGAGCCATCCGCGTGGGTTGGGCAGAAGCATGATGGCGAGGCCCAGACACGGCGCGGCGAACAAGAACACAAAACCGTGGCGGAGCAGCATCCGCCGCTGGCGTTCGAGCATCATGGCCTCCTGTGGCCCGTCATTCTACTGCCGGCTTCAGAGAGGAGGTAACGAAGGTCGCGGAGGTCACGGATTCACACGGAGACACGGAGGCACGGAGACGAACGGAGTTTTCTTGAACCACAAAGGCCACGAAGATCCGACGAGCTGCGGCCGTTCGATTGGCCGCCGAAGGCGGCCTGCCGCGATGTACGAGACCACAAATACAAACCGCCCTGGCGCCGTCAGCGGCTTGTATTTGTGGTCTCGCACATCGCGGCTGTCGGCGCGTAACGCGCGCCGACCAATCGAACGGCCCTCCGTGCGTCTCCGTGCCTCCGTGTATCCGTGTGAATCCGTTTCCTCCGTCCACGTCCGTGATCGCGTAGGCTGCTCTTCCCGCCACGTTTGTCTTCCGAACGCGGACCTTCGCGCGCCATGTCCCGCGACTTGAACGACAACGCCACGCGTCGAGGCTGGTATTCCATTTGCCTCGCGTTTCCACCTGACCGAAATCCCGATGCGACTTGTGTACAACCTGCCCACAGTCATGTGGAGAATGCAGAGGGCGGATGCGTCGTGCCACGCGGTGATCTCGCCGCGATCCGACGGCGCGCTCCTCGTGTGGTTTCTCAACAACCGCCCGTTGGGGCATCGCGACTTCGACGATTGGAGCGACGCGCTGCGCTGGAGCGAGCAGCTGCAGGCGCAGAACTGGGCGGCAGGCTGGCGCCTGTTGACCGACTAGCACGAGTAGAGCGCGACCTCAGATTAGGACCGCAGGTTACACTGCGGAATGATTTCCCGACGCCTCTTCACGATCCTGCTGGCGGCGAGCGTCGCGCTGGCCGCTGCGCCGGGCTGCGACGACAGTCCCACAGCGCCATCCTCCGTCACCGTCGTCGCCTTCGGCGACAGCATTACGGCAGGAGTTGGCACCAGCGGCAGCAACGACTATGTGTCGGTGCTGTCGAATCGGACCGGAGTGTCGATTATCAATGCCGGCCGGCCCGGGGACACGACGGCGTCGGCGCTCGCCCGCATCGACAGCGCCGTGCTGTCGCGTGACGCGGACATCGTGATTGTGTTCCTTGGCGGCAACGATCTGCTGCAAAGCGTGCCGGTGCAGCAGCGCATCGCCAACATCACCGCGATCGTCCAACAGATTCGCAGCGACGGCGCCGCGGTCATCCTCGTCGGCGTGGGAAGCGGAGCGCTCGATCCGTTCGAAGGCGCGCTGCCGGGTATTGCCAGTCAGACGTCTTCGACGCTGGTTCCAGCCGTCCTCGACGGGATCTTCGGCGTGCCGAACTTGATGGCGGACTTGATTCACCCGAACAACGCCGGTCACGCCATCATCGCGGATCGCATCGAGCCGGCGCTGCGTGCGGCGCTGGCCGCTGTGGGTTCCTAGCGCGGATTTCGATTCCGTGGCGCGAACCGTGCCAGATGCTCTAGCGGTTCGTGAGGGGACAGGGTGGCGTTCGCGGGAACATGTCGTCTCTTCCCGGCACGACGTGAAGGACGATGCCGGTGACGCGTTGCCCCTCCAGGAATTCCAACCGATTGTGCTCGAGAGGCCGGCCGTACTGCGTGATTTCGGCCAACCGCCAGCCGGATGGCAGCTCGCGCAATATCAGGCAGCGTTCGCCGGCGAGCCCCTTCAGCGTGAAATCGCCGTTGGGACCGACGACACCATTCCTGTCCGTCACGGAGTATCCGGCGTTGGCGGTGCCCGGGTCGGGCATGACGCGAATGCCACCGGATCCGTGCAGCGGCCGGTCCAGCCCGGCGAACTCGACGCGGCCGCTGACTTGCGCCGCGGCGCCGAGCCTCATGAAGACGTCGAGTGGAGCGTTGCCGACCTCCACGATCTCCATGCCCGCCAACTGTTCGTCCCCGACAGTTGCGGTCGCAGTCAACACCAGCGTCCCGGGAAACGCGTACGGTATCGGCGCGATGCCGTCCCGATCGGCCCTCCCTGCGTTATTCGCGGAGAACGTTTTGCCGGTAAAAGAACGCCAGTGCGAGAAGGAGATCACCTCGGCTCCGGCGGCAGGCAACCCGGCCGGGGTGACGACGGTCACATTGACAGCAGGCAGCTTGAACGATGCCGGATACAGAATGACGGGGCCGGTGTCCTGGCCCGCGGTCACGGCCACAGGGGCGCCGTAGGCCGCGGCCTCGAAGACGTACCCCGGCTTGCGCGTCGTCATCGTCGTATCAGCAAAGATCGTGTACGTCCCTGGTATCGCGCGAATTCGAAACGAGCCGTCTTCGCGCGTCGTGTCCTCGGTGCCGTTGTAAAGCCCGCCGGAAAGGGCTTGAACCGACACGCCGGCTATTGGCTCGTCCGTCAGGGACCGCACCGCGCCCACGATGAACCCTGGGACGATGATCTCGCTGTCGTCGCGCTCCGGTGGCGGCGGGGGCGGCCACATGTTGAACGAGAGTCTTGTGTCACCAATCGCCGGATATAGCTGCCGCGGCGGCGGGGGCTGGTAGTTGGCCAGCGACGCCCGGACGACGTAGCGCTGCAACGCCGTAAGGGTGATCACGCATCGGCCGGCGAAGTCAGTCCGGCATTCGCCGGCTGGGTCCCCGCTCTTTTCGTGCACCACGGTGATGCGGACGTTGTGCAGCGGCTGCTCGCGCTCGTCGCGGATATCCACGAGAATCCGGGCCTGCGCGGAGGCCACTACCGGCAGCGCGAGAACCAGCGCGAAGGTCGCGAACCACACCGGAATGGAGCGGGTTCCCATGGAAGAAGCGCTTCGGAACGTGATCAGGTATTGTGCCGGTGGCCCGATCGAGCGATTTCGCGCTTTTTCCGGATTATAAATTCGGATCACGTGGCGAATGCCGCTCGCGTGAGCCTGCCAATTTCGTAAACGCAGTTGCAGAAGCACGATCTCTGAGACGCGCCTGTTACGATCCCTTCGATGCGTAAGTCCCTCCCGCAGGAGCCCGTCCCACGCGTCAAGAACTACATCACGCCGAGCGGGCTGCAGCGGCTCATCGACGAGCGGCGTTTTTTGCTGACCAGGGAACGGCCGGCGGTGACGCAGGTCGTCGCGTGGGCCGCGGGCAACGGCGACCGCAGCGAAAACGCG
>DASTBV010000180.1:0-6644 GCA_035711805.1 Vicinamibacterales bacterium
CCGCTTCCGGAACGTGTCGCTGCCGATTCAGGCAGGTGTCCGCGAAGTGGTGGTCGGCTGGATCGATCGTTCCCGCTTCGAGTCACTGAGCAACCAGGCCGGTGGTGGCGGCGGGCTGCCGAATTTCAACAGCATCGAGATAAAAGGTCCCTATAACCCGACCGGCGCCGTGTCGACCGAGGGGCGGAAGCTGATCTACGTCTGCGATCCCGGTCTACCGGAAGGTCGCGTCGCTGCGCGACGCGACGAACCAGCGCTGGCTGGTCGGCCCGCTCAGGCGGGCCGACCTGACGGCGTTCCTCGGGCGGCGGCCGGCGAGGCGCGGTGCGCGAGACAGATCGCAGAGAACCTGTCGCGTCGCGCGTTCCGCCGGCCGGTGACCGAGGCAGACCTCGCCCGGTTGATGCCGTTCTACGAGGCGGGGCGCAAGGAAGGGGACTTCGATCGCGGCATCGAGCGCCTGGTCGCGGCCGTCCTGGTGAGCCCGGATTTCCTGTATCGCACGATTCGCGGAAATGCCCTCACGGACTACGAGTTGGCGACGCGCCTCTCCTTCTTCCTCTGGAACACCGGGCCGGACGAGGAACTGTTCGCACTCGCGGCGTCCGGGAAGCTGAGGACGCCTGCTGTCCTCGACGGCCAGGTGACGCGCCTGCTCGCCGACCCGAAGGCGTCCAGCCTGGTGACGAACTTCGCGATGAAATGGCTCGGCCTCGACGGGCTCGCCGCGCACACCCCGGACCAGCAGATCTTTGCCGGCTTCAACGACCAATTGAGACTCGACCTGGTGATCGAGGCGGAATCGTTCATCCACAGCGTGCTGCTGGAGAATCGCCCGCTGGTCGATCTGCTGACGTCCGACCGGACCTATCTGAACGATCGCATTGCCCGCCACTACGGGCTGCCGGGCATCAACGGCACACAGTTCCGGTGGGTGACGCTCGCCGACACGAATCGCGCGGGACTGCTCGGCAAGGGCGCGATCCTCATGCGGACGTCCTATCCGGATCGCACGTCACCCGTGCTGCGCGGCGCCTGGGTGCTCGACAAGATCCTCGGCACGCCGCCGACGCCACCGCCGCCCGGTGTCGAGAGCGACCTCTCTCAACGCGCGGGTGAGAAGCCTGCGACCGTTCGCGCGCGGCTGGAGCAGCATCGCGCCAGCCCCACGTGCGCGCAGTGCCATGGCGTGATCGATCCACTGGGCCTGGCGCTGGAAAACTTCGACGCGGTCGGACAGTTCCGGACGACGGATCGCCAGGCGGGGAACCAGCCGATTGATGCCAGCACCGTGCTGCCTACCGGCCGCCCTCTCCATGGGCCGGTGGAGTTGCGCGCGTATCTGGCGGCGGATCCGGCGAAGTTCGCACAGGCGTTCACCGAGAAGCTGCTGATGTACGCCGTCAGCCGTGAGCTCGAGTATTTCGACATGCCGCAAGTGCGGGCCGTCGTCCGCGGCGCGGCACGCGATCAGTACACACTATCGTCGATCGTCCGGGGTCTCGTGCGGTCCGACGCGTTCTTGAAGCAGGGCGCCGCCCACTAAGGAGTGTCTTCGATGTTCATGTTCAAGAAGCACATCCCCCGCAGAGCCGTGTTGAAGGGCGGCGGCGCCGCGTTGCTCCTGCCGTTCCTCGACGCCATGGTGCCTGCCGCGACAGCAATGGCGCAGACGGCGGCGAACCCGAAACTTCGGGCGGGGTTCTTCTACATCCCGCATGGCGCCGTCCAGTTCGACACCAAGTTCGGTCCCGAGGGCGATCGGTGGACGCCGAGCGGGTCGGGCGCCAGCTACACGCTGAACACGATCACGCAGCCGCTCGAGCCGTTCAAGAGATACGTGTCGACGATTGGCAATCTCGAGAACGCCGCCAGCGCCGGATCGGTGCATGTTCGTAACCCCGGCTCCTGGCTGAATTGCAGCACGCCGACGACGACGATCGATCAGATCATCGCCGGGAAGATCGGGCAGGAGACCACGCTCCCATCAATCGAGGTGGCGTCAGAAACGACCGTGCAGCAGGCAGCCGGCAATGGAACGGCGACGGCCATCACGCTGTCGTTCCGCGGCACCACCCCGCTGCCGATGGAGTACAACCCGAAGAAAGTCTTCAACGCGCTCTTCGGCGTGACCACGCCAAAGGAGCGCGTCCTGAACGCCCGCGAATCCGACAGCCTGCTCGACCTCGTGCTCGACCGCGCCCGGACGTTCCGCAGCGAACTCGGCGCCGCCGATCGCGCCGCCCTCGATCAGTACCTGGAGAGCGTGCGCGAAATCGAACGCCGCATCGCCATCGTCGCCGCCACCGACATTTCCAGCATGAAGATTCCGGAGCGCCCGGTCGGTGAGCTCGACGACTTCGACAAGCAGGTCGACCTGATATTCGATCTGCTGGCCATCGCCTACCAGGCGGACCTCACGCGCGTGGCCTCCTACGTCATGGTGGCGGAAGGCACCAACCAGACCTACACGCACATCGGCGTCCCGGAATCTTTCCATCCGATCTCTCACCACGCGAACGAACTGCCCAAGATCGAGCAGGTGGTGAAGATCCAGACGTGGCACATGGAGCGCTTCGCGGCGTTCCTGAAGAAGATGGCGGAGACCCGCGATGGCGACGGCTCGCTGCTGGACCACTCGATTTTTCTCTACGGATCGAACATGGGCAACAGCGACAAACACAGCAACTGGCCCATTCCCACCGTCCTCGCGGGTGCCGGCAACGGCGGGATGAAGCTGGGCGGCCAGCATATCGATCTGAAGCAGCGGACGCCGCTCGCCAACGTCCACCTGACGCTGCTCAGGAAGTTCGGCATCGAGCAGAGCGCGTTCGCGGACAGCACCGGCGTGATCTCGGAGCTTTAGTGGTATGTCCTTCCAGCTTACTCCCGGCCGCTCCGTTGTCGCGGCCGACAATCGCGGTCGAAGAGTACCGGTGACTAGTACTCTTCCAGTGGATACGGGCCACTAGTGGATCGCCGGGATTTACTGAAGGGCGGACTGGCGGGCGCGCTCACGCTCTGGGCGTCGCCTCTGCTTCAGGCCGCGAACACCGTTTCAGTGCTGGACGGCGGCGGCACCAACGTCGTCGCCCTGTCGACGGCGGACGGCGTCGTGCTCGTGGACACCGGGACGCCGGGCAGCGGCGACCGCGTCATGGCGGCCCTGAAGAAGCTCGTCGGGACCGGGAAGGTTCACACCGTCTTCAATACGCACTACCACCTCGCCCACACCGGCAACAACGAAGCGTTTGCCGCGGCGGGCGCGACGATCGTGGCGCACGATCGCACGCGTCAGTGGATGAGCGTCGATTACTGGCTACCGGATCAGAACCGCTATCAGAAGGCGCGTCCGAAGGGCGCCTGGCCGAGCGAGGTCTTCTTCAACACCGGATCGAAAACGATTGGCGGGGAGCGGATCGAATACGGCTATCTGCTGGCGGCACACGCGGCGGGCGACATCTACGTGTACTTCAGGGACACGAACGTGCTGGCCGTCGGCGACGTGGCGTCGCCCGTGAACGACCCGGAGCTCGATTGGATCACCGGCGCATGGATTGGTGGACGCGTCAGCGCGATGGATGCGCTGCTGAAGATCGGCAACGACCAGACGCGCGTGGTTCCGGGAACCGGCCCGATGATGACGTGGGCCGAGTTCAAGGCCGAGCGCGACCTGATGGAGGCCGTCCGCCAGCGGCTGTTCAAGCAGATTCGGCAGGGTGACGGTGCTCAGGACATGGTGGACGGCGGCGTCCTCAAGGATCTGCCGCGCACGTGGAAGGATCCCTACAAGTTTCTCTACGCGGCGGCGAAGGGGCTGTGGGGGAACCACAACAAGCTGGATCCGGATGTCGTGTAGGTGGAGACGCAGGTGAATCGCCTCATTCTCATCATCGGGATCATGCTAGTGGCGGCGTCCGGGCCTGTTCGATCGCAGATGCCGGCGGGTCAACTTGCTACCGTGATCCAGGAAGGGCGGCGCGCCGCCGCCCTCGCGATGGTCAAGGCAGGCGCCGACGTAAACGCGGCGCAGCCCGACGGCACGCGGCCGATTCACTGGGCGGTGTACCGCATCGACCATGAGCTGGTGGACGCGCTGATTGCGCGCAAGGCCAGGGTCGATGTGGCGAATGAGTTCGGCCACACGCCGCTGGCGGAAGCCGTCAGGCAGGGCGATGCCCGCATGGTGAAGATCCTGCTCGGAGCGGGTTCCGGAACGGAAGGCGCGAACGCCGACGGGCAGACGGCGTTGATGGCCGCCATCAAGAATGGCGATCTCCCGATCGTTCAGATGCTCCTGAACGCCGGCGCGAGGGTGAACGTCGTCGAGAAGGTCCAGGATCAGACGCCGTTGATGTGGGCGGCGGCGGCCACGCGCAACGCAGCGGAAATGGTGAAGCTGCTGATCGCGAAGGGCGCCGACGTGAATGCGCGCGCCAGGTTCAACGACTGGCCGAGCCAGATCACGTCAGAGCCTCGCGGCCAGTATCACGCGTCCGGCGGCCTCACGCCGCTCCTGTACGCCGCGCGCGGCGGGTGCTATGCGTGCGTGGATTCGCTCGTCGCCGGCGGTGCCGACGTGAATCTGCCGACACCGGAAGGCGTCAGCCCGATCATGATCGCGATCGAGAACGGTCACAACGGCATCGCCAGGCTCCTGATGGAGCGCGGCGGGAATCCGCACGTGTGGGATGTGTACGGGCGAACCGCGCTGTACCTCGCCGTTGGCGAGGGGGGCGGCCCCGGCGGACGGGGTGCTGCTGTCGCGCCGGCTGCCGGCGGCCGTGGGGCCGCGCCGGCCGCGGGTGGACGTGGTGCCGGGCCGGGCGCCGGTGCTGGCAGGGGAGCACCGGCCGGGCGTGGCGCTGTCGCCTCGGCGAACAACGGGCCGCAGGTGTCGGCCACCGAGATGGTCAATCTGCTGCTGGGTGAGGGTGTGGACCCCAACCCGCAGCTCAACATGCGGCGGCCCAGTGCGCAGGGCGGTCGTTTCAACGATCCGCTCCTCAGCACCGGGACGACGCCGCTGCTGCGCGCGCTGATTAACAACGACACGGAACTCGTGCGGCTGCTGCTCGAGAAGGGCGCCAATCCGAACATCTTCGGCATGGGGCTGTCGCCATGGCTCTATGCAGCCGGCATCAGGAGCGGCACCTACAACTCCAACCCCGCGCGCGGCGGCGGTTCCGGCGGTGTCGGCACCGGCAGCGCCAACGTCGATATGGCGCTGCTGGATTTGATGCTTACACGTGGCGCAGACGTCAATGCCCGGGTCACCGGCGCGGCCAGCTATTCCGGCCGCATTGCGCGCGCGTTGACGGGCGATCCCGTGAACACCACGTCCAATGAAGGGATGACCGCCCTGCACGTGGCGGTACGTTCGCGCAACCCGAGCCTGGTGCGCTACCTGCTGGACAAGGGCGCGCGCACGGACATCAAGGATGCGTCGGGCCGGACGCCGCTCGACGTGCTCAATGGCGTGCCGGCGTATCAGCCTGCTGTGTTCGCCGACGCGGATGGCGTCGTGCCGCCTAATCCGAATGCCGCGCCGCCGGCTCCGGCGGCCGCCGCGGGCAACGTCGCGGCGGTCGAGGAGATTCGGGGCCTGCTGCAGGCCGTGCGCTGAACTGTCAGTGCCCCTTCCAGCCGATTCCTATCGAAATGACCGCAGAGGGCGCGTACCGCTTCTCGACCTTCCGCGAGTTCCAATCAATGACGCGCGCGGCGCTGACGGTATAGGTTTCTGATCGGGCAATGAAGAAGGGGATTCCGACGTCACCCTGTACGAACAATCGCAGGCGACTCCGGCGGGCGAACTCGTATCCGACTGTCACCTCACCCTGCAGTCCTGACCCGGTCCAGTCCATCGTCTCTGTGCTCGTCGATTCGCCACCGAGCGCGACACCCAGGCTCAATCCACCACCCGCATACATCGAACGATCGGCTTCGGCGTCGAAGAAGTGCAGCACCTCGATCCGAAGGAACGAACCAGCAAGCCGGGTTCCTCCGCTGTCATACGAGTGTCCGTTAATGACGAAATTCGCAAAGGACACGTCCAGAGCAAATGAATCGCTCTCTCCGCGGAGGCCGAATCCGACGGCCGGACCTGTGCGGAATGACTCGCCAAACGTTGCACCGTACCCGAGGCGTGCGTACACGATGGGATGAGAGAGGGACTGGCGTCCCTGTGGACGCATCGTCAGCTGGCCAGACCGGCCCTTATCGGCAAACGCAGGCGACGCCATAACCAGAATAGTCAGAAAGATGACCGCCTTCCGCATCGGAGCCTCCATGCTGCTCGCATAGTCGACCCGAGTCGGGCCTCGTGTCCTGATCCGGATCTGAATAACGCTGAAGCTTGTTGGCGCCCTGCGGTAGGATCGGCGTCTTCGAAGGAAACGCCATGACCTTTCTCAAACGTTGCTTCGCGTGTTTCGGGTCGCTGTGCATCATCGCCGCGATCTCGTCGATTGACGCAGCCCAGGGCGCGGCGGCGGGCGCACAGGGGCCGCAAGGCACTACGCAGGCAGGCACTGCGCAGCCAGGCGCTGCTCGAGGCGCCGGAGAAGGGCGCGCGGCCGGAGAAGGGCGCGGCGGCGGCGACGGCCGAGGAGGTCGAGGCGCCTTCATCCCTGAGCCCGTGC
>DASTBV010000181.1:0-38981 GCA_035711805.1 Vicinamibacterales bacterium
GACGCTCGGCGCCAATCCGGGCGTCGTCGTCGCCGACGGTGCGGCGAAGGTCGGCAACACGTCCGTGACATGGGACGCCGCGGGCAAAGCGGTGGTCACCTTCCCGATCCCCGGGGTGGAAGCGGCAACCGGGACCGCGACCCTCGATGCGAAGTTCATGACCGAAAAGGTCGTCGTCACGCAGGGCGCGAACACCACCGAGTTCACCTACAGCAACTACCAGGACTGGAACAACCCGCTGCACAAGATCGAAGTGTTCTACGCGGGCCGGATGATCGAGCGGAAGAACGGTGCGGTCGTTCGCGACGTGACGACGCGTGAGACGGAGACGGGCAACGTTTATGTGGTTGCACCGGTGCCGCCGAGCGTGCAGAAGGCGATGAACGTTGCGACGAAGGCGCCCACCATCGTCTTCGCGAAAACCGAGCCGCCGACCAATACGACGGCGCCCACACCGCGGATCGGCAAGGTTCCCGATCTCACGGGCGTCTGGGCCGTTGCGCAGAATGGGTGGATCGGCAACTACATGGGGAGCGGCGGGCGGCGGTGCGGTCCAACGCAGGTTCCGCCGTGCAACAGAGCCACGAATCAGACCGAGGATTTCGCGCTCTATTCACCATCCCGGTTCGGACAGTTCGGCCGTCCGCTCTACAAGCCGGAGCATTGGGACAAGGTGATTGAGCTCGACATGTGGACCAACAAGTACGATCCTGTGATGACCTGCCAGCCGCTCGGCGTTCCGCGGCAGGGCGCGCCGCGGCGCATCTGGCAGACCGAGAACGACATCACGTTCCTCTATCAGGGTGGCGACGCCGGCGGCGGCTACGGCGAGTATCGAATCATCCCGACCGACGGCCGGAAGCACGCGCCGGACGCGAACCTCGATCTAACCTATATGGGCGTGGCGGTCGGACGCTGGGAGGGCGACACGCTGGTCATCGAATCGGTCGGGTTCATCGACACGACCTGGATTGGACGCGGCGGGTACTTCCATTCCTCCGAGATGAGAGTCACGGAGAAGTTCCGGCGTGAAGGCGATGCCATCTTCTACGACGTGACGGTCGAGGATCCGGAGGTGTTAGTGGAGCCGCTGGTGATCCCGACACGAATCATGCGGCGCAACGCGACCGCGGGTGCGGGCCTGCTGCGGGAACGCGGCAACTGCGAGACCGATTTCGAAACGAATGCGGCAGCGACTCAGATCCGTCATTAGGTGGAGTCCGGCTTCAGCCGGATAGTCGTAGTGTCCGCCTTGAGGCGGACCAGCTGGAGATGCACAAATGACTAAGTGGATATTGCGATTCGGCGTCCTCTGCGCGTTCCTCCTGGCCAGCGCATCGGTGCACGCGCATCACTCGCTCGCTGGCATGTACGCGTTGGGCAAGGAAGCCAAGGTCGCCGGCGCGTTCAAGGCGTTCAGGCTGGTCAATCCCCACTCGTCGATGAAGTTCGACGTGAAGCAGAAGGATGGCTCGATCGTCGAGTGGAACGTCCTCGGCGGTAGTGTTCAGGCGATCGCCAGGCTCGGGCTCAAGAGCGGACCCAACGCGCTCAAACCCGGCGACGAAATCATCGTCACCATGGTGCCGGCGGCGGACGGCAAGAGCCCGATAGGACTTCTCGTCGCGATCACCTACGCCGACGGCCATGAGGTCCGCTTCCGCTCTACCGAGGAATAAGGGCCAAGGCCTAAAGCCTAAGGAAAGAACGAAGCGTCTTGGGCCGGGTCTTCGACCTTCGCTTCGTCCTTCACTTGGGCCTTAGGCCTTAGGCCTCATCGCCGTGCCGGCGGACAGGGCCGGAACCGACTGAGCAGATTTGCCGACGGCTGGCAGACTCATCTGTGACGTTTCCTTCATGGGCACCTCGGCGCTTCATGCTGCGACAAGTGCGATGATGGTCTCAAGCTGTACGCGCGTCGGGACCGCGCCAGGTCATGTTTTTGGTTCGTGCGAAACGTCGTGTTCGCGGTGCCCGTCGGCGCTTCCGGGAAGCGCGGATGTTCGTGAAGGCGCTGCGCCACCAGTATCAACCGGTTGCTGCGCACCTCATTCCGATCCGCCGCTGCAATCTGGCCTGCACTTACTGCAACGAGTACGACGATCACTCCGCGCCGCTCGCAACGCCGGTTCTCTTGCGCCGGATTGATCGCCTTGCGGACCTGGGCACCGGCATCATCACGCTCAGCGGCGGCGAACCGCTTCTCCATCCCGGTGTCGAGATCATCATCCGCCACATCCGGCGGCGCGGAGCAATTGCAACGATCATCACGAACGGTTACCTGCTGACGCGCAAGCGGATCCGCACGCTGAACCTGGCGGGTCTCGATCATCTCCAGATCAGCATCGACAACGTGCTACCCGATGACGTCTCGAAGAAGAGCCTGAAGGTGCTGGACCAGAAGCTACGCTGGCTCTCGGAGCTGCGTGAGTTCGACGTAACCGTCAACTCGGTTGTCGGTTCCGGGATCATGACTCCGACAGACGCGCTGACGATCACGTTGCGGGCGCGCGAGCTTGGTTTCTCTACGACGGTTGGAATCATTCATGACGGCACGGGCCGGTTGGTCCCGCTCGACGAACGGCAGCAGGAGATCCTCGAGCAGGCGGTCAGTGCCGGACGATCAACGTTCGATTACGCGAATTACAACCGATTTCAACGAAACCTCTCACGCGGCAAACCGAATGCCTGGGACTGCCGGGCCGGCTCGCGGTATCTCTACGTCTGCGAGGACGGCCTCGTCCACTGGTGCTCACAGCAGCGCGGCCACCCAGGCATTCCGATCGAACAGTACAGCGGGCAGGATCTGCGCGAACAGTACCACGCCGTTAAGTCGTGCGCGCCATTCTGTACCGTGGGCTGCGTGCATCGCGTGGCGCAAGTCGACGAGCTTCGGCTCGATCCGCAACGTGCAATCGCCTCATGGTTTACGGATCCGGCCGGCAATGCGTCGCCGGCCGTGCCGCCGGCAGTCCGGCTGCTGCTGTGGACGTTCGTGACCGGCAAGAGCCGTCATCTCTTTCGCCGTGCGGCCGTCGGCGTGTTCGGTACGGACCGTCAGCGGACCTCGTGAACGCCCGCTCCGACATCGATGCGAGACAACTGCGCCCATGTTCGCGCCGGGAACATGGCCAGGGGCCGTCGCGAGACGACTAGGCCGAGCGTTTGTCGAGTAAGTATTGCGGCACCTTCATACGCCTATTGCGAATTTCCCGTCCAAAAGGCGTCATGAAGGTGCGGTCATCTGGAGCGGCTAGATGGCACGCTCCGGTGGCACGCCGATCGCGCCGGTGCCGCCGTAGCGTGGCTGCCCCGGCCGCGGCTCAGGCTCCCGGCGTTCGAGCTGATCGGGAAGGTGCTGATCGTAGGCTACGGTCCGCTCGTACTCCCGATGCCACCATGCGGAGCGTGCCCGCTTGTACAGCTGCGTAGCAGCGTCTTTGAGCAGGAATCCCGACGCCAGCCCGATGGCGAAGGCCGAGCCGATGAGGACGCCGTTTCGTTGGCCATTCTGTCCGGTCATGGAGGTCCCCTCTATGTGGTCATCCGGATTCAAACACCAGGCCGTCCGGACATTCGTATGGCGGCAGTCAGCTCATCTAGCCGGAGATGTCCGTTCACGCTGATGACCAGGTCAGGGCTACCGCGGCCGCGTTGGATTCTCCAGATCCGGCAGGTTGCCGTCCGCATCCTCGGGATCACGGGCCTCGGCGCGCTGCTCGACGATGATTTCGAGCGCGTGTCGCTTGTCTTCGTTGAGCATGTCGTAAACCGCGCCGGCCGCAGCAGAGCCCGGGCCCCGTGAACGGCGGCCGATACTTGCCAACAGCGCCGCCACTGCGACGAGAACGACCAGCCAGGCCGCGGCTTCCGCCATCTGATCTTCATGTTCGCACCTTTGCTACCATCCGTCCCATGAAGACGCTGATCGCCGCCGTCGCCGTGGTTGCCTTCGGCCCCGGCGCGCTCGCCCACCATTCCTTTGCCGCCCAGTACGATTCGACCAGGCCCATCACCCTGACCGGGACCGTAGCCAGAGTCGACTGGACGAATCCGCACATGCACTTCTACGTGGATGTCAAAGACGACAAGGGCCGCGTGACGCAGTGGACGTTCGAGGGATATCCGCCAAACATGCTCGTGCGCCAGGGGTGGAAGCGCGACGTGAGCATGAAGGTGGGCGACACCGTGACCGTCTCAGGCTGGCAGGCCAGAGCGGAAGCGAATACGGCCGCCGCACGCGAAGTGAGCTGGCCCGATGGCCGAAAACTCGCCTCGGGCCCGCCGGCAACCATTGGCGGACAGTAACGGAGGCGTTGTGACACGGACAGCACGCTCACTCGTTATCGCCCTTGCGTTCTTCTCGTGCGCAATCAGCGCGCAGCAGCGGTCCACGCCGATTCCACGCACGGCTGACGGCAAGCCCGACCTGTCCGGCGTCTGGGTTGCGGGCACGCAGCCGCTGCTCCTCGGCGAGCAGGAGTCGGCCAGGCTGCGCGCCGCCGACGCCGCTGCCGGACGACCGGCCTTCCGCCGCGAGCCGCCGCCGTACAAGCCCGAGTTCGAAGCCAAACGGCTCGAATTTGTCGCCCGGCGCGGCGTGGATGATCCGATGGCGCGCTGCCTGCTGTCGGGCGTGCCTCGCGTGACGACACGCCCACTGCCCTTTCAAATCGTGCAAACGAAGGATCTCGTCGTCATCCTCTACGAGGCGCATCACGCCTTCCGCATCATTCCGACCGACGGTCGTCCGCATCCCGATGATCTCGAACCGTCGTACCTGGGCGACTCGATCGGGCGCTGGGACGGCGACACGCTCGTCGTCGACGTCGTCGGATTCAACGAGAAGACCTGGCTTGCCGGCACCGGCACCATTCACAGCGAACAGCTGCACGTCGTCGAACGCTACACCCGCGACACGCCCGAGTCGATCGTCTACGAGGTGACGATCGAGGATCCCGTCGTCTTCACCAGGCCGTGGCGGCAGCAGGAAATCCTGCACCTCCGGCCCGGCGAGCGAATCCGCGAGTACGAGTGCATCGAGAACAATCAGGATCTGCAGCGGATCGAGAAGCTGCTGCAGAACGAATCGATCTTTCGCGTCCCTCCAAAGTAATAAAGGGTTTGGGCAGCCGACCCGGGACGTGTCTCGATGATCACGCGTCTTACGGGACGTGGAGACGTTTACGGCGTCGGTTGCGGAGACCCGCTGCCTGACGCACGACGTGCGGGAAATCACACTGCGCATGATCGAGCCGTCCGGCATTGCGTTCATGGCTGGGCAATTCGTGTCCTTCGAGGTCCCGCGTTGCAACTCGTCCTTGCCGGCGACCAGACCTTACTCCATTGCGTCGTCCCCGAATCAGCCCGATGCCATCCAGTTGGTACTGAATCGGGTCTCCGGCGGTCCAGGATCGGAGTACCTGTTCGGCTTGCAGCAGGGCGACTGCACGTCGTTCAGAGGACCTGCCGGCGCGTTCGTTCTACGCGACTCGCCGCGCGACCTTCTCTTTGTGGCGACGGGAACCGGCATTGCGCCGATCCTGTCCATGCTCCGGGGTCTTGCTGAAGCCTCCTCTTCACGCACCATTGACCTGTTCTGGGGTCTGCGCAGCGAGAGGGATCTGTACTATCAGGACGAGCTGAACAGACTGCGCGAGCAACTACCGCATTTCACATTCGTGACGACGCTGTCGCAGCCCTCGAACGTCTGGCGGGGAGCGACGGGATACGTCACTCCACTCGTCGATGCCCACGTCACCGGCGTCGCGAACCTCGAAGTGTTCCTTTGCGGCAACGGCAGCATGATCCGTGACGTCCGCGACATGCTGCGCCGCAAGGGACTGTGCCCGATTCGCACCGAGCAGTACTACCGCTGATCGGCCTACGCGGACGTAACAACGTCCGCGCCGCGATCGTCGGCCGACCACCCCAGCAGACCCTGTCGGAGTAGATTTGAAGCATGCCGACTATCGATAAGTTCTGCGCTCCCGGCCTCTTCGACCCACCGACCTACAGCCAGGGAATCAAAGTCACGCAGGCTCAGACGATCCTGTTTCTGTCCGGGCAGGTTGCCTACATGCCGGACGGCACGGCGGCGTTCCGCGGCGATTTCAAGGCGCAGGCTCGCGGCGCCTACGAAGCGATCAAGGCGCTCGTCGAGTCGCAGGGCGGGACGATGGCCAGCATCGTCAAGATCACGACTTATGTGACGGACATGCGCTATCGCGTCGACCTGGCCCCGATTCGCGAGGAGTTCTTCGGTAAAAAGGGGCCTGCATCGACACTCGTCGAGATCTCGTCGCTGGCGCACCCTGACTGGATGATCGAGATCGAGGCGATCGCGGTCATTTAGACGCGGCGGGCGCGGATATCCACTTCGCGCCGCCAGTTCCGGTCATCCACCGCGTGCTCCGCAGTCCAGTGGAACGAATTGCGCTCAATCTCACTGAACGTCCATCGCGATGAGCCGCCCCTCGGATCCGCCCCGGTCTGCACAATGGCCCCGCCTTCAGCCCTGGCGATCTGCTGCGTGAAGAAGTTCGTCGCCGGATCGTTCCACAGAATTCGCCAGGCACTGATAGCCGGGTCGTAGATCCGCAGCGTCGTGCCGTACCAGTTTCCGGCGCCGGGCAGTTGCTCGATTCCCGGGCGCCGGTCCCGCAGGCGAGGAATCATCCACACGTCCTGAATCGCGCGGCCCTGAAGCACCCAGCCGGCGTGAATCTCGCCCTTGCCGCGATGTGTCGTCCCATCTGCGGGGAAGGTGGTCACCTCGATCTCCCAGCGGCCGACGAGCCACGAATAGAGGTCGAGCTCCGCCGCCCGCTCGGCATCCGGACCATGGGCGTGAAGCACGTCAACGAACGACGAATGGACCAGTTCCGATGTACGCATGAGAAACACCTCGGTGGCTCTCATCGAAGAATCGATCCATCGCCGGGTTCGGCCGCCGCTCGCCGGGTAACAGCGGTCGTTCACCGATTCCCTGGAACGAACCCAACACCGTCCCTGTCTAATCGCGAGTGGGTAGCCCAGGCAACCCAGGCAACCCTGCAGTGACGAGAGGAGACTATCCGTGTCTTTACGAATGCGCCGCCTGTCGTGTGCTGCTGCGCTGGGGCTGGCAATATGCGCTCACGGTTCGACGGCGTTCGCTCAGGCATCGCCCACATTTGGCGTCGCTTCCGTGCGCCCGTCACCCGACGGACCACCGGCGCAGGGCCAGGCTGGGGTGCACATCACGAAGAACCAGGTGCGGTTCGCGTATCTGTCGCTTCGCGACTACATCAGCCTCGCGTTCGCCGTGCCAATTCAACAGGTCTCCGGACCCGAGTGGGTCAACTCGACCCGCTTCGACATCGCGGCCACGATGCCCGAGGAAGCGACGCCCGAGGACTTTGCGAAGATGATGGAGGCGCTGCTTCGCGACAGATTCAAGCTGCAAGCGCATAAAGAGAGCCGTGAATCCACCGTCCTGGCGCTCGAGGTCGGGCGCAACGGCACCAAGCTCGTGGCGGTGCCGGACGACATCCCGAAGGACGCGCCGGTGTCCATCACCTCCAGTGGCACTGCACAAGGCGTCTCGGCCGATCTGGGCGGCGGCTCGTCGTTCACGCTGACGAATACACGTTTCGAGTTCAAGAAAGTGACGATGCAGTCGGTTGCCGATACGCTCGGGCGCTTCATGAGACACCCCGTGATCAACCTCACCAAGCTGGATGGCCGCTTCGACATCGGCTTCAACATCGCTCCGGAAGATTACATGCCGCTGATGATCAGGTCCGCGGTGAACGCAGGCATTACGCTGCCGCCGCAGGCGCTGCAGATGCTGGATGCGCCGTCGCTGGGTTCCGTCGAGAACGGCCTGCGGTCGTTGGGACTGTCCCTCGAAGAGCGTCGCGCTCCGCTGGAGTACATCGTCGTCGACAGCATGGAGCGAACGCCGACGGAGAATTGAGGCTCGCCATAATATCGGCTGCTCTCACCGGGTGAACGCCTCGGTCCGTACGAGGTTGCGGGACCATCGAGGGCGATTTGCGGCGGCAGCGGGATGAGGTAATGAAGTGCAGGCGGTAATGCATCGTCCTACGCTCGAGCCGGCCGGAATGGCATTGCAGTTGCCTTCTGAACGGGCATGTTGAAGCTTCTTGGATCGATCGCGCTGGCGAGGCTGCTGGGATTCGGCATCCTCGGATTCGTGGTGATTTACCTGCTACTGACGCTGTTGACCTAACGATGTTGAGCTCGCGGCGGTGAGCAGGCGGCGCTCTGCCGCCTGCTGTCACAGCGGCTTCGACATGCTGAGGCGGTAGCACGGCTGCTTCAGCTTGTGCTGATCTCCCATCTCCGCCGTCCCCACCTGGACGAAGCCGAACCGCGCGTAGAACGCCGGCAGTTCCGTGCGCAGGTTGATGATGTCGAGGTCGAGGCGTGTGCAGCCGGCCCGGCGACAGTGGTCTTCGATGATCCGAATCAGGAGGCGCGCCAGGCCGGTGCCCTGGTGCGGCGGATCAACGGCCAGCATCGCGAAGTATCCGGTGCGGCCGTCGATTTCCACATGAACGGACGCCCGCAGCCGTCCCGGCGTCCCGGGAGGCCGCACTACCTGATGAACGTACCGAGCTGCAGTTCGCGCATCGCCTGACGCAGCTCCGCCTGCGTATTCATCACGATCGGTCCGTACCACGCGACTGGTTCCTCGATCGGCTTCCCCGACACGAGCAGGAAGCGAATCCCCTCGTCGCCCGTATCGACGACGATCTCGTCGCCGCTGTCGAACAGCACCAGCGAGCGGTTGCCGAGATCGTACTCGCCGCCTTTCAGCTCGTTACGCACGGCGCGCGGTTCCGAGGCGTCGCGGAACGTGCCGCTGCCGGCGAAAACGTACGCAAAGGCGTGGCGGGAGCTCTCGACCGGCAGCCGCCTCCGCGTACGCGGCGGCACGGAGATATCGAGGTAGCGCGGGTCGGCCGCGACGCCTTCAACCGGCCCTTTCCTGCCCCAGAACTCGCCGCACACCACCCGCACCCTCGTGCCGTCGTCCTCGGTGACTTCGGGAACGTCCTTGCCGGGCACGTCCTGATAGCGCGGTTTCGTCATCTTCAGCGATGCCGGAAGATTCGCCCAGAGCTGAAAGCCGTGCATCCGACCCTGCTGGTCGCCCTTCGGCATCTCCTGGTGCATGATGCCGCTGCCGGCCGTCATCCACTGGATGTCTCCCGCGCCGAGGCTGCCGCGATTGCCCAGGCTGTCGCCATGTTCAACGGTGCCCGTCAGCACATACGTGATCGTTTCGATGCCGCGGTGCGGATGCCACGGAAAGCCGGCCAGATAGTCGGACGGGTTGTCGTTGCGGAAGTCGTCGAAGAGCAGAAACGGATCGAACTCGTTTGTATTGCCGAACCCGAATCCACGCTGCAGACGCACGCCGGCGCCTTCGAGCGTCGGCTTCGGCTGAATCACCTGTTTCACTGGACGAACGGACATCGTTGAACCTCAATTCCTTTGACGCCGGCTGACGCGTAGCGGTCCCCCTGACGAATAAACGCTCGTTATCGTCGCAACACAATTATGAAATGGACTTCAGCCGGACAGGCGCGAAACACTGCCTCATGAGCACCGCCGGCATCAACCTCTGGAGTTCCGCGGCGCATGCGCTCGAGTATCTGCGCCGCGCCGACTCGATCCCGCACCGGACCGAAGGCGAGGCCGAATTGCTGGACTGGCTGCCCGAGCGCTGCGAGCGGGTTCTCGACCTCGGAAGCGGCGACGGCCGCCTCCTTGGCCTCGTCAAGCTGGCGCGGCCGGCGGCGCACGGTGTGGCCCTCGACTTCTCCGAGACCATGCTCGGCCTCCTGCGCGAGCGCTTCGGCGGCGACCCGACGGTGCGAACGATGGAGCACGATCTCGATTCGCCGCTGCCCGGATCGCTCGGCGCCTTCGACGCCGTCGTCTCCAGCTTTGCCATCCACCACGTCGGCCACGAACGGAAACGGGCGCTGTACCGGGAAGTATTCGACGTGCTGGAGCCCGGAGGCGTGTTCTGCAATCTGGAGCACGTGGCGTCGCCGACGGGCGCGCTGCACCAGTCGTTCCTGGCTGCCCTGCACGTGACGCCCGAAGAGGATGACCCGTCGAACAAGCTGCTCGACGTCGAGACGCAGCTCACATGGCTGCGCGAGCTCGGCTTCGTCGACGTCGATTGTCATTGGAAATGGCGCGAGCTGGCGCTCCTGGCCGGACGGCGGCCGGCGGCCTGACGTCAGACGTCAGTCGTCGGTCGTCGCCCGTCAGAGCAGCGACTTCGCGGTCCAGTCCTTCGCTTCCAGGATCGTGAGATAGTCCTCGTTCGAGATTCTCGACGTGCCTCCGTACTCGCACGCCAGAACGAACATGTCCTTGCCCTCGTCCCAGGTCCGCTGCAGCACCTTGCATGGAAACGTCAGTGTGCCCGCGGACATCGTCAGGATGTCGCCGACCTTCGGCACGGGATCGACGTCGGCGGTTTTGGTGAATCGGACATCGGCAATGCCGTAGGGGAACGCCTCGGATTTCACCTGAGCGCGGACGGGAAGCCTGAGGCTTACTTCGACGACTTGGGACATTGGGGCAATTCTACGCGACCGCAGCGATCGGCGATTCCTCCGTCTGCCTGACGTCGAAGCGATCGAGATTCATGACCTTGTGCCACGCGGCCACGAAATCCTTCACGAACTTCTCCTTCGCATCGTCTGTGGCGTAGACCTCCGCCAGCGCACGGAGCTCGGAGTTCGAGCCGAAGACGAGGTCAACCCTGCTCGCGGTCCACTTCACCTCCCCCTTCGCGCGGCCGCGGCCCTCGAAGGTCGTCGCGGCATCGGAGGTGGGCGTCCACTCCGTGTTCATGTCCAGGAGATTCACGAAGAAGTCGTTCGTCAACGTTCCCGGTCTATTGGTGAACACGCCGGTGGTCGAACCCTTGTGGTTCGCGTTCAACGCGCGCAGACCGCCGATCAGCACGGTCATCTCCGGAGCACTCAGCGTCAACCTGAACGCCCGCTCGATCAGCAAGTGCTCGGCCGGCACGTCGTGCCCCTCGCCGAGGAAGTTGCGGAACCCGTCCGCGTCCGGCTCGAGGACGGCGAACGACTCGACGTCCGTCTGTTCCTGCGATGCGTCGGTGCGTCCCGGTGTGAACGGCACCTGGACGTTGAATCCGGCGCTCCTCGCAGCTTCCTCGACCGCGGCACAGCCGCCGAGCACGATCAGATCGGCAAGCGACACCTTCTTCTTCGAGCCCTTCTGCGCGTCGTTGAATTCCTTCTGGATCGTCTCCAGGGTCTTCAGTACCTTCGCGAGCTCCGGCGGATTGTTGACGGCCCAGTCCTTCTGCGGCGCGAGACGGATGCGCGCCCCGTTGGCGCCGCCGCGCTGGTCGGTGCCGCGGAACGTCGATGCCGACGCCCAGGCGGTCGAGACCAGGTTGGAGATGGACAGGGTCTGTCCCGACGCGAGGATTTTAGCCTTGAGGTCGGCGATGTCCTTCGCTCCGATCACTTCGTGCGTGACCGGCGGAACCGGATCCTGCCACAGCTGCGGCTCCTTCGGAACTTCGGGACCGAGATACCGCGTGATCGGACCCATGTCGCGGTGCGTCAGCTTGAACCACGCCCTGGCGAACGCGTCGGCGAACTCCTGCGGGTTCTCGTAGAAGCGGCGCGCAATCTTCTCGTAGGCCGGGTCGAAGCGCAGCGACAGATCCGTCGTCAGCATCGCCGGCGCGATCTTCTTCGACTTGTCGTGCGCATGCGGGACCGTGCCTTCACCGGCGCCGTTCTTCGGCTTCCACTGCTTCGCGCCGGCCGGGCTCGTCGTCAACTCCCAGTCGTACTCGAAGAGGTGCTTGAAGAAGTCGTGGCTCCACTTCGTCGGCGTCGTCGTCCAGGTCACCTCGAGACCGCTCGTGGTGCTGTGCGCTCCCCTTCCGGTCTCGTAGCTGCTCTTCCAGCCGAAGCCCTGTTCCTCGAGGTTGCCGCCTTCCGGTTCCGGGCCGCAGTACTTGTCCGCAGGCGCTGCACCATGGGCCTTGCCGAACGTGTGGCCGCCTGCAATCAGCGCGACCGTTTCCTCGTCGTTCATCGCCATGCGGCGGAATGTTTCGCGGATGTCACGCGCGGCAGCGACCGGATCGGGATTGCCGTTCGGCCCTTCCGGATTCACGTAAATCAGGCCCATCTGCACGGCGCCGTATGGATTCGCCAGCTGCCGCTCGCCGCTGTAGCGCTCGTCGCCGAGCCACGTGGCCTCGGAGCCCCAGTTGACGTGCTCGGGCTCCCAGACGTCCGCGCGTCCGCCGGCGAAGCCGAACGTCTTGAATCCCATCGACTCCAGGGCGACGTTCCCTGTGAGCACCATCAGATCGGCCCACGAGATCTTCCGGCCGTACTTCCGCTTGATCGGCCACAGGAGGCGTTTCGCCTTATCGAGATTCGCGTTGTCGGGCCAGCTGCCGAGCGGCGCAAAGCGAAGCTGACCGGAGCCCGCGCCGCCGCGGCCGTCGTGAATACGGTAGGTGCCGGCGGCGTGCCACGCCATGCGGACGAAGAGCGGTCCGTAGTGGCCGAAGTCCGCCGGCCACCAGTCCTGCGAGTTCGTCATCACCTGCTCGATGTCCTTCTTCACGGCAGCGAGATCGAGCGACTTGAACTCTTCGGCGTAATCAAACGACTCGCCCATCGGATCGCCCGCGGGGTGGTTCCGGTGCAGCAGTTGCAGGTTCAGCTGGCTCGGCCACCAGTCGCGGTTCGACCTGCCGCCGCCGAGTGTTTTGGCCGAGAACGGACACTTCGCTTCGTTTGCCATCTTGACGTCGCCTCTGCTCAGTTCGTAGTTGGTGGTTCGTAGTTCGTAGGGCGCCCCTTCAGGAGCGCCGATTCCTTTGTTTCGTCGTGGATCGCTTCCGGGGCTTGTCCTGGCAATCCGGACAACGTCCCCAATAGACGACCTCAGCCTCGTCGATCTCGTAGCCGTTGTCGTCCTTCGCCTTCAGACACGGCGCGCGGCCGACCGCGCAGTCCACGTCGACCAGACGTCCGCACGTTCTACAAATCAGATGGTGATGGTTGTCGCCGACACGGTCCTCGAACCGCGCAGGTGACCCGGCCGGCTGAATACGCCGGATGAGCTTCGCGGTGACGAGGACGTTGAGCGCATCGTAGACCGACTGCAGCGAGATCGCGCCGATTTCACCGCGAACCGCCTCGGCGACCCCATCAGCCGTGATGTGTGGCTCGTCCGATACCGCCCGGAGGACCGCTAACCGCTGCGCCGTCACCTGGATGCCGCGTTGTCGAAGAAGGGCGGCGAGATCCGCGGTCATGCCGGCATCATACTGCAAATCTGGAGTGACTCCAATATTGTGATGTATCAGTCACGTTCGCAGGGAGTGTGATCGCAGAGGTCGCGATTCCTTTGTGCAACAATCCGGGCGCGATGGCCGGCAACACGCGGACGACGCTGCTCACGGCGCTGCTAACAGTGTCCGCCGCGGTGCGGTTGAATGCGCAGCTACCACTTCCGGACGGACCGACCGTCGATCCGGCGCTGCGGTTCGTCGTCGCGTCGATCAAGCCCTACAACGACACGGGGCCGGCTCGCTTCCGTATCCAGCCGGCCGGCCATGTGGATATCAGCGGTTCATCGGTACGGTTGCTCCTGCGAAACGCATTTCGTGTCCAGGACGATCGATTAATCGGCGTGCCCGGCTGGGCAGACACCGACCGCTATTCGATTCTCGCCAAAGCGCCGGACGGTGCCTCGGTGAGCAGCGTTCCCACGATGCTCGCGAACCTGATGGCGGACCGTTTCAGGCTCACAACGCACACGGAAATACGCGAGTCGCAGACCTTCGACCTTGTGCCTGCGGACGATAAACGCCGGCTCGGCCAGGCGCTGCGGCCCACATCCAAGGAATGCAGCGCGACGATCGCCAGCGGCGCCTCTGCACCTGCCGCGCCGGCACCAGTCGATCAGCCGCCCTGCGGCGTGCTGCAAACCGCCGCCGGCGTCGCTCGCGCGACCGGCGTCCGGCTCACGCGACTGGTGCAGGTGCTGTCGCAGCTCACCGGCCGTCCCGTGAGCGACACGACCGGATTGGATGGTCTCTACGACTTCACGCTGAAATTCAATCCCAACCTGAATGCGGACGCGATCGGAGACGCCAACGGGCCGCATCTCTTCACCGCTCTACAGGAACAACTCGGGCTGCGGCTTTCCAGCCAACGGAGAACCGTGCAGGTGGTGGTGATCGACCGGCTCGAAAGGCCGACGGCGGACTGACGCCGTGGCAGGTCCGCCTGAAGGCGGACACTACGTGGTCTTGTGGAGGTCCGCCTGAAGGCGGACACTACGTCCGTTATTGCAGCCCGCCGCGGACGGACGTGATACGGCGGGTGTTGAAGCCAAGCCAGTGCATGCGCCCGGCGTAGCGGGCGTGCTCGACCTTCAGGCACCGATCCATGACGACCGGGATATTCGCGGCTTCCGCGATGCGGGCGCCTTCCTCGTTGATCACGCCGAACTGACACCACAGGCTGCCAGCGCGAATCGCCACCGCATCCGCGGCAATGGCGGGAAGCGCGTCCGGCGTGCGAAAGACGTCGACGATGTCCACGGGCACCGGCAGGTCGAGCAGGCTCGGGTAGCTCTTCTCGCCGAAGATCTCCGTTTCCCGCGGATTCACCGGAATCACGTTGAATCCATGGCGGCGCAGGTAATAGCCGACGAAGTGACTGGCGCGCAGCTCGTTTTTCGACAGGCCGACGATCGCAACCGTCTTCGCATGGTGGATCACGCGCTGAATCGTCAGCGGATCCTGATACCGCGCAAGGTCAAACGTTGACGAAGTGCCTGTCAGGCTCATACCGCCACCCCACTGGCGTTCACTGCCGCCGCGCGCGCAAACCCCTGCTCGAGATCCCAGATCAGGTCGTCGATCGACTCGATTCCCACCGAAAGCCGGATCGTGCCGGGGCCAACCCCGGCCGCCCGTAGCTCGTCGTCATCGAGCTGCCGATGAGTCGTGCTGGCGGGATGAATGATCAGGCTCTTCGCATCGCCGACATTCGCCAGATGTGACCACAAGGTGACGGCGCGAATGAATTCCTGCCCGCCGGCCCGTCCGCCGTGGCACTCGAACGAAAAGATCGAGCCCGCGCCGCGGGGGAGGTACTTCTCGACCAGCGTCCGGTATTTGCTCCCGGCCAGGCCGGGATAGGTGACGCGGGATGCGAGTGCGTGGCCGGCGAGGTGGTTCGCCACGGCCAGTGCGTTCCGGACGTGACGCTCCATTCGCAGCGACAGCGTCTCCAGACCCTGCAGGAACAGGAAGGCATTGAATGGGCTCATCGCCGCGCCCAGATCGCGCAGCGTCTCGGCACGCAGCTTCATCAGGTAGCCGTAGGTGCCAAACGTGTCATGGAATTCAAGGCCGTGATACGCGGGGGATGGTTCGGCGACGGCCGGGAAGCGTCCGTTGGACCAGTTGAAACCGCCCGAGTCCACCACGACTCCGCCGATGCTGGTGCCGTGTCCGCCAATGAACTTGGTAGCCGAGTGAACAACGATGTCGGCGCCCCACTCGAACGGACGACACAGGTACGGCGTCGCGAACGTGTTGTCCACGATCAGCGGGAGCTGATGCGCGTGCGCGATCGCCGCGACGGCCTCGATGTCCAGCACGTTGCCCGCAGGGTTGCCGATCGTCTCCGCGAACAGCGCCTTCGTGTTGTCGCGGAGAGCGGCCTCCCACGCGGTCAGATCGTCGGGATTCACCCACGTCAGCCCGACGTTCATCTTCCCCAGCATGTGCTTGAACTGGTTCACGGTGCCGCCGTACAGCGCCGATGAGGCCACGACGTGGTCGCCCGGCTGCAGCAGCGTGAAGAGCGCGGCGGCCTGTGCGGCGATGCCGCTCGCGAACGCCACGGCGCCGCAGCCGCCTTCCAGGCTCGCCATGCGCTCCTCGAACACGGCGACCGTCGGGTTCATGATCCGCGAGTAGGTGTTGCCGTACTCCTGCAGGTTGAAATACGCCGCCGCCGACTCCGGGTCCTCGAACACGTAGCTGGTCGTCTGGTAGATCGGCACGGCGCGCGCGCCGGTATTCGGGTCCGGCCGCTGGCCCGCGTGCACCTGACGGGTGTCGAATCCGAAGTCGCGTTCCTCTTCAGGGCGATGAGAGTGGTCCATGAACGTCCTACGCGGCGCCGCGTTCAAGAAAATGCTGAATCATAGGGGTCTGACGGGCCTCTTCGAGCAGAAAACAATCGTGACCGTACGGCGCCTCGATGACGTGGAGCTCGACGTCATTGCCGAGCGCGCGGAGCGCGTCGGCGATCGCCTCGGATCCGGACGGGGGATACAGCCAGTCCGAGCTGAACGCGATCAGCAGCGTGCGGGCAGACATCCCGCGAAGGGCGTCCACGAGACTGCCCTTGCCATACTGCCGCGCCAGATCGAAGTAGGTCAGCGCGCGCGACGTATACAAGTATGTGTTCGCGTCGAAGCGCTTGACGAACGCGTCCGCCTGATGGCGCAGGTAGTTTTCCACCTGGAATTCTGGCTCCCGCAATGTGTAGCGGATATCGTCGGCGAATTGCAGCCGCCGGCCGAACTTCTCTTCCAGCGACGCCGCCGACAGATACGTGATGTGGCCAACCATCCGCGCGATGCCCATGCCTGCGTCGGGCGTGCACGTCGTGCCGTAGTAAGCGCCGCCCTGCCACGCCGGGTCGGCCATGATGGCATTCCGGGCAATCGCGTTCCACGCGACGCCCTGCGGCAGCAGCGCGTGCGTGCTGGCGATCGCGACGACCGCATCAACCTGATCCGGATACAGAATCGCCCATTCGAACGCCTGCATGCCGCCAAGCGACCCTCCGGCGACGGCGGCGAGCCGCCGGATGCCGAGCTCGTCGAGAAAGGCGCGCTCGGTCCGCACCATGTCGGCGACCGTAATCACCGGGAAGTCCAGACCGAACGGCTTGCCCGTTGCCGGGTTCACCGACGAGGGCCCGGTCGTCCCACGGCAGCCGCCAAGCAGGTTCGTCGACACCACGAAATAGCGGTCGGTGTCGAACGCCTTCCCCGGACCGATCATGCCGTCCCACCAGCCGAGCCCTTTCGCCGACGTCCGATCGCGGTCCTCGGCGGCAAACCCGTCGCGCGTGCTTTCCACGGGCGGCGTCTTCGAGATTCCTGCCGCGTGTGCGTCGCCGCTCAACGCATGGCAGACCAGGATGACGTTGTCGCGCGCGGGGGAAAGCGTGCCGTATGTTTCGTAGGCGACACGAACCGGATACAGCTCGGTCCCACAGTCGAGCTTGAGCGGACGCGGAAGGTCGAGGAATTGCGTTTCGACGATGCCCGCGGATCCCGGCGTGGGCGCCGTGGCCAGCTTCGGCATCCGCGCATCATATCGCCGTTGTATGATCCGGGCCTTCCAAGAACCAACGACAAGCAGAGTCAGGGGGAGTTCACGATGGCTATGACGACGGTGAACAACGGCGTCAACGTGCAGGCGTTGCTGGACGCGCGGGAAGCATTGAAAGGCGCGCCGGAAGCAACACAGTTCACGTGGCGCGCGTCCTGTAAATGGCAGACTGGCACGCACAGCATGACGAACGTCGGCGGCTTCTTCGGCCTTGGCCAGGAGCAGCAGCACAAGACCGAGACGTCGTTCTCGGCGGATCATCCCGAGATCTTCGCCTCCGAAGACAAGGGGATCACGCCTATCGAATACGTGCTCGTCGGCCTCGCCAGCTGCCTGACCGCCGGCATTGCCGCGGTGGCCCAGAATCGGGGCATCCAGTTGCGCTCGGTCGAGTCGAAGCTCGAAGGCAAGATGGACATCCGCGGAATCCTCGGGATGGACAGCGACGTCCGCAACGGCTACGACGACATCAAGGTCACCTTCAAGATCGACGCTGACGCGTCGAAGAAGGAGATCGAGGCGCTCGTCGCGCAGTCGCAGAAACGGTCGGCGGTGTACGACGTGATCGCCAACCCGGTCAACGTCACGGTCGAAGTCGCGTAAGGGCGCGGGACCCATCGAGCGCGTCACCACTGTGGTCATCGGGGCCGGTCATGCCGGCCTCGCCACGAGCCGGTTCCTCACTGACCGGTCGATCGATCACGTCGTGCTCGAGCGCGGCGACGTCGCCAATTCGTGGCGGCGCGAGCGGTGGGATTCTCTTCGGCTGCTCACGCCCAACTTTCAGAGCCGCCTGCCGGGCCTTCACTACGAGGGCCCGGATCCGGACGGATTCATGACGGCGGGCGAAGTGGTCGATTTCATCACCCGCTTCGCCACCATCGCCCGTGCTCCAGTCCGCACGCAGACGACGGTCACGTCGGTGACCCGTACGGACGAGGGGTATCACGTTGAGACGAGCAACGGCCCGATCGCCTGCCGCGCGCTGGTCGTGGCCAGCGGCGCGTGCAACCGGCCGAACGTACCGGCTGTGCGGGGGTCCATTCCCGCTTCCATTCGCCAGTTCACCCCGTTCGACTACCGGAATCCCGATCAGCTGCCCCAGGGCCGCGCCCTGGTCGTCGGCGCGTCGGCCACCGGCGTACAGCTCGCCGCGGAAATTCAGCGATCGGGCAGGCCGACAACCCTCGCTGTCGGAGAGCATGTCCGCCTCCCGCGTCTGTACCGCGGCCGCGACGTGCTGTGGTGGATGGACGTTTCAGGCGTGTGGAACCAGCGCTACGACACGATCGACGATCTGACGCGGGCCCGTGGGCTTCCGTCCCCGCAACTCGTCGGCACGCCTGAGCGGGCGACGCTCGACCTCAATGCGCTCGCTGCGCTGGGCGTCCAGCTCGTGGGCCGGCTGTCGATGGTGCGCGATGGCCGCGCGCTGTTCTCGGGAGGACTGCGCAACCTGTTTGCGCTCGCGGATCTCAAGATGGAACGCCTGCTCGACACGTTCGACGACTGGGCGCGCACGACGCGTCTCGACGCGGATATCGCCGAACCGGAACGCTTCGAGCCGACACGTCCGCCGGACGCGTCACCGCTGCAGATCGATCTGCGGACCGGCGAGGTGACGTCCATCGTGTGGGCGACCGGCTTCCGCCCGGATTACAGCTGGATGCACGTACCGGTGGTGGACGACAAGGGACATCTCAGACACGAAGGTGGTGTGGTCGACTCGCCCGGCATGTACGCCATCGGACTCCCGGTCCTCCGGCGGCGCAAATCAACGTTCATCCACGGGGTCGAAGACGATGCGCGCGAGGTGACGGAACACCTCGCCGGCTACCTCGCGCGCCGCTGAACTATTGCATTTTTCAAATGCGCCTAGCGCGGATTTCGTGGGGCGAGCCTTGCAGGCTCGCCTCGCGAACCCGCAGGGTTCGCGCCACGGAAGTGAAAATCCGCGCTAGAGTTTCTTCGAACGCGTCACCCAGTTCGGGTTGGTGCACAGGCTGCAGTCCTTGCCGGTGAACATCTTTCCGGCCTCCTTGTCACCCTTCAACTGCCACCGCGCCCAGTTCGCGGCGACATTCGCCCACTCCCCGCCGCCGGGGTGGTCGACCGTCGCGGTATGACCGGCATTCTTTCGCGCGCCGGAAAATGCCGGCAGGTTGTTGATCGCCTCGAATGTGGCATCGGACCACGCCATCGCGAAGTCGCGGTCGTGACCGTTGATCAGGAGGACGGGACCACGGAGCTTCGCGACGGTTGCCGCGACATCACCCTGCGCGCCGGAGTTGAAGACGCCGATCGTATCGACACGCGGATCGGCGCCAAGCTCGAGCGACATGAATCCGCCGCACGACTGCCCCATCACGGCGATGCGGTCGAGCGCGATCTTTCCCCTGAGGGGGGAGTCGGCGCGTTTGTTCTCCGTCTCGGCCCATGCGATCGCCGCGCGCAGGTGGTCGGCGGTCGCCCTGGTCACGCCGGGCTGGGCAGCCGTCGCCATCACCACGAACCCGTGCGACGCGATCGTCGTCAGGAACCCGCCGTAGCGGGTGCTGTTGATCGCGCAGCCGCCATTGCCCCAGACGATCAACGGCAGCGTGTCCCGGCCAGGGAACGGCGCGAGATCAGCCGGTCGATACACGACGTGGCCTGGAGACTCGAAGGCGGGGCCCGATTCGACCTTGTAGGGTCCCGGCACCGCGAGCGGCGCGCCTTCCAGAGGCAATGCGGTCGCGATCGCCGCCGCGTCGAAACCGCCACGGCCACCGCCACGCTGCTGGGCGTCGATGACAACCGCGAACGCCAGGGCGAACATCAGTCCAAGAATGAATGAGCTTTTCTGCACGGCTTCTGCTCCTCGGTAGTTGGGCGCATTCTACTCCGCCCCGGTCGCCGTCGGACGCGCCGGCCGTAAGATCTCTGGGTGGCCAAAGCGCGTTTCACTTCCGTCAGCGACTACATTGCGTCGAAGCCCGAAGACGCCCGCGCGGCGCTCGAGCGGGTCCGCAGGGCCATTCGCAAAGCCGTCCCGGCGGCCAAGGAAGAGCTCTCGTACCAGAAGCCGGTGTACCTGCTGAATGACGTGCCGGTCCTGTACTTTGCCGGCTGGACGTCGCACTATTCCCTCTTCCCCGCGACCGACGCGCTCGTCGCGGCATTCACACGCGAGCTGGCCCCATATGAGACCAGCAAGGGGACGATCAAGATCCCGATCTCCGGGCCCGTTCCCGAGCGCCTGATCGAACGGATTGCCAGTTTTCGCGCGAAACAGATCACGAAACGCGATACGCGCAAAAGCAAGAAGGGCCGCGACGCGCAACTGGACCGCGTCCGTCGACTTTGCGCGAAGCTGCCGGGCGTGTCGGAGAAGATCTCACACGGCACGCCGACGTTCTTCGTCGAGAAGGACAAGGGCGTGTTTGCCATGTTCGCGGACAACCACCACCAGGATGGCCATCTCGCCCTGTGGGTGCCCGTCGCGGAAGGCCTTCAGCTTCTCCTCATCGAAGACGCGCCAGCGACGTACTACAAACCGCCGTACGTGGGATCGAGCGGCTGGGTCGGCATCGAATTGAATCAGATCCGCGACGACGCGCTGCAGGAACATCTGCGCGAAGCGTGGACAATAGTCGCCAGATCACGAAAGAAGCGAAGACCGTCGCGCTGAATTCGTCTCCAACTCACCGGGCGACCGGCTCGCGGCCGGCCGCGGCAGCAGGTGCCTCGCTGCGCGCGGCCGCTCGGCACGCCAGCGGAGGTTCGACTGGCGTCCTCGTACGCGTGAGATTCAGGTGGTCACGTCTTGCTGCGATCCGGACCGCCTCCCCCGTCTGCGGCTCGTCGCATTTGCCCCCGCGACCGAGTCGGCCGTGCTCCGCGAGACACCTGCTGCCGCGGCCGGCCCCAGCAACGAATGCGTTCTCAAAAAAGCTGGAGAACCACGCGGCGATGGTGGCAATCTACTTCAGGTATTCCAACTTCGCCCGCGTGCATCAGACGCCGCGTAATACCGGCAAAGGAAGCTGACGTCTCGGATCACGTTTGCAGTCCCAATGACCACGCTGACTATCTCAATAGAGCCGAGCGCTTCTACAAGCGTTTCCGAACATGTCCTTGGACTTCTTGAGGAATCCAACGCCGCGTTGAACTTTGCGCGCGCTGAGAAGCACTTCTGCGCGACATTGCGGGGACCTGAAGGCACTATCGAAGGCGGCATTGCGGCACGGAGCTTCTGGGGATGGCTGTACATAGTCGCGCTTGCGATCAAACCATCATGGCGCGGTCATGGCTACGGGTTGCGTCTCCTGGCAGAGGCCGAGGCGTGGGGCCGTGACTGCGATTGTCGCAACGCCTGGCTAATGACGATGAGTTTTCAGGCGCGCGAATTCTACGAACGCGCCGGCTACGTCGTGTTCGCCGAACTTCCCGATTACCCGGATGCTGAGCGCCGCCTGTTCATGCGAAAGTCTCTGGAACCGTCGTCGCCAGATGCTTCGAACTGACACACACTGCCGATCGCGCTCAGACTCCACGCCCGTTCAGGGCTTGTATCCGGTGACGACGGAGTAATAGTGGTGCGTCGGTGTCACGTCGACGCGAGCGAAGCCGGCCCCGTCCAGAATTTCTCTCAGCTCGCCAGCCGTGAACTGCTGGCCCTGCGTCGCCAGCAGCATCAACATCGAGAACGACGCGGCCGTCACCGGACCGGCGCCGTCATCGTCCAGCAGCATTTCGTGCAGCAGGATGCGGCCGCCGGACGGCAGCGCCTCGAACGCGCGGGCGGCGAGCCATCGACAGGTCCGCACGTTCCAGTCGTGCCAGACGTTCGAGAAGAAGAGCGCATCGTAGCCGCGCGGCCACGGCTGCCGGAACATGTCGACCGCGCAGGTATCGACGCGGTCGGCGACGCCGCCGGCCTGAATGTAGCCGCTCGCCGCATCGCACATGGCGGGCAGCTCCATCACCGTACAGCGCAGGTGCGCGTGCGCCTGCGCGGCGGCGATCATGAAGCAGCCCGACCCGCCGCCGACGTCCAGTACCCGTGTCGTGCCGCTGAAGTCGTAGTGGGCCGCTACACCAACGGCGGCCGGCAGTGAGTGCGCATGCATCCGCGCGGCAACCTCGCGCGCGCGCGCGGAAGAGACGGTTCCAGCCGCCCAATCGTCGGCGGCCCGGCCTTCGGCGGACACGAGCGGCGTTCCTTCCGGGCCGGCGACCTGGTCGGAACCGCGCTGCCGCAGCTTCTCGAGCAACCGGGTCCGATGCCACTCGCTCACGGCCACGCTGGCCATCGGCGCCCAGTACCACGGACTCCCCTTCACCAGGTAGATACGCGCCTCGTCGCCGAGGTGATATCTGCCGTCATCCGTCACGACGAGAAGCCGCAGCGCTGCGAGCAGACGGACGAGAACCCGCGTCGCACGCTCGTCGAAGCCGAGCCGCGCTGCCAGTTCAACGGCGGTCGATGGGGTTTCGGCGAGCGCGGTGAAGATGCCCGCCTCCTCGGCGGCAACGATCGCGGGCTGATGAAGGCCGGACAGCCACAGATCCCACATCCGGCGATCGTCCATCGTCGGCGCGACATACAGATGGTCAGGCTGAATCGGCACGTGCGTGCCGGTGAGTATACGAAACATCGCCGCGCTATACTGCGCGCGATTTGGCACGTCTCGTCCTCTTCACCGCACTCGTCGCCATCGTCCAGCTGCCTCCCGTTCGACTGGCATCGCAGACGCGCACGTTCGACGTCGTCTCGATCAAGCGCAGCGCGCCGGACGCACCACCGGGGACCAGCGGCGTTCAGCCGGGCGGCCGTTACCGCCTTGCCAATGGGCCCACACGGGCCCTGATCGGCGTTGCCTACCCGGCTGCGGAGGAGATCATTGGCGCGCCGGATTGGGTGACGTTCGAGAACTACGACGTCACGGCAGTCGCTGGAGCCAGCGCGACGGAGGACGATATCGCGGCAATGATGCGCTCGATGCTCGCGCAGCGGTTCAAACTGCGGGCACGCATCGAAGAGCGGGAACGTCCCGTCTATGCGCTCACACGGGCACGGCGGGACGGCACGTTCGGTCCCAACTTGCGTTCATCCACATGTACCGAAGCCGATGCCGGCACGGCTCCCTGCGTCGCCAGGTTCGGTCGCGGATCCATCACTGCCGGCGGATTCTCGATGGCATGGCTCGCCATCAACCTGCGCGGAGGCGCCGGGCGGCCGGTCGTCGACAGGACCGGATTGATCGGCGGCTACGACTTCACGCTGGATTATTCGTTTGGGCCGCCGTCGCTCGACGGCGCACCGGACGGCAGGCCGTCGCTCTTCACCGCACTGCAGGAACAACTGGGGTTGAAGCTCGAACCGGCGCAGGCCCCTCTGCCGGTTGTTGTCGTCGAATGGATCGAACGACCGCTACCTGACTGACGCGAACCGGTCGGCAACCTGCAGCGTGAACGGATCCACGCCGCTCGACGCGACGTTGGACATGGCAGCAATCACCAGCCCGTGGTCCGGAAACATGGTGAACGAGACGTAGCCGGCGATGATGTTCGCTCGATGGCGCACGACACGCGCCGGCGCACCGGCGAGCGGCACGTTGCCGACCGACCAGCCCAGCGCAAATGTCGATGGGCCTGATCTGAGCTGAAGCGGCGTCTGGAAGAGCGTGAGCGTTTCCGCTTTCAGAAGGCCGGGCTTCAGCCAGGCCGATCCGAGCCGCACCAGGTCCGATGGAGTCGAGAGAAACGCCCCTGCCCCGAAAAAACACGCGTAGTCCGCCGCAGGCGCGGTCTGCGACTCGGCGTCGTCGTCCTTGCTTCGAAGGTAGTACGGCACGCTGTCCCGGTCGGCGTCGGTACCTGCCGTTCCCTCGAGCGCGGTGCGCTTCATGCCGAGCGGCGCGAGGATTTCGCGGCTCATGAACGTCGCGAACGGCTCCGACGCCGCGCCCTCGATGACCGCGCTGAGGAGGATCCAGCCCGATGTCGAAAAGCGGTACTCGGTGCCTGGTTCGAACAGCAGCGGTTCGTAGGCGAAGGTCTTCAGCGCCTCGTCGACCGTCGCACAGTAGCCGCGCGGCATCTGGTCGTTGGCGTCTCCGCGTATGCGATGAACGCCCGCGACGTCGCCCAGCAGCTGGCGCGTCGTGACCGTCCACTGCTTCTGCGGATACGCGGGGACGTACTTCTGCACCGCCGCGTCGAGGTCGAGGCGCCCGCGATCGTGCAGCAGCGCAGCGGCGGCCGCCGTCAGCGTTTTCGAGACGCTTCCCGTCCGGAACCGCGTGCTCGGGGTGGCCCGCGCCTGGCGCTCGGCGTCGAGGAAGCCGAAGCCCTCGGCCCAGACGATCTCGCCGTCCACGCCGACGGCGATCGACAGAGCCGGCAGGTACTCTTCTTTCACGAGCAGCCCGCGCGCGAGGCGCCTGGCTTCTTCGACCGCCGCGGAATATCTCTTCCCGGGCTCGGCAGCGGTCGTAGAGGGGATGGCGGCGGGATCGGTGTAGAGCGGCTGCTCCGTAGTCGAGACGATGAGCGCCACCCCGCCGGCGACCAGGATCGCGAGCGCAAAGAGGCCCGCGACCGCCATCTCCAGATTGCGACTCAGGCGACTCAATGGAGCAATAGTAAAGAACTTTGCTCCTAAAAGCCAATCGCCTGCCCCGGTGTCAGTTCTCGGTCGGGCGGGTCAACGCGTCGATGACGAGCACTTCCTGCGGGCCAGTGGTCCTTTCAATGCGCAGACCCAATTGTTCGCGCACTGCCGTGAACAACGACGGGTACCCGCCGACCGACGTGTCAGTGTCCAGGGGATTTCTGGCGAATTTCAGCTCCATGTCGAAGCGACCCTCCAGCGCCGTCCCGTCACGCAATGGGCCGTCGAGCTGGGCGCCGATGGCTCTGAGCACTGCCGGCCACTCGGCGCCGATGAAGCTCAGGTCGACGCCGCTGTTGTTCGGCAATTGCTGCTGACGCCGCCGGCAGGGCGACGGCTTTGCGGAGCAATCCACGGTGGAGCGTCGCAACTGCGGTCCAAGCCTGGCGTCGCTGCCGGCCATCGACAGCTCGTACATGCGCATGTTGCGCTGCTCCCTGTGGGCGACCAGGCCGAACCGGTCGGCGAGCAGGTTCTCCAGCATCCGTCCCTGCTCGTGGACCGGTGTCGGCTTCGATGTCCTGGCGTGAATGTCGAACCGCTCCTGACGCGCCCAGCCAGGCATGCCGACAATGAACGAGTCGCGCATGCGAAACGACTGGCTGATGATGATGTCGAGCGACACGTTCTCGAAGATCACCTGCGTCGCGTTGCTCGTCGCCGTGACCAGGTTGGTCCCGCTCTTGTTGGGCTTCACCGACGCGACGTCGAAGACGAGACGATCGCCCTGCCCCTCGACGCGCGCCTCACTGGCCGCTGCCACCAGGACGGCTATCGCGACGATCGAAACGGACGCGACCCTCATGCTCGACTCTCAATAACCTGGGGCTAGCTGGTGGAACACGCCGGATACTCTAGCTCGTCGGCATAGCAGTTGTCCGGGTGCTCACAGTAGCACGTCCAGCACTGCTGGTTGTTGTGGTCGGTGGACAGCCCCCCTTCCACGAAGCAGTAGGTGCCGCTCTGCCACCAGGGAACCTGACACTGGCCATGGGGGCAATCGCCGTCGGCGCGGACGCCGCCCTGCGGTTGAAACAGCAAGACGAAACCGGCGAACGTCAGCCTCGAAAGCAATACGAACCGTTCTCTCATGGCAGCCTCCTCTCCCACCGTTGGGTGATACCCACGGGCGGCCTCGCGTCGGAGGACGCGATCGCCGCGGAGGATTCTGTGTCACGGCAACCCAGGCATAAAGACACAGACAGCCGTACGCGCGTGTCAGTCCGGCACGTAGGCGATCATCATGCTGCGGTTGGCGCCGTAGAGGAACGCCGACGGATCGCCGAACTCGGACCCGTATTCCTTGAGCGGATTGCGCTGCACCGTGTCCTCGGGGCCCAGGCCCATGTTCAGATAGCCGATCAACGTCGAGTACAGCTTCTGATAGATGTCGCGGTGGCGGACGATCTCCTTGCCGGTCAGCAGGCGACCGGAGGCCGGAACAACCCGCGTGTCCGGCCTGACGAGCGTCGCCAGCCGCTCCAGCGCCCGCACGCGGCCGCCCAGCCAGGCGCCATTCTGATAGTCGACGAGCGGCCACTCCTCCGCCGACACGACCCCGCCCACGACGAGCAGGTTGAGCTTCGGGATGTGCACGAAGAGATCGCCATCGGTGTGCGCCGCCGGCATGTAGCCGTAGTCGATTTGCTGCGCCGCGAACGTCATCGAACCGTCGCCGCGGGTGGTCTTGTTCGGCCGGCCCGGTTCGGGCAGTGCGGGCACCCGGGTCTTGAACCCGATGGCGTTGTAGACCGTGTTGCTCAACATCATCTTCGTCTTCTCGTGCGCGAAGATGACCCCGCCGGCACGGCCGACGGCCTCGTTGGCGCCGGTCTGATCGGGATGCCAATGGGTGTTGATCAGCGTATGGATGCGGCTGGTCTTCGTCGCCTCTCTCACCGCCGCGATGAGCGCCTCCGCGTTTGCCGCGCGGCCGCCGTCGATCATCAACGCGCCGTCAGGGCCGGATACCGCGATGACGTTGCAGCCGGCTCCCTGGAACAGCGTCGCGCCGCCGAGATCGGTCGTCGTGATGCGCGGAGCTTGCGCGAGCAGGGAGTATCCGGCTGAAGCCGGACTCCACGGCCATAGCGCACCGCCGAACGCGGCGGCGCTCATCTGCAGAAAACGGCGACGGGAACGAACCGAACGATCCGAACGACCCGAACGATCCGAACGACCCGAACGATCCGAACGACCCGAACGATTCGAACGAAGTCCCCTACGGCCCACTGGTAGCGACGGAGTGCTTGTAAATGGGTTCGTGAACCGCGGACTCGCCGAGCGGCCAGATGTCGTCCCACACCCCTTGCGGCGGACCGAGCACGGGCCACACCGGGCTTCGCGCCATCAGGCGGGTTGCGCCCAGGCCGCGGAGGATCTGCGCTTCTTCGGTGTAGATCGGCGTCTGCAGTGCCATGAACGGCATGAAGCCCCGGGACTGCGTGTAGTCGAGCGCCGTCAGGCCATCCTGATCGACGGAGTCGAGGTCGATGCCCGCCAGGGCCAGTTCCGTGATGACCGTCCTGAAGCGTTTGCGCACCGCATAGTGCAGCGCCGTGCCGCCGCGGATCTCCTCGGGGTGGTTGATCAGCGCGACGACGTTGACGTCCGCACCCGCCTTGTAGAGCAGGCGGATCAATTCCAGCGCCTGCGGTTCCGGCGACCGGCCCGCGAGCACGGCATGAATCGGAGTCTGCCGGTCGGCGGTGGTGAGCGTCGGGTCCGCGCCGTGATCGAGCAGCAGCTTCACCATCTCGACGTCGCCGTTGAAGACGGCGCGGATGAGCGGCGTCACTCCGCGGGTGTTCATCGCTCCAGGGGCGTTGGCCGGCTTGAAGAACAACTGCATGTTCGGGTTGGCGCCCCGCGCCAGCAGCGTCTTCACGACGTCGGTGCCGCTGACCTTGTTCAGCGGATCGATGGACGAGCCTTTACCGCCGTCACGCCGGCTGCGCAGGTTGATGGCGTTGAGCAGCGGCGTCTCACCGAACATGTCCCACTGATTGACGTCGGCGCCGGCCTGGATCAACCGGTCGGCGATGTCCCAATTGGCGTTCATGATCGCCACGAGCAGCGGCGAGACGCCGTCGGGATCGGGCAGGTTGATGTCGGCCTTGTGCCTGAGCAGGACCTCGACGCACGCCATGCAGTTCTCGCGCGCGGCGTAGGCCAGCGGCGACAGGCCACCGCTGTCGAGGCTCTTGGGCCGCCCCTCCGCCTGCACGTGACGCTGATAATTGCGATCCGTGGAACGGGCGTTGACGTCGGCGCCTTTGGAGATCAGCAGCTCCATCATCGCCGGGTGGCGGCGCGCCGACGCCCACATCAACGGCGTCTGTCCACCCCACTTCTCCTTCGCATCGATGGTGGCGCCAGCCTTGAGCAGCGCCTGCGCCGCGTCGATGTTGCCCGTTCGCGCAACGGCGTGGAGCGCGGTCTGCCCTTCGGGATTCGGCGAATCGGCGTCTGCTCCGGCTTCGAGCAGCACCTTCAGCATCTCGGTGTCCGCCACTTCGGCCGCGAGGGTCATCGCCGTGACGCCGTAGTTGTTCGCCAGCTTCAGGTTGGCGCCGGCGCGCAGAAGACGCTTCGCCTCGGCGACGTCGCCCCTGTAGACCGCCCACTGCAGCGGCGTGCTGCCATCGTCGAAGCGACGGTTGACGTCCTGTTTCTGAGAGGAAGACGGGCCTGGCAGGGCCCGTCCCACATTGCTGGGCGAATCCGCGATCTGTGCTTCTGCGATCGTCGCCGCCATCATCGAGGCGGCGACGATCGCCAGGATGAAACGGAACCTCACGGTCACACCTCGACGATGGGGCCGGTGCTGTCGGCGAACTTCTCGTAATCCTTCGTCGGCACGCCGGCGCGGTTCAGCATGGTCACGAGGATGTTGGCGTGCGGCGTGTTCTGCGGGAACGCCAGGTGCTGATTGCCCTTCACGCCGCCGCCCTTGCCGATGAGCGCCTGCGGCAGCGGATCGTTGTTGTGCGCGTCGCTGTTCGCCATGTTGCTGCCGAACAGGATGATCGAGTCGTCGAGGACCGACTTGTTGCCTTCCTTCATGTCGGCGAGCCGCTTGACGAACCTGGCAAACACCGCCGTGTGGTAGTTCTGGATCTTTCTGAGGTTGGCGATGCGGTCCGGGAATCCACCCCAGTGCGACGTCGGGTGGAACGCCTCGTGGACCTCCAGGTTCGGGTACGTCCGCATGCTCGCTTCCTCGACCATTTTCATCGACGCCACCCTGGTGCGATTGGTCTGGAAGGACAGCGCAATCATCTCGAACTGGATGTCGAGGAGCTCACCGAAGTCTTCGGGCGGGCCGAGCGGCGCGCCCGGCAGATCGCCAAGCGACCGGGCGTTCTCCTCGAGTTTCTGCACGCGCCGTTCGATCTCGCGCACCGAATCGAGGTACTCGCCGACCCGCGCGCGATCGCTCGCGTCGAGCCTGGCGTTCAGCGTCGCCGTCGATTCACGCACGTAGTCGAGCAGGCTGCCGGTGGTGCTCAGAATCGCCTCGCGCTCTTCTTTGGTGTCGCCCTGGCCGAACATCCCGTAGAACGCCTTGCGCGGATTGCTTTCCATCGGCAGCGCCTGCGTAGGCGTGCGGAACGAGATCATGCCGCCCGGCTCGCCGCAGAGTTCCAGCGATGGAAGCGGTGTGCCCTGTCCGAGATGCCGTGCGGCGATCTGATCCACGGTCACGCCGACGCCGGTCTTGGCGTTGCGCGACCGCGGGGACACGCAGTTCAGCCACGTCTCCTCGATGATGCCGTGCGGGCTCGAGCTCTCGCCGCCCTTGTTGCGAAGACCGCTGACAACGGTCACGTAGTCGCGGTGCGGCTCGAGGGGCTTGAGGATGAAGGGGAACTCGAAGTCGCGGCCGGTTTTCTTCGGCGTCCATTCCTCCTGCAGCGCCCCGTGCGGGAAGTAGACGAAGCCCAGGCGCGGATGCGGTGCCGCGGCAGTCTGCGCCCACGCGGTGCCTGCCGGAATCATGGCATCGAGCAGCGGGAGCGCGATGGTCGCGCCTGCGCCTTTGAGAACCGTGCGCCGTGACAGATGCTTCTTGAACAGGAACATCTCTAAGCTCCTCCTGAAAGGCCGACCTGAAGGTCGGCCTCTACCCCACCCAGGCAACCCAGGCTACTCATCTCGCCGCCGTTTTCGTGACCGCCCGGTCCGCGTAGTCGGCTTCCCTCTTTCTGAACGCGTCGCTCGAAACCACGCCAAGGACGATGGACTTGAAGCGGTAGTTGTCCGCGGCCGCCTGGCGAACGATGCGGCGAACCGTGGGCATGTCGCGGTAATCAAGGCTCCGGCCCAGCGCGTACGTCATCAGGTTTTCCGTGAGCGCCTGCACGAACTGACGATCGGGCCGCTCGACCAGCTGGCGGCGCAGGTCATCCGGGCCGCCGATCTTCGTGCCGTCCGGCAGTTGACCCGCGGTATCGATGAAACCGAGCGTGTCGGGGTCGTGGCCGCGATACTGCCCCACCGCGTTGAAGTTCTCCAGCGCCAGGCCGAGCGGATCCATGATGCCGTGGCACGCGAAGCATGTCGGCTTCTCGCGATGCTGCTCGAGCCGCGCCCGCAGCGTACGCGCCGGCTGGCCGCGTCCGTTTTCCGGCAGCGCAGGGACGTCGAGCGGCGGGTTGGCCGGCGGCGTGCCGAGCAGCCGCTCCAGAATCCAGGCGCCGCGCAGGACCGGCGAGGTCCGATTCGGATAGGCCGTCAGCATCAGGACGGCACCCTTGCCCAACAGGCCGTGACGGGGAGTCTGCTCGAGCGTCACGCGACGGAAGTGGGCACCCTTGACCGTCTCGATGCCGTAGTGCATCGCCAGACGCTCGTTGAGGAACGTGTGATTCGCGGTCAGGAGATCCATGACGCTGCGGTCGCTGCGCAGGATGCTGTCGACGAACAGCCGGAGTTCATCCTTCAGCGGTTCACGGATGTCCAGCAGGCCGCTCGCGTAGGGGAACTGGCCGCGATCGGGAGTGATCTCGTCCAGCTTGGCAACCTGGAGCCACTGGAACGCGAAGTCCTCGCTGACCGAGCTGGCGCGCGGGTCGGCAAGCATCCGCGTGACCTGCGCGCTCAACACCTCCGGCCTGCTGAGGCGCGAGCCGGTCGCCAGCGTCAGCAGTTCGTCGTCCGGGATGCTGCTCCACAGGAAGAACGAGAGGCGCGACGCCAGTTCGAGGTCGCTCAACGTGCGCGACGCGCCCGCGGTGTTCCCGGCCTCGACGCGGTAGAGGAAATGCGGGCTGGCGAGGATGGCGCTCAAGGCGTCGCGGACGCCGGCGTCGAAACCGCCCTTGGCGTGGCCCGATTTGTAGAACGCCATCAGCGGCGCGACGTCTTCCTGCGTAACCGGACGGCGGAACGCGCGCCGCGCCAGGTTTTCGACGATCTTCAGCGCGCATGCCGCCTCGTTCTGGTCCGCCTGAGGGCGGACACTACGTATGGCGGTTTCAGGATGACAGATGAAAATCTTCGCGCGGCTGGGCGACTGGCTCATGCCGGTAACAGCAAGCGGCCCCCGGATCTGCAGCGCGTGCGCTGCCTGGATCCGCTCCTGACCGCCTTCGAGCGCCGTCGTCCGCGTCCGCTCGTCGCTCTCGGCGAAGCTGCGGTGCACGAAGGTGACCGCCAGCCGTTTCTGACCGGCGGTGGTCTTGAAGCGGATCTTCCGCAGCCGCCCGTTGATCTCTTCAACCGCCGCGTCGAGCCGCTGGTCGATCGCCTTGTGGTCCAGTTCGCCGCCGATGTTGGTGCGATAAATCTCCTTGCCGTCGAGGAGCACGACCACCGTGTTCTCGAACTCCATCCGCGGCACTTCGCGCGCCATCGCCATGTCGCCGATGGTGAGCTCGTAGTCACCGTCCGCCGGGAAGTTGTGCTCGACGTAGAAGCCGCCGCGCGTCCCGAATGGCATTCCCTCGAGGCGATGCTGCTGGCGGCCCGTGCCGGGCGCCCCGCTCGGCGGCAACGAAATCACCATGTTCTCGACGTCGCCGTAGGTCGTGGTGATCGGAAGGGCCTTCGGATTGCCAACCGCCTCGATCGCGACGGAGCGCGCGGCAAAGATGTACTGGTCGATGAAGTTGGGCGAGACCTGGAGCGCGGACGCGTCGTTGTCGAAGTGGCCCTTGATGTTGTCGTCGGGCAGCAGCGTCCTCGCGTCGACGTTCAGCCCGATCAGATCGCGGATCGCGTTCTCGTATTCGCGCCGATTGAGGCGGCGCAGCGGCACGCGGCCGGGGGCCGCCGCGGCATTGGCCGCGGTGTCGATTTCCTTTTCCAGCCACGAGACAAACGTAGCGACCGTTTGACTGTCCGGGCGCTTCATGCCTGCTGGCGGCATCAGGCCGCCGCGCAGTTTGCGAATGACCTTTTCGGCGACCTCGGCGTTCTGCGGTGCGTTCAGATCCAGCCCGGAAAGCACCAGACCACCCTGCTTCGCGCGGTCGTTATGGCAGCCGAGACAGAACTGATCGACAACCGCACTTTGCGGCGTCGCACCCGTCTTCGCGCCCTGGGGCGTAGTGTCCGCCTTCAGGCGGGCCTGCGGGTCCGGGGCCGGCGGCGTCTGAGCCTGCCCTCCCGTCACACGGATGCCTGCCGCCGCGAGGTAGGCCAAAACGGCCGCCGTCGCGATACCTGTTCTGAAAACGCCCTTCATTCTTGGTGTCAATTGTCGCACTGATCCGCCCGTGCGAAGTCTAGACAAGCGAGGGCGTGAGATCAACGGAAATGGCCGTGTTTTGAAGGGGTTGCCTGGGTAGCTAGGTGGCTTGGATGGGTGAATGCGCTCATCACGCGTCCCAGCCACCCAGGCAACCCAGGCAACCCAGGCTACCTAAGGCGCACCGTCCCCTCGATCGACCCGCCGCCTGAGTTGGTCACGAAGTCGAACAGCCGCTCGATCGTGAAGCTGCCGCTCGCGTTGGCGAAGCGTCCCGTTCCGCCGGTGATGGTGGCGTTTTCGATCACGAGGAGCACGGTGGGGGTTTCTGTCGGCAGGCCGTAACCGGTCCAATGCGCCGTCAGCATGTCGCCATTGGCCGCGGTGAATTCATAGGTCCCGGTCCCAGTCCCCGTTGTCAGATCAACCGTTTCGTCGTACTCGAATGTGAACCGGCCCAGCTGAGTCGCATTGCCTGTGCCTTCCCCTGACACGACCAACGTCGTCGGGCCGGGAAACGCAAGGGTGTAAACCCCCTCGAGCCTGCCGTTGAATGGCAGGCCCACCGCGGCGCGTAACGAGAGTCCGCCGCCGGACGCGGACGGTTGGACTGGATTGGCCATCTCGCCACACCCCGCAGTCACTCCCGCGAGCGCGAATCCAACGATGGCATGACCGAGTTTTCGTCGTAGGGCCTGAGACTGCATATCTCCTCCGCAGAGAGGCCGAACCATTCAGCTCCTCACCTGGTAAGGCGCGGTCCGCGGCAAAAGATGCAGTTGCAGGATTCGACCGCACCCTGCGCCTTCCTTGGATATGAGGATGAAGGCGAACGCGCTGCTAGAATCCGGCCTCTGGAGCGTCCCAGGTGGATCCGCCCGAGCATCCGGCCGGCGACGTTACGAACCTGCTCCGCGTGTGGCGGGCCGGGGATGACCGCGCCTTCGAGCAGCTCGTCCCGCTCGTCTATGCGGAGCTGCATCGCATGGCTCTCCGGTATCTCGCCGGCGAACGTGCGCATCAGTCACTGCAGGCAACAGCGCTCGTCAACGAAGTCTGCATCCGCCTCCTCGGCTGGGATCAGGGCCGCTGGCAGAATCGCGACCATTTCTTCGGGGTCTCCGCGCGCATGATGCGCCGCGTGCTGGTGGACATCGCGCGGCGCCGGCGGGCGGACCGCCGGGGCGGCACCGGCGCGGTGCAGGTTCCGCTCGACGAGGTCGATCTGGCTGCACCGTCGATCGACGTCGACCTCGTGGCGATGGATCGCGCGCTCGAACGGCTGGCGCTGAAGGACAGCCGCAAGGCGCGCGTCATCGAGCTTCGATTCTTCGGCGGCCTCTCGATGGAGGAAACGGCGCAGGCCCTGGGCGTGTCGCTGAGGACCGTGCACAGCGACTGGGCGTTCGCTCGCGCGTGGCTCTATCGGACGCTGACCGGCGGTGAGCCGGCATGAGCGCCGACTGGAAGGAGCTCGAGCGGATCTTCGAGGAAGCGCGGACGCTGCCGGCCGACGCGCAGGCCGCGTTCGTCGCGCGCGCGTGCGACTCGGACGAGATGCGCCGTGAGGCCCTGGCACTCCTGGCGGCTGATGCCGCCTCGTCCGACTTCCTGACCAAACCGGCATTCGATCGACTCGCGGAAACCATCGGGGCTGAAGGCTGGAGCCTGAAACCTGGCGCGCGCATTGGCGCTTACACGATCACTCGCCTCCTCGGGGCCGGCGGCATGGGCGAAGTGTGGCGCGCACGCGACGAACGTCTTGGCCGTGACGTAGCGGTCAAGATCATGCTGCCGCATTTCTCCAACGACCACGATCGACTGCGCCGGTTTGCCGACGAGGCGCGCGCGGCCGGTTCGCTCAACCACTCGAACATCCTCACGGTGTACGACGTCGGCCAGCACAACGGCATGCCGTTCCTGGTCGCCGAATGCCTGGATGGCTCCAATCTGCGGCAGCGATTGAACGTCGGGCCTGTGCCGGTCCTGGAAGCGGTCAGGCTCGCGCTCGGAATTGCGCACGGCCTTGCCGCCGCGCACGCGCGCGGCATCGTGCATCGCGATCTGAAGCCAGAGAACATCTTCATCACCGCCGACGCGGGGGTGAAGATCCTCGATTTCGGCCTCGCCAAGCTTCAGTCACACGTGAGCCCGAACGAGATGAGCGACACGCTCAGCGGCGTCATCGTCGGCACGGCCGGCTACATCGCGCCCGAGCAGTTGAAAAACGATCCCGTTGACGCGCGCGCGGATCTGTTTGTTGTCGGGGTCATCCTCTACGAACTGCTCACCGGCCGGAACCCGTTCCGCCGCGACAACACGTTCGAGACGTTGAACGCCATCCTGACGTTCGATCCACCGGATATATCGGGCGGCAGCGAACCCGTGCCGGCGTCAGTGGCGCGCGTCGTCATGCGGCTTCTCGAGAAGGCGCCGCACAAACGTTTTCAGACAGCAATAGATCTCGCCTGGGCGCTCGAGCAGCGTCACGAGGGCGATCCGCGACCCATGACGACGAGCGCTCCCGCGCGCTGGTGGCGGACGCGCGTTGCGTCATGGGCCGCGACGACGGCAGCGGTCGCTGTCGCACTGGCTGCGGGCTGGCAACTGCAGCCGGAGACAACCACGTTGCCGCCTCGCGTCGAACAGTTTCCCGTAACGCTCCCGCCTGGTGTGTCGCTCGCGTCGGCACCTGCCGTGTCGCCGGACGGCCGGCATATCGCGTTCGCAGGCGCGGACGGCAAAGGCAGCCGCCTCTATGTGCGGACGCTCAGCCAGCGCGATGCCGTTGCCGTTCGCAGCAGCGAGGGCGCGACGCATCCGTTCTGGTCGGCTGACGGCACCTCGCTCGGCTACTTCGTGCGCGGTCAGCTGACGACGCTCGCGTGGCCGCGCGGGGCGCCCGTTCCCCTGGCGCCAACGCCATTCGCGTACGGAGCGGCCTGGAACGGCGGCAACATCCTTTTCGCGCCAGACGTGATCCTGGCTGGAATCAGTCGCGTCTCCGCACACGGCGGCCGCGTCGAGCCGGTGACGCAGCTGGATCAGTCAAGCGGCGACACCTCCCACTGGTGGCCCGTGATGCTTCCCGACGGCAAACATTTCCTGTATCACGTGCGATCGACGCGGGACGATCGGATCGGCGTGTACCTCGGACGCGTCGATCAGCCGTCGGCGGCGGCGGCCCCGCTGCTGCGGTCGCATTCCGACGTCGTGTATGTGCCGCGCGGCGATTCAGATGGCATGCTGCTGTACGTCGTTGACGGGCACATCGAAGCGCGCCGCTTCGACGCCGGCACCCTGACCGTCGCCTCCACGGCGAAGTCTCTCGGACTGACGGCCGGCGGAACGAGCATCTATCACCCGGCGATGCTCAGCGCCTCGCGCGACGTGCTGGCGTTCGCGGAATCCGCGATCCCGACTGGAGACCGTCTCGAAGCGGTCGACCGCAACGGAGAACGCATACGACTCTGGGAGGCACCAGAGGCGCTGAACTGGCCGCGCCTCTCTCCTGACGGAACACGGCTGGCCGTGCAGCGTGTCGATCCGCTTCGCAACAATCCCGACGTCTGGGTCGAGTATCTCGATTCACACAGCCACGTACGGGTGACGAGTGCCGCCGCGCCGGACATCCAGGCAACGTGGTCGCCGGACGGGAACCGCCTTGCGTATGTATCCGGCAATCTGCCGGGCCGGCAGGGCCAGCGGACGTTGAATATCGCTGCGGCAGACGGAACGAAGATGCTGCAGTCTTTTCCGTGCCCGGCGGCGTATTGCGAACCCACGGACTGGAGCGTTGATGGCCGGCTGCTGCTGAACGTCCGAACGGCGCAGGGGGCGGACGTGTGGACAGTGGCCGAGGATGGCAGCGCGGCGACATCGCTGCTCGCAGGAGCATCCAGCGAGTATGACGCGCGGTTTTCTCCAGACGGGAAATGGATCGCGTATGTCTCCGAGGAATCAGGGCGACCCGAGATATCCGTGCGGACGATCAGCGGCTCGAAGCGCATTCCGGTCTCCGCGCACGGCGGCGCCGAACCGGTGTGGCGGCGCGACGGATCCGAACTGTTCTTTGTCGATCCGGAGGGCCGCCTGCACGCCGTGCCCGTGCGCTGGACCTCGAATGGAACGCCGATCTTCGAGACGCCCCGGGTGCTGAAGGTCGAGCCGATCGGTTTTGGACATTGGGGAACGCAGTACGACGTGTCGCGCGACGGCAATCACATTTATGCGCTGCGCGAGAATCGGGATCCCGCGCCGCGAGAGATCCGCGTGATCACGAACTGGCAGAGACTGCTGGACTAGGTAGCTGGGTCGGCTGGGTAGCCTGGGTCGCCTGGGCAGCGAAGCAATTCTTCGACGCGCGGCGCACTGCGGCACCGCACGTCTTGTCATCAGCGTTTCGTAATCCGCGGGCGTTGCAGGGCGTGCTTGAAGTGAATACGGTGACACCGGCAGGCCCGCGCATCTCCCTTACAGGCATCGGGGTTTGTTCCGGTGCGGCGCCAGACCTAGCAATCCGGACTCCCGGTTCGCCTGAAGACGCGATAGCCATCGATCGAGACGTCACTCCTGTAGTTGGCGCGCAGGTAGTCATCCACGATCGGGTATGTCGCGCGGAATTCCGATCCATCGTCCTGGAAGATGGCGACCGGGACCGATTCCGACTTCAATTTCGCCACGATTCGGTGCTGTCGGGCCGGTTCGGACCAGTGGCCGCCAAACGTTACGACCATGCCTCCCGCAAAGCCACGGCCGCTGAAGAAGTACAGCTGCGGAACGAACCACGCGGCAAAGACGCGGTCGTCCGGCCGCGTGCACCGGCGCAGATAGTCGACCAGTCCGGCTTCCTCGCGGTCCAGTACCAGCGCCGTCGATGGAGGCGACATCGATGCCTGCGCGATCACTCGTCGCAATCGCGACGGCTCGACGTCGACGCCCGTTGCCACAATCGCGCTGATGATGACGACGGTGGCGGCCGCCCGGGCGGCCCATGACGCGTGCACGCGGCTCCACAGCCAGGCGCCTGCCACCGCGACCGGACCGGCAGCGCCGCCCAGGCGCGCAACAATCGGATCGCGCAGGATGAGGACAGCGACCGGCAGCGCCACCGCCGCGGCGCTCAAGACCCGCGCTCGCTCGGCGATTTCCATCCGGCGAGTGAACACCATCGCCGCCGCGATGAGCGGAACTCCGACGAAGAGGTAGTACAGCAGCCCCGCCGCGCCGGATGCGCTCCACGACACGTCCCATCTGCCGAGCAATGGGATGTGGCGGTGGAGTCGCCTCGTGAACGATTCCTGTGACGTCAGTTCCGCCGTTGCCCGATCGACGAGGTGCGTGTCGGCGACTCGCGGGTCGTCGATCAGCGCGCGCAGGTTCGCGCGCGAGGCATCCCGTACTTCATACAGCCACGTCCGGTCGGCCGATTCGCCACGCGTCACACCGTTGCGAAGCCGATACCGCGTTTCGAGCTGCCCGCGCTCAATGTCCGCTGCAGGTGTCCACCGCACCTGAATCCGGTCCGGGGGCGGGGGCTCCAGCGGTTCGATGCGAAGGTCCGAGAACACGTCGGTCGGCACTGCGGCGATTCGCGTCCGGGCTCCTTCCCGTCGCGCGTAGTCGATCATCTGGCCGGCGGCGTCACCGATCCCGGCCGTCGTCTGCAGAAACACCAGATACGGGATCGCCCAGACGATGCAGGCGGCGGTGAAGAGACCGGCGCGCCGCCGCATCGTTGCCGTCTCCCGAACGTGCACGGCCGCGATGGCGGCGAGCGCGCCGGCCGCGATGAACATGCCGTTGTCGTAGCGGAACACCCCGGCGGCCACCGCTGTTCCCGCAAGGGCGATGAGGCTTCTCGACGTACGGCGATCGATGTAGTGCCAACACAGCAGGATGCCGAGCGGGTAGAAGAAGACCTTGTCGAAATCGTACGGGCGGGGCGAAGCCACAATCACCAGCGCCGTGATGACTGCCGCAGACGCCGCCGACGGCGCGACCCGGCGCACCAGCAGCAGGACCACGAGCGCACCCGTGGCAATGAATGCCGACGTGAGGAGCATTTCGCCGAGGAGGTTGTCGCCGGCAAGCCGCTGCGCGCCGGCGGAGACGAACTCGGTCAGGAAATAGCCGGGATCAAAGAAGTCGCGAAACGG
>DASTBV010000182.1:0-8125 GCA_035711805.1 Vicinamibacterales bacterium
ACGTCCAAGCTCAATCGTGAAGCCGACATCGCCCGGCCCCACGCGTCCGGTCACGTCGTTGGTCTTCACTTCCTCGGTGCCACGTCCTTCGACACCGGTCGACTCATGCGGGACGCGTGGATCCGAGAAGGCGCGGCGGACGACGCGCGGCCAGGTCAGCTCGTCGGGCTCGAATGCGGCGGTCGGACAGACGTCCGGCTCCGGTTCGAAGCGGATGCGCATCGCGGCAAACATCTTCCGCACCGTGCGCACCAGCGTCGGATTGAGGTGCTCCTGGCTGAGGCCGTTGAAGCAGGTGTAGCACTCCACGCATTCGTCGCGGTCGATGGTGGCGCGCTTCAACACGGGGTCGATATAGATCGCCCCCATCGGGCAGACGTAGGTACAGTTGCCGCAGGCGACGCATTTCTTCGGATTGATCTGCATGGGATCTGCGGCGATTCTATCTGCCTTTGCGTATTGTGCACAATGCGTTGCGCACTAACACAGCAGCGTGCGATGATTCGCGCCGCGAGGTGTTCATGAGAGTCCACAATATGTTTCTGGTTGCCTGCCTGACGGCCAGCTTCGTTATGGCAATCCAGGCGGACCAGAACCCGGCGGCGCCAGCAGGGACGCCCGGGCAGGGCGGCGGTGGCCGGCAGGGTGGCGGGCGAGCGGGAGGAGCCCCCGCCGGCACGGCCAACCGCGCACCAATTGGCGGGACGCTCACGCCGGCGAAACCCGACGAGCGCGGGTGGGGCTGGCAGGTGAAGGCCTCCATCAACCCGGCGACGCCGCGGCCGTTCTACAACAAGGCCAAAGAACTGCTGTTCCAGGACAAGCAGATCACCAGCTACACGATGTCGAGCTACAACCCCGAGCTGTACTGCGAGCTGCGCAAGCACTTCGATTACATCTGGTTCGAAATGCAGCACAGCACGATGTCGTATGACGAGATACGGCGAATGCTGCTGACCTGTCCCGGCGCCGATGGCGCGGCGCCGATGATCCGGACGTCCGACGCGCTCGAGTCGACAATTCAGAAGGTCACGGACCTCGGCGCGATTGGCGTCATCGTCCCGACGGTGGACGACGCGCTCGAAGCGCGCGACGCAGCGCGATTCTCACGGTACCCACCGGTCGGCCGGCGCAGCTCGGGGGGCGGGTCGTTCGGACAGGTATGGCCGGGACTGAACTACCGCGCCACCGTAAATGACAACATGCTCGTCGTCGTCATGATCGAGACGCTCGAAGGCGTGGCGAACGCCGAGGAAATCGCAGCGACGCACGGCGTCGACGTGGTGCTGATCGGGAACAACGATCTCTCGAGCTTCTCGGGGTGGCCGCAGAACGACCCGCGTTATCAGGACGCTCTGATCAAGGTGCACGACGCCGCGTTGAAGTACGGCAAATATTTCGGCAACGCTGGCGCCCAGTATCTGAACGGCTACGTGCTCAGCGCCGACACACGCATGGTCCAGAACGGCCCCGCCCGCGACGGATGGACGCCGCCCCGCGGCGGTGGCCCGGGACGCGGAGGGGCGCCGGCAGGCCGCGGCCGAGGCGACAACGTGCCCGAGCCGGATCCCGAACCGGTCATCGGCCTCCCCGGCGGCGCGCAGCCCGGCACGTCGGCACCGGCTCCGGGACGCGGCGGACGCGGACAGTAGGAGGGTCGATGCATCACCTGCGGCGGGCGATCACCGGGCTGGTTGTAATCGCGTGCGCCACTCTCGGCGCGCAGCAGTCGAGATCGTCCTGGTCCGGCGTCTACACGGCGGAGCAGGCGGCGGCCGGCGAGAAGATCTACGGCGACAAGTGCGCGAGTTGCCACGGTCCCGATCTCGCGGGGATCGAGCGCGCCCCTGCCCTCGCCGGCGGCACGTTCCTCGACTCGTGGCACGGCAGGGACCTGCGCCGGCTGCTGGATCGCATCGAGACGATGCCCCCTGCCGCGCCGAAGAGCCTGTCAGCGGCCGAGTCGGTCGCGGTCCTGGCCTTCCTGCTCCGGGCGGCGGAGATGCCGGCCGGCCAGGCGGCGCTCCCGCTGGATCGCGCGCAACTGGCCGCGATTACGTTCGAGCGCACGCGCGCGGCAGCCGCTCAGGATGCCGCCCGTCCCACGACCGCTGGTCCGCCCGCCGCTGCGCCGCCGCAGGTGTCGGCGCCGACCTCAGGGGCGACCTTCTCATGGCCCACATACGGCAGCAATCTGGCGAGCCACCGCTACTCCCCCGGCGACCAGATCACCAGGGAAAATTTCAACAAGCTGCAGATCGCGTGGCGGCTGAAGACCGATTTCCTCGGTCCGCGGCCCGACACGCTGTATTCCGCCACGCCGCTGCTCGTCGACCGCGTGCTCTACACCACAGCCGGCATGCGTCGCGCGGTGATCGCGCTCAACCCAACGAGCGGAGAAATGCTGTGGATGCACAGCGAGGACGAAGGCCGTCGCGGCCAGAATGCGATTCGTAACGGCGCCGGCCGTGGACTCGCGTACTGGGCCAGCGCCGATGGCGCGGATCGACGGATCATCTACGTGACGCCCGGATACCGCATGAAGGCGCTCGACGCGAAGACCGGGATTCCCGTTCCCGGGTTCGGCAGGAATGGCGCCGTCGATCTGAAGACCGAGATCGACCAGGACGGTCTCGATCTCGACACCGCCGAGCTCGGTCTCAACGCCACGCCGCTCGTCGTCGGCGACGTCATCGTCGTCGGCGCCGCGCACCGGCCGGGTACGAGCCCGCGCACCATGCGCAACGTGAAGGGGTACGTCCGCGGTTACGATGCGCGCACCGGCAAGCGGCTGTGGATCTTCCACACGATCCCGCAGCGAGGTGAGTTCGGCTACGACACTTGGCTCGAGGGATCGGCCGAATACAACGGCAACACCGGTGTCTGGGCACAGATGAGCGCCGACCCGGAACTGGGGCTGGTCTACGTGCCGGTTGAAATGCCGACGGGCGACTATTACGGCGGGAACCGGCCCGGCGACAACCTCTTTGCCGACAGCCTCGTCGCGCTCGACGTCAAAACCGGAAAGCGCAAGTGGCACTTTCAGACGGTGCACCACGACGTCTGGGACTGGGACCTGGCGTGCGCGCCGATCCTGTTCGATATGACCCTCAATGGCCGCACGGTCAAGGCCATCGCGCAGCCGACGAAGCACGCCTTTCTTTTCGTCTTCAATCGGGAAACCGGCCAGCCGATCTGGCCTATCGAGGAGCGGCCGGTCCCACAGTCGGACGTGCCGAAGGAGCGAACCAGCCCCACCCAGCCATTTCCGACGAAGCCCGCGCCCTTCGATCGACAGGGCGTCAGCGAGCAGGACCTGCTCGACCTGACTCCAGCGCTCAAGGCCGAAGCCATCGAGGTCGCCAAACGCTACAAGATGGGCCCGCTCTTCACGCCACCCGTCGTGAGCTCGCTCGACGGTCCGCTGGCGACCATGACGCTGCCCTCCGAAGTCGGCGGCGCGAACTGGCCCGGCGGCTCGTTCGATCCGGACAACAACTTCCTCTACGTCCACTCACACGCGAACGTGTTCATGAACGCGCTGGTGCCGGCGAATCCGGCGCAGTCCGACATGGGTTACGTCGGCGGGCAGGCGCGGGCCGGCGGTCCTGGAGGCGGCGCGGGCCGCGGTGCGGGCCCTGGGGGCGGTGCGGCGCGAGGCGCGGGCGCGCGCGGCGGTCGCGCGGGGACGGTGCAGGGGCTGCCGCTGATCAAGCCTCCATACGACCAGATCACCGCCTACAACATGAACACCGGCGACATCGCCTGGCAGAAGACGCACAGCTCGACACCGGACGACATCAGGAATCATCCCGCGCTCAAGGGATTGAACCTCCCGCGCCTCGGACAGCCTGGCCGCACGTTCATCGGCGTGCTGACGACGAAGAACCTGCTGATTGCGGGTGAAGGCGGCGTGCACACCAACGAGACCGGCCGCCGTGTCGCGCTGCTGCGCGCGTATGACAAGGCCACCGGTGCGGACGTCGGCGCGGTGGAAATGCCGAACAGGCAGACGGGTTCGCCGATGAGCTATCAGATCGACGGCAGGCAGTTCATCGTCCTGGCGGTAAGCGGCAACGACGGCGCAGAGCTGCTGGCCTACGCGCTGCCATAGAAGAAACCCCCAACGTCCAACTCCCAACCTCCAGACGCGACTTGGAAGATTGGGGTTGAACGTTTTGGGAGTTGGGAATCGGGAGTTGGGAGTTTTCGTAGAGGAGAACGTCATGAATCGCTCGCAGCTGCGCTGGTGGATCGGAGTCGCCGTGCTGGTCGCGGCAGCGGGGGCCCAGTCCGCTGGACAGGCGCCCGCCGGCGCGCCCCGACCCGCCGGAAATCAGGATCTGGTCGTCCTGTCGCCGAAGGCGAAGTCGGCCGGCTGGACCGGCGTGCACAAGCCGCACACGAAGCTCGCCGACGTGCTGGCGCGGCACAAGGGCCAGGCCGATTGGGCTGAGACGATCGTCGAGGACGAAAGCCTGTTCGCGCAGTGGGTTTCGATGGGACCGGGCAAGAAGACGCCACGGCGGATGAACGGCGATACGCGCGAATGGTGGATCGTCCAGTCAGGCACGCTGCGCTTCACCATCGAGGGACGCGAGCCGCTCGTCGCCACCAAGGGCTTCATGGTGCAGGTGCCGTATCGCACGCTCTATCAGATCGAGAACGTCGGTACCGAGCCGGCGCTGCGTTTCGAAGTGAATGTGGCGCGCGCGCGCAAACTCTATCCGACGGACGAAACGCCCGTGCCGCTGTCAGGCTTCGAGTACATCAAAACACGGGTCACCGGAGGCAAGGGGACGCTCGACGCCCGGAACCGGCCGTTTCTGGATTTCAGCAAAGTGGTGAGCGGCGAGGAGCGCGGCGGCGCATTCGTCACGGACGACCGCAGCTTCGCGAACATCATCATGGGCAACTACCAGCGGCCGCAGCCGGGCAACAAGGGGCACTTTCACGAAGAGGGCGGCGAGTTCTGGCTGATCTGCCTGGGCACGATCCGCTACAACATCGAGGGACTACAGGAATTCGAAGCGCAGGAAGGCGACGTCGTCTACGTCCCGCGGCAGACATGGCACCTGGCGAGCAACGGCGGCAAGGAAGGGCTGCGCTCCTGCCGGCTGGCAATGAACGGCTTCCCGTATCAGGCGCACATGTTCGAGCAGGACTGAACGACCGGCGCTATTCCACGACGCTGACGGTAAGCCCCTTCACGGGCATACCGTCTTCATTCACAAACCGCGCACAGAAGTCGGTCGCGCCGCCGCCGTTGAGGATGGCGGCGCGAATCACGTTCGGACCTTTCTGCAGCGTGAGACGCTTCGACACGCCGTCGTCGATGACGCTCTGGCGATCGTTGTAGATGCCGATCACTTCCCTGCCGTTCACCCACCACACGGACGCCGCGTTCGATCCGATCGCCAGCCGCACGCCGCTCAACTCGCGCGGCGCATTGACAACGGTCGTCACCCAGAACAGCACGTTCGACGTCGGCTTCTTCAGCGCGTAAGCGAAATGATAGAGATTGACGTTGTAGCGGATCGTGTCGACGGCGTGCCATGCCAGCGGCGCGTCGCCGATGGTCACCTTGTCGCCATGGCGGGGGATGGTGCCCGATTGCGTCGGGACGGCAAGGGTCTTCACCGCCGCCTGCACCGCGCTATCAGTGAGCTGGCCGTTTGTCATGACCGGCTCGAGGATGAGCCACCGCTGCAGGAATCCATCTGCGCCTGGCACCTTCGCGGGTGAGGCCGGACGCGTCAGTGACGGCGCGGGACCGCGAGTGGGCGCATCCTGCGCTGCTGCCGCCGCGACACTCAACACAGCGGCCGCCACGGCCACGGCTAGAGCATCTTTCAGATGCGCGTAGCGCGGATTTGTGGGGCGAGCCTTACAGGCTCCGCAGGGTTCGCGCCACAGAAACGAAATCCGCGCTAGCAGCCACCGGCTCATGGCGTTTTCAACCACCACCGCTGCCTGTCACTGGCAGGATCGAACCTGGCGAGTGTCGGCATGCTGCTGCCGATGGCCGACAGCGCCCATGGTTCCTTCGTGCCCGCAATCGCCTTGGGCATCACGCGATAGGCGCCGTCGGAGAGCTGATCGATCCGCCACAGCTGCTCCGGGCCGCCGGTGAACGCGGGAAGGACGACGAGCTCGCGATCCACGGTCGCCGTCAGCGCACGTTCCGTCCCCGCTATCGTGATCTTGAAATAGGACGATCCGGGATAGCCGCCAACGTTCGCCACCGGCGTGACCGCCCACTTCTGCTGCGCCTGCACCATGTACGGCGACATGCGGACGTCGATGGGGCCCGCCGGCCAGTTCGCGGAGACCTGCGCCGCTTCCTGCGCAGGTATCGGATTGCGCGCTCCGGCATCGGCCGCTCCTCCGGCACCTCGCCCGCCTCCTGCGCCGGCGCCACGGCCACCCCCGCGGCCGCGAAGTCCGCCGACGGGTGTCCCCTGCACGGCGAGCTCGAGCGCCGTCCCCGTCCGCGCCGACTCGATCTGATACGTCCCTTCCTTGAAGTTGTCGCCGGCGACCGGCCATCCGTCACGCCAGAGGAGCGGACGGATGTCGAGCACGCTGATGCCTCCGCGGTCGAGATCCGCCTCGTAGTGCATGGAGAACTTCTGCACGCCGTCACCGAGATCGAGCAAGCCGAAGTGGCCGGGACCGATGTAGCGCCCGCCGGACCCGAGAAACAGCTTGCCGCCGCCCTGCAGCATGTCGACACCGATGTTGTCGTGGAACGGACCCGTGACCTTGCGCGACCGTCCCATGCGGATGTTGTAGCTGGAGTTCGCACCGGCACAGCACGAGCCGCGCGTCATCAACAGGTAGTACCACCCGTCCCGGTAGATGATGATCGATGCCTCGCCGTTGATGGCGAGATCGATCGGCTTCCGCTCCGGATACAGGCGTTTCCCGGTCTTCGGATTGATCTCGACCAGGCGGATGTAGCCGAAGTACGAGCCGTAGGTGAGCCACAGGGAGCCGTTGACCGGATCACGAAACACGCCCGGATCGATGGCGTTGCTATCCTCCACGCCGTCCGACCAGACGACCGGGCCGCCGTCCTCCCACTTGTAGTCGGGGGAATTCGGATCGAGGGTCCTGCCGACGAGCAATCCGATCGCCGCCTTCGGCTGCGTTCCCGGGGCTGAGTAGTAGACGAAGTACTTGTCGCCCGAGCGAATCACGTCGGGCGCCCAGGTGTTGTTGCCGCCGCGCGCGATCACCTCCTGGCCGGGGCGGCCGCCGGGCAGCGCCTGCATCAGCGTACCCGCACGCCGCCATGTCCATCCGTCGTCGGAAACGGAAATCGGCAGGCCACCGCCGGTGCCGTATGCGTAGAACTTGCCGTCGTGCACGATGACCGTCGACGGATCGTGCATGCCCGGGTCGCCGTCGAGCGCCACCACAGGCGAAACGAGGACGAGCGCCAGCAGCGCACCGGCAACTGTTTTCACTGAAGCACCGTTGGGGCGAAGGGTGCGCGCGAGATTGCGGCGTGGGCGTTGTCACGCCCGCGAGCGAGGCTTCGCGTCAGGCGGCGAGGGATTTGCTGATCAGTTGCGCCGTGGCGACGACCTCGGCTGCGGCGTGTGGAATTCGCTTCGTGTGCAGACGAGTAACGGGCGAGGAGATCCCGACAGAGGCAACGATCTCGCCCTGCGAGTCGCGGATGGGCGCCGCGAGGCAGCGCAGGTCTTCGATGTACTCGGCATCGTCGAGCGCGAATCCATCGACGCGAACGCGGCCGCACACGCGGACAAGCGTCGTCAGCGAGGTGATCGTATTGCGCGTGTAGGCGCGCAAAGGCGCCCGCCCGAAGAGGTTCTTGAGCGCCTTCCGGTCGAAGTCGGCCAGCAGCGCCTTGCCGTGCGCGGTGCAATGAAGTGGTGCGAACTCGCCCGTCTGCCCGGCAACGGAGATCACCTGGCCAGTCGGAATGTGATGGTCGACAAAGAACACCTGACCACCCTCGCGTACCGCGAAATGCGACGTCTCCCCCAGCTTTGTTGTCAGGTCGCGCAAGTACTGGTGAAAGAACGTGGCCAGCACGGTCCGCCCGTAGCGCCGCGACAGCCGCCAGGCGGTGGGTCCGAGCACGTAGGCGTTG
>DASTBV010000183.1:0-12281 GCA_035711805.1 Vicinamibacterales bacterium
AACCGCCTCTTCGCCCGCGCGATTGACGACGAGCGCATGTCCGGCGCGTACATTGCGACGGCGCCGAATCCGGTCTCGAACGCCGTGTTCATGCGCGAACTCAGAAGGGCACTCGGCGTGCCGTTCGGCCTGCCCGCCAGCGGCTGGATGGTTCGCGCCGCCGCGCCCATTCTCCGGACCGACCCGGAGCTGGCACTCTTCGGCCGCTACTGCGTGTCTCGGCGTCTGAAGGACGAAGGTTTCAAGTTTCAGTTTCCCGATCTGGGCCCTGCCCTCAGCGACTTGTACTAACTTCGCGCGGCATTGTCGTGGTTACTGACGGCGGGACGCGGCGAACGCTTCCGCGATGCGGAGTGCCAGCGGCACCGTGTCCGCGTAGGAGATGTTTGTGGTCACGGCCACGGCGATCGCGCGTTCGGGAAACGTGATGAGCGATGCCATGTTGCCGCCCATCGACAACGTGCCGTCATGACCAATCCAGCGCGTTTGTCTGCCGGCGAACATCACGCTCTGGACTTGCCATCCAAGGCCATACCCCGTCTCCTGCCCCGACGGTAGCCGCCGTGGCGTCTGCAGTAATGTGACCGTCGCGGGTTGCAGCAGCTTTCCGCTGTTGATGGCCAGACCGAAGCGCACGAGGTCGGACGGGGTGGAGAGGAATCCGCCTCCCCCCGCGAAGCACGACAGGTCCTGCGAACCGATCCGTTGTGCCCCGTAGCGCGGCGCCGCCATGAACCGCGGGAAGTACGACGTCGCGAGATCTGGAACCTGCCCCGTCGATGAACCGGCGATCGTCGCGTCCATGCCAAGCGGTTCGAAGACCTGCGTCCGCATGAAGACGGTGAACGGCTCGCCGGCGGCGCCTTCGACCGCCGCGCTCACCATGATCCAGCCGTAATTCGTCCTGAGGAACCCGGTCCCGGGCGTGAAGCGCAGCTCGCTCGAAGCCGCTGAGGAACTGCAGCGCCTCGACGGGCCGCTCGCAGTGCTTCGCAAACAGCGGCCCCTGCTCTCCCCCATCGTCCGCCACGCCAGCGGTATGCGACATCACCTGGCCCAACGTCACCGGCCAGTCCTGCTGCGGGATCTCAGGCGCGTACGCCTGAAAGCGACTGTCCAGCGCCAGCTTGTTTTTCTCGAGCAGCAGGCCGACGCCGGCGGAGGTTAACGGGATGGAGGCGCTGCCGATGACGAACCGCGTCTCCGGTGCGACAGGCACCCGCTTCTCGAGGTCTGCCCAGCCAAAGCCCTCGGCCCAGACGATATCGCCACCGACGCCGACCGCCACTGACAGTCCCGGCAGGTTGTGATCGACGAGCGCGTCGTGCATGATTCGCCGTCCCCGTCCGACGGCGTCGATCCATTCCTTCGCTGGATCGACACGTGCGACCGACGGCAGGTTACCGGGATCCTCATGCAGCGGCCCTGTGACGAACATGTACAGGAACATTGCCAGGACGGCAGTGACCAGCCCGCCGATAGCGACGACAAACACGGCGAGCCAGGTCTGGATGCGCAAGTCGGACACGTTCGAGTCCGGAGTCCTAGGATAGCGAAGGTAGCTCGAGCGCTCTTCACCCTCCGAACAGGACAACTACGGACAACAACAGCGCGGATTGTGCGACGGAAACGATCACGGCCGCGCCGAGCGCACTGAGCAGATCTGCATTGATACCAGGCACGAAAGTAATACTCATGGCAAGCAGCGCGGTCAGTACGGCAACGCTGACGACCGTTTGGGTCCAGCCGTCCTGCGGCAAGTGTGGCAACAGCAGCGGCTGGGCGATGAATAGGTAGGCGTACCATGACACCACGGCGATCACGTTGGCCGCCAGCGCAGCACCGATGCTGTCAACCTTGAAATGCGAGAGAACTGCCGACAGCACCATCAGGAGCCCCGCCCCGACCAACATAATGCCGATCATCGCGATGACAATCACTGTTTCCTCCTGGCATAGAACACGTACGCCTTCACGGTTCCGCCATGTCAAGCAACAGCCGGCATGATGAACGCGTCCACGGCGTCGGTGAAGGGCTCGAGCCGGAGCCCGAGTTGCTCCTGAACCGCCGTGAACAACGACGGCCGATCGTCGGTCCCGGCCAGCGGTTCACGGGGCCCACGTGAGCGAGAACGCGTAAGTGCCGGTGAGGCCGGTGCGATTGACGACCGGACGGTCCAGTTCGCGATTCAGCGCGAACACCAGCTGCGAGATGGCCATCCCGGGACTGCAGCTTCTCAGCATCCCCGGCGCCAACATGAACGGCAGGCGCGTGTCGGCACACGCCTTGTCGGCGGTGCCCAGCTTGTGCCCTTCTTTCGCGACCACCAGCGCATAGACCGGCGCCTGGCGCGGCTCGCGGTGGAAATTCAGCTTGAAGCGGTTCGCCAGCATGGTCTGCAGCATGAGCCGCGCTTGTTCGACCGTCAGCACCACATCTGCCGCGGCGCGCGCCTCGACCTCGTACCACGAGGACGGATCTTTCCCGGCCATTCGGGGCGGCATCGAGACGACCTGACTGCAGCAGGCTGATGGATCGTCACTGATGACCGTGCTCAGGGAGCAGCTCGGCTTGAAGCTCCAGTCCGCGCCGGGTCCGGTGGAGGTCCTGGTTATCGACAACGTTGAAACGCCGTCGCCGAACAGATCGATCGGCGCGTCAGCCTTCCCGCGTCACGTCCTCCGCGCGCTTGTCGTCGCGGAGAGCGACGAACCGTGAATGCCGCAGGTGGTTGTCGCTCGTCCACTCCAGGAACTCGACCTCGGCGACCAGCACTGGCTTCAGCCATCGGCATTCGGCCATCTTCGCCTTCGTCAGCCCCTGCCCCCATCGGCCGCTGCGTTCCTCGGGCAGATTGGCGAAGGGACACTCCTCGATCTCCAGCGCCGCGAATTTCTTGTACAACGCGGCCCGCGCCGCCGGCGTGAAGCCGTTCCGGGTGCGAGAGACATAGATCAGTTTCCCGCCCTCGTAATAGCCGAAGACGATCGCGTCAAACGTCTTCGTGCCCAGCGTGTAGCCGCCGATCACGAACTCCTGTCCGCGATCGACGCGCATCTTCATCCACGCGCCCGAGCGCCGACCCGGCTCGTAACGCGTGCCGCGGCGCTTGGCCACCAGCCCTTCCAGGCCGTGCGCCTTCACCGACGCCACCAGATCCGGCAACGCGGCGTTCAGCGCGCCGGCGTAGCGAACGGGCTCCTTCAACTTCGGCAACACGATCGTCTCGAGCAGTTGCTGACGCTTCTCGAGCGGCTCGGACATCACGTCCTTGCCGCGGAGAACCATCACGTCAAACGCGTAGAACACCACCGGCGCAGCGGACGATCCGTAGTTCTGCAGGATGTTGAACGAGGGTCGGCCCTTCTCGTCGAACGCGACGACTTCTCCATCGATGACGGTTTCGTCCGGGAGTCCGGCCAGGCCGGAGACCACCGCCGGATAGCGCACGTTGAAGTCGTTGTCGTTGCGCGAACGGAGATACACTTTGCCCTTCGATTTGAAGGCGATCGCTCGGTATCCATCGAGCTTCAGCTGATACGTCCAGCGCCGCGGGTCGTCCGGAAGCGTGTCGGTACGGAGCAGCAGCATCGGCTCGATGAACCGTGCCTTCGTCATCCCAGCGCCTGCGTCACGGCTATCGGGCTCTAGTCTGGCGCCGGCCGGTCCACCGAATCGATCACCACCATCGGCACTTCGGTGCGCCGCGACTCCAGTTTCAGCCCGAGCTGCTCCTCGAGGGCCACGAGCAGCATCGGCTGATTGTTGTCCTGGCCGCCTGGCGCGTTCGCGGCTGGCTGCTGCGCGAACGAGTACTCGATATCGAACTGTCCTTGGAGGCCCGTTCGATCGACCACCGGCCGATCGACGTTCGCCTGCAACGCCGTCGCGAACTGCGCCAAAGTAATCGCTGAACGGCGGATCCGCACCTTCAACGCCACGTCGGCGGAGTCCACGAAGGTGGTCATGAACGACATGCCGCACGGCGCCCAGCCGTCGCGCGCCTGCGCGCGGATCTCGGCCTGCGTCAGCTGACTCGCGCCGGAGCAGTCGCCCTGGGTGGGACGGATCTGCGCTCCGAGACGCCGATCACCGCGGGCAAACGTCAGGACGTAGGCCGGCAATTCCCGCAGCTCGTCGTGCGTCTTCAGCCGGAACCGTTCCGTCAGGAGGCTGCGCACGAGCGGCAGCAACGCATTGGGACCGCCGGCCGGCACCAGCTCGACGCGCGCATCGACGTCGAACCGCTCCGCCGCAATCCATTCCGGCGCGCCAATCAGCTGCGAATCGTGGAGGCCGTAGGCGCGCAGAATCAGCGCCCGCAGCGAGGCATTGGTGGCTGTGAACCGCCCGTTCGAGGTCAGCTGGATCGCGGCGTTGACCGTCGAGACGTTCGGCTTGATCGACGCGACGTCGAACGCAGGAGCCTGCTGCTGCGCGGTCAGCACTGCGCTCAGCACCGTCAACACCGCGACCGCTGTGATTCGACGCATGCCAGCCCTTTGACAGCGCATTGTAGCCCTCCATGCCGCTTTGCGATGCGGGACGGCGCAACGCGAGCTACCATGCGGGAGTGCGGACATTAGTCGCCTGTTTAATGTTTCTTGCGACGGCAGCCGGCCCGCATGCCCAAAGCGTCAAAGCCGACCACTACCTCGACATTCCGGGTCACACGCACACCGGAACATCGGGAGCGGGCGCGTTTTTTCCAACCAGACACTCTGTTTCGAGTTCGTCACACCCACCTCCGTCGCCCTTGAAGGTGACGCTGGTGTCCGTCGATCGAACCGACTTCGTCTATGGCGAGGAGTTCGTCTACGAGGTGCTGATCGAGAACATCAGCAAGGAACTGGTTACCCTGCCGTGGTCACCAGATCAGGGTGCGTTTGTCCAGCCAGCACCGCGGATACCATCAGGCTATATCAGCGGCTCTGTGTATCTTCTAGTCGAATCGGCGAGCGGGCAGCCGGCAGTACTGGCACTCCTCGACTCGCAATCGCTGTACGGCTCGGACGAGGTGCCCCGGAGCCGCCTTGCCCTGGCGCCCGGGCGGACGGCCTTGCTTCGCGTCCCTGCACAGTGGAGCGCGACCATGGATGAAGGACGGACGCGGATTCTGCAGCAGCCGGACGGAGCGGTGCAGGTCAGAGCGGTGTTCTCAGTCCATGCCGACCGCGCGCAATTGACGCGATCCACGAATACGCTGCCAATGAGGGTGGTAGCGCGTCAGCTACGCTAGACCGCGCCGAACTGAGCCTCGCCATGATGACGCGAATTGGCGTTCGACTCGTCTTGTTCACTGTGATCGGCACGTCGATCGGCTGCGACCGCGTGACGAAACACGTCGCCGCGACCGCCCTCTCTGAAACATCCAGCCGGTCGTTCCTCGCCGACACGATTCGACTGGAGTATGTGGAGAACACAGGTGCATTCCTGGGGATGGGTGCAGACTGGCCGCCTGCAGTGCGGACGGCGATATTCGGCGTTGGCAACGCGGCGCTCTTACTTGGCCTGGTGATCGTGGCGATGCGGCGCCGTTGGCCGAGCCGCGCTCTTCTCGGGGTCGGGCTGTGTGTCGCTGGTGGCGCATCCAACCTCGTCGACCGAATCACGTATGGGATGGTCATCGACTTCATGAACGTCGGGATCGGACCACTGCGGACCGGCATTTTCAACGTCGCGGATGTGGCGATCATGCTCGGGGCCGGCGTGCTCGCGCTCGAAGGTTATCGCTCCACACGGCATGCTCCGCCAGAGAACCTTGTTTGTTGACCCCGTCTCAGGCAAGTGATCCGCGAGGGCGACCCGTGCGTAGCGGGAAGACGATGCGGAAGTTGTAGATCCCCACGAGGAGCGCCGCGATCAGTCCTGCTTCTTGTTGGGTGTAGGTGCTCCGAACCCGTGCGAAACAAACGCAACGCAGCGCGTTATTCTGGATGCACGTCTGGTGCGGATGTTTTCGGTGACGTGGTGGTATACCAGCGTCGGGATTCACTGAGGTCGTGACGCGATGTCTATGCCCACTTCTCGGACTATTCGCACTGTTGGTTTGGCAAACCGGCCGGCTTGTTCCGGATTCTCTTCTCGAAGCCGCCCGGGCGAATCCCTACACGTTCGTTCAGCTACTCTCCCAAACCGGTGTTCCGGCTGGTTTGGAACTTCGTGAAGCCGATCGGCCACGGAGAGGTGACTTCCGCCCGCAATGGCAGCTGGAAGCGCTCGGAAAGCAGGATCGGATTCCGCTCGATATGGTCCTGGCCGAATTCAACAAGGTGCAGCGAACATATCGAGCAGAATTCGTCGATGGAGTTATTAACGTCCGTCCACTTGAAAGACGGGCGACGTACTTAGACAGTTCACCCCTTACTGGTTCGATTCGCGAACGTGGTTTGATGAACGTAGCCGGCCGACTGTTTGAACCCTTATCGCCTACGAAATCTGCGACCGGTGGACGAATAAGCGTGTTGTCGTCGCCCGTGGGCGTAGACATCGATCGCGGTGAGAACATCGACGTCGCGTTGGAGGTCACAGGCAAGCCAGTGGTGCAGCTTCTGAACGAGACCGTCGGAAGAACGACGCAGCAAGCCTGGCTGGTTGTGACGTCAGAAATGGATGCTGCTCCGTTGCCGTCGCCTCGCGTTGCGAGATTCGGATTCATTCATCAGCACTGGACGACAACCGAACGGCCGATTCAACCTGCGACCACATCACGCTGATTTCGCGAGCAGCAGCTCAACGTCGTGGCGCAGTGCCGCGTTTTCGCCACACGCTTCGTCGAGAAAGGCCTGCCCGCTCGCCGGGCGAGCGTCCAAGCGCTGCGTGAAAGAGCTCCTCGACTTTTAGCCAACGTTCCGGCGTCATCGCAGGTGGAGCTTACCTATAAACGCTCTTCCGCGGGAGCGTCATAGTAACGCTGCATGAACGCCCGCAGGCTCTGACTGGCGGCGTCGTCTCGTCCCGCCAGGCCGCGAATCACGCACGCAAGGTCGGCCTCCGATCGGTTCTGGCTCAGTTTGAATTTCGATTGCAGCGTATCGACAGTCAGCCGGAAGCCGACGATCGCCGACTCGAGCGTGCCCCGCAGATCCTCGGGAATCCAGAACTGCCACGCCTCCGGTCCCTTCTCGACGGCCGCGGTCAGCGCTTCGAGGCAGCGGACGATGCCGGCACGGTCCTGAATCAGCGTCACAACTCCGCGCACGTGGACGACGGCGTAGTTCCAGGTCGGGACGGAGTTCTGTACGTACCACGAGGGTGTGATGTAGGCGTTCGGTCCGTGAAAGATTGCCGTCGCATGGCGGCCATCGAGCAACTTCCAGTGCGGGTTGGCGCGCGACAGGTGGCCGACGCAGATGATGCCGTCGCCCTCGTGCTCGACGATGAGCGGGAGATGACTGACGAATGGATTACCATCCTCGCCAACGGAGATCATCGTCGCCAACGGATACGCGCGCATCAACGCCAGTGACCGGGCGACGTCGCTGTTTTCGAAGTGTTGTGGGAGATACACGCACCGGATCGTCGCACAATCGCGGATGGGGTTGACGCCAAACCCTTCGCCGATTTCCGGTGTCCAAGGAGCAGACAGGAGGAGCCACATGACACGGTACGTCCCGGTCGCGCTGTCCCTATGCGCCGCGCTGCTGTTCCCGGCTGGCGAGGTTTCAGGTCAGGCAACCGCCGACGCCTTCCGGATCACCGGCCCGAGCATGGCCACCCTCGGGGACAAGTCGTTCACCGACCTGTGGCGGCAGGCCGATCCGGCGCTTGCCAGCCAGCTCGAGGAGGCGCTCAAATCGGGTGATCCGGCGGACGGTCTGTCGCTGAATGTGGAGATCAGCTATTCGCAGATCAACAGCGCGGAGTACCAGGTGCCGGTCGTCGTGCGCATCGCGCCGATCAAGGAGCTGTCCGTCGGACGCGGCAATCGCAAGCGGATGGACTTCGCCGCCGTCATCACCGACGATCCGTTCGGCATGACCCAGCACCGGCTCGTTGACGCGGTCGATTTCGCGCTCGACGCTGAAACGGCCAAGGCGCTGGCAACGACGCCAATCGTCTATCAGACGGCGGTCGTTCTGTTGCCTGGCAAGTACACGATCCGGATGCTCGTGCGCGATCAGGCCAGCGGCCGCATCGGCGTCACCGAGGTCCCGTTCACGATTCCGAATCTGAATCGAGTGCAGAAATAGAAATTCATCGGCGGCACGAATCAGTGCCGTACCGACCTGAAGCCCGAGCGCATCTCCTCGCTGAGGAGCTTCGGCTGCTCCCACGCCGCGAAGTGCCCGCCCTTGGGAAGCCGGTTGTAGTGAATCAACTTCGGGTACGCCAGCTCCGCCCAGCTCCTCGGCAACTGGTAGAGATCGTCCGGGAACGCACTCACCGCCACCGGGATCTTCACGCCCTTCGGCGTGAAGAAGCCGAGCTTGTTCTGCAGGGCTTCCCAGTAGAGACGCGCCGCCGACACGGCCGTGTTCGTCAGCCAGAACAGCGTAGCGTTGTCGAGCACGTCATCGCGCGTGAGCCCCTCGGGCACGCCGTTGAAACTGCGCGCGATCAGCTCGAGACTGCGTCTGTCGTGGTCGATGAGGAACGTGGCAAGACCGACGGGAGAATCGGTGAGCGCCGTCAGCGTCTGCGGCCGCGTTCCCATCAGGAACGCGTAGTAGGGCTCCCGGTAGAACGCCGCCAGCTGCTCGTATGCCTGCCGCTCATCCGCGGACAGACCGTCCGGCACCGGCGCGCCGCGAAACGCCGCGGAATCCATCGCGCGCGGAATCGCATTGGGCATGTTCGTGTGGATGGCCAGCAGCCCTTTCGGAGCCTGCGCGCCCATCACATCGGCGATGATCGCGCCCCAGTCGCCGCCCTGTGCCACGTACTGCGGGTAGCCGAGGCGCTGCATCAGCACGTGCCAGGCGCGCGCGATGCGCTCTGGTCCCCAGCCGATACTGGTCGGCTTGCCCGAGAAGCCGTAGCCCGGCATGGACGGAATCACCACGTCGAACGCGTCCGCGGCGCTTCCACCGTGCGCCGTCGGGTTCGTCAGCGGCTCGATGAGCTTGAGCTGTTCGACGACGGAACCGGGCCAGCCGTGGGTGATGATGACGGGGAGCGCGTTCTCGTGCTTCGATCGCACGTGAATGAAATGGATGTCGAGGCCATCGATCTCGGTGACGAAGTTGGGTACGGCGTTGAGGCGCGCCTCGACCTTGCGCCAGTCGTAGTCGGTGGCCCAGTAGCGCGCGAGCTTCCGGACGGTGTCGAACGGCACGCCCTGCGAGAAATCGGAGACGGTTTCACGCTCGGGCAGACGCGTCATCTGGACGCGCCGGCGCAATTCCGTCAGTTCCGCCTCCGGGATCTGGACACGAAACGGGCGAAGTCCGGTTTTGTCGGTCGTCCGATCGCTGCGCTGTTCGGTCAGAGTCGGTGGTGTCATGCTGCCTCCTGCCGGCGCATGAAACCAGACGCGTCACTTCCAATCTATGCGATTCCGGCAGCCGGAAAGTTCGCCTTCATACGGGGAATCTGATGATTGCGCTGAACGACGTCGGAGCACACGCTCGCGAAGACACCGCGGGGCAGTGGTCGGTGCGGTTCGGACTCTACTTGCCGGCCATTACGTTCAACAAGGGATATCGGCTCAAGCTCCGGATCATCCACGAGGCAGACCAGTTCACGAGAGACATCGAGCCGAGGGACTTCTGGATGTCGTGGAACAACGGATCCGCGCTGGATCTGTGGAGCACGGACGTGCCGTTCGTTCCCGGCGGGTCCGGCCACTTTGGACACGAGGGCGGCTACCTGTATCGCTATCAGCTTCAGCGCGACGGACGCGACGTGGCGTTCTGGTTCTCGGATCCGTTCGCGCGTGCGAGCGGTCTTGGAACACTCTCGGCATTCACGCTCGACAGCCACGCGCAGCCGTTCGAGTGGACGGACGCGGGATATGCGACGCCGGAGGTCGATGAGCTCGTCGTCTACGAGGTGAACGTTCGCGAGTTCAACATCGATTTCGACGGGCTGACGGCGCAGCTCGACTACATCCGCGGGCTGGGCGTCAACGTCCTCGAACTGATGCCGGTCTCCAACGTCAAGGAAACCGCGGAGTGGGGATACACGCCGCTGGACTTCTACGCACCGGACGAGCGGCTCGGCGGCGCGAGGGGGCTGAAGCGTCTCGTCAACGCTGCGCACGCGCGGGGAATGGCCGTGATCCTCGATTCGGTGTACGCGCACACGCATCCCGAGTTCACCTATCACCTCGTGTATGCGGCGTCGGGCGAGCCGAACCCGATGCTCGGCCGGTTCGAAGGCGAGTTTTTCGACTGGCCCGGCATCGACTACCGGAAACCGTTCGCCCGCGAGTACTTCCTCGCGCTGAACACCTACCTGCTGGACGAATACCATGTGGACGGCTTCCGCTACGACTACGTCCCCGGCATGTATGACGGCCCGATGGGACAGGGTTACGCCGATCTCGTCTTCCGGACATACCGTCACTCACAGACCATTGCGCGATTCCAGGCGCCGCACGGCAGAAGCCGCATCATTCAGTGCGCCGAGCATCTGCCAGACGCCCCCGGAATCCTCCGCGCCACGCACTCGAACTGCGCATGGCAGAACGGTCTGCTCGATCGCACGCGTGAAATGGCGCGCGGCGGCTTCGTGACGGAACGGCTCGCGCACCAGCTGGATCCGGAGTTCCTTGGCTATCCCAGCGAGCACACAGCCGCCGGCGACACTTTCCCGGTGGCGCCGTTTCAATACCTCGAGTCACACGACCACGCACGGTTCATCAACCAGTTCGGCGGCGTCACCATCCGGGATCTGCTCGGCGAGCGCTTCGGCAATCGCGATCGCTACTTCAAAGTGCAGCCGTACGTGATCGGTCTATATACGGCCAAGGGCATCCCGATGCTCTGGTGCGGCCAGGAATTCGCCGAGAGCTGGGGGGTGCCCGGCGGAGGACTGGGTCGCAATCTCTTCGAGCGGCCGCTGCACTGGGAGTTCTTCTACGACGAAGCCGGCAAGGCGCTGGTGCGCCTGCATCGCGTGATGGGGACGTTGAGGAGGACGCACCGGGCGCTGCGCAGCCGCGGTTTCTTCTATTACTTCCACGACAGCGCGCACCTGGCACAAGGCGTATTGGCCTATCGTCGGAAAGCCGATGCCGACGGTGGCGCCCCGGCCGAGGATCTCGTCGTCGTCCTCAATTTCAGTGATAACGAATCCGCGCCATGGATTCCGTTTCCATCCGCGGGCATGTGGCGTGAACAGATCGATGGAAAGCAGCCGGCGGTGAACGTTGCGACGGCCGGTCAATGGCTGCCGGTGACCGTGCCGTCGAACTACGGCGCCGTCTACAAGCTCACCTGAGGTCCGGGATCCCTTACCGGCTTGGTTTGCCTGGTTCTTCCGACCAGCGGTGATTACATGCTGGGCACCAGCACATATTGACGCCTGGAAACTTGTCCTCGACAACACCGACCGGTTTACCGCATGAGGGACAGACGAGGCCGGTGCGCGGAGGAGTGGCAGGCATCCAGCTCGAATATGGATCCGCTAAGCTGTTGCGTCAATTGCACTTTGGTTGGGTTGAGAACGCGGATTTGTGAAACATCGGGCACATCCACCCGAGAGACCTTGCAGAATCAGAGCGCGCGTTGAAGCAGATCGAGGTCGTCGTGAGTGCGCGGCTGCAGCACGCGTTGGAGGAGTGCGGCGGCCGGGTGGAGGAAGCCGCCGCACGATTGGGAGCCAGAAAAAGCATCTGGAAAACTTGAAACCGGAGGCGCCACGGTGTCGAACGGCCCACGCGGGCCACCGTCGGCGCCTGATCGGTCGCAGCAGCGTTCGTCAGGGAAACACATGGTCAGGACAGCCTTGTAGATAGCAACGTCGGTGCCGGCGCGGCCGCGCGTGGAAACGGCGGCCAACGATGAACAGCGGCGCGCAGTTTCGCGAAGGAAATCGTGCGACTCGAATCTGCACGCGTGTACCGCGACGAAGCAGCGGCGTGTCCCGGTGTTGTGCAACGGAACAGCGCTCGTGCATTGGCGTGCAGGTGGGTTTGTTTTCGGAGCAGGGGCGAGTGTCCGTATCGGCTACTTCAGGCGCCGGCGGACTTCGTCGAAGAAGTTCTGCACCATCGCAATGGTGTTTTCCGGCGGCGGGGCTTTGCCGCCCGCCGGCGCGACAGGCGTGACGACGGCGATACGGCCGTCGGCGGCAAGATCCCAGCCCAGTCCGCCGAGCTTCTCGACGCGGACGAC
>DASTBV010000184.1:0-55029 GCA_035711805.1 Vicinamibacterales bacterium
TACTTCTTGGCCTCTGGCATCAGCGTGACGATCGTGTGACGCTCGGCCGGGAAGTACTTCGTGATGGCGGCGTGGATGTTCTCCTGGCTCAGCGAATCCGCGCGCTCGATGCGGCGCAGGATGCCGCGCGGGTCGCGGCCGAGGAGGTGCATCGCCTGCAGCGAGCCCTGCCAGTAGCCGTTCTCACGCAGTCCTTCCTGGATGCCGTTCTTCTCCGCTTCCTTGACCGCCTGCACGTCGGCCGCCGACGGACCTTCCTTCCGCAGCCGCGCGATCTCGGCCATCACCGCCGCCTGCAGCTTCTCGACGTTTTCCGGCGAGCTGCCGAACTGCACCGTCGTCGTGCCATAGCCCGGCAGCGGCGACGTGTTCGAGTAGCCGACGCCGACTGAATACGTGCCGCCCAACTGCTCGCGCAGGATGTCGCGCAGCTTGTTCTCGACGACGGACGTCGCCGCCTGGAGACGATGCGTCTCGAGCTCCTCCAGCTTCGTGTCGGCGAAAAACGACATCAGCGTCACGCTGCGCGGCTCCTGGCCCTTGTAGACCACCTCGCGGACGACCTTCTCGGGGAACTGCAGCTTCAGATCGTTGGCGCGCGACGTCGCCGAGCCCTTCGACGGCAGCGACGCGACGTATTTCTCGAGCAGCGGCACGACCTCGTCGACCTTGAACGATCCGACCATGAAGAACGTGAAGTCCGCGGCGTTCGCGTAGAGCTGCTGATAGAACGCAAACATCCGGTCCGGGTTCAGCTTCGGGACGTCCTCCAGCTTCAGCGTGCGGCAGGTGTAGTGGTTGACGGTGTTCACGCAGCGCGACCGTTCGCTGAACACGGAGTTCGGATTCTGCGCCTGGTTCGCCAGCGAGGCTTCGAGCCGCTGCTTCATGAGCGTGAAGGCCGTCGCGTCGCGATTCGGCGCGGTAAAGTTCAGGTACAGCAGCTGCAGGGCGGTTTCGAGATCGCGTGGCGTCGTGTTGCCCCCCATGCCATGTGTGTAGGTCCCGACACTGGGTCCGACGCCGGCCAGCTTGCCTGCCAGCAGCTTGCTCTGATCCACGGGCGTCAGGCCGCCCACGCCGGACAGGCCGATGAGCGACGTGGCAAGCGAGGCGTTGAAGTAGTCTTCCGCGCTGGCCAGCGACAGGCCGCCTCGCGCGTAGGACGTGAACGAGATCTGATCGTTGCGGAAGGTCGTCGGCTTGAGCCAGAACTCGACGCCATTCGACAGCGTGAGCACGGTAACGCCGATCTCCGCGATCTCGCGCCGCGACTTGACGGTTCCCGCCGGCGGCGCCTTGGCGAGCAGCTCGCGCCCCTCGATGGAGTCCTTCCACGGTTCCACGGATGCCGAGAGGCCCGTCTTCAGCGCCTCGCTCAACGCCGTCTCGGACACCGGCGTCAACCCGGCCTTCTCCGGCGCGGTCGAGAGGACGACACGGTTTGCGTCGGTGATGAACTCCCGCGCGATGGCTGCCGTCTCGGCGGCGGTGATGGTCGGCAGGAAGCGTTTGACCAGCTCCACCTCGACCTCGATGCCAGGTGCGCCTTCGGCAATCAGGAAATTGCGGACCAGTTCGTCCGCCAGGCCCGGGCTTTCCGATTTGTCCCGTTCGTTGTACGCGCGCTCGTAACGCGCGAGCATGCTGGCCTTCGCACGGGCAAGCTCCGCTTCGCCAAAACCGTGTTGCCTGACGCGCGCGATCTCCTGTGCCAGCGCGTTCAGGCCACGCGCTGTGGCCCCATCCTGCACGCGAGCCGAGACCACGAACGCCTCGAGCGTACGACCGAGCGTGTCGTCTCCAGAGGACGCCGCGAGGAACGGCGCGTTCGGCTGCCGCGCGATCTCGCCGAAGCGCGCGTTGAGCATCTGATACATCAGGCTCTGCACCAGCGAACGGCGGTAGTCGGCGACGGTGACCAGATCGCGCCGCGGCCGCTTGTGATAGAGCGTGATGGACGACCCCTGCGCTTCGCGGTCCATGACGATGGCGTAGCGCGTGTCCTGGTGCGGCGGAATCGGCGCCGGCGGGCGCGTGGCAGCCGCGGCCGCCGGCAGCACACCGAAATGCGCACGAATCTGCTTCTCCACATCGTCCGGCTCGATATCGCCGACGACGACAATGGCCATCCGATCCGGGCGGTAGAAATCGCGATAGAAGTCGCGGAGCCGCTGGTGCGGGAAGCTCTTGAGGTTCTCGGGCGTGCCGATCGGATTGCGCGTGGCGTACTTCGATCCGCCGAAGAGTGCGTTCATCTGCGGCTGCAGCATGCGCTCGTTCGCGCCGAGGCGGCCGCGCCACTCCTCCAGCACGACGCCGCGCTCCTTGTCGATCTCGGCTCCATCGAGCGCGATCCCGCCGGCGAAATCGCTCATCGCCTCGAACGCCTTCGTCAGCGCGCCGGCCTTGTCCACCGGCACGTCGAGCATGTAGACCGTCTCATCGAAGCTGGTGTAGGCGTTGACGTGCGGCCCGAACTGCGCGCCAATCGATTCGAGATACTTGACGAGCTCTCCCGGAGGGAAGTGTTTCGAGCCGTTGAACGCCATGTGCTCGAGCACGTGCGCCAGGCCGCGCTGGTCGTCGGCCTCATCAACCGATCCAGCCCTGATGGCAAGCCGCATCATCGCCCGATCGTCCGGCTCGCTGTTCTTGCGGATGTAGAACGTCATCCCGTTCGGCAGCGTGCCGGTTCGGATCGCCTTGTCGAGCGGCAGCCGCGCGTTGAGATCGGCGGGCGTCTGCGCGAAGCCAGCCGCCGTACATACCGTGAACGTCAACACTGCCACGGAGACACGAAGACACGAAGGGACATCCAAACGCTGTTGGTCTCCGTGCATCCGTGCCTCCGTGGCCCATGGTCGCACGCGGAGGTATGCTGCGCGCATGCGGCTCAAAATCAAACGGCTGGATCTCACGATTCCCCTCCCTGCCTACGGAACTGATGAAGCGGCTGGATTCGACCTCGCCGCGGCGCACGACGTCGTCGTGCCGGCAGGCCGGGTGGTATTAGTTCGCACTGGGCTCATTATCGAGGTTCCCACCGGCCATTGCCTCGCGATTTTCGCCCGAAGCAGTACGCCGCTCAAGCGCGGACTGATGGTGGCCAATGGCGTCGGCATCATCGATTCCGACTATTGCGGGCCGGCAGACGAAGTCATGATTCAGCTGCTGAACTTCACCGGCGCCGACGTTCAGGTTCGCCGCGGCGACCGGCTGGCGCAGGGGATCGTGCTGCCCGCGCCGAGGGTGCAATGGGACGAAGTCGACGAAGTGGCGGCCGTAACCCGCGGTGGTTTTGGAGCGACCGGTAACTGATTACGGCACACCGAGGCAGTGAGACACCGAGGGGATCCTTGCTGTTCTCGGTGCCTCGGTGACTCGGTGGGTCGCGAATGGGTATGCGTCGCATCCTTCATGTAGACATGGACGCGTTCTACGCGTCCGTCGAGCAGCGCGATCGGCCGGAGCTGCGCGGGCAGCCGGTTGCCGTCGGCGGCGCGCCGGACAAGCGGGGCGTCGTCGCGGCGGCGAGCTACGAGGCGCGTACGTTTGGCGTCCGATCGGCGATTCCGATGTCACGCGCCGTCCGTCTCTGCCCTTCTCTGGTCATCGTCCGGCCGGACTTCACGAAATACCGAACCGTGTCGAACCAGGTATTCGACCTCTTCCGATCAGTGACGCCGCTGGTCGAGCCTCTCTCGCTGGACGAGGCGTATCTCGATGTGACCGAGAACGCGTGGGGCGAGCCGCTCGGCATGAACGTGGCGCGTCGGCTGAAGGCGGAGATTCGCGAGCGCACCGGTCTCACCGCGTCCGCGGGAGTCGCGCCCAACAAGTTCCTGGCGAAGATCGCATCCGGCTGGCAGAAGCCGGACGGTCTCACGGTCATCGCGCCGGAGCGGGTCGAGCATTTCCTGCACGGCCTGCCGGTGGATGCGCTATGGGGCGTCGGTCCGGTGACGGCGCGGAAGCTGCGCGAGCGCGGGATCACCAAACTGATCGACGTGCGCGCGGCTGATCCGGCGGTTCTCCGCGACGCCGTCGGATCGCTCGCCGACTGGCTGCAGGACCTCGCGCGCGGCCACGACGACAGGCCGGTCGTCGCTGAATACGAGCCGAAGTCGTCGGGGAGTGAGAACACCTTCGAGCGCGACCTCACCGATCTGCCGACGATTCAGGAAGAAATCTCGGAAATGGCGGGGCACGCCGCCGGATGGCTGGCCCGGCGCGAGCTGTATGCCCGCACTGTGACGATCAAGGTCCGCTACAACGACTTCACGACCATCACGCGGAGCCACAGCGAGCCGCCGACGCGCGACGAAGAAGACATCCGCCGCCGAGCAGTGGCGCTGCTCGAAAAGACGGAGGCCGGGCGGCGGCCGATTCGCCTGCTCGGCGTGAGCGTCCACAACCTCACCGACGGTATGGAACCCGAGGAGGAAGAAGGGCCGCAGCCGCGGCTGCCGTTCGAGATTTGAGTTCGACACGTAGTGTCCGGCTTTAGCCGGACCCGGAGGCCCGCCTGAAGGCGGACACTACGATGAGCGGTGAACGGCGGTCACGACGCCGACGAGGAAGTCGAGCGTTACGCGATCGCCTTCCTGCAGGGCAGGCGCGAGCGCTTCACCGCCGACACGCGCCACGCGCATCTGACTGTCCGGTTCGTCCGCAAAACGGTAGTGCAGGTCGTAGAACAGCTGGCCGTGAATGCTCACGGGCTGCATCCGGTGCAGGACGGCGTCGCGGGATCCTTTCAGCATCAGTTGGCCAGGATACGGGCGCGCATCACGTCGATCCGCGCGGTTGGCGCTTCACCCTCACGCGGTGCGACCTCGATCTTCTCGATGACGTCCATGCCGGAGACGACCCGGCCGAACGCCGTGTATTTTCCGTCGAGCGATTCGGCCGGCGCCAGGACGATGAAGAACGAGCTGGTCGCGCTGACCAGCTCGTCGCCGCGCGCCATGGAGACGATCCCGCGTTCGTGCTTCGTGGCGTTGAATTCCGGTTCGAGCGTGCGCACGTAGCCCTGCTGCCGCTCGTCGAGCGGTTCCTTCCGCGTCGCCAGGTAGCCGCCCTGGATGACGAATCCCGGGACCACGCGGTGAAACGACGTGCCCTCATAGACACCCGCCGCGGCCAGCCGCAGGAACTGCCGTACATGATTCGGCGCGCGATCGGGAAACAACTCGAAGGTGATGTTCCCGAGCGAGGTCTCGAGCACCACCTGCTGCTTCGCCATCTCCTCCGCGCTGGCCGACACGAACGGCTCCGGTACCGGGGCCGGCTTCTCGCGGATCGTCACCTTGCGAATCACGATGCGCTCCGACGGCACGTTTGCGCTCGCCGGCACGGTCGAAATCTTCTGCGCCACGCCGATGCCTTCCGCGACGCGGCCGAAGACGGTGTATTGGCCGTCGAGCGCCGGCTGATCGCTGACGGAGATGAAGAACTGCGAGCCGCCGCTGTCGCGGTTACCTGGCACCAGCACCGCGGAGACCGCCCCCCGCGTGTGCTTCTCGCTGTTTGCCTCGAATCGAAGCACGCCCAGGCCGCCGGTGCCGTAGCGCGCGGCCTGCGCCGGGTCCTTCGACAGCGGATCGCCGCCCTGAATGATCCCCATCATGATCACACGGTGGAACGTGGTGCCGTCGTAGGCGCCCTCGCGCGCGCGGGTGATGAAGTGCGCGACGTGGGTCGGTGCGGCGTCCGGCAGAAGGTCGATGACGATCGTCCCGAGCGTGGTCTCGAGAACAGCCTGCTTGTTGCGGAGCTCTGATGCGGGAAGGGCGGACGTGAAGAAGGTCGTGCGCGTCGGCGCCGCCGGCTTCTGCGCGCCCCGCGCTTGAACGTAGTGTCCGCCTTCAGGCGGACCCGCCAGCGCCAGCGGACTCACCAGCGCGCCGAGCAGCAACATCCTCGCGACCGCGAACATGCGGGTGATTATCCGCTAGCCCCGGTCGGCCTTCAATTTCAGCGCCTGGCGCACCGCCTTCGCGCCCAGTTTGCCGCGCCGCTTTTCTTCCAGCAGCGCGCGCTCATCCTGCTGCCGTTCGAGAAAGGCGAGCTCGTCCTGCAGCTTCAGATAGCTGTCGAGCCGCTCCGGCGCGAGTGTGCCGTCGTCGACGGCGGCCTTGACGGCACAGCGCGGTTCGTCGCGATGCGCGCAGTCACTGAAGTGGCACGACGCCGCACGTTCCTCGATGTCCTCGAACGTCTCGCGGACGGCTCCGCCGACGTCCCAGAGCTGCAGCTCGCGCATGCCCGGCGTATCGATGAGCAGACCCCCATTCGGCAGCACGACGAGCTCGCGGTTCGTCGTTGTATGCCGGCCCTTCGAGTCGGCCGCACGGACGTCGCGCGTCCGCCGGGCGTCCGAACCCAGCAGCCGATTGATGATCGTCGTCTTGCCCACGCCTGACGATCCGAGCAGCGCGCCGGTACGCCCACGGGTCAGATAGTGAATCACCTGCTCGATCCCCTCGCCGGCCTTCGGATTGAGGATGTGGACCGGTGAATCCGCTGCGATCGACCGCGCTTCAGCGACGCGGGCGTCCACGCCTTCGCCAACGTCGGGCTTGGTCAGCAGTACCACCGGCGCCGCCCCGCTTTCACGCGCCAGGAGGAGGTACCGCTCGAGCCGCCGGGCACTGTAGTCGTCGTCGAGCCCCATGACGATGAAGGTCACGTTCACATTGGCCGCCACCACCTGCTCGTCGGTCACGTTGCCGGCCATCCTTCGCGAAAACCGGCTGCGCCGCGGCAGCACGGCCACGATGCTCCCCCGCTCGTCCGCTGGACGCGTGCGCACGACGACCCAATCGCCCACCGCCGGCAGCTCGCCCCGGCTGGTCGCGTGATGCTTGAGCCGGCCCGCCAGCACGGCGTCGATCTCGCCGCCGTGGATATAGACGCGGAAGATGTAGTTGAACTCGATGAAGACGCGCCCAGGCTGGACGTGCGGTTTCGCCGCCCACGGCTCGAACTGATGCCGTAGCGCGTCGTCCCAGCCGAGATCGCGTAGGTCCACATTGATAGTGTAGCTTCCGCCTTCAGGCGGAAGGAGTCATCATTCCGCAGAATGGCTGTACTCACACATCAACATCAGTTCTGGGGGTGTGGACTGCCCGGAACCGAGGAACGGATACTGCGCCGGATCGCTGACCAGCCCCGCCCGAACGGGATTGCCCACGATGTACCCACAGTCAGTGCGAGTTCGTCATCATCACGCACGACGCGCTCGTACCCGTAACGCTGCCATAAACGCACGCCGTGCTGGCGCTTGAAGTAGTAACCCGAATACTGCTTCGACCGACTGATGAACAGTTTCGCGTCCGATGATTCGTGGAGCCCAGAAACAAGCAGGTGCAGGTGATCAGGCATGAAACAGTACGCGGAAATTTCAAAACCTATTTCACGCGCGGCGCGCAGAATCTGCGCGCGGACCAGTGCCACCGGCGCCTCTTGAACGAAGAAAAGGCTCCGCCGATCGGTGCAAAACGTCACGCCTCTCGCAGCAGAGGCCATGCCGGCTTCTTCCGCTTAAAGGCGGAAGCCACGACTTCGGAGATCCAGTTCCTTCCGCCTGAAGGCGGAAGCTACGGTTACGGGGCGATGAAGGCGGCGGCGATTTCGGCCAGCTCGGACTGCGTCTCTCCGGGCGTTTTGCCGCGCACACCCAGCGAGTGGTCACCGCGCGGGATCACGTGCAGGCGAACGTCGGGCTTCATCGCCTCCAGGTGCGGCCGCAGTTCGGCGGGCGTTCCGAAGGCGTCGCGCTCGCCTTGAATGACAAGCACCGGCACGGTGATCGATGGCAGATGTTCAATGCGCAGCTGCTGCGGTTTACCCGGTGGATGGAGGGGATAGCCGAAGCAGACGACGCCGGACAACGCGTCCAGCCCCTGGGCGGCGAGATGCGTGGCGATGCGCCCGCCCATCGATTTGCCGCCGATGAACAGTCGGTCGGCCTTGCTCCACTTGCGCGCCGCGGCGACCGCGTCGCGAAACGACTGCTCCAGGACAGGCGGCCGATCGGGCGCGCTCTTCTGCAGCCGCTTGTACGGGAAATCGAAGGTCACGACGTCGATGCCGCGAGCCGCCAGCCCGCGCGACACGCCGGCCATGAACGGATGATGCTGCCCCGCGCCGGCGCCGTGGGCGAACACGAACACAGCGCGTGGTGCCCCTTCAGCGGGATATGTCTGTGCGCCGAGCTGCGTCAGCTCCATGCTTCGCACCCTTTCGCTGGCAAGCTATTGACCGCCGACCACGGAAGCGCCGGAACCAGAAGCAGCAATGGTGAGTGTGTAATTGATCGGGGTGGTGAGCGGTACCAACCCGGCCACGAGGACGGACGACAGCCGATCGTCTGCGGTGATAGTCGCGGGGTCAAGAAGAATCACACAATACGCGCCCGGTAAGACCTGACGCGATGCGCCGCGAGCCTCTGTCTCGACACCGGAACCCGACGCAAACTGGAACCAGTTTGTGCCATACGTGTACGGCGGCGCGCACGAGCCTGCGGTGCCCGTGCCGAACATAATCCCCAACGGGTCGAGACGAGACCCCGCGCTCGTCACGTGAAAGACGACATCGCCGCCGCCGGCGCCCACGGTCACGAAATGCGGACGACGTCCGCCCGGGCCGAGCACTCCGGTGAACGACACCCTCGTCGTCGGCGGCGCGTTGAAGACGGTGACAAACGTACTTGTTGTGCGGCCCTGGTAGGTGACCCTCAGTGGAAAGTTGCCCCCGCGATGCGCCGTCAACACTCCCGTCGAGGTAAGGGTCGCAAAATCACCTGTCGCGCTCCATTCCGCCTGCGCCGTCACGTCCGTCGACCCGGAGAGCGCCCGCATTTGCGCCGTTTGTCCGGCGACCGACCAGATATGCGGACGCAACGGCAAGGGGAAAGGCACCGTCTCCATCGGTTCGCTGGCGGCAATGTGAGCGTGGTGCTCGAGGGTGGCGGATTCGTTGGAGTCGGGTCTGGGGACGGCGCGACGGGAGTACTGCCGCACCCAAACAGGATAGGCAAAACGCCGGCAATAGTGAGGCGCGCGACATGGTCACGCCGCGGCGTTGGCATAGGTCGCCACACGGGTTGATCCGATATTCGTTCAGTCTGGAGTGTAACTCTGGTGCAGGTGCACGGGCTCTGACTTCTTCCGCACGCGCAAGTTGATCATCTCGACGAAGATCGAGAAGCCCATCGCAAAGTAGATGTACCCCTTCGGGATGTGCTGGTCGAGACCCTCGCCAATCAGCGACACACCGATCAGCAGCAGGAAGCTCAACGCCAGCATCTTCACCGTCGGGTGGCGGTCGACGAAATCGCTGATGGGGCCGGCCGAGACCAGCATGACCCCGACGGCAATGACGACCGCGAGAATCATGACCGACACGTCTTCCGCCATCCCGACGGCCGTGATCACCGAGTCGAGCGAGAAGACGATGTCGAGCAGGAGGATCTGGATGATGACCGCCGTGAACGACGCCGCGACCTTCGCGCTCGCGCCGCCCTCCGCTCCTTCGAGCTTGTCGTGAATCTCGTGCGTGCTCTTGGCAATCAGGAACAGGCCGCCGAGGATCAGGATCAGATCGCGGCCCGAAATATCCTTCCCGAGCGTGAAGAGGGGCTCGGTCAGCCCCATCACCCACGTAATCGACAGGAGCAGCGCGATGCGGATGAACATCGCCAACGACAGGCCGACCTTGCGCGCGCGCTCTCGATCCTCGCTCCGCAGCTTCCCCGCCAGGATCGAGATGAAGACGATGTTATCGATGCCGAGGACGATTTCGAGCACGGTCAGCGTGCCGAGCGCAATCCATCCTTCGGGGCTGGAGACCCAGTCGAACGCGTTGGTCAGGAAGTCCACGTGTGCTTCAGGCGACGGCGCGGCTCTCGGGAACCTTCTCGAGACCGCCCCACGTGTCGGGGTCCTGCCACATCAGTGTGGACAGGTAGAGCGCCACGTCCTCCGCTGGATAAGCGGCAGCGAGCGTTTTCGCGGCCTGCTCGAGACGCTCCGCTGCAGGCGCTTCCATCTCTTCGTCGTTGATCAGGCCATCCTCGTGTGCGATCCCGAGCGCCTCTAAGAATGCCGCCATCATCGGTCGCTGGTGCGCCAGGTGGTAGGCGACCAGCAGCCGCGCCGCCACGAGCTCGGACACGCCGCCGATCGCCACCAGATGCTTCGCCTTTTTTTCCACGGGCAGCGAGATGACGCTCTTCGGCCGGAACTTGATCCGCTGCGCGATCGCGACGATGGCTTCCGCATGCTCCACCGATGCGTTCCTGTCGCCCCAGAACGCTTCGGCCGCCTGGAGCTTGCGCTCGGGCGACAGCTGTTTCCACAGTTGTGAGGGTCGGGGAATTCCCTGCAGGTCGTTGTCCGTCATTGGGAGTCGCGGCGCTAAGTTACCATACCGACATGCCGACGCTGACCGTTGAGGGGTTCCCCAGTGTTGAAGTGCCGTCCGACAAACGGCTCGTGCTCGCCGTCGAGCAGGATGCCGGTGTGGACATCCTGCACGCCTGTGGTGGCAACGCGCGCTGCACCACGTGCCGCGTGGTCTTCGTGAGCGGCGAACCAACGCGGATGACCCAGGCCGAGAAGATGAAGCTCGAGGAGAAAGGCCTCCAGGGCGTGCGGCTCTCGTGTCAGATCGTGTGCGACCACGACATGACGCTGCGCGCCATCAGCCGCCTCGAAGGCAGCGGCCGGCCGGATCCCGGGAAGACTCCGGAACCCACGATCCAGCCGCCACCCGAGTGGATCGAGAGCTAGCTGCCGCGCTTGATGTCCGTTCCTGATCCGCCGTAGCCCATATCGATCCCGGTCGCGCCGTCGTGCTCGGTGTTGAGGTCGCCGAGGCCGGTCGAACGGTGGTCGATGCCGTCTTCGCCGAGCGCACGGATGCGCCGCTTGCGGCTGGCGTGATCGCCGTGGGGCAGGTGATCTTCCGGGTTCTGAGCGACCGGCTCATCCGCGATGCCGAGCGGATCCTGCAGATCGCCCTTCTGGCGTTTCATATGGTCCTCCCTCAGTTCTTGAGGCAAGGAAAATGCCACGGAAGAGAAAGGTTCAGGTCGGCCTTTCCGGCTTCGGGCGCTGATTCGCCGCCAGGATCCGCTTCCTCAGCCGGATGTTCTTCGGCGTGATTTCGACCAACTCATCGTCATTGATGAACTCGATTGCCTGCTCGAGGCTCAACTTGCGCGGCGGAATGAGCCGAATGGCCTCATCGGCAGTCGAGGCGCGCATGTTGGTCTGTTTCTTTTCCTTCGTGACGTTCACGTCCATGTCGCTGGGCCGCGCGTTCTCGCCGATGATCATCCCTTCGTAGACGGTCACGCCGGGATCGACGAAGATTTCGCCGCGTTCCTGCAGGTTGTAGATCGCATATGCCGTCGCGACGCCGGTGCGGTCGGCGACCAGCGCGCCGGTCGAACGGGCCGCAATCGCCCCATGCCACGGCTCCCATCCCGCGAACAGATGGTTCATGATGCCGGTGCCCTTGGTGTCGGTCAGGAACTGCGAGCGGAATCCAATGAGCCCGCGCGTGGGAATCCGGAACTCGAGCCGCACGCGTCCGCTGCCGTGGTTCACCATCTTCGTGAGGACGCCGCGCCGGGTTCCGGCCTGCGCAATCACCACGCCCTGGAAGTCCTCTGGGACGTCGATGACCAGCTCCTCGACCGGCTCCATCTTCACGCCGTCAACGTCCCTGGTCACGATCTCCGGCCGCGATACCTGCAGTTCGAACCCTTCGCGGCGCATCATCTCGATCAGAATCGACAGCTGCAGCTCGCCGCGGCCGACGACCTTCATCTGCTCGGGGCTGTCGGTGTTCTCGACGCGCACCGAGACATTGCCGAGCAGCTCGCGATCGAGACGCTCGCGCAGGTTCCGCGACGTCACGTACTGACCGTCCTTCCCGGACATGGGCGAGGTGTTGATGCCGAAGATCATCGACACCGTCGGCTCGTCGATGGCGATGGGCGGCAGCGGCACCAGATGTTCCGGGTCGGCGATCGTCTCGCCGATGGTGATGTCCTCGATCCCGGCAAGGCAGACGATGTCGCCGGCCGCCGCAGATTCGATTTCGACGCGCTTGAGCCCGTCGAAGGCGAACAGCTTGGTGACCCGTGTCTGCTGCGGTGAGCCGTTCAGCTTCATCACGGCGACGTCGTCATTCAATCGGACCGTTCCGTTGAAGATGCGGCCGATGGCAATGCGCCCGAGGTAGTCGCTCGCGTCGAGGTTGGCGACGAGCATCTGCAGCGGCGCAGCCGGATCGCCTTTGGGCGGCGGCACGTGCTCGACGATCGCGTCGAAGAGCGGACGGAGGTCGTCTCCGCGCGTGCCTGCGTCGGCGCTCGCGTATCCCTCACGCGCGTTGGTATACAGCACCGGGAACTCGATCTGATCCTCTGTTGCATCGAGGTCGATGAAGAGGTCGTAGACCTCGTTGAGCACTTCTTTCGGGCGCGCGTCGGGACGGTCGATCTTGTTCAGGACCACGATTGGCGGCAGCCCCCGCTCGAGCGCCTTGCGCAGCACGAACCGGGTCTGTGGCAGCGGCCCTTCCGAGGCGTCCACCAGCAGCATCACGCCGTCCACCATCGACAGCGTGCGCTCGACCTCGCCGCCGAAATCGGCGTGTCCCGGCGTATCGACGATGTTGATCAGCAGGTCGTGGTAGTGGACGGCGGTGTTCTTGGCGAGGATGGTGATGCCGCGCTCGCGCTCGAGATCGATGTTGTCCATCACGCGCTCGGCCACCTGCTGGTTGGCGCGGAACGCGCCGCTCTGCCGCAGCAGCGCGTCCACCAGCGTCGTCTTGCCGTGGTCGACGTGCGCGACGATCGCCACATTGCGACGGAGCGGGTTGGCGATCTGCTGCGTCTTCCGGTGCGGAGACATCCTCCCAGTATCGCACACGCGCTTCGAGGCGATGGAGGTCACGGAGGGAACGGTTTCACAGGAGCAGCGAAGGAACGGAGACGCACGGAGGGGCGCTCAGCACGCGACCTTTACCGCGTAGTAACGGAACCCGGGCGTGTCCGTACCGTGTGCGTGATCGTCCACGACGTCGACGACGGGCGCGCCGAGATCGGTGAGCAGCTGCTCGACCTCGCGGCGCGGCAGCCCGTGGCTCTCCATGCGCGGGAACTCGCGCCACCGGCGCACCGCGCGAATCACGGCAACAGCCCGGTGCGGCAACAGCCGTTTCAGGCCGTGCCCCTCGACCTTCACCTTCAGCGCGTCTCCGGACGGCAGCTGGAAGACGAGCACGCCACCTGGGGTGAGCACGCGGACGAATTCAGCCAGGTACTCCCGGACATAGCGCGGCGGGATGTGCTGCAGCACGAGGAGCGTGTAGACCAGGTCGATCGAGTCGGACGCGATCGACTCCAGCCGATTGGACGTATTGACCCGGAATTCGATGTTTGGAGTTCCGCCGTGCAGCCGTTTCGCCACGTCGATCATCGACGCAGCGATGTCGACACCGATCACGTGGTCGAAGTACCTGGCCAGGGCGTGTGTGAGCCGGCCCGCCCCGCAGCCGAAGTCCAGCGCACGCCGGCGGTTCTCTGTCAGACCGCGCTCATCCAGATACGCGATCAGGGCATCGATCTCCTCGCGCCCTGTCTGCAGGAACTCGTCGACCGACCATCGGTTCCCTTTCTTGTCCGGTGCGGTGAGGATCGCCCAGAACGGATCGCTTCGTCCGTACTCGTCCCAGTGGCGTCGAAGCGAACCCAGGCGCATCGCCCACGCAGTTTAAACCTGCTGCTGAGCTCCGCGCGCATTCCCCGGCTGAGCACAAATGTGCACGATCGCCTCAGCAATACGTGCACTTTCCCTTGCTCACCGCCGCATTCTGTTTTTGAATGTCTCTGCGCGCGCGCGCAACGACCCATTAACACAGTGAATACACGAACCGTTGCATACAGATCCTCTGTGCTCATCGTCGATGACGAGGTGGCGCTTCGGGAACAGATGTGCGCATGGGCTGACGCACTCGGCTATCAGACGCGCGACGCGGCGGACGCCGCCCGCGCGCTCGCGGCGCTCGACGACCAGGTCAGCGACATCGCCATCTGCGACGTCAGGCTCGGGGGCGGCCGGCGCCACGGCCTCTGGCTCGCCACGCAGATTCGCGATCGGTTTCCCGACACCGCCGTCATCATGGCCACGGCCGGCCGCGACGTCGAGATCGCCGTCGCCAGCCTGCGCAATCAGGTCGTCGACTACCTCCTGAAGCCGTTCGACGAGCGGCGGCTGAGCGAAGCGCTCGCCCTCGGACGCGACTGGCACAACGCCGCCGTCGCCGAGGAAGGGCTGCACCACGCGTTGCAGGATCGGCTGCGCGCCAGGCGTGCGGCGGTGGCGGCGGCGCTCGCCGAAGCGCAGGACACGCCGGAGCAGGCGCTCGAGGGGCTGATGGCGATCCTGCAACTGCACGAGCGCGACGCGCGCGGGCACGCCACGCGCGTGGCACGGCTTGCCGTCGCCATCGGCGACGAGATGGGGTTCACAGACGAGGAGCTCGAGGTGCTCGAACAGGGTGGGCTGCTGCACGACATCGGCAAGCTGGATATGCCGGCGTCGATCCTCTCGAAGCCCGGCCCGCTTGACGAAAACGAGTGGCGCATCATGCGGACGCACCCGCAGGTCGGCTATGATCTGCTGCGAAGTCAGCCGCGGTTTGCCGATGCCGCGGAGATGGTGCTCGCGCACCACGAGGCGTACGACGGCACGGGGTATCCGCGGCGGCTGACCGCGACGGGAATCCCGAAAGCCGCGCGCGTGCTCGCGGTGGCGGACGCCTACGATTCGATGACCCATCCGCATACGCAGCGCCCGGCGATGCCGCCACGGCTCGCCGTCGAGGAAATCGCACGCTGCAGCGGAACGCAGTTCGACCCGCAGTGCGCGGAAGCGCTGGGCTTCGTGCTCACGCACGCGCTGGAGAGCGAAGCGCATGCCGCTGTTTGAGTACGCCTGTAAGACCTGCAATCACCGGTTCGAATGGCTGATGCGCGGTGCTGTCACGCCGGAATGTCCGTCTTGCCATGGAACGGACCTCGAAAAACGTCAGTCGGTGTTCGCCGCGCGCACGACCGCCACGGACTCCGGCGCGACCCAGGTCCCGCTCGGCGCGTGCGGATCGTGTGGCGATCCACGCGGCCCGGGATCATGTTCGATGAACTGAGAGGCGGATTGCTCTGTTGTGGCGCGAACCCTTCGGGTTCGCGAGGCGAGCCTGCAAGGCTCGCCCCACAGGAAACCCAGGCAACCCAGGCAACCTAGGCAACCCAGCCACCCATCTTTCCCAATTCAGGGTTTTTCAGCCGTCCGTCCCGCTCCGCCGTTGTAAATTGAGCTCCGTGCATCTTCTCGTTCGATTTCTGCTGATCGTGGCCGCGGCGGGCGCGCCAGGGTGCTCGCTGAAACAGATGGCGGTCAACACGGTCGCGGACACGTTGTCGGAAACGGGCACGACCTTCACCAGCGACGAGGACATCAAGCTCGTTGGCGACGCGATTCCGTTCGCCCTGAAGCTGTACGAAACGCTGCTCGAATCCGCCCCGCGGCACCAGGGCCTCCTGCTGTCGACGTGCAGCGGCTTCACTCAGTATGCGTATGCCTATGTCGAAACCGAGGCCGAGGCGCTGCCAGCCAGCCGCCGGGCCGAGATCCGCGAAGCTCAGGATCGGGCGCTGAGGCTGTACCTTCGTGCCCGCCGTTACTGTTTCCGGGCGATGGACGTCCGGTTCGGCGCCACGACCAGCGAGGCGCTGCTGTTGAACCCTGAGATGGTTGCCGCCAGGGCCAAAGCAGCCGATGTGCCCCTCCTGTACTGGACGGCCGCGTCGTGGGGTGCGGCTATCTCCCTCGGCATCGATCGGCCTGACCTGGCTATCGACCTGCCGACGGTCCGGGTGCTCGGCGAACGCGCCCTGGCCCTGGACGAAAAGTGGAGCAAAGGCACGTTACACGAACTCTTCATCACGCTCGACAGCCTCCCCGACGAACTGGGCGGCAGCCGCGCCCGCGCGCGGGAGCATTTCGCCAAGGCCGTCGAGCTGCAGGGCGGCTTGTCCCCCGGGCCCTACGTCGCCCTCGCCACAGGTGTCGCCGTCCCCAGCCAGGACCGGGGCGAATTCGAGCGCTTGCTGAAAACAGCCCTGGCGATAGATCCTGAGAAGGATCCGGCGAGTCGCCTCGTCACCCTCGTCATGCAGAAACGCGCGCGCCTGCTGCTCGACCGCGTCGACGAAAAATTTACCAAATAGTCGGAGGTTTTGATGTTCCGCCACAGCCTGCTTTCGCTCGCCATCCTCGCGCTGGTCGCGCCGGGTGCGGCCGCACAAACGACCATCAGGGTTGCCACTGTCGCGCCGGTCAACTCGTCGTACCACAAGGCGATGCTCGACATGGGCGCCGAATGGGAGGCCAAGACATCCGGCCGCGTGAAGCTGACCGTCTACGCCGGCGGCACGCAGGGCAGCGAGGAGGCGACGCTGCGCATGATGCGCCCCGGCGTCGATCAGCTGCAGGGCGGCCTGCTGATGCTGCCCGGCCTGTCGTCGATAGACGATGGGTTCAGCGTGTTCGGGATTCCGTTCCTCTTTGCCTCCGACGCGGAAGCCAAGCACGTGCTCGAACGAATGGGACCGATGATGGAGAAGCGCATGGAGGCGCGCGGGTTCAAGGTGCTGGCCTGGGGCAGCGCCGGCTGGGTGCAGCTGTTCTCGAAGAATCCGCTGAACACTTTGGCCGACATCAAGACCGCGAAGATCTTCACGACCCAGGGCGACGATCGGATGGTTCAGTGGTACAAGCAGAATGGCTTCCGGCCTGTGCCGCTCAACTCCGGCGACATCCCGGCCCAGCTCAAGCTGCCAAACGGCATGATCGACGCCGCGCCGATGCCGCCCTACGCCGCCTCGCTCCTGCAGGTTCACCGCGACGCGAAATACATGCTCGACGTCGACTTCGCGCCGCTCTTTGGCGCGCTCGTGATGACCAACAGCGCGTGGAACAAGCTGTCGGCGGAGGACAAAGCCGCCGTTGCCGCCGCGGCGAAGAGCGCCGAGAAGCGGCTGCTGGGAGAGGCGGTCCAGCTCGATACCAATTCGATTGCCGCGATGAAGACGCGCGGATTGACGGTCAATACGCCCGACGCCAAAGCGCTGGCGGCGTTCCGCGCCGAGGCCGACCGTCTGGTCGCGACCATTCGCGGCACGCTGGTGCCGGCCGACATCTACGATGCCATCGTCCGCGAGCGCGACGCGTATCGGAAGACGAAAAAACCGTAATGCAGGATGCAAAATTCAAAATGCAAACCGAGTACAGTTGCCCGCAACCGTGTTTGCGTTTTGCATTTTGCATTGTGAATTTCGCGAGTCGCCGATTTGAGCCGCATCGTCACCGCGGCTAGAGGTTTCGAAAACCTCGTCGCCACTCTTGCCCTCGCCGGCATCATGCTGCTGCCGCTCGCGGAGATCGCGATGCGCCAGCTGCTGCAGCGCGGCATTCCCGGCGCCGGGCCGTTCACGCTCAACCTCACGCTCTGGGTCGGCCTGCTGGGCGCCGCCATCGGCGCCCGCGAAGGCAAGCTGCTGACGCTGGCCACCGGCGAATTCCTTCCCAAAGGCACGATCAACATCGCGCACGTCGTCTCTGGCTTCGCCGGCGCCGCCATCGCGATGATGTTTGCGGTCGGCGGCCTGGCGCTCGTCCAGAGCGAAAGGGAGGCGGGAACGATCGTCGCCGTCGACATCCCGGTCTGGGTCTCGACGCTCGCGTTCCCGATCGCCTTCACGCTGATCGCGCTCCGGCTGGCGTGGAAGGCAACCCCGCATTGGTGGGGGCGCATCATCACGCTGACCGGTGTGCCGCTGGGCTACCTGGCCGCGCGGAATTTCGAGTGGTTCGAGGGCGCGGCGCTCCTCCCCTGGATCGTCGGAATCCTCATCGCCGGGGTGCTGGGCACGCCGATTTTCGCGCTGCTCGGCGGCATCGCCATGGTGGCGTTCTTCATCGACGGAACGCGGCCGATTGTCCCGCTGATCAAGGCCTACGAAGAGCTGACGTCGCCGGCGGCCAACCTCGCGGCGATCCCGCTCTTCACGCTGACGGGATTCTTCCTGGCCGAGGGCAACTCGCCGACACGCCTGCTGCGCGCGCTGCGCGCGATGTTCGGGTGGGCCCCGGGAGGAACGGCCGTGGCGGCGGCCACGCTGTGCGCGTTCTTCACACTGTTCACCGGCGGCTCGGGCGTCACGATCCTTGCGCTCGGCGGACTTCTGCTCCCGGCGCTCATCAAGGAGGGCTACCGGGAGCGCTTCGCGATCGGACTGTTGACGGCGTCAGGTTCGCTGGGGTTGCTCTTCCCGCTGTCCGTCCCGCTGATCCTCTACGCCATCGTCGCGCAGAACGTCGCGATCGAGGACCTGTTCATCGGCGGGTTCGTGCCGGGGATGCTCATGCTCGGGCTCCTGGCGGCGCTCGGCGTGCGCGAAGCGGTCAAGACGAACGCCACCAGGCATCCCTTCCGGTTCACGGAACTGGGCGCGGCGCTCTGGGACGCGAAGTGGGAGATGGCGCTGCCGATCGTGGTGCTGTGGGCGCTCTTCAGCGGCTACGCGACGACGTCCGAGTCGGCGGCGGTCGCCGCGCTGTATGCGCTCATCGTGCAGCGGTTCGTCCACCGCGACGTGCCAACGTTCAAGGATGTGGTGCGCGTCGCCGGCGAGTGCGTCGCGCTCATCGGCGGCGTCCTCGTCATCCTGTCGATCGCCGTCGGGCTGACGAACTACCTCGTGAACGCCCAGGTGCCGACGCTGCTCATCGAGTGGACGCAGGCGCACATCCAGTCGAAGTGGGCGTTCCTGCTGGCCCTCAACGGCTTCCTGCTGCTCGTCGGCACGGTGATGGACATCTTCTCCGCCATCGTCGTCGTGGTGCCGCTGCTGCTGCCGCTCGCGGACGCGTACGGGATCAACTACGTTCACCTCGGCGTCATCTTCATCGCCAACCTCGAACTCGGCTATCTGCACCCGCCGCTCGGACTGAACCTGCTGCTCGCGTCATATCGCTTCAAGAAGCCGGTACTCGAGGTGACGTGGGCGACGCTGCCGATGCTGGGGATTCTGCTGATCGGTGTGCTGCTGATTACCTACGTGCCGTGGCTCACGCTCGGCATCCTGCAGATGCTCGGGCGGACGGGCTGAACCACCACTCGAGGCCTGGCGCGGCCTTCGTGGGGCGAGCCTTTCAGGCTCGCCTTCGCGAACCCGAAGGGTTCGCGCCACAGCGACCGTTACGGCTTGCCTTCCGCTTTCGCGCGCTCGGCTTCCTGCTCGGCGCGTGACCGGGGCCCGAACCGCCGGCCGTCCGCCGTTGACGCGGCCGTGACGTAGCCACCGTCCGAACCGTCGCGCAGCGGTGCCACATACACCGTGATCTTGTCGCCGACCTTGATCATGCCGTCGCGATAGCCCGCTCGATACATGTTGTTCGTGCTGTGGCCTTCGAACGAAATGTCGCGCGTGCCTTTCGCGTCCGTCACTGTGATCACCAAGCGCATATGCGGATTGATCGACTGGAACCGCTTGACGACGCCGCTGATCGGCACGCTGCGGCCGAAATCGAACTGCTGCGCGGAGTGATGAGCCGAGACGGCCGCGGCACAGAGGGCCGCCAGCGCCGCCGTTGTTGCGAAAAGACGTAACGTTTTCATGACGAGATCCTTCCGGTTACTTGCGCTTCTCCGCGAGCTTCTCGAGATGGATGTTCCACGCTTCCTCGGCGCACTCGTACGGCAGCAGGTGGCCGTTCGGAACCTCCGCCCATCGCTTCTCTGCCGTCACCGGCTTCGTGTAGAAGACCGGGTCGGTCAACGTCATCTCGGCGACGAGGACGCGCTCACCCTTGGCCCCTTTGGTCATCCGGTAGCGCTCGACGATGCGCGCCTTGTCGCTGTGCGCGAAGCGCTGATCCGCCTGCTCCACGAGGTTGGTCGTTTCCACGACGAGCGTGTCGCCTTCCCACCGGCCGGTCGAATGGCCGTTCCGTCCCGGCAGGCGATCGGCTTCGGGAACGATGCGATCGCCAAGATAGACGCGGCGGACCTCGTTGTGCGCCTCATAGATGATCGTGATCTGATTCGGCCGCTGGATGATTTCCATCGGATAGCCGCCCGAACCAAGCATCGACCCCGGCATGCCGGTCCCGAGGCAGAAACCGCCGGGGGTGTCGCCGGTTCCCTTGATCAGCGCCTGGTAGGCCTGGACCTTCTGCCGTCCTTCCGCGGTCATCGGAAGGTCGGCCGCGCCGCCGCGGCCGCCGCCGGCAGTGGCGGCACCGCCGCCCCGTCCCTGCCCCGGCTCGACGTAGTTCGTCCATACGCCGGTGAAGTCCGGCTGCTGGGCGTTCAGGTTGACGAGCCCGAGGCACACGAACAGTCCGAGCGCCCCCGCATACAGCGCTGCTCCGCTCCACCTGGTGTGACGCCGTCTCTCGTGCATCGAAGTTGCCTCCGCCATGAACCATCAGTTCTCGCACGGACCAAGCCGTATGAGCGATGAAAGGGCTACCAGCGTTTCCCGGTCGTCACGATACAACAATCCGCGCGCCGCGACCCTCTGCCCAATCTGCCCCGCCGCATCGAACTGGCCGGCATTAATCAGCACAACGCGTCCGCTGCCCCGCGCGGGTGGCGTGGACGCCGGCGCGCTGTCGGTGGCGAGAGCCGGCTCGGACGCGCCCGTCAGCACCCAGCCGTTCGCCTCCCCGCGCGCCACGCATCCCACGACCTGGACACGGGAGAAATTCTGCACGGCCAGCTGCTCGTTCTGCGCCACGATCTGAATCGACTCGAGATCTGCGGCAGCGAGCTCAGTCCCCGCCGGAGGGAAGCCGTTGGTCTGCAGGATGAACGTCACGATATCGAGCTTGGTCCTGTCGTCAAGGGTGCTGGTTGCGAAGGGCGGCATGGTATCGCGAACCTTCGCGAACAGGCGGTCGAGACCACCCCCACCCCACGTCGTCATGAAGCGCTCGCCCTTGAGCGCGGGGCCCCTGTCGCCCGACAGATCGGCGTTGTGGCACCGGAGGCAGCTGGTGGTGTACGCGGCGCGTCCGCGTTCGGCCTGCGCGGACGTGTAGACGCCCTGCCAGATGCGCGGCCGCGGCGCCTGCGCCCGCAGCGCGATCGCGCCCGAAAAGAGCGCCACAGCCGCGATCAGGAGAACCGTCCGTCGCATGTGCTGAGGGAGATTATCGCGACCTGGCCCCGGCGCGTCCACTAGCCCGATGCCGGACGTGGAACCGCGAAGGACGCGAAGGTTGCGAAGACCGCGAAGAAGTTCCCGAACCCCGAACCCCGAACAACGGACGCCGAACCGAACCAGGAACACGAACCGGGAACCGAGCACCCGGAAGCGTGAACGGCCGTGTTCAAAACATCGTGTACGACATCATCCGGCCCGCGAGGATGACGGTCATCCAGACCGAAATCGACACGAGCCCGGCCATCCGCGCGGCCGTCGGCGGCCCGGGGGCATCGTCCCACTGAACGATCCGGCGCTCGGTAAAGCGGTGATAAAGGAAGGCATTCACCGCGGCGAGCACCATCGCGATGATTTTGATGCGGAAGTACACGTTGCCGTAAGCGTTGGTGGCAAACCCGGCGAGCAGCATGAACCCGGAGATGAACATGATCGCGAAGCCGGTGAACATCCACGGCATCAGCCTGCGGTACATCAGCGAGGCGCGGACGCCGGTCATGCTCACCCCGAGCAGCCGCAGATCGAACCAGACGAGGGTGCCGACCGACAGCATGATGCCCATCAGGTGGAATGCAACGAGGATCGGAAATCCCCACGCCGATTCGCGGACCAGCACGCCAAGAGACGTGGCCTCGAGCCACTCGAACATCTGATACAAGGTCATCACATTCTGCTGTGACACCCCAAACGGGTGCCCTACTCCAAGAGGATGTAAGCGCAGCCGGCGAGCGCCAGGCTGGTCCACAGGAGAAGGCCGACGGCGGCAGTGCCGCGGCGCATTGAAGATGACGTCGCCACCCGCGCGACTCGCTGATGCACCACGGTGTGGAACAACACAGCCGCGACCAGCAGCAGCATCTTCGTCTGGAAGATCCCGTTCACGCTGGCCACGGTGGCGCGAGGCGCGAAGAGCAGGAGGCCCGTCAGCGCGCTGATCGTCAGGCCGAGGGCGATTCCGCGGCTTGCGGGCCGCGTGACCTCGATCGGTGGGCGGCCAGGAAAGAGCACACCGAGCAGGTTCAGGTTGGCAACCAGCGCCCCGCCCGTCGTCAGGGTGAAGCCGACCAGATGAACCGCGCTGAGCGCGCCGGTCAGCGTCAGGGAATCGCGCACGGTAATGGCCAGGCGCGTCCCCTCGAGCCACACGAAAAGGGCAGCCATCGACGCGTTATTTCTTCGGTGCCGGTGCTGGTGCCGTTCCCAGCTTGATCGTCTTCGCCGTGTTGGCGTTTTTCGCCTGCGTGTAGTCGACCGAGACGCGCTCGCCGACCTTCAGCGCCGCGGCATCGAGCTTGTCCTTGCCGCGCGTGATCGCGGTTTTCGCATCGAGGACGATGCTGAGGACCTTTCCGTCGGTGCCCTTGACCTCGATCTGATTGGCCCGCACGCTCGCGACCGTACCGAGGACCTTGTGGGTGTGGCCCTCGTGTGCGCGAACCGGCGCGACTAGCGCCAAGGTGATCACAACAGCTGCGACGAGTTTCATGTTCATAAGTGCTCCGGGTCCGACTAAAGGCGGACACTACGTCTACGGGCGGACACTACGTCTACGGTTCGCCGCGGAGGAACTCCTCCTCCGCGATCTCATGACGAATCTCCTCGGGTGATCGCGGATTCAGCTCCTTCATCCGCTCAAGCTCCGGCGCCGACAGCCGCGGCAGCCGGCGGATGAAGTGGACCAGCTTCCAGCTCTCCTCCTCACCCTCTGCAGTGCCGGTGGCGAACGCGGGCATCCCGGTAAATCGTACGCCGTTTTCAATGATGTAGAAGAGCTCGCCGTCGGTCATCCGCTGCGTTGCTTCCGCCCGAAGGTCCGGCGACGGCGGAAACATCCCGCGGCCGAAATTCGTCACCCCGCCGCCGTCGTTGCCGTGGCACACGGCACAGTGATCGGCGAAATGCTCCAGGCCCGCCTGCATTGCCGCTTCGGAGCGCGGCACGGGATTCGTTCGCGCTCGGTCGCGTCCCGAAATGGCGAAAGAACGAACGGCACGTGCCAGCCCCGTCTCGGCCTCCGACGGTTTCGCCCGCGCGGTGAGGCCGGTCACCCGCACGTACGCCAGCCCCGCGGCAGCCGCGACCAGCCCGATCACGATGAGCCCGATGAGCCAGAGGAGGAACCGACGCATCGCTTACATCTTGTGCGCGGCGGGACGCACGGTCAGAAAAAATCCGACGCCGAGGTTGGCGCGGCTGCCGTAGTGTGGCTCTATCGTTTCCGGCACAAACCCGGCCGACAGGTGACCGCCGATGCCCAGCCGCATCCCCGCGGTGCTGGCGAGGTAGCGTGTATATCCCGCCTGCAGCTTCCCCACCGTCAGCAGCTCGTGCTCGTCCAATTCGTGGATGTCAAGATCATGCGCCGATTTCCCCGCGACCTCGAAGCGGCCAAACCAGACATCACGCTCGCCGCGAGTCAGGCTGCTCTCCAGCAGAAGCGCATGGGAGCCGACGCCCGCTTCCTCGTTGCGCCCCCACGCCAGCGTGCTGGCCCACAGACCGCCGGCGCCGACGCGGCGGTGGTACGTCACGGACGCCGTGACACGACCGACGTCTACCCGCGGTAGTCCACCCTCACCTGTTTCCGCTTCATTGAGACGACCGGCGGACACCTGCATCACCAAATCGTCAACCGGCGCGAACGAGATGCGGCCGGAAAACGAATCCAGAGCCGCGAGATTCAGATCCCAGCGATTCTCGTCGGGTTCCCTGCCGTTGAACAGCGAGGCCTCGGCCTTCCAGCGCCGGGTAAACACGCCAGTCGTGACGACGCCAAAGGTGATGTGCGATGCGTCGAGCCAATGGTGACCGATCGGCGCCACCGGATTCGGCATGGCGGACAGACGATGAGGGTACGCGACAGGTCCGAGGGCAGGTTCGCCGGCCAGGCCCGCGTACAGCTGCCAGCGGAGATCACCGCGCAGCGGACGTTCGTATTCGCCGGCGATCTCCATCAGGAAGTCGTGCTGATGCTGACGATCGTGGATTGAAGCGCCGTCGCACTGCTCGCCCGTCGCGAGCAGATCCGGATAGCCGCAGCCGCCAATCGTCGCCGGCTCGAGGCTGAACATGGCGCGCACTCCCAGCTGCCCCGGCCCGAACCGGCGCCGCGCCATGCCCATCATCCAGTTGATGCTTCCCGCCTGCGTCGAGCCGCGATGTTCGTTTGCCGCCTCGTGCAGGAACTGCAGGAACACGTTGCCGTGGCCCATGAGCTCCCACTGCCCGGCGCGTCCGTGGAGACCATACATCTCCGTGTTTGCCGGCAGCCACGCGGTCCCCGACGCGTCGCGTGGCGCGAAGAGACTTGCCGTGGCGCCGTGCTCGTGCTGATGCTCCGCTGCCGGAACCGGTTGTGGCGTCTGCGGGTGCTGATGGTCCTGGGCGAACACGTCCGCCGCGACGACAAGGACGAGTGATACAGCTGCACAGCAAACGCGATAGAACCGCATGCTCCCTCCTGGATGGGGCTCGTGGGCGGACGTAACAACGTCCGCCCCACGAATCGGCCAGGCGGACGTGACGACGTCCGCCCCACGAGTCGCCAGCGGGATCAGATGCGGAGTGGGACGAGTTGCGTTGGTGGAGGAGCGTGTGCCCTGTCCGGGCGGCGGCTGGCGAACGGTGCCTGCGCGATGGCGCGGCCGTGGATTGCCGTGTCAACCGTCGCCGCCACGTCGTCGAGCGACGTCGCGCACGTCACGATGCACGCGGCCGATGCCGGCAGCTCATGACACGCGTGCCCCGCCGCGAACGTTGCCGTCTGCGTGGGGCCCGGCGCGTCGTGACAATTGGTCTCTGCCGCGGCCGCTGCCTGATGTGCAGCCGCACATGTCCAATCGCAGATCAGAGCACCGACCGACGGGCCGGCAATCGCGAAAGTCAGCAGCAGCGCGACGATGCGCACGGTAACTATTCTTTCACAGGCGGCCGGCAGCCACAGGAGCAGCTGGCACCAGCACAGGCCCCGCAATCACAGCGATTCGTCGTCTTCGACATGTCAACCTCCTTCGGGGCTGACCCTCTGTCAGCCTTCAACTCGATAACGCAGCCGGCTCGCCGGCATTACACCCGGTGTAATGGGGCCGCAAAGGCTGCGTTAAGGCATTGCAGCGGACGCTGTGAAGTGCGAAATCTATACTGATGACCATGCCCGCAGTAAAGGAGTTGGACGCCCTGGTCGAGAACCACCGGGCGTTCCTCAGATACCTCGAGCGGCGAGTCGGCGATCGCGAGCTGGCGGAGGACATCCTGCAGGACGCCTTCACGCGAGTCATCGATCGCCCCGATCGGGCGCCTGCCGACGAAGGCATCGTGCCGTGGTTCTATCGCGTGCTGAGAAACTCGGCCATCGACCGGCTGCGACGGCGGGGAACCGCAGCCCGAGCCCTGGAGGCATTCGCGCGCGAACTGGAAACCCATGAGTCGGCTGAGCCTGAGCTGGAGGCTGAAATCTGCGGATGCGTCACGCGGCTGGCGGCGACATTGAAGACGGAATACGCAGAGGCGCTGCAGGCGATCGACGTCGGCGGGCAGACGGTGAAGGCCTTCGCGGCCGAGCGGGGCCTGTCCGCGGGTAATGCCGGGGTGCGCGTGTTTCGCGCGCGCGAAGCGCTCAAGAAGCGGGTGGTGGAATCGTGCGGCACATGCGCCGAGCACGGCTGCCGCAACTGCACCTGCCAGAGTCCGTTCGCGTGATGGTGGGGCGGACCTTGTCAGGTCCGCCAAGGCGGAAGCTACGAATGAACCGTCGCGGCTGAAACGGCGGTCCAATAAGAGGGAGAGAGCTATGGAACGCGATGTTGTGTGCGGCATGCAGGTCGATCCGGCGAAGGCGGCGGCGACCAGCGAATACCACGGCAAGACGTACTACTTCTGCGCGAAGGTCTGCAAAGCAAAATTCGACGCCAACCCAGCGGCATATACGAAGTAATCACGCCGGGCCGTCCCGGTCCCGCTCCTATGCCGACTCCCCAGGCAACGCCACCCGCCGAAGTTCTCGACCCCGTCTGCGGGATGACAATTTCGCCCGACGATGCGGTCGGGCGCGTCGATCACCGCGGACAGACGTACTACTTCTGCAATGAAAGCTGCCTCGAGCAGTTCAGGGACGATCCGGATCGCTTTCTGAACCCTGAGGCGCGGCCGCCGCGGGCCGTTCCGGCCGGGACGGAATGGACCTGCCCGATGCACCCCGAGATCGTCCGCAGCGAGCCCGGCTCGTGCCCGATCTGCGGCATGGCGCTCGAGCCGAAGACCATCTCGCTCGAGGACGCAGGCAATCCTGAACTCGAGGACATGACGCGGCGGTTTCGCGTCAGCGCCGCACTGACCGCCCCGACGCTTCTGATTGCGATGAGCGAGTTCCTGCCCGGCAACCTGGGTGCGCTCATCCCAGCCGCGGCAACGAACTGGATTCAGTTGGCGCTCGCCACGCCGGTGGTGCTGTGGGGCGGCTGGCCCTTTTTCGTGCGCGGGTGGCAGTCCGTCGTCAACCGCAGCCTCAACATGTTCACGCTCATCGCCCTCGGCGTTGGCGTGGCTTACGTGTTCAGCCTGGTTGCCACGATCGCGCCCGGCCTCTTCCCGCACTCCTTCCGCATGCACAACGGTCAGGTTGGCGTCTACTTCGAAGCCGCCGCCGTGATCGTCACACTTGTGCTGCTCGGGCAGGTCATGGAGTTGCGGGCGCGCAGCCAGACGGGCGCGGCAATCCGCGCCCTGCTCGGACTGGCGCCGAAAACCGCGCGCCGCCTGCAGAACGACGGCACCGAAGAGGACATTCCGCTCGACCACGTCAGCGTCGGCGATCGCCTGCGTGTGCGTCCCGGCGAGAAAGTGCCAGTGGACGGCACGGTCCTCGAGGGACGCAGCGCGGTTGACGAGTCGATGGTGACCGGAGAACCCATCCCCGTCGAGAAGACCGAAAAGGACAGGGTGATCGGCGCGACGGTTAACGGTACGGGATCGCTGGTCATCCGGGCAGACCGGGTCGGAGCCGACACGCTGCTCGCGCAGATCGTGAGCATGGTGGCGCAGGCGCAGCGCAGCCGCGCCCCGATCCAGAAGCTCGCCGATGTCGTCTCGGGCTACTTCGTCCCGATTGTCGTGCTCGTCGCCGTCGTGACGGCGATCGCCTGGGCAACGGTCGGCCCGGAACCGCGGATGGTGTACGCCATCGTCAACGCCGTCGCGGTGCTGATCATCGCCTGCCCATGCGCTCTTGGCTTGGCAACCCCGATGTCGATCATGGTGGCAAGCGGGAAAGGGGCGGGCGCCGGCGTGCTGTTCAGGAACGCGGAGGCGATCGAGGTGCTCCGCGAGGTTGACACGCTGGTCGTGGACAAGACCGGTACGTTGACGCACGGCAAGCCGACTCTTGCGTCCGTCACGCCGCTCGGGACGTGGGACGAGGCGGCGCTGTTGAGATTCGCGGCAACGCTTGAACGCGGCAGCGAACACCCACTTGCGGCGGCGATCGTCAGCGGCGCCCTCGATCGCGGCATCCAGCTGTCGAACGCAGAGGCGTTCGATTCCATCACCGGCAAGGGCGTGCGCGGCCGCGTGGACGGAAAGACCGTCGCGCTGGGAAACCTGCGTCTACTGGAAGACCTGGGAGTAAATCCGGGTGCCGCCCACGCTGACGATCTCCGTCGCGAGGGCCAGACCGTGATGTTCGTGGCGATCGATGGCGTCTTGGCAGGGCTGATTGGTGTCGCTGATCCCATAAAAGAGACGACGGCTGAAGCGATTCAGCAGCTCCATCAGGAAGGCCTTCGCATCGTCATGATGACGGGAGACAGCCGGATCACCGCGGAGGCGGTGGCACGGAAGCTGGGCATCGACGACGTGCTGCCGGAGGTGCTGCCCGACCAGAAGGCGGCCCTGGTCAAGCAGCTGCAGGATTCAGGACGCATCGTGGCCATGGCCGGCGACGGAATCAACGATGCCCCTGCCCTCGCTCAGGCGCACGTCGGCATCGCGATGGGGACCGGCACCGACGTGGCGATGGAAAGCGCCGGGGTGACGCTCGTCAAGGGAGACCTGCGCGGAATCGTGCGCGCACGCCGCCTGAGCCGCGCGACGATGGGCAACATCAAACAGAATCTGTTCTTCGCGTTCGTCTACAACGCGCTGGGCGTGCCTGTAGCAGCCGGAGTCCTGTATCCATGGACCGGCCTGCTGCTGAATCCGATGATTGCCGCCGCGGCCATGAGCTTCAGCTCGGTGTCGGTGATCGGTAATGCGTTGCGCCTTCGTGGAGTCCGGCTGTAGCCGGCTTACCACGCTCCGACGTAGTGTCCGGCTTTAGCCGGACTGACGTAGTGTCCGGCTTTAGCCGGACTATCGCAGGTCCGCCTGAAGGCGGACACTACGTCGATCAGTGGAATACCGCGCGGAATCCGAGCTGTACTGTGCGCCCGGGACCGAAGTGCGTGCCGCTGAACGGATTCCCGAAGTTGTACGCCCACCGCGCGCCGGTTGCGTTCAGCAGCGCGAAACGCAGGCTCAGGTCAGCGCGGCCGACGCGCCGAAGCTGCTGTGAAAGCGATATATCGACGCTCTTGCGCGGCTTGACGCGTCCGCGCGCGAAGTCGACGAGCTCCGCGCCCGGCCGTTCCTCCAGCTCGTCGAGGTCATCCTCCTCGACCTGCAGTGGCGTGCCGCTTTCGTAGCGCGCATTGACCGCCATGCTCATTCCCTTCGCGGCAAACGACACACCGGCCGCGCCGGCGTTCCGCTGGTCGTGATCGGGAGTGAATCGCTCGCCGCCGGCAATCTCCGCGACCTCGTCCTCGAGGAACAGCCCGCCGGTGATCGGTCCCGCCTGCTCCACGAGCGAATTGCCATAGCTCGCAAAGGCGGACCAGCCGCGCCGCCGCGGCACGTCCACGCGGAGGTCGATCCCGGAGGCCCACCCTCTGGCCACGCTGTTCGGAAAAATGATCGTCGTGCCGAGAAACACGTTCGGATCGGCAACGTTGCGGACCCAACGGCGCCAATAGGCCACGTCCAACCGGACGAACCGGCCGATGGATTGATCGAGCGCCACCTCGAAGGCGCTCTGACGTTCTGGAACGAGCGGCGCCCCTCCTGAACCGGTATCCGCGGCAAACGGCGACAGCGCAAACGCCTGCTCAGACGAGGCAAGCAGCAGGTTCTCCGCCTGCGGCGGCTGGAAAAACCGGCCAAACGATGCACGGACCGTCGTTCCCGTGCGATTGATGTTGTAGGCAACGCCAATCCGCGGGCTGACCTGAGACGACGCGACGAGCATGCGGCTCCAGTCGAACCGCAGTCCCAGGTCGATGGTGACCTCGTCAATCGGGCGAAACGAGTCTTGCGCATACACGGCTGCAAGCGTCGGCGTGCCGCGATCGCTGAAGATAAACGGGGCATCAGGGGTAAACGCCATGACCTCTGGCGTGAAGTCACCGTCGTCTTCGTCGGTCACGGCAAAGCCGAAGTGTTCACGAAGGCTCAACCGCGCCGCCTCGGCGCCGACCTTGAACAGATGCCTGCCGACGCTGTGGCTGGCGCTGGCCAGAAAGCCGACGCGCCGGATCGACCGGTCAGCATCGACGGCCAATGGTGTGTCCGCATCGCTGCCGTCGAGCGCCAGCCGGCCGGTCCGGTGATAGCCAGCGACATGCGACATCGTCCTGGTGGACCAGGCTCGCTGCCAGGACACGGTCTGCCAGGACGCATTAACCCGCTGCCGTTGATCCTGGCCGGCCTCTTCCTGGTGCCCGTCGTGCGGCACCTCGAAACCGGAGCGGCCCGCACCAGCGACCGCCTGCAGGACGCTGCCGGGGCCGATCTGCCATCCGAATTCGCCCGTCCCGGTCAGTGAATGTCCCGTGTTGTGAAGGTTGTCCGGGTGCGTCGGGTCGAGGAACCGCGCTGATCGCTGGCCGGCAAGGTTGAAGGCGAGGTTGCCGCCGTTGAAAAGCGGGCCCGCGGCGAGTACCGCGCCGTCGCCGGTGGACTCTGAGGCAACCGACGTCTCGGCCGCACCGGTCCATCGTGCCGACGCGGCCGCTCTGGAACGCACCTCGACGACCGCTCCGGACTTGAAGCCGAATTCCGGCGGAATGTAGCCGGTGGACACCGTGATCGACTCGAGCGTCATCGGGTCTGGCGCCACCCCGAACAGGCTGTCAAAGCGCTCGTACCAGGGCACGCCGTCCACCACGTACAGCACGCCCTCATCGACGCCACGAACGTGCACCAGGCCGTTGTCCTCGCTACTCCACCCCGGCACCGTGGCCAGAACGTCCTGGAGTCCCCGGGTTCGGACTCGCGGGGCGACGTCCTTCAGCGTGTCGCCCCCGAGCGTGACGCGGGTGCTGGTCGCGCCGGATTCAGGCTGCGCCGTCGCACGCACCAGGACCTGCTCGGCAGCTACGGCCGACATGCGCAGGGTGACCGTCACGGGCAGCGCGCCTCCAACCTGGATGTCGCGGACCTCGGCCCGGAGCGGTGTGGCATCCGCGCGCATGGAGTACGAACCCGGCTGCACACCTGCGATGCGGAACTTCCCATCGGCCGCCGATTCGGTGGAGCGCACGACGTTGCCGAGACGATCGAGGAGCGTTACGGGCACGCCGCCCGCCGGCGCGTCGTCGGGCGTTGTGACGACTCCGTCGATCGTGGCGAGCTGCAATTGCGCCAATACGGTGGCCGGCAAGCCCACTGAAACCATCCACACGGCGAGGACGAGGAGGCGGCGGGTCACGCGCGGTACTGTAACTGAAGAGCAGCGGCTCGAAGCGGAACAAGTCTTGAAGCACATGTGCTGGGCCGATCCAGTCGGTCTCAATCACGAACTCTCGAGGAGAACCGTAATGGGCACATTCCGCAGGAAGTCGGCTGAGCAGGAAGTCAAGGGCACCGGTCAGAAGATCAAGGGCGTGGGCCAGGAGATCGTCGGACGCGCGACGGGCAACGAGCGCATGCGCGCGAAGGGCGAGATGAACCAGGTTGGCGGTCATCTCCGGAGCCGCGCCGGCGAGGCGGGACGGAAGATCAGCGGCGCGGTCGAGCGGGAAACGAAGAAGTCCCGCAGCCGCTAGGTCATCGCTCTCACGTAGGGCGCCCCTGCAGGGGTGCTTTCGTCGCCAGCAGAGCGATCCCGGCTATCGTCACGGCGGCGGAAAACAGCTGCGCGAGCGTGAACGGACCCGTGACGGGTTCGTTCACGCGGACGAACTCGATCGCGAACCGTATGGATCCCGCAAGCATCAGATAGCGCCCGAACACAATCCGATCGGCCACGCCGCCGCGACGCCATCGGATGAGCAGCCACGCCAGCGGCAGCAGCGCCGCGGTCTCGTACAGCTGGGTCGGATGGACCGGCACGTCCGTCGGCGGCAATCCTTCAGGAAACGCAACGGCCCACGGCAGATCGCTCGGACGCCCGTAGTCATCGCCGACCAGGAAACAGCCGATCCGCCCGATGGCGTGACCGAGTGCCAGACTCGGAGACGCCGCAGCCAGACCGGCCATCAACGGTACGCCGCGCCGTCGCAGCATCCAGAGTCCGGCAGCGACGCCGCCGAACAGCCCGCCGAACCAGCTCATCCCGCCTCGGCTCAGAAGGAGATCGGCCATCGGCTCCTGGCCGGCGTGTTCGACGCTCCACACCACCTTTGCGCCCAGCAGACCGCCCAGGACGCCGGCAATGCCGGCGTCGACGCCGGATTCCGGCAGCGATCGTCTCGCCAGCTCGCGCTGGAACACCCACATGCCGACGAGCGCACCGATCGCGACGAGGACGCCGAAGCTGGTGATCTCGAAATCGCCGATACGAAAGAGGACTGGATACATAAAAACAACGGCCGTTCACGGTTCCACGTTCTCCGTTCCCAGTTCGTGTTCTGAGTTCGGTTCGGGGTTCTGCGTTCTGGGTTCTGCGTTCTGGGTTCTAAGTTCGGTGTTCGCTTCTGAGTTCTAGGGAAGCCCCCGGGCTGGCCGTGCACCCGTTTCGCCGATCGGATCGTAAATCGAACTGCATGAATCGCCTGCTCGCGCTAAGTTGCGTTCTCCTCGCGATACCAGTCAGCACGGCGGCGCACCCGTTGGCCGGCCACCATCAGCATCTGTTCAGTCCAGTGCTCGCACCACTGACTGCCCAATCGCCCATCACTGCGGCCGATCTGGTCCGTCATCTCGACGCCGCGGAAATCAAGCGCGCCGCAGTGCTGTCCACGGCCTATCTGCTGGCGTCACCGTCTCGCAATCTCGCGAACGAACGCGAGGCTGTCATGGCCGACAACGACTGGACCGCTGCTCAAGTGGCGCAGTTTCCGGAACGGCTGGTCGGCTTCTGCGGGGTCAATCCTCTCAAAGACTACGCGATTGATGAGGTGGCACGCTGTGCGAAGAACCCGACCCTTCGGCGCGGCCTGAAGCTGGATTTCGGCAACTCGGTGGTTGACTACCAGAATCCGGCCCACATCCAGCAGCTCCGGCGAGTATTCCACGCCGCCAACGGTCACGGCATGGCCATCATGGTCCACATGCGCGTCAACACCAACCAGAAGTTCTCATATGGCCGGGCGGAGGCATCTTGCCGGTGCGGGCGGTTACGAATATCCGCTGATTGACGCGGTCCTCGATCTGTGTGCCGAGGCCGTGGCCGCAGGAGATCCGCGGACGGCAGCTTGGTGTCGGCCGAATTGTCTACGGCTCTGACGCACCCGCGACCGAAGACGCGCTGCCACGTGCGCGCTGGGCTGCCTTTCGGGCGCTGCCGCTAACCGACGCGGAGTTTCAAACGATCGCCGCTAACGTGCCGCCGTACATGCGCTGAACGGCACGCCCGGAAGCCAGAATCGAACTCAGAACACGAACCCGGAACCGAGAACCCGGAAGTGTGAACGGCCGTTTTCACTTAAAGTTCTTGTTCTTCGTCGGCTGACCGGATCGGAACTCGTGCGAGAGGTTGTAGTAGCCAGCCGTCGCCAGTGTGACGGTTGCCGGCTGGTCGGTCGTGTTCTCCCAGTACCAGCCGTGAATGCCGGAGAACGGCGCGGTCAGCGTCCCTGAGGCGCCGGTCATCCCGTCCTTCTTCTCATAGGTCTGCGCGTAACCCCGCGGGGCGCCGTCCGGTTCCGCGTGGAACTCGGTGTTCATCGGTGCCGAGGAGGTCCACGAGTACAGCAGCGCCTCGCCTTTCTCGAGCCGGTACTTGTATTCGAATCCCTCCCGCGGCTGGGCTTCGAAGGTGATCGTCTCCTGCTTGAACGCGGCATCCTGCGGCGCGAGGATCGTCCCGCCGCCCGCCGCGGCGCCCTTCCCCGCTTCGAGCGCGTCCACCTGCTGACCTGTGAGGCCCAGATCCAGCAGCCCCAGCTTCGCGCCCGTTCCGAGCGGATCGAGCGCGTACTCCGCCGGCAGCACGACCGCCACGAGCACCAGCCCCGCAACCAGCAGCGCAGCGCCCGTCGCGACGGCCAGCCGGTTCCTGATCTCGCTCACCGGTGTTTCAACGGTCTTTACGTCTGTGCTCACGTCAGGACTCCGCCAGGAAATAGCCGGAGAGCTGATAGCCCACCAGCAGGAAACCGCATGCCATCACCAGCGCGTTGGTCGCAAAGGCATGGCGCATGAACCCGCTCCGCGTGCGCCAGAACGTCAGCGCGATCAGGATAAACGTGAGCGCCAGGCCCTGCCCCAGCTCAACGCCGACGTTGAAGCTGACGATGTTCGCCACGAGACCCTGCGACGCGAGCTCGAAGTCCTGGAGCTTCGTGGCCAGGCCGAAACCGTGAAACAGCCCGAAGATCAGCACGGCCGCCCGGGTGTCGGGCTGCACGCCGAATACCCGCCGGAATCCGTCCATGTTCTCGAACGCCTTGTAGACGACCGAGAACCCGATAATCGCGTCGATGAGATATGGGTTCGCATGGATGCCGCCGAGCACGCCGGCAAGCAGCGTGACGCTGTGGCCGATCGTGAACAGACTGACGTAGAGGAGGACGTCTTTGACCCGGTACAGAAAGAAGATGACGCCGACCAGGAACAGCAGGTGGTCGTAGCCGGTCACCATGTGCTTCGCGCCCAGATACATCAACGGCACGATCGCACGGCCCTGCAGCCCCTGCAGGAATACGGCGTCCTTCCCCGCCACGCCATGCGCCTCGATCACGGCGCCGCAGGCGGCGGCGATGAGCAACGTGCAGATCAGACGAACGCGCAGAGCGTTACTGGCGTTGGTAGCGTTCATGACAGGCATCACATGACTCATTGATCACTTCGCCGACGGCGAGAATGCCGGCCGGATCCTTTTTCTCCGCCGCGGCCAGCGCCGTGTTCGCCGAATCGCGCAGCGCGATCGCGAACTTGGCCCAGTCGCCGCGATCGACGGCGCGGTCGCCCGTCAGCAGCAGGTTGGCGGACTCGGCGAGCACCGCCGCGCTCGACGCCACTGCCGCCCACTCCTCGTCGGTGCGCGGCTGGTTCTCCGTCACGCCCTTCGCATCGACGATGGTGCTGACGGAATCCCAGATGGCGGCCGCATTGGGCATCGTCATCGCCAGCATGACGTGCTTGACAGTGGCGACGGGCGGGACCGCGGGCGCCGCCGGCCCCGCCGCCGGTGCGCCGGAACGGGCTGTCCGTCCGGCCGCGATCACGAAGCCGATGCCGCTGACGAACAGCAGCGCGCTCACGAGAAACAGCCATTGAAGAGTTCGCATAGGGTTAATTCAACAATTCAAAATGCAAAATTCAAAATGCAAACCGTCGTAGTGTCCGCCTTTAGGCGGACCTTCCGTATTTCAAGTACAACGTGGGCACCACAAACATATTCAATAACGTCGACGTCGTCAGCCCGCACAGAATCACGATGGCCATCGGCGTCTGAATCTCACTTCCCGATTCGCCGGCGGCGAGCGCCAGCGGAATCAGCGCCAGGCCGGCCGCCAGCGCCGTCATCAGAATAGGAATCAACCGCTCGTTCGCACCCCGTTCGACGGCGACACGAAAATCGCGCACGCCCTCCTCGTCGATCAGATGCCGGATGTGCGAGACGAGCATGATGCCATTCCGCGTGGCGATGCCAAACAGCGTGATGAACCCTATCATCGAGGCCACGCTCAGCACGCCACCGGCGAGGAAGACCCCGGCAACGCCGCCAATCAGCGCCAGCGGCAGGTTCAGCATAATCAGGAGCGCGTCGCGGGGACGGCCGAATGCCAGCAGCAGGATCATGTACAACGCAGCGATGACGACGGCTCCCAATGCCTGCAGCCGGCGCGACGCGCTCTGCTGGCTCTCGAACTGCCCGCCATACTCAACACGATAGCCGTCGGGCATGGGCACCGCCGTTGAGACGGCGGTTCTGATGTCGTTGACGACGCTCCCCAGGTCGCGTCCGGCGACGTTCGACGACACCACGATCCGGCGCTGGACGTTCTCCCGCAGGATCATGTTGGGGCCGGTCTCCCGCCGGACGTCCGCGAGCACGCGGATCGGCACCGTCTCGCCCGTCGGCGTGTCGATTGGCAGGTCCGCGAGGCGGTCGAAATCGACCGCCGCGGATGGATCGAGCCTGACCGTCAGATCGAACGCGGCTGACCGGTCGAATACCCGCCCCACTGTCGTTCCTGCCAGACTGGTTTCGATCGCCTCCGCGACGTCCTGCACCCGGAGTCCGTAGCGAGCGATCGCCGAGCGGTTGAGAATAAAGCGGACGAACGGAATCTCGGTCTGCGGCTCCAGCGACAGGTCGGCGACTCCGGGCACCTCCTGCATCGCGTCGCGCACCTGCTCCCCGAGCCGGCGTAACGTCAGCAGGTCGTCGCCGACAATCTTTACGGCGATGTTCGCCCGCGTCCCGGACAGCATGTGGTCGATGCGATGGGAGATCGGCTGGCCGATGCTGACGTTCGTCCCCGGCAGCGTGCCGAAGCTCCGTCGCAGTTCCGCCAGCAGCTCGTCGCGCGGGCGATCGCTTTCGCGCAGCCCGACGTCGATTTCCGCCGCCTCGACTCCCTGCACGTGCTCATCCAGTTCGGCGCGTCCCGTCCGCCGCGCTGTGGCAATCACCTCGCGCTGCGCCAGCAGGATCTTCTCGACTCTGGTGCCGATCTCGTCCGACTTCGCCAGCGACGTCCCCGGCAGCGTGTTCACGCTGATCGTCAGACTTCCCTCGTGAAAGACCGGCAGAAACGCGGTTCCGAACCGCGTCGTCGCCGCGACGGCGCCAATGAGCAGCACCGCGGCGGCACCGGTCACCAGTGCCGGCCGGTCGAGCGCGTACGGCAGCACGCGCGCGAAACGCGCTTTCAACGAGCGCGACAGCCAGCCGTCGTGACCGCGCGTGATGGACGACGCCCGCGGGAGAAATGCGTAACAGAGGGCCGGCGTCACGACTATGGCGACGGCAAGCGAGGCCAGCAGCGCAACGATGTAGGCGAAGGCCAGCGGGGTCAGGAGGCGGCCCTCAACGCCGGACAAGCCGAAGATCGGCAGGAAAACCAGGACGATGATGACGGTGGCAAAGACGATGGAGCTTCTGATCTCGAGCGTCGCGTCGCGAACGACGACCGATGCGGGCTGCCGTTCGGGTTCCGGCCGGGCGGCGTTCTCGCGCAGCCGCCGCACGACGTTCTCGACGTCGACAATGGCGTCATCGACCAGCGCGCCGATCGCGATCGCCAGTCCGCCGAGTGTCATGGTGTTGATCGTTGCGCCGGAGGCGCGCAGCACGAGTACGGCGGCCGCCAGCGAGAGCGGCATCGCCGTCAGGGTGATCGCCGCCGCGCGCAGGTTCGCGAGAAAGATCAGCACGACGGCAATCACGAGGATGCCGCCGTCGCGAAGCGCGTCGACGACGTTGCTGACCGCGACCTCGATGAAGTCGGCCTGGCGGAAGATTCGCCGGTCGATGGTGAGGCCCGCCGGCAGGTCGCGCTGCAGCGCGTCGAGCTCCTCATCGAGCCTGCGCGTGACGTCGATCGTGTTGGCGCCCGGCTGCTTCTGGACGCCCACGATCACGGCGGGCTTGCCGTTCCGCGATCCTTCGCCCCGTTTGAGCGCGGCCCCTTCCTGCACGGTGGCAACGTCCCGCACGAGCACCGACCGCAGACCACGCAGCGCGATCACGCTTTCCCCGATCTCTTCCGCACTGCGGACGCGCCCGACTGCCTGGAGCACGTACTCCTGCGGACCTTCGGTGTAGATGCCGGCCGACGCGTTCTCGCTGGCGCCGCGCACGGCCTCGAGCAGTTCGGTCAGCGAGACGCCGTTCGCCCGCAGCGCGTCCGGGCGCGCGATGACCTGAAACTGGCGCTCCGCGCCGCCGATCGGCGTCACCTGCGAGACGCCCGGCACGGCCAGCAGCCGGCGCCGAACCATCGTGTCTGCCACCGTCCGCATCGTGAGCGGATCGACCGTATCGGACGAGAGCGCAAAGAACAGAATCTCGCCCATGATCGACGAAATCGGCGCCAGCACCGGCCGCTCCACCTGCGGCGGCAGCGTGCCGCTGACGAGCGCCAGCTTCTCCGCCACCAGCTGACGGGCGATGTAGATGTCCGTCCCCCAGTCGAACTCGACCCAGACGACTCCCACGCCGACGGCCGTTGCCGAACGGACCCGGCGCACGCCTGACGCGCCGTTGATTGCCGTCTCGATCGGAAACGTAACCAGCGACTCCATTTCCTCGGGCGCCATGCCGTGGCCTTCGGCCAGAATCGTGACCGTCGGCGCCGTCAGATCCGGAAACACGTCCACCGGCATGTCGCGAGCCGTCCACAGGCCCGCCGCGAGCAGAAGCGCCGACAGCCCGATCACCAGCCAGTGATGGTCGATCGACCATTGAATGAGGCGTTTCATGTCGAATCCTGCTAGAGGTCACCACACAGCGAGACACCGAGGTCACCGAGGCAAGAATTCACAAGAGTCCTCGGTGCCTCAGTGCCCTGGTGGGTCGCCATCAGTGAACATGCCCCTCAGCTGGCAGGCCGCCTGCCGCCGATGCGAGCTGCACTTCGTAGGCACCACGGGTGACCACCCTTTCGCCGACCCGGACGCCGCTGCGAACGCCAACCAGATCGCCGTCGCGGCCCGCGATGTCGATGAACCGGCGCGCGAAGCTCTCGCCGCCGGTCTGCACGAACACGAACGGCCGGCCCGCCTCCGTCAGCACCGCGGCCTTCGGAACCACGACCATCCGTTCTTTTTGCCCGGTGTAAAGAATCGCCGTTGCCGTCTGACCGATGAGCAGCTGACCGGAGCGATTGTTGACGTCGAACTGCACCGGCAGGGCGCGTGTCGCCGGATCGATCACGCCGGCGTCGTGCATGTGGTCGGCCTCGACGACGATCGGATCCGGCCGCCCCGGGATCTCGAGCGCGATCTCGTGGACCGGCTGCCGGAGCGGCGCATCGGAAGCCGGAACGTGCACCTGGAGCTCGACGCGGTCGGTTCTGACGATTCGGAACAGCGGCGCACCTTCATCGTAGGAAGCGCCCAGCGCCGCGTGCACGTCGGCAATTCGGCCGGCGATCGGCGCGCGCAGCACGAACGTGTTGCCACTCGCCGCGCCCCCGCCCCGCAGCGTCTCGTCGCGCTGGGCCAGCCGTGACTGCGCGGCGGTCAGGCGGGCGTCGGCAACCGCCACGGCCCGCTGCGCGTCCGTCACGCGCCGCAACGGCACCGCTCGCTCCGCGAAGAGTTTCTGCACCCGCTCGAGATCGGCGCGGGCCGCGTCGGCCGTGACCTGCGCTTCGGCGACGTTGGCGACCAGCGTTGCATGGTCTTCCCTGTTTTCCGAAAGACGCGGCTCGAAGCGGCCGAGCGCCTGACCGGCCACGACCCGATCGCCAACCGCAAGGAGTTGCGCCGCCCCGTAGCGCCCATCCGCCGGCGCGGAGACAATCGCCTCTCCGCCCGTCAACGGCTCGATGACGGCCGGCACGCGAATCGAACGGCGCACGTCGCCTTCCTGCACGGGGACCGCCGCGAACGGATTGGTCCATTGCTGCTCCTTCAGGTACGAGATCGCCGCCGCATCGTCCGACTGGCGGCTCTCCGCGTCGGCGACGGCGGCAGACTCGTCCGCGAACACCGTCGCGGCGCCCAGATCGTGGCGGTCGGACACGTCCGGGCCGTCGACGATGAGCGCCCACCGATACGTGCCGGCGGCTGGAAGCGTGCCCTCGACGCGGAAGACGCCCGGGCGCAATGCCTCGCCCGCCAGCACCGTGGCGGACGCTGCACCGCTCGCGGGCGTGAACTCAACACGGGCGCGGCCCTTCGTAACCGCGGCGAAGTCCTCGAGGCGGGTCAGGTGCACGGCAAACCTCGCCGTCTGCCCGGCGACGAGCGGCGGGTACTCCATGAACAGCTCGCTCGCCTCCGTCCAGCTCGTGACGTCGAGCGTTGGCGGCTCCGGGGAGTCCGCAGGCGCGGCGCGTCGGCTGCAACCAGCCAACAGCACTGCCACCGAACCACCAACTACCAACCACCAACTACCAACACACCACCAGCTACGAACCACCAACCACGAACCAGCGACAGGTCTCCTCATGGGATCTCCCATCCGCTGACAAACTCGAGCTCCAGCTCCGCCTGCCGTACCGCGAAGTCGAGCGCACTCTGCCGGACGCGTGCGGACGCCGAGCTGCGAAACGCGTCCAGCAGCTCCAGGATTCCGCGCTCGCCCGCGTCGTAGCTCACCTGTGCGATCCGTTCGAGCTCCATAGCGGTTTTCAGCGCGGCGGCGCGGTATCGGTCGGCCGCGTCGCGCCGCTCGAGGACGACGTTGCGCCATGCGGCAATCTGGCTGCGCAGGATCGCGCGCAATGCGTCGAGCTGCACCTCGGCCTGAGAGCGGCGGGCGCGGGCCAGTGCCTGTTCGGGGCGGCCGCGGTCGAAGAGAGGAATCGCAACGTGGACGGCGACGACGCCGCCAACGTCACCGCTTCCGACGTTCGAGGATTTGGTGCCCGCGACCACTTCCGGCTCGGGAATCGCACGACGGCCCGCAGCGCGCTCGGCGAACGCGGCCGCGTCGATCTCCCGGCGCAGTGCGCTGATTTCACCGCGCGTCTCCTCCGCACGCGCCATCAGCTCGTCCACCGCCGGCAGCATGGCGCGAGGGACGTTTCCGGCCACCGCTGTAATCGCCGGCGAACCCGCCGGCATGAGGAATCCAGCCAGCAACGCCTGCGCCCGCGCGCGATCGACGGCCGCGCCGGCGCGCTCAACGTCGGCCTCGAGCACCTCCCGCTCGGCACGAAGCCGATCGAACCCGGCGGCGTCGCCGGCAGCCTCACGCTTGCTCAGCACGCCCGCGAGCTCCTGCAGCCGATCGCGCGTCGCCGCAAGCTCCCGCTCGCGATCCTGAGCGGCAACAAGCTCCGCGAACGCCAGGCGCAGATCCGTCCGCAGCCGACGCAGCTGATCGCCGGCACGGCCCGATGTCGCATCGACCATGGCGGCCGCGGCGCTCACCTCGAGAGGCCGCCGGCCGGTGATCGGGAACACCTGGGCCACCGTCGTGATGTGTTCGGTCACGCCGGCAACCGATTCGCGGTTGTAGGTGCCGCGCGGGTTCGGCCAGCGGCCTGCCGCAAGCACGTCGGCGCGCGCGATGTCGATCGGGGCGTTGATTGCACGAACGCGCGGATTCTCCGGCGTCAGCTGCGCCAGCGCCTGCGCTTCCGTCAACGACGACGTTTGCGCGCCCGCACCCGCGGGCGCCAATGACGCCGCGAGGAGCGCGCCCACGAACAGTGAACGCATAGAACCTCGAACTCCCGAACCGAACCCAGAACACGAACTGGGAACCGAGAACTCGGAAGAGTGAACGTTTGTTGAGGAACGGACGGCTAGCTATCCGTCAGCTAGGACAGGAAGTCGGGCGGGGCGCGAGGCGATCGAACGGCAATTCGGGGTGGATCAACGGCGTGAGCGACATGCGGCGTGCGAGCGCGGAGCTGCGCGGGCGGAACCACCAGAACGAACGCCGGGTTCGTGACCGCCGGAAGGCTGAACGGAGCCGCAGCCGCCGCCACGAATACCTGCGTTGCCACGACCCGTCCCTCATCGTCCTGATGATCGACGAGAGGGCCAGGGACGAGCGGAATCACCGCGTCGTGCCCGGAGAGATGCGCATGCATCGCCTGACCGTGGTGGTGGTGAGTGTCCTCCACGTCGAGATGCACGTGCGTCAGCGGAGCGGAGATTGCTCCGGCGTGCACGAGCACCACGAGCACGGCGGCGATCAGCCGGCGACGCACTGGGCGATTGTAGTCAATTGCCCCGAGGCTGACACCTGACGTTTTCCTGACAGACTGTTCAGACGTCAGGCCACAAAGGACACAAAGAATCCGCACAAAGGACACGAAGATCACGAAGAATAGGCTGATGAAGCGCTCGTTCCTCGTGGCCGTGCTGTTGGCGGCGATCGTCGGCGGCTGCCGACGGACCGAACCCACCAAACCACCAGCGGAGACGCCGGTGGAATCCGCCTTCCCGCTGAAGGTCGAGCCGCTCGGCGCGCCGGTGCAGGGGAACTCCGGTCAGCCGCAGCTGACCGCGTCCGATCGCGGAGTCGTCCTCAGCTGGCTCGAACAGACGGACACGACGGCCACGCTGAAGTTTTCCGAGCTCACCGGCAGTTCGTGGACGGCCGCGAAAACGGTCGCGTCGAGCGACGGCTGGTTCGTCACCGACGCCGACGTTCCGACGGTGATGCGCAAGCGCGACGGCACGCTCGTCGCGACGACCTATCCGTCGGTCGATCCGGCGATCGAGGCGTACGACCTGCGATTCTCATATTCACGGGACGAGGGCAAGACCTGGTCGCCGCCAGTGAGCCCGCACCACGACGGGACGAAGGCGCAGCACGGCTTCGCGTCGCTCTTCGAGATGGGCGACGGCGCGCTCGGCATGATCTGGCTCGATGGACGCGTGCCGGAGTCGATGAGCGTCTACTTCGCGGCATTCGACGCCGCGTGGAAACAGACCGCCGAAACATCGGTCAACGCGCGTGTGTGCGAATGCTGCCCGACGGCGGCCACGATGACGGCCGAAGGGCCGCTCGTCGCATTCCGCGATCGCTCGAACCAGGAGATTCGCGACATCCACGTCGCGCGCGTCGAGCACCCCTCGACGTCGCTCGGGGCAGGCCCCTCGACGTCGCTCGGGGCAGGCGGCACGTGGACGGACGCTGTGCCGATCCACGCCGACAACTGGCGCATCGAGGCGTGTCCGGTGAACGGCCCGGCGCTCTCCGCGCGGGGCCGCACCGTTGCGGCGGCGTGGTTCAGCGCCACCGGCAACAACGGCCACGCCTACGCGGCATTCTCGCAGGACGCCGGGCGGACCTGGGGCGATCCGATTCGGCTCGACGATGAAACGTCGCTCGGGCGGGTGGACATCGAGTTGCTGGACGACGGCTCGGCCCTGGCAACGTGGGTTGAATTTGCAAACGAGCGTGCGCAGCTCAGAGCGCGTCACATCAAAGCGCCGCGCGAGCGTTCGGCTGCCGCGACCATCGCCGGAGCGGGCGAACCGCGCCTACGCGGCTACCCGCGTCTCAGCAGGAATGGAAACACGCTGGTGTTTGCGTGGACGGAGTCGGGCGACGGCCCGGGACCGGGGGCAGTTAGAACTGCTGTCGCCAGGCTGAAATAAATGCAGGATGCAGAATTCTGAATGCAGTGCTGAATTCTGCATTCTGCATTCTGAATTCGAAGTCCTAGTCCACCACTTCCCCCGGCCGATGTCCCCAGCCGAAGCCATCCTTCGGACGATGGAGCGTCAGCATGCGAAGGAGATGGTCCTTCTTGTTGCGGCCCGGGTTGCCGGAGATGATCAGGCGATCGCCGATCTTCAGCTTGTCCCGGCTGACGCCTTGTCCGTCGAGCTGGAGCGCGCCGCCCCATTCGACCGCGTACCGCACGACCGCCCCGTCCTTCTCGCGCACCACCAGGTGGACGAAGGAATGCGGGTTGCGGAAGAGCAGCTGCACCAGCTGCCCTTCAATCGTCATTGTCTGGTTTTCGAGATAGGCCGCGGAGAACGAGTGATGCGCGAAAGCGCGAGCCCCCCACAGGCTGGCGGCGGCAACGATCAGGACGACCAGGAAACGCCTCATGGCACCTGTCAGTCGAATGTTTCTCCCGGTTTCTTGCCCCAGCCGAACCCGTCCTTCGTCCGGTGAAGCGAGAGCATACGGACCTGATGTGTCTTCGGATTGCGTGCCGGGTTGCCGGAAATTACCACGTGGTCGCCGATCTTCAGCGTGTCTCTGGTGACGCCCTGGTTCCCGAGCTGACCAGTACCGCCCCACTCGACCGCGTAGCGGACGAGAGTCCCGTCCTTCTCCTTGACGTTCACGTGCACCCACGAGTGCGGGTTGCGGAAGAGGAACTGAACGAGATCACCCTCGATCGTCACCATCCGATCCTCGAGGTAGGTTGCGGCGAAAGAATGATGCGCGTACGCCTGCGCGCCGACGAACGTTGCGGCAGCGACAAGCAGAACGACGAGATAGCGCTTCATATCGTGGTTCCTCCCTGTCAGAACCAGGAATCCATGCTAACCGAGCGGCTGTGCAATAGCTTCTGAAGAGTCTCTGAATTCTTCGTCAGAAACATTCAATTGCGAAGAATATACCCGAATCGGGAACGTGTCATCGGGGCGCGCGAAAAAGCTCGCGGATCGCTCCGAGCAGGTGGCCGGCCGCATCGGCAGCGTCCCGGCTCGCAAAGCCCTCCGGAAGATCGACCAGCGCGCACGCGGCCGTCAACCGTGTGAACTCATCGGCGGCGCGGGTCCCTGCCGCGGCCTGCGGCATACGCCCGGCCACGACGACCTTCGGCCGTGCGGCCGACAGCAGAATGACTGCATCGGGCAGATTCGATGCCGTCATCACGCGGTGACCGTCCCGCCGCAGCACCTCGCGTACGTACGCCAGCACGTCGTCGGACCGATCGACGCACAGGATATCCGGCGCGGCAAAGACGTCGCGCCTGTGTCGATGGGCATCGGCAATGGCCTCGCTCTCCGTGTCGAACAGCTGGAGGACGGGCTTCAGGCGCGTCACGGTGAGGACCTGGTCGAGTGCCGGCGAAACGGCGCAGATGCGCAGCGTGCCGGAGGAATTCCGTGCACGCGTGAGATAGCGCACCAGCATGCCCAGACCGGCGCTGTCGACGAAGGTCACGTCGCCGAGGTGCAGCAGGATGTGCGGATTTACAGCCATTCGCGCATCGAGGTGCGCCTGAAGGGCCGTACTCTCCTCACCTTCGACAATTCGCCCGGCGCAGGTCACGACGGTAACTTCGCCGACATCACGGCTGTGAAGCGACAGGGACATTAAGGGGACGCGGTGTGAAAAAATGGGTGCGCGGATTATACGGCGCACGTCAGGGGATGGAGATGCAGATTGAGAAGCGGGAGGTGGGACCAGTCGTCGTGCTCGACGTGTCGGGGCGGCTCGTGTTGAGCGACCCTGGCAGCGACGCCCGATTCAAGGACTGCGTCGCCGAGCTTCTGGAGAGCGGCACCGAATCCGTGATCGTCAACGTCGCCAACGTGACCGACATCGACACCTCCGGCCTGAGCGCCCTCGTCTCCGCACACATCTCGATGGCGCGCGTGTCGAAGCGCCTGAAGCTCATCGCCCCGACACCGCGGATGCGTCACCTCCTGCACGTCAGCCGGCTCGACGCCGTGTTCGACCTCTGCGAAACGGAAGAAGAGGCGCTCGCCGGTTTCAGTACGTAGTGTCCGCCTTCAGGCGGACCGGACGTAGTGTCCGCCTTCAGGCGGACGTGCATTTAGGTCCCTGGTCCTTAGTTCTTGGTCGCCTGGCGGGGTAAGATCCGCCCCAACCGGGAGGGCGACATGAGATCGTGGCCTTTACTGCGGGTGGTGCTCGGGATCGTCATGGTCGGCGGAGTCGCGGTGACGGATGCGGCGCAAGCCTGGAAACAGGGCCGCACGCCCGACGGTCAACCCGATATCCAGGGCATCTGGATCAACTTCGACAGCACGCCGTTCGAGGCACCCGACCCGAAACCGGCGGCGCCGCGGACCGGAGGCGGCGACGCCGGCACCGGCCCCGCGCCGGAGTTCGCCGATCACACGCACAGGGTCAGCGAACGCCGCCGCTCGATGGTGGTCGATCCGCCCGACGGCCGCGTGCCGGTGATGAAGTGGGCGGAGGACAAACGCGACTACGACCTCGCGCACATTCCCGACGCGCCCGAGCACGAAACGCCCTGGGTGCGCTGCATCACGCGCGGGCATCCGGCCGGCATGTTCACGGCCGGCTACAACAACGCCTACGAGATCATCCAGATTCCCGGCTTCGTGGTGATCGCCTTCGAGATGATCCACGAGACGCGCATCATTCCGATCGACGGGCGCCCGCGACTCAACGAGCGCATCAAGCAGTGGAACGGCGAGCCGCGCGGCCGCTGGGAGGGCAACACGCTGGTCGTCGAAACGACGAACTACAACAGCAAGGGGTCGATCGCGACGAGCGCGGCGACGGGCCGGATGCGCGGCATTCCCCAGACCGACGCCATGCACGTCGTCGAGCGGTTCACGCGCGTGAACGCGGACACCATCGATTACTCGGTCACGATTACCGATCCAAAGGTGTACTCGAGACCGTGGACGGTGCGGCTGCCGCTCAATCGAGACGACAGCTATCAGATGTTCGAGTACTCCTGCCATGAAGGGAACTACGCGCTCCCGAACGCGCTCAGCTACGGCCGCAAGCGCGATCGCGAAGCCGCCGGCTCGCGGTGAAGGGCCGCCGGCCTGTCCGCCGGAGCTTTAGCGGAGGCGGGAAGGCGGACACGACGAGTACACCTGAGAGCGGAAGCTACGGTGTGCCTTTGACGTAGGCGTTCACCTGCTCTTCGAGCAGGTCGAGCGGCAGACGGCCGTTCCGCAGCACGGCGTCGTGGAATTCGCGGACGTCGAACTTCGGCCCCATCGCCTTCTGCGCCCGCTGACGCAGCTCCTGAATCTTCAGCTGGCCCACTTTGTAGGCCAGCGCCTGGCCGGGCCACGCAATGTAGCGATCGATTTCGGCCAACGACTGCGCCGGCACGTGCAGCTTGAAGTATTCACGCGCCCGGTCGCGCGACCACCCCATCGCGTGCATGCCGGTATCGACCACGAGCCGCACGGCGCGGAACTGTTCGTTCGCCAGCTGACCCATCCGGCTCGGCGGATCCCGATAGACCACACCGCCGAGCTCGGCTCCCAGCGATTCGGCATAGAGCGCCCATCCTTCGCCGAATGCGGTCGTGGAAAACGCGCGCTGGAACTCCGGCAGGTTCTCGATTTCGCGCGCCAGCGCCGTCTGCAGATGGTGACCCGGCACGGCCTCGTGCAGCACCAGCGCCTCGATGTCGTACTTGAACTGGTCCTGCGGCCGGTACGTGTTCATGTTGAACCACGCCGGACGCGCGCCATCGGTGGTCCCGGCCTCGTAGTTCGACGCCGTCGACGCTTCGCGGTCGGGTGGAATCGGGCGGATATTCACCGGCATCTTCGGCAGCCGCTTGAACAGCCTCGGCATCGCCGGCTGGACGCGGGCAAGGATGTCCCGCGCATAGTCGAGCATCTCCTGCTGGCTGGTGAACCGCATGCCGGGACGATTTCCCAGCGACGTCTCGTAGGCCGTCACCGGCCCGGTGAATCCGTCGGCGCGCGCGACCTTTTCCATCTCCTGTTCGATGCGCGCCACTTCGCTGAGGCCGAGACGATGAATTTCCTCCGGCGTCATCGACGTGGTCGTATGGAACCGGACGGCGGCTTCATACAGGGCGCGCCCGCCCGGCAGCGTCGTCACCGCGATCCCCGCGCGCGCGCTGCGCCGGTATGTCTCGCGGAGAAATGTCTCCAGACGGGTCCACGCCGGCACGAACTTCTGTTCGTAGGCGGTGGTCGCGGCGCTCAACAGCCGTTTCTGATCGGCGGCCCCGATCTCCCGGGGGAACCTCTGGAACGCGGCGAGGAGCGGGGTCTGCCCCACCGCCATCTTGCGCTGCGCCGCGACCTGCTCGACCACGAGGTCGACCACGATTTGCGGCTGCGTCGTGCGCGCGGCGATCTGCTCGCGCAGCAACGCCAGATACTGATCGACGAGGACCGGGACGGCGTTGAGGCGCGCGACGATGTTCTCGTAATCGCGGATGGTGCGGGCCGGCATCTGGTCGATCACGCTCAGGACGTCGCTGTGCTGCCCGCCCTGCTGCGAGACGCCGGACACCAGATTGCGGTACGCCTCCATGTCCAGATCGTTCCGCAGTTCCCACTGCAAGAGCGACGCGCTGAGCCGGTCGGCGCCCGTGAGGTTCCCGGAGGCGATGTAAACCATCTGCTGCAGGAACTCCTTGCGCCGTTCACGCACGCGGTCACGGCCGCGCTTCGACAGATCGCGCCAGCGATCGTTGAACTCCGGCCGGCCGAATCGGGTCGCCAGCTCCGGCTGAGTTGTCAGCTTCCACTCCCAGTACGTGGCGAAGGTCGAATGCAGGGTCTCTTCCGACGCGCCGACGCCGCGCGCCGGAAACCGCTCCTGCGGCGGCTGAGCCGTCGTCATACGTGCGTTTACCGCAAAGAGCGCGACGGAGGCGAAGACCGCGAAGAAAAGGAGCTTTTGCGTCATCGACGGCATCATAACTGAGCGCCTGATTCCTGAGGCCTGAGGCCCGAGGCCTTGTACAATGCCGCCATTAATCGGAGGTGTTCATGAGACTGGTCATACTGGCGTGCGCCGCCGTCCTCATGGCGTGGCAGCCGCCGGTCGCCGCGCAACAGGGCAAAGTCGACCTCAAGGAGTGGGACGTCGAATGGGGCGGCCGGACGCGTGATCCGGCGGTCGCGCCGGACGGCAAAGTGTGGTTCGTCGGCCAGGCCGGCAACTACATCGCGCACTTCGATCCGAAGACGCAGCAGTTCAAGCGCTACGAGATCGAGGAAGGGACCAATCCCCACAGCATCAACGTCGATCCGCAAGGGATCGTCTGGTACACCGGCAATCGCAACGGACGCATCGGCCGGCTCGACCCGAACGGCGGCGGCCTCAAGGTGATCATGACCGGCGAGGCGAAGGATCCGCACACGCACGTGTTCGACGGGAAGGGCAACATCTGGTTCACCTCGCAGGGGTCGAACCGCATCGGCCGGCTGAACATGAAGACCGAGAAGGTCGATCTGATTACGCCGAATGCGCAGCCGTCGAATCCGTACGGCATCGTGATCGACAAGGACGGGTACCCATGGGTGGCGCTGTTCCGCACGAACACGCTCGTCCGGATCGATCCCGCCACGCTGAGCGTCACGCCGTTCAAGCAGGCGAACGAGGCGTCGAGATCCCGCCGCATCGAAACGACGCCGGACGGGATGATGTGGTACGTCGATGAGCCTCGCGGCTTCCTCGGCCGGATCAATCCCAAGACCGGCGAAGCGAAAGAATGGCAGGCGCCGGGCGGCGCGGGCTCGCGGCCGTACGCGCTGACCAAGGACGACCAGGGACGTCTGTGGTTCTCGGAGACCGGACCACTCAAGCAGCTCGTCGGCTTCGACCCGAAGACCGAGAAGTTCTTCTCGGTGAACACGGTGAGCGGCAACATCCGGCACATGCACTTCCATGCGCCGACGAAGTCGATGTGGTTCGGGACCGACGCCAACAAGATCGGCCGGATCATTACAACGACCGCGGGTTAGTGATCGGAATCCGACACACCGAGACACTGAGACACCGAGTGTTACGGAAATCTCTCGGTGCCCTCTGTGCCTCGGTGTGTCGTAATTGCGCGGTAACGACTGCCGCGGTGACATTCGCCGCCGCTGCGATTATCTCCGTCGGTCCCGCAGCGTCCTCGGCCGCCGCCTACGCCGATGGCGCGCCTCCCGGATTTACCGGCGGCTTCGGCGAAACGGCCTGCGATGCGTGCCACTTCGAGGCGGCCGTCAATACGAAACCGGGGCAACTGACCCTGACCGGCGTTCCGGAGCGATTCGCCGCCGGCGAGCGCTACCCGCTCACCATCACGCTCTCCCGTCCCGGCATGGCGATGGGCGGCTTTCAGCTGTCCGCGCGGATGGAGAGCGGCGGCGCGCAGGCGGGCACGCTGGCCCCCGGCCCTGGTGAAGAAAAACGGATCAAGATCGAGCCGGGCAAGGTTCAATACGCCAACCAGCGGCAGGACGGGACCGCGCTCGCCGAACCTGGCGTCGCGAAATGGACGGTTGTGTGGACGGCGCCTGCAACGCCCGGCGCCGTGGTGTTTCATGCCGCCGCGAATGCAGCGGACAAGGATGAAGCCGCCCGCGGCGACTACATTTATACGGCCGCGGCGGCGTCGCGATCGCAGTAGCTGCTTGATTGAGGAGGCCACCGCCGTGGCGCATACACGACATCTGCTCGCAGCCATAACCCTGGTGGTCCTCTCGCTGCCGATCGGCTCCGGTGTGGCGCAGGCGCAGACCGTGCTGGTCACCGGCGCCAACTCGGGCATCGGCCTCGAATTCACGAAGCAGTATCTCGCGCGCGGCTGGACGGTGATCGCCACGCATCGCCGGTCCGAGTTACCGGCGACGCTGGCCGAGCTGACCGGGAAGTACAAGACGATTCGCATCGAGCGTGTAGACGTCACCAGCGTGGAGCAGGTGCGAGCGCTCGCCTCCCGTCTGGCAAACGTGCCGATCGACGTGCTGATCAACAACGCCGGCGTCTACAACGATCGCGGCGTGTGTGCGCCGGAAGACGACGCCTGCGCCGGCGACTGGACGACGCAGAACTTCGGCAAGATGCGGTACGAGCTGCTCGACACGATCCTGTCGGTCAACGTCAAAGGACCGCTCCTCGTCTCGGAGATGCTCTTCCAGAACGTCAGGGCGAGCAGATTGAAGAAGATCATCGCCATCAGCTCGAGCAACGGATCGCTGACCGGACCGCAGGCGGGCGGAGGCGCGATCTTTTATCGGAGCAGCAAGGCGGCGCTCAACCGGGCCATGCAGCTCGTGGCCGCATCGGTGAAAGGCGACGGTGTCACCGTGGTGATGTTCAACCCCGGGCCGACGCTTACGGAGCACCAGATGTATCTGAAGGGCCAGTTCAAGGGCATGCTCGAGACGTCGTTCACCGTGGGCAACATGATCAAGACCATCGACGCGGTGACGATCGCGGACACGGGCAAGTTTCTCCGCTACGACGGGGTTCCGGAGGCGTGGTGATGCGCACATACGTGGCGGCACTGACGATTGGGGCGGCGATCCTGGCCGGCGCGGGCACGCCGGCTGCCCAGTCCAGACCTGCGGGTGCCAGGCCGACGGTGGAGCAGGATCTCGCGGCAATCACCGAGTTCAACCGGCGCTATCTGAAGGCGATCAACGACGAGGACATCGCCACGCTCAGCAGCCTGACGACCGACGACCACATCATGATCGCGTCCGGCCGGGCGCCGCTGGTTGGCAAAGCGGCGAACGACGAAGCGAACGGCCGCGTGTTCAAACAATTCGACATTGTCGAAACCTGGACGCCCGTCGAAACCGTCGTGGATGGCGACCTGGCGTATCAGCGGGGAACGTTCACCGTCGAGGCGACGCCGAGGGCGGGCGGTCCCACGGCGAAGACCAGTGGAAACTTTCTCCGCATCTACCGTCGCCAGCCGAACGGGGAATGGCGCATGACCCGCGACATGTTCAACAGCGCGCAGGCAAAGTAGGGATACGCCATGCGCCTGCATCACGCCGCGGTGATCGTCTTCCTGACCGCACCCGTGCTCGCCACGGCGCAGGACAGGGTCGTGGGGCGAGCCGTGTCAGGCGCGTCTGCTCTCGGTACCTACGAGGACCGTATCGCGGTCGAGGACGTCATGGCCCGTTACGTCTGGGCGGTTGATTCGTTGGACGCCGACGGCTACGTTGCGGTGTTCACCGAGGACGCGACGATCGATTCGAACGGCAGCATCAGCAAGGGGCACGCCGCGATTCGCGGGATCGTGACCGGCCTCATTCAGCGGCGCGACGCGAACAAGGCGAAGGGACTGCCAACGGCCAATCTGTACCACGTGGTCAGCAACGTGCGCATCTCGTTCCCGAAGCCGGGCGAGGCGCTGCACCAGTCCTACTGGCAGACGGTGCGGCGCGACAGCGACGGCAAGATGACGGCGGCGGCAATGGGACGTTCCGAAGACCGGCTCGTCAAGCGCAACGGCACATGGCTGATTCAGTCGCGCACACTTACCGTCTTCACCGACTAGCGCATCGGTCCAATGCGCGTGGCGCGGATTTCGTGGGGCGAGCCGTTCAGGCTCGCTCGCGAACCCGCAGGGTTTGCGCCACGAGATGAAATCCGCGTTGACGGCGACCGTCGGGCTCGGGTGTGTCCTGCTGGTGGCGGCTACCAGCCCTGCGGAACAAGCGCGTCGCGCGCCGTTAGCGCCGCGGTTCGAGGAGGCGCTGACGCTCGCCGCCGATCTGCCGCGCCTGCACAGCCTGATCGTCAGCCGGCGCGGCGAGATCCTGGTCGAGCGCTACTACAACGGCGCGCGTGCCACGCGCCTGGCCAACATTAAATCGGCGGCCAAGAGCATCATTTCCGCGCTGGTCGGCGTTGCCATCGACCGTCGCCTCATTCCAGACACCGGCACACCAATCGTCCGCTACTTCCCCGCCCTGGCGAAGGATCGCGACCCGGCCAAGCAGAAGATCACGGTCGAAGACCTGCTGACGATGAGGTCGGGCCTGGAGACGACGAGCAACCGGAATTACGGGGCGTGGGTGCAGAGCCGCAACTGGGTGCAGCACGCGCTGGCGCGTCCGCTGCTGAGCGCGCCGGGAAGCGAGATGGACTACAGCACGGGCAACACGCACCTGCTGTCCGCGATCCTCACGAAAGCCACCGGGAAGAGCACGTGGCAGTTCGCCAACGAGCAGCTCGCGGCGCCGCTCGGCTTTACTCTGCCGCAGTGGCCGCGGGACCCGCAGGGCATCTACTTCGGCGGCAACGACATGCTGATGACGCCGCGGCAGATGCTGGCCTTCGGGCAGCTCTACCTCGATCGTGGGCGGGTGAAGGGACGTCAGATCGTGCCCGAATCGTGGATCGATCGGTCGTTCATCACCCGGGCGCGCTCGTTCTGGAGCGGCCAGGAGTACGGCTACGGCTGGTGGATGCGGGAGCTGGGCGGCCATCGTGCCTACTTCGCATGGGGTTTCGGCGGTCAGTACATCTTCGTCATCCCGAGCCTCGATCTCGTCATCGTCACGACCTCGTCTTCCACCGTGGCCGAAGACCGGCGCAGCCATCGCCGGAACGTGTTCGATCTCGTCGAGTTCCTGGTGGTCGAGCCGATTGCCGCGACGAATTAGTGTCCTTCGAATGCGTGTAGCGAGGATTTCGTGGGGCGAGCCTTTCAGGCTCGCTCGCGAACCCGCAGGGTTCGCGCCACGGAAATGAAATCCGCGTCTGCCTCTTCGCTGACCGTCCTCCTCGCGGCGCTGCGATCGAGACGCACGCTCTCCGTGTCGCTGCTCTCGTTCGCGTCCGGCCTCCCGCTGGGCCTCGTCTGGTACGCGATTCCGGACTGGATGCGCGACATCGGCGTGGACCTCCGCGTCGTCGGCCTGCTGACGCTGGCGCAGGCCCCGTGGTCGTTCAAGGTGATCTGGTCGCCGCTCATGGATCGGTACGTGCCGCCGTTCTGGGGACGGCGCCGCGGATGGATGGCGGTGACACAGATTGTCCTGGCGGCCCTCGTGCTGCTGCTGGCGGGCGCCGGTGAACGGCCGGATGCGATCTGGGTCGTCGGCGCGCTCGCCTTCGCGATCGCGATCGCCTCCGCGTCGCAGGACATTGCCATCGACGCGTACGCCGTGGAGGTGCTGCGCAAGGAGGAACAGGGAGCGGCCGTCGGCGCGCGGCTGGCCTTTTATCGCGCGGCGATGCTCGTCTCGGGAGGAGCCGCGATTACGCTCGCCGCCCGCATCGGCTGGCCGGCCGTCAACGCGCTGCTCGCGCTCGTCTTCGCGCTGATGGTGGCGCTGACGTGGCGTTCGCCGGAACCGGAGGCGCGGCCGGCGCCGCCACGGACGCTGCGCGATGCGGTGTGGCTGCCGTTCGCCGAAATGCTCCGCCGCCATCGCGCCCTGGAGATCCTCGCGTTCGTCGTTCTCTACAAGCTCGGCGATCAGCTCACGCAGTCGCTCACCCGCCCGTTCCTGATCGACATGGGCTACGACGCCGTGCATCGCGGCATCGCGCTGGCGTCGCTCTCGGTCGTGCTGACCGTCCTCGGAACGTTCGCCGGGGGGATCGTCACGACGATCGCCGGCCTCGGCCATGCGCTCTGGATCTTCGGCGTGGTTCAGATCTTCTCGAATGCCGGCTACTTCCTGCTCTCGGTCCTCGACCGCCCTAACCTCGTGGCGATGTATGGCGGTGTCGGGTTCGAGGTGTTCACCGCAGGCCTGGGCATGGGCGCCTTCGGCGTGCTCCTGCTGCGGCTCACCGAAAAGCGCTTCTCCGCCACGCAGTACGCGCTCTTCTCGAGCCTGATGGCACTGCCGCGCGTCGTCGCCGGGCCCGTGACCGGGTTCACCGTCAACGCCGTCGGCTGGCCGGCGTTCTTCCTGTTGACGATGGTGCTCGGCATCCCGGGACTGCTGATGCTCGCGCGGTTCGTGCCCCCGGGAGTGCGCGAGCCGCAATTCGAGGCGCCGCCGAATGCATTATGATTCCGCCGTCATCATCAACCCGCTCACGCAGAGGAGAGACGCATGGCCCGAGTCACCAGGCGAGGATTCGTCAAAGCATCGACTGCACTGGCCGCGGCACCCGCGCTGACCGCAATCGCGGCACGCGCGCAGGGACCCGCCGCCCCGGACATCGGGAACCTGCGGCTCGTCGAGAAGGACGTCGTCTTCGCCAAGGCCGGGACCATCGATCTCAAGCTCGACGTCTACCAGCCGCCCCAGGGCGTGACGCCGAAGCGCATGGCGATCATTCATCTCTTCGGCGGCGGCTTCTTCGCCGGGAACAAGAGCGCCGGCTACATCATCAACGACGCCAAGGCGCTCGGGGCGCGGGGCTACACGAACATCTCGGCCAACTACCGGCTGGCGAAAGAGGGCTTCTGGCCGGCGCAGATCCACGACGTCAAGGCGGCGATCCGCTGGACCCGCGCCAACGCCGGGAAGCTCGGAATCGAACCCAACAGAATCGTTGTCGCCGGGTACTCGGCCGGCGGCATGCTGTCGCTGATGGCCGCAGGCACGAACGGGAGGACGGAATTCGAGGGCGACCTGGGCAATCCCGGCGTCAGCTCCGATGTGAACGCCTCGATCGGCGTCTATCCGCTGGCAAGCGCGCAGATCGCCGGCAGCCTCTGGCCGCAGGGACAGGCGACGCCGGAGGCTATAGCGGCAGCTTCACCGACGACGTATATCAGCGACAAGTTCGCGCCGACAATCTTCATTCACGGCACGAACGACAACACGATCCCGGTGGCGTCGAGCGTCGATTTCTTCACCAAGCTCCATGCGCTGAAGGTGCCGACGACGCTGACGCTGATCCAGGGCGCCGACCACGCGTTCGACAACAACGCACCCGACGCGGTTGAAGTGATGGCGGCGTCGATCGACCTCTTCCTCGACCGGCTGATGATCAACCCACGGCCCTATCCGTCGTTTGGCGGCGGTGGCGGACGGGGCGG
>DASTBV010000185.1:0-14581 GCA_035711805.1 Vicinamibacterales bacterium
TGCACGCGCTGGCCGATGGCGGCTGGCCTGCCGACGATGTCGAGGAGCGACGGCTGGGCCGCGTGATCGACGGTTACGATTGCGTCGTCGAGTGGCTGGCCGCGCCCCTCGCCGCGCGAATCCGCCTCGGTGCGGTTGTGACACGGGTGCGCTGGCAGCCCGGGAACGTGGAAGTGCACGTGCAGCATCCCGACCGGCGGCCGCGCTTCGCTATTGATGCGCGTGCAGCGGTCATTGCCGTGCCGCTTGGCGTCCTCAAAGCCTCATCGGATGACGTCGGCGCAATCGAGTTCATCCCGGCGCTGGATGAAAAGCAACGGGCGTTGAACCAGCTGGCGGTCGGATCCGTCGTCCGCGTCGTGTTCCGGTTGCGCGAACGTTTCTGGGCTTCGGAGTACGACGACCTCAGCTTCCTTCATTCACGCGACTCCGACTTCCCGACCTGGTGGACCAACTATCCGATGCGCACACCGATCATCGTGGGATGGTGTGGCGGACCAGGTGCGCGCCGGCTATCGCAGTTGCCGCTGAACCAGCTCGAGTCGCGTGCCGTGACGTCGCTGGCGCGGCAGCTGCGGATGTCGCGGCAGCGGCTGCGAGCGCTCGTTGAAGGCTTCTGGACGCATGATTGGGAGCACGATCCCTTCGCCCGCGGCGCGTACAGCTACGTGGCAGTCGGTGGGACCGGCGCGACGGCGGCGCTGGCGCGGCCGCTTCGCCGCACGCTCTTCTTTGCCGGGGAAGCGGCAGAGACCGAGGGCGGCACCGGCACCGTGGACGGCGCGATCTCGAGCGGCCGCCGCGCCGCGAAGCAGGTGCTGCGCGCGCTGTGATGGCGGGTTGCGTAATCTGCTTCGCCGCGACATCGATGAGATCGCAGCAATTGCGATCTTGCGCGAGCCGTACGCGTGTTTACCAAGGTTTTCATCTCGGCACAGGCGCTGCAACGTGACGATGTAGAATCGGGCCGTAGACGCCCGGACAGGAGGTTCAGTGCCGAGCGTCGAAGAGCGGTTGGCGACACTGGAAGGGCGTATCCAGGAACAGGCAGTCTTCATGGCCGATGTCCGAGGAAGCACCGTGGACGCGATTCGCGAACTCCGGCGCGATGTCGATCAACGGTTCGAGGAGCTCCGGCGCGATGTCGATCAACGGTTCGAGCACGTCGATCGGCGGTTCGACCGGGTGGAACGCCTGGTGATGTGGATGCTCGGCGTCACCCTCACCGGTTTCACCGCGGTCGTCGCGGCGGTGATCGGAAGCATGTCTGGATTGCGGTGAAGGGTTCCCCAGGCCTCTATTGCGGCAGGAGCCGCTTCAGTTTCTCCATCGGCTGCTTCAGTGATCGACCGCGTTTGCGCATGTCGGCCCAGAGGTCGCCAACCTTCGCCACGCGCTTCGGCATGTTGCGCAGCGTGAAGGTGGCGGGACCAACCTCACCTCGCTCGACCTCTTCCCATGTGCACGGCGCCGACACCGGCGCCCCTGCTTTCGCCCGCACTGTGTAAGCAGCGGCAAAGGTAGCGCTGTAGCCGTTTCTGCCGGTATCAACGTAAATCCGGCCGCGACGGTCCACCTTGCTGAACTCCTGCGTCAGTTGATCGGGCGCGAGGCTGACGAAGAACGTCCCAACCGCATTGGCGAATCGCACCACCGTGCCCATCGGCGTTTTGCCGTCGATCGGCACCACGATGTGGAAACCCTTGCCGCCCGTCGTCTTGATCCATGAGGGCAGGCCGAGCGTGTCGAGCAGATCGCGCAGGCCGACGGCCGCCGCGCGCACCGACTTCACATCGTCCTTCGACGGATCGAGGTCGAACACGCAGATGTCCGGATAGTGCAGGTCCGGAAGGCGCGAGACCCAGACATGATGCGTGATCGTGTTCTGGTTCGTCACCCACATCAACGACTGTTGGTCGGTGACGACGGGGTGATGGACGACGCCGTCCTTCTTCGGAACCTCGACCCGCTGCAGCCAGGACGGGAATCCCTTCGACACATCCTTCTGCCAGAAACCCTTCGCGCCGATGCCCTGCGGATATCGCTCCATCGTCAACGGCCGTCCGCGCAGCTGCGGCACGATGATGGGGCCGATCTTCTCGTAGTAAGCGGCGAGATCGCCCTTCGTGATGCCGTCCTCAGGGAACAGCACCTTGTCCGGATGCGTGATCGTGATCACGGCCGCTCCCTGCTTATGTGGAGTCCGGCTCGAGCCGGATATTCGCGGACAATCTCTTGCGCGTTCTTATCGAAGCGGACGCCGAGCAGACGCGGGTGGCGCAGCTTGTCGTTCCCCGTCCATTCGATGAAGCCGACCTGTACGACGATCTCGGGGCGGACCCAGTGCGCCCGCAGCCGCGGGAGACCGATGGCCTTCGTGAACGGCGGCTGTGAAACCTCGAGCGCGTCAAGCCGCGCGCGCAGATCGAGGAGCAGTTTCGTATCGAAGCCGGTGCCGATCTTTCCCGCGAACACCAGGTCCGCGCCCTCGTAGTAGCCGACGAGCAGCGCGCCGAGGCCGACGCGGGCGCCCTGTGGATCGGTGAAGCCGCCGACGACGAGCTCCTGCGAGAGCTCGCACTTCATCTTCAGCCAGTGCTTCGACCGCCGGTGCTCGTAGGGCGAGCCGCGCCGCTTGGCAACCACGCCCTCCCAGCCTTCGCGCCGCGCGCGGTCCCATGGCTCCGCGTCGTCGAGCGGCTCGACGCGGCGCATCGGGGCGGTGAGCGGCAGTTCCCGCAGCAGCGCTCGCCGATCTTCGAGCGGCAGCGACGTGACGTTGTGGCCGTTCAGCCAGAGGATGTCGAAGACGTGATAGCCACTGTGCGGACCTGCCTCGCCGTAGCCGTCAGCCGAGGGCGCGTCCCACGTGATTTCGCCATCGAGGACGATTTCGTCCACCGGAAGGCGTGCGATCGCCGCGGCAACAGACGGCAGGTTCTGCGGAAGGCGGTTGCGCGAATACAACCGGACGTCGCCGCCGCGCTTGTAGGCGATCAGCCGGACGCCATCGAACTTTCGCTCGAACAGCCAGTCGCTGCCGGTGAACCGCTCCTCGGTGAGCGTCGCGGCCATCGGTTCGAGCCAGTCGGGCATTTCATGCGGCATACAGGCGAGGATGGAGGCCGACCTCCAGGGGCACTGTCTCAGTTTGCCCCCCTGGCTCGGCACTTTCACAAATGTAGCAAGATTTGCCCGAAGCCTATCGCACCGAGTAAATCCACCCTCTAAAATGGATAGCGGGGATAGCGAAGAAGCCGTGAGCCTGACACGAGAGCAGCAGCACACGAATGCCGTTCGACGCGCGCTCTGGGGAACTTTGGCTGGCTTTGCGTTCGCTGGTTTGGCATACCTGGCGGGCTACCTTGACTTCACGCCGCTACGGTGGCTCGCCACGATCGGGTTTGTTGGGTGCCTCTTTTACACGCTCTCGGTTCACGTGGAACTGGGTCGTATTTGGTTCTTTCGCGGGAACGGTAAATGGTGGTGGTAGGTCGTGTGCGCGTGTCTATTGTGAGCAGCTCGATCTAACTCTCCGGCACCAGCAAATCCAATACGTCACAATCCAACGCCAGCGCCAGCAGCGCCATCGTTTCCAGTGATGGAAACTGCTTGGCGAGCTCCATTCGTCCCACGAAATCCTCGGTCACATACGCGCGGCGCCCGAGCTCCTTCTGACTAATGCCAGCCGCTTTCCGCAGTTCGCGCAGTCGGCGGCTGAACCGAAGCATGACGGGACGCGCAAGTGCTTTAGGCGAAAGGCATCAGCTACGCCGCTTTTTTTTCAGCCACGTCCAACAGGCCGATGATTTCCTCAATCGACCACGGGCGATCTGCAAGACCAGCAGCCATCGCTGGCGTACCGCCAAGCGCCTTCTGCGGACGCGCGAAGTTGTAGTTGGACGTAATGCAACGCCAGCGCGTGCTCGTGGTTCTCTACCTTCTTTGAATGTCCGTTCGTCAAGCGCGTGAATCGACGCATCGACATCCTCATCTGGAGGTTTTGCCTCGCACGCCAATCGGAAACCTTCAAACTAAGACAGTGCCCCTCCAGGTCGGCCTTTAAGCCTAGCGCGAGACCAATGTCCGCTCGGTGAGTGACATTGGCGCGGTGGCTCTTTCGATCCAGTGAGATTGCGGCCAGAAGCCCTGACTCACCAATTGCCGGGCTGGCACTGATTCTGCTCGCGCGCCAGCCCGAGCTCACCGAGTTCACCAAAATCTCATGAAAAGACTTCTCCTTCTCGCCGTCTGTCTGCTGATCGCGCAGAGCGGTCCGCGCGCGGCCGGTGCCGTGTTCACGTCGCAGCTCGGATACGCGCCGGGCGATCCGATGAGTGCGGTGCTCGCGGTGCCCGCGGGCACTCTGGTGACGCGTTCGTTCCGGATACTCGACGAGAACAACCTCGAGGCTTTTTCCGGCGATGCCGCGCGGGTGACGTTCTATCCGGGTGGATGGACCGGCAACGACGCCGTTGGCGACACCTACTTGATCGATTTCACCGGAGCCGATATCCGACCCGGCCGCTATCGCGTCGAAAGCAACGGGATGTTCTCGCTGCCATTTGTGATCGCCGCTGACGTCTACGACGTTGCGCGGCTGCGGCCGCTCGAGTTCTTTCGCGTGCAGATGACCGGCGCTCCCTATAGCTGGGCGTCGCTCGACGGCGCATTCGGCGGTCACGCCGCGGATCACCTGGACGACGCACGGCAGGCGACGCGCAAGGACAAGGGCGGCGGTGATAACGCGCTGATTCAGCAGGACTACCTCGCTCTTCCGAACGGACGCCTCGACGTCTCGGGCGGCTGGTCCGACGCCGGCGACTACAACAAGTACATGGGCAATACGCCATGGGCCGCCTACGTGCTGCTGCTGACGCTCGAGGAGCACGACGCCTACTTGTCGGCTGTTGACGACGATCACAACGGCGTCGGGGACGTTCGAGATGTCGTTCCCACGGCGCTCGACTGGATGCTGAAGATGCAGCATACAGATGGCTCCGTCTTCGAGCGCGTGTTCAATGGGTACAGCGCCGCGTTCGACGGGCGTCCGGATCGCGAAACGGACAACGTGCCGGGGACGTCCGATGACCGGCCGCTCGACACCGACAGGTATGCGGACATCACCGCCAAGCCGGTCTACGCCTGGGCTGTCGGCTCGCGGCTGTTCAACGACACGAGGTATCTGAACGCCGCACGGATCGCGTGGGATTGGGCGTTTGCAAATCAATCGCGGGTCAAGCCGAAGGTGTATGGCGGAGGGCTCTACTTTGGCGACGTCGAGATCGGGCTGACGCTGGGCGCACTGGAGCTGCACCGCGCGGAGATCGCGGCCGGACAGACGCCGGCCTCCAAGTATCTCGCCTATGCATCGGCGCGCGTGCGGGCGCACCTCGATGCGGGCGACTGGGCCCATCCGAGCGGCTGGAACTTTCAGACGTCGTTTGCGCTGATGCGTTACTACGACTTTGCCAGCGAGGCCGACCGGGCGCGCATCGTCGCCCAGATGAAAGCGCGATGGGACGCCGCCATTCACGCGCAGCGCCGAAACGCCTACCGCTTCAACGACGAATGGATCTACGGCGACTTCGGTCAGAACGACAACTCCGCGTCCAGCGCCAACGACGCCCTCTGGGTACATCGCCGGACCGGCGAGCGGCAGTACTACGACTACGCGGTCGATCAGCTGGCGTGGATCTTCGGGCGGAACCCGTTCGGTGAATCGTGGCTCTCCAGCCAGGCGGTGACGGAATACACCCGCGTGCCGCACTGGCGCGCGACGGCGAACCATCCGATCGAGGGCGTTGTTGTTCCTGGCGCAACCGATCGCAACGGCAACCGGCGGCCCGATTACACCGACACCGGCGACTGGTTTTACAGCGAGCCGACCATCAACCAGCAGGCGATGTTCCTGCGCGCGCTGACGGAGCTCTCTCTCGCGTCGGGCGGCGTCGTGCAGCCGCCCGGCGATGTGGCGCCGCAGGTTTCGATTGCCGCGCCGGCAAATGGAGCCGCCGTATTCGGCAGCGTGACTGTGGCGGCCATCATCAGCGACCTCGAAGGTGTAACCGCCGCGGCGTATCGAGTGGACGGCGGTGCCCCGATCACGATGGCGCTGGCCAGCGGAACATCGCAGGGCGGACGGTGGGAGGCGGCGCTCAACACCATGCTCCTGACCGATGGCTCGCATCAGATCGTGGTCGACGCGACGGACACCGCTGGGCAGCAGTCCAGCGCGGTGGTTACGGTCAACGTGCAGAATGGCTCGTCGCAGCGGCTGCACGTCGAACGCGTCGACGCGGTGCTGATCAAGAAGGGCGGATCGCGCGCTCAAGGCCGCTGCGACGTGTTCATCTACGACGCGTCCGGCATTCCGGTGCCGGGCGCCTCCGTCGCCGGTCATTGGACAGGCCTGGCAACGGACACGTTCGCGGTCGCAACGGGGTCCGACGGCAAGGCAGTCGATTATTCGAATTCGGCCAGCGCTCCGAGCGGCAGCTCGTTCACCTGCGCGGTCGATTCGGTGTCGAAGTCCGGCTGGGCGCGAGGCACCGACACGCAGACGTCGAGCACGGTGACGGTGCCGTAGTTTGGGTTGCCTGGGTAGCTGGGTTGCCTGGGTCGCTGGGTGGCCTGGGTAGCTGGGGAGCTGGGGTCAGCCGAGGCGGCGGGCGCGCGCGAACTTGCCGCGATACATCCGGGCGTCGGCAGCGGCGAAGAGCGCTTCGAAGGTGTTGCCGTCCTTGGGGAACACCGCGATGCCGGCGCAGATGCTCAACTCGGCCTCGAACTGCGCCTCCTTGCCGGTGGCGGTGATTTCGGCCTGCATCTTCTCGATCCGCCGCTGCGCATCCGGTCCGCTGCAGCCGGGGAGGACGATCAGGAACTCGTCGCCGCCGTAACGCGCGCACAGGTCGGTGACGCGCAGCGTCCGCGAGAGGCAGGAGGCGACATGGCGCAGGGCGCGATCCCCAGCGGCGTGGCCGCCGATGTCGTTGACCCGCTTGAAGCCGTCCATGTCGAGCAGCGCCAGCGTCAGCTTGCCGTCGGTGCGCGTCACGCGCGCGAGTTCCCGCTGGACGTAATCGATGGCGAAGCGCTTGTTCGGCAAACCCGTCAATTCGTCGGTGATGCCGTCGGCCATGCGCGCGAGGCACGCCTGATAGTTGCGGTGCAGCACCGCCAGCGACGCCGCAAGCAGCGGCACCAGCCAGTAGTCCTGCGAGTTGATGCCCTGCGCGATGACGGCGCTGAGGCCCGCGCCGATCAGATAGCCCGGCCAGACCGAAAGGATGAAATCGGACCAGACGGCGCGGATTGAATCGCCCGTCGACAGCGACACGGCGCCGGCCACCAAACCGGAGTTCAAGATAAAGAACGCCGTGGTGGCCGCCGCGAACGGCTTCAACAGAAGCGACGGGCCAGCCGCGGCGCCGCCGAGTTCAACATAGACACGGCCGGCCACCGCCATCGACAGCGCGAGCGCCGCGATGCTGAACAGCGTCTGATGCAGCGGATTCTTCGTCCGGCTGCGGACCGCGCATTGCGTCCAGGCGCTCCCCGCCGACACCAGTACTGCCGCGTCGGGGCCGCAGATCAGGAGCGCAAGCAGGTCGGTAATGTGACACGCCGTGAGGGTTGCGCCGCCTCCCAACCCGATCTCCACGCGTGCGAGCGACGCGACCAGGGAAATCGCGAAGAAGGCGGCGAGCGCATACGGCTGGTCCGTACCGCCATCGGCGGCCCCGACGAGCACCGCTCCGCCAACTGCGCACACAACGCCCACGTACAGGCGTGCCGCGAGCGGCGAGACCTGCAGATCCGTGCGCCGCCGCGTCGTCGGATTCGACGGCGGCGCCTTCGAGGGGACACGGGTGATCTTTCCACCAGCGTGCACCTGCCATTGACGTGGCTGCGAGTGAACGGGAGCTGACACGAGTGAACCTATCGTTGCTGCACAACTGAGCAACGGGAGTGCCACGGCCCGGGTTTAAGCTAAGGCGTTCGGGCGGAATGATTTCCGTCAAATCGCAGCGACCGTGCAACGGTGTGCGCCATGATGCGATTCGGCACAGCGCTTCTCGTCATCGTCTCGTAAGCGATTGTTTATGTTCGAGATAGCGGGCAAGGTTCACTACGGAACACGCTCGGGCGCGCGTGTTCAAAAGTTGGAGGGTTTTACGTGGAACCCATTCACCTTGATGCTGCGCGGACCGTACTGCGCCACCTGGTTGCAACGCTGACCTATCGTGCCGCGAAGGTCCTGCGCGAGACGCCGTCGAACTTCGGCAGCATGACCTTCGGATCCGCAACGAGACAGCCAGTGCTCATCGTGGCGCACCTGGCCGACTTGATGTCGTGGGCTGTCCGCATGGCTCACGGAGATGCGTCGTGGAAGGCGGAAGGAAGCGATGACTGGGATGCGGAGGTGGCGCGCTTCTTCGATCGCCTCGCCGCGCTCGATGGCGCGCTCGCCTCGAACGAGTCGCTGCGCGGTCCGGTCGAGCACCCGGTCGAGAAGCTGATTCAGGGACCGCTGGCCGATGCGCTGACGCACGTTGGACAGCTGGCGATGCTGCGTGGGATGGCCGGCGTGCCGATCCGTCCGGAAAGCTACGCGCGTGCCGAGATCGTCATCGGCCGGGTTGGCATGGAGCAGGCGGCCGCTCGCGCCGAGTTCGACGGCGACGCCAGCGTACGCCGCTGACCTCTTACGCGGTGCGCGGCAGCAGCATGGCAAGCGTCCGCTCGTACACCTCGCTCAGCGGCCCGATATCGGCGATGAGGACGTGTTCGTCGATGCCGTGAATCGATGCGCTGAGCGGACCGAACTCCACGACCTCACGCGACACGCCGGCGAGAAAACGTCCGTCCGATGTGCCGCCGCTCGTTGACAGTGCCGGCGTGACGCCGGTGACCTGCGCCACCGCCGCACTGATCACGTCCACCAGACCGCCGCGCGGCGATAGAAACGGCGAGCCGGAGAGCGACCAGTTCAGCTCGTAGTCGAGCCGATGGGCGTCGAGCACCGCCTGCACGCGCGCCTTCAGTTGATCCGCCGTTGATTCCGTTGAGAACCGGAAGTTGAACATCACGTCCAGCGAGCCGGGGATGATGTTGTTGGCGCCGGTGCCCGCATGGATGTCGGAGATCTGGAAGCTGGTCGGCGAGAAGTATTCGTTGCCGCGGTCCCACTCCGCCGCCGCCAGCTCCGCCAGGGCCGGCAGCGCCGCCTGCACGGGATTGCGCCCGCGTTCGGGATAGGCGATGTGGCACTGAATGCCGTTGACCCGCAGCACACCATTCAGCGATCCGCGGCGGCCGTTCTTGATCGTGTCCCCCAGGCGCTCGACCGACGTCGGCTCGCCGATGATGCACGCGTCGATGCGGTCCCCCCGCGCCTGCAGTTCGCGGACGACGGCGGCGGTACCGTCGATTCCTGCCCCTTCCTCGTCCGAGGTGAAGAGAAGCGCCAGCGATCCGCGATGATGCGGCTCCCGGCCGACGAAGCGCTCCGCGGCGGTGACCAAAGCCGCGACGGAGACCTTCATGTCCGCGGCGCCGCGCCCGAACAGGCGGCCATCGCGCCGGGTTGGCGAGAACGGGTCGCTCGTCCAGCGATCCACCGGACCCGGCGGCACGACGTCGACATGACCGGCAAGGCAGATGAGAGGCGCTGCGCTTCCACGGCGCGCCCACAGGTTCCTGACGGGGCCACGATCGATCCGCTCGCAGGCGAAGCCGGCCGGCGTCAGCCGCGCGGCAATCATGTCCAGCGCGCCGCCATCGTCCGGTGTCAGCGACCGGCAGGCAATAAGCCGCTCCGCCAGTTCCAGTGTGTCCCGCTGGATATCGGTCGCGGTGGCGAGTGTCATAGCCGAAGCAATGCAACATTCAAAATGCAAAATGCAAACTCGAGCGTGTGTTTGCATTTTGAATTTTGCATGTTGAATTTCACGTCAGTTTCTCAGTAGCTCGTTAATGGACGTCTTCGCGCGCGTGGCCGCGTCGACGCGCTTGACGATGACCGCACAGTACAGGGAATACGTGCCGTCCGCCGATGGCAGACTGCCCGGCACCACGACCGATCCTGCCGGCACGCGGCCGTAGATCACCTCGCCCGTCGCGCGGTCGTAGATCTTCGTGCTCTGGCCGATGAAGACGCCCATCGAGATCACGGCGTTCTCCTCGACGATGACCCCTTCGACGATTTCCGATCGCGCGCCGACGAAACAGTTGTCCTCGATAATCGTCGGGTTGGCCTGCAGCGGCTCGAGCACCCCGCCGATGCCGGCGCCGCCGGAGAGGTGAACGTTCTTCCCGATCTGGGCACAGGAGCCGACCGTCGCCCAGGTGTCCACCATGGTGCCTTCGCCGACGTAGGCGCCGATGTTGACGTAGGACGGCATCAGCACGACGTTACGGCCGATGAACGCGCCGGCGCGAACCGTCGCCGGTGGAACGACGCGGAATCCATCCTGCCGGAACTGCTCCTCGGTATAGCCGGCGAAGCGCAGCGGCACCTTGTCGAACCAGGAGCGGCCGCCGCCGGGCATCACGTGGTTGTCGTGCGTCCTGAAGTAGAGGAGCACCGCCTTCTTCACCCACTGGTGCGTGACCCAGGTGCCGTCGATCTTTTCCGCAACGCGAAGACGGCCCGTGTTCAGCTCCTGAAGAACCTGATCGAGCGCCTGGGCAAGTCCGCGATCGACGGTCGCAGGCGCAATTTCGGACCGACGCTCGAAGGCGTCCTCGATCATCGTTTGATAACCGGACATCACAACCATCATCAAATGATAAGTGCGACAGGCGCCTCTCCGTCTAGACTTGTCAGCTATGAAGACGATCCACGGAGCCGTCCTGCTCGCCGGGCTGTCCTGGGTGGCGCTGGCCGCCGCGCAGACGCCAATCGCGACGTCGGTTGACGTGGCGTTCGAGGTCGCGTCGATCAAGCCGAATAACAGCGGCGCCACGAACTCGTCCACGAGCGGCCGCGCCGGGAGCTTCACCGCCTCGAACGTGACGGCGCGGCAGCTGATCGTCTATGCGTATCGTCTCCGCCCGTTCCAGCTTGCCGGCGGGCCGGGCTGGATCGGTTCAGAACGCTTCGACATCCAGGCGCGCCCGCCCGAGATCGCGAAACCCGACAACCCGGCGATGACCCGTGCCCTGCTGCGCGATCGGTTCAAGCTCGTGGCGCACACCGAGACCAGGCAGGAGCAGGTCTACGCGCTGGTGCTGGCGCGCCCCGACGGCAGGCTCGGACCGCAGCTCAAGCCGTCCACGCAGAACTGTGCGGCGGCGCAGCCGGGAGCGGCAAGTCCGTGCGGAACCAATACGTCGGTCAACGACACGGTCGGCCGGATGACCGGCACCGGCCAGTCGATGGAGGCCCTCGTGAACGCCTTGGGCGGCTTCGGATTGAGCCGTATGGTTCTCGATCGGACCGGCCTGAAGGGCCAGTTCGACTTCGAGCTGCGCTGGACGCCGGATAACCTGCGCGCCGCGGCGGGGCAGGCGCAGGCGAACGACGCGCCGTCGATCTTCGCGGCGCTGCACGAGCAGCTCGGCCTGCGGCTCGAATCACAGCGCGGCCCGGTCGAGTTCGTCGTTATCGACAGCATCGAGCGGCCGACGCCCGATTGAAGGTGGGCGCCGCAGCTGCAGTCGTCGCGGCGCTTCTCCTGGCGGGCGTGATCTACCAGCAGGTCTCGATCCGCCGCCGCCGGTTCGCGCCACCGGGTGAACTCATCGAGCTAGGCCTGCCGCGCCGAAGCCGCTTCCGGTCATCGGCGAAGGCGGGCGGCCATCGTCTGCACGCGCGGTGCGCGGGATCCGGCGCTCCGCTGGTGCTGCTTGAATCCGGGATCGCCGCCTCGTCGCTCAGCTGGTCGCTCGTGCAGCCTGAAATCGCCACGTTCACGCGAGTGTGCGCCTACGACCGCGCGGGGTTCGCGTGGAGCGACCCCGCCTCGTCGCCGAGAACGTTCGATCGCATCGTCGACGAGCTGGCCTGCGTCCTGGATCGCGTCGGCGCGGGCGAACGATATGTCCTCGTGGGGCATTCGTTCGGCAGTTTCGTGATTCGCGCCTACGCGGCGAAGCATCCGGATCGCGTTGTCGGGCTGGTGCTGGTCGATCCGCCGACGGAGTGGCTGGCGATGACTGCGCAGCAGCGCCGGCTGATCAGGCGGGGCAGGCGGCTGTCGAGAGTCGGTGGCGTGCTGGCGCAGCTCGGCATCGTGCGCGCGTCCCTGACGCTGCTGACCGGTGGCGCGCCCGGAGCGCCCCGGCGCCTCGTGAAGGTGTTCGGACCGACCGCGGCCGGCACTCTGCAACGGCTCGTTGGCGAAGTGCGCAAGCTGCCGACGGACGTGCATCCGATGGTCCAGGAAGTCTGGTGCGATCCGAAATGCTTTCGATCGATGGCCGCACACCTGCGAGTGCTGGAAACCGAGGGACCAGCCATTGAAGCCACGCTGCCGCCCGAGGGAATCCCGGTGATCGTCATCTCGAGCGGCAACCATCCGCCGGAGGAGATCGCCCAGCACCGCGCGCTCGCATTGCGGGCGTCCGCCGCGCGGCACGTGGTGGCGGATCGCAGCACGCACTGGGTGCAGTTCGATCAGCCGGAGCTGATCGTGGGCGCCGTGCGCGATCTCATCAACGCTCAGAAACTGTAGAATCCGGCGACGGAGAGGCGATGAAGAAACGGGTCGGCGCGCTCACGCTCGCAGCCGTCGCGTTCGCTGTGACGGCGGCCGCGCAGGCGCCGCGCGGTCCGGCGCGGGACATCACCAACGTGACGGGTGATCTCTACCGGGCGCGCAACGGCGCCTGGGCGACGATCTTTCTCGTCACGCCCGAGGGCATCATCCTCGGCGACCCGATCAACACCGCGTTCTCCACCTGGCTGAAAGAGCAGCTGGCACAGCGGTTCAAGGTTCCGGTCCGCTACGTCGTCTACAGCCACAGCCATTTCGATCACGCCGAGGGCGGCGCTGTCTTTGCCGACACGGCGCAGTTCGTGGCGCACCGGAACATGCTGCGGAACATGGACGGCCGGTATCCGCACATGCCCGGCGACATGCTCGATCGCAACGACAACGGCGTCATCGATCCCGACGAGATCGACATTCCGACGAAGACGCGTCCCGGCGTCTGCGGTTGGGGGCCGAACTTCTTCCAGACGTGGGATCACAACAAGGACGGCGCGGTCTCGCCGGCCGAACTGCAGCGCGACATCCGCCGGCCCGACATCGTCTACTCGGACCGCATGCGGTTGGAGCTCGGCGGCCGCGTGGTCGAATTGATCCATCCCGGACTCAATCATTCCGACGATGCAACGGTGATGTACTTCCCGGCGGAGCGCGTGGTGTTTGCCACCGAATTCCTGGCGGATGCGCTGGTGACCACGAACATCCGATCGCTGCCGAGCGCATGTGGTCCCTACGACGGTATCCCGCTGGCGGAGTGGCTGAAGTCGTATCGGACCGTTGAAGCGCTCGACTTCGATGTGCTGGCGGCGGGCCACGGTACCGGCCTCTTCCGGAAGGCCGACGTGGCGATGACTCGCGAGTTCTTCGAGGACCTGATCGAGGCCGTCACCGCCGGAATGAGGCAGGGGCGCAGCCTCGAGGAAATGGAAAAGACCATCCTGCTCGAGAAGTACAAGGACTGGGCGCAGTACGATCGCCTGCGCGTCTACAACATCCGCTCGGCCTATCAGAACCTGAAGACGTACCGGTAGAAACGCCGGCCGGGCAGACCGCCGGCGCCCGCGACTGGATTGCCGATGCGGTGATCTGTCGCGCATCAGCCAGCCTGGACGCCCGCTGACGTATTTCATTACGTGGTGGATGCCGTCATCTGGAAGCGCCGGAGCGTTCGAACGGCATAAGCACCTCGAACGCTCCGAACGACTCGAACGCTCCGAACGACTCGAACGATTCGAACGACTCGAACGATTCGAACGATCCTAGTTCCGCCGATCCCGGCGATCCTCGCGCCGATCCCTGATGTCTTCGCGCCTGTCGCGGCGGTTTTCGAGCCGATCGCGCCGGTCCTCGAGCCGATCCCGCAGGCCACCATCGTGCCGCGCATCGCGGCGATCCTCACGTCGATCGAGGACGTCTTCGCGCCGATCGCGCCGGTCTTCGCGGCGATCCCGGATGTCTTCGAGCCGATCCCGGCGTTCGGACGGCCGCGGCGGCTGGGCCGCGAACGCGCCCGCCACCGGCAGCAGCGTGAATGCCAGGGCAGGGATGACGATTTTGTGCAGTTTCCGCATCGTGGACTCCGTCACAGGCGCTGTTTCTCAGACGGAGCCGCTGAGCAGAACGTTGCCGCGGGAGCAAGGGTTCAAAGGGTTCAGAAGGTTCAAAGGGTGCAAACGGTTCCGGCGAAGTCTCCTCGCACCGACCGGGAACGCTGCTCGCACCGACCAGCGTCAGTCGGCGTCAGCGCTGTACCACTCGCGGGCGCGGATCTTGAGCGAGGACCTGCGCGTCTGGATCTCCAGCGTGCGGAGCCCTTTGGAACGCGCGGGCTCGATGGCGAGGAGGTACTGATGCCGGAGCTC
>DASTBV010000186.1:0-31121 GCA_035711805.1 Vicinamibacterales bacterium
AAGCTCTTGCACGGCAGCGTTTCCGCGTTCGGCCCGCCGAAGTGCAGCGCGGCCGCCTCGCTGTAGGCGCCCGGTTCTCCCTGATATGCCAGTCTCACGGTTGCTCCAGAAATGCAGAATTCAGAATGCAGAATGCAAGCAGCTCCTGAATTCTGCATCCTGCATTCTGCATCACGGATTTCATTCTCCCCGCTCCGCCCGAATCACGCGTGCCTGCCCGCGAATATACGCACCGGCAATCAGCGCCGGAGGCGTGATCACCGCCATCGCCACGCGCACCCAGAGAGGCGGCACCAGCACGTTGGGCGCCACGGATGCCGCCACCAGCAGCAGCGTGACGAGCGCCGCGGTGGCGGCAGCGTGCTGGACCTCGTGCGAGCCGGCAAGCCTGGCCAGTACGTATCCCGTCAACAGCGCCGCGATCGCATGCGTGACCAGGAGCGCGGTCAATACCTGCGGACGATTACGGACCGCGATATACGACGCTTCATCCTTGACGGGCGCGTTCGCCAGCGACATCACCAGCGTCTGTTCGAGCGTCTGATCGATGAATCCCAACAGCAGCATCGCCGCCAGGACCACCACGATGCTGCGCGTGTAGCTGAACGTGCCCATCAGAAATACAGCGCGTGCAGCACCGATGCAACGACCGAAAGGATCGACACGGCAAGCAGAACCACCGCGATGGCCAGATGGTCGATGCGCTCCGCCTTGAGCGGGTCGAGCGTCCGCGCCGTGAGATAGCCGCCCGCGAAGCCGCCGAAGTGGGCCCAGTTGTTGACGAACGGGATGAACACTCCCATCAGCAGCAGCATCACGACGTTCTGCATGGCGTAGCTGCGCGCCATGCCGCTGCCGCTTCGATGACCGTAGGCGAGGATGGCGCCGATGAGTCCGGCGATCGACGCCGAGGCGCCGACCGTGAAGCCGACGCCGCCGATGAACGGGATCGGGGGGATAAAGATTCCGGTCAGCGAGCTCAGCGTGAAACCGACGACGCCGCCTGCGACATAGATAATGACCATCCGCCCCGGGCCGAACAGATCGGCCACCGCGGGCGCCAGCTGTCGTGCCGCGAGCATGTTGAAGAAGATGTGGAGCGGCCCGGCATGCAGCCACCCCGCGCTCAACACGGTCCACCACCGATCGGCCTCGAAGACAGGGTAGCCACCGCTGGCGCCGAACACGAACATCGCCTCCGGGGACGGCGAGAACAGCGCGAACATGTTGCTGGTCTCGATGCTCCCGCGCGAGAAGAGGAGCATCAGCGCGTAGACGACGATGCAGGCGCCGATGACGAAGGGGACGAAGCCGAGGTCCTGTCCCAGCGCGCGGAACGCCGGTGCCCAGCCCCAGAGGCCGGGGTTCCATCGGTTGCAGTTGTAGCAGCGCTCGTCGCCGACGCCGACGAGCACCCCGCACGACGTGCAGATGACGGAGCCCGTCCGCTGGCGCTTGAACACGGGGTCGATAATACTGGTTGGTGGTTGGTGGTTGGTAGTTCGTAGATGAAGATCATCGTGGCGATCACCGGCGCGACGGGTGCGATCTACGGGGTGCGCATCCTCGAGCGCCTGCGCGAGGCAGGTGCGGAAACGCATCTGGTCATCAGCCGCTGGGGCGCGCGGACGCTTTTGCACGAGACGGCATACTCGCGCGAGCAGGTCGAGTCGCTGGCGAGCGTGGCCTATGCGCCCGGCGACATGGGCGCCGCGATCTCGAGCGGGTCGTTCCGCACCGACGGGATGGTGATTGCTCCCTGCAGCGCCAAGACGCTTGCTGCCGTGGCGCACGGGTTTGGCGAGAACCTCGTGCATCGCGCCGCCGACGTCGTCCTCAAGGAACGGCGCCGCCTCGTGCTGGTCGTTCGCGAAGCGCCGCTCAGCGACATCCATCTCGAAAACATGCTCAAGCTGTCGCGGATGGGGGCGGTGGTGCTTCCGCCGATGCCCGCCTTCTACAACCGGCCGCGCACGGTGGACGACATCGTCGAACACACCGTCTCGCGGGTGCTCGACCAATTTGGATTGGACGTGGCTGGGGCAGAGCGCTGGAGCGGCGAGATGGGCGTCGGTCAGGAAGCCGATTAATCAGTCCAGTTCCTTCACCGCCTGCTGCGCTTTCGCGAGCGCGCGTTCGGCGTCCTCAACGTCCTGAGCCGCTTCTTCAGCCTTCGCCGCCACGGCGCGCGCGTTCTTTCGCGCCTCGTCTGCGTCGGTGGTCGCGCGTTCGAGCTGCTGCTCTGCGCGCTGTTTGCCCGCGTCTGCTTCCTTCGACTTCGCAGCGGCCTTCTTCAACTCCTCTTCGGCCCGCTGTGCCGCCTTGCGCGCGTCGCGAAGCGTGCGTTCGGCATCCTGTACGGCAGCCTTCGCCGCCGCACGCTGCTCCTTTCGTTCTGCTTCGCGAGCTTGCTCATCCTCCGGGCTGGCGGGCTTCCTGATTGCCTTGCGCGGCGTCTTCTGCTCGAACGGGATGATGCGTGTCGGGCCCGTGCCGCGCCCGGACTGATCGACGCGTGGGACGAGCGCCGCCAATGCCTCAAATCCCGGTGGCGGCACGTCGTCTGTAAGGCGGCCCGGTTCGGGCGTTCCGGGCAAACCGGCGTAGGTGGAGAGCGCCTCCAGCGTGGTCGTCACCCGGCGCATCGTGTCGGGCGCGGCGGCGCTCCCCGCCTCCGTGAGAAGCTTCGCCGCGCGCGTCGTCAGCTCGGACAGGGCGGCGCGGCGCGATTCGAGCGGTGCGCGGATATCGGCGGACTTGCCACCCAGCTGGGCCGTCTGCGCCTTCCGGAACTTCTCGCCGGCCTCCAGCAGACGGTCGAACACGATGCGGTGTTTCAGGTAGAGCTGGTTGACGGCCCAGGCCGGGACCGACGGTTTGGCCAGTGCCTTGACGCGCTCGGCGGCCTCGGGGTCGCCAGCCTTCTTCACTCGCGCTGCCAGAGCATTCCGCGCGGCAGTGAATTCAGTCAGCGGAAGCTGAAAGAGGGCGTCGATGTCGTCCTGGACACCCTGTACTTTTCCACTTTTCAACTTTTCCACTTTTCCACTTTCCACTATTCACTTATCGCCCTGACCTAGTCTGTCACATCCCTCCGATACATTGGCCGTATCAGGGAGATGGACACGATGGGACAGGCACTTCCGCACGCCGATCAAGGTCAGCAAGGTCAGCAACTCGCGCTGCACAACGAGTGGACGGCAGCGCCTCGTGAACGGTCGAGTGACACGGTGCCGTCGAGTCGAGGGCCGCTCTGCGCGGGGTGCCGGGACAAGGAAGCGCGCTACGGGTTCCGGAACGAACAGGATGAGGATCCGACGGTCGAGAGGCCGCGGACGTTATGCTTCTCGTGTTTTCGAGTCGAGCTCACGCGGCGTCAGGCAGTAAAAGACAGGCTCGCGCGCGGTTGGAACGGGCAGCAGGTGTCGCTTCCGCTCGAGGAAACGCTCAAGGAGCTCACCTCCCGCCGCCGCCGCGCGCAGATTGCCGCGCGGCATGCGTTGGGCATCTAAGATTACCGACTCATCTTTTCAATCCGTGTCCATTCATCGTCTGTGACGGGCATGACGGACAAGCGAGACATGCGGACAAGAGGAAAGTCCGCGAACGCGGGGTCGGCCTTGACCTCGGCGAGGGTGACAGGGCGAGCGAGCTTCTTGACCGGAGCGACGTCCACGACGTAGGACTTCTTCGTGGCGTCCTTCGGGTCGGGATAGGCGTCGCTCGCCGCGGCCGCGATCGCGACGATCGCCTTCTCCTTCCCCGTGTGGTAGTAGAAGATCCGGTCGCCTTTGCTGATCGAGCGCAGATGTTTCTGCGCGAGCGGGTTCCTCACGCCCGCCCATACCGTCTTCCTCTCCTTCACGAGCTGATCGTACGAATAGTGATCCGGCTCTTCCTTCACCAGCCATTGCGCCATGAGCCGGATGATATCAATGGAGGGTCCGCCTGAAGGCGGACACTACGTGGGCCTTCTCGATCCCGCGACCTTCAACCGTATCTTGAAGACATGGGTGCAGGCGGTGATGTACAACGCGCGGAAATCCGCGTCGCCGAACGCGACGTTCGTGGCACAGACGCGCGGGCGCGGCTCGTATGACGGCTGTGGCAGGTGGAATCGGCCGAGCGGCGTGCCCGCCGGCGACGTGATCTGGACCACGCCGGGAGTCCCGCCGCTGGTGGTGTAGAGATTGCCGCGCTCGTCGGTCTTCATGCCGTCCACGCCGTGCGCGACGAACAGTCTCCCGTTGGCGATCGTGTCGTTCGCCAGCACGTCATAGCGCATCGTCCCGCGAACCCCGGCGGTCACGTACAGGTGCTTCTCGTCCGGCGAGAGCGTGATCCCGTTGCCGAACGCGCCCGGCGTGTCCTTGTCGCTCAGCAGCAAGGTGACCACGCCGTCCTTGATCAGGAACGTTCCGCTGTACGGAATCTCGCGGGCGGGATCCTTGTCGGCGCCGCGTAGTCCCCAGACGGTATCGGTGAAGTAGACCGAGCCGTTCGATTTCACGACCAGGTCGTTCGGCCCGTTGAAGCGCCTGCCTTCGTAGCGATCCGCCAGAACCGTCCGCGTGCCGTCCTTCTCGAGGCGGAAGACCGTCCGATCGTTCATCGCGGTCACCACCAGCCGGCGCTGGGGGTCGAGGGCCAGTCCGTTCGATCCGATCAACAGGATCGGCACGCGGCCGGCGACCGTCTGTGCGCCCACTGTGGACACGTCTCGCCCTGTGTAGCCGCTGCGCTCCAGGAACACTGAGAGCGGCTTTCCCTGCTCCCATCGGTAGATGACGTTGGCCGCGTTATCGCTGAAGAGGAGATAGCCCGCGGCGGCATCGGGCATCCACACCGGCCCTTCGGTGAGCGCAAAACGATCGCCAAGCATCTCGAGCTGAGCATTGGCGTCTACGATCGCGTCAAGACCGGCGTCCAGCCTTTCGATGCGAAATGGCGTTCCCTGCTGCGTCTGAGCCTGGAGAAGGGCTGCGCCGCAGAAGACGGCGACAATGAAGGCGCGCATGGCGCGGATAATACCAACGGTTCTCCCACCGCTGCGCGATCGGATCCGTCCGGGCGTCCGCGTGCTGTTCGTCGGAATCAATCCCGGCGTCCGCTCGGCGCTGACGGGTCATCACTTCGCCGGCTTTTCGAACCGCTTCTGGAAGCTGCTTTATGATTCGGGGCTCGTGCCCGAGCCGATCGGGTACGAAGACGATGAACGATTGCCGGACTGGGGGTATGGCATTACGAACATCGTTCCACGGGCGACGCCAGGCATCGACACGTTGACGAGGCAAGAATACGTGGCCGGCCGCGTGCGGCTCCGCCGGAAGGTCCTGCGCTATCGTCCGGCGATGGTCGTTGCAGTCGGCGTCACCGTCTTCCGGGCGATGTTTCCGGACCGGCGCGGCGCAGTCGTCCTGGGTCCTCAGCCGGAGCGGATCGGGGAATCGGCGGTGTTCGTATTGCCGAACCCGAGCGGCCGCAATGCCAATTACAGTTATCGTGAGATGCTCCGCGCGTACCGGGCGCTGGCTGTGACCGTCGACCGAACTTTACATCGCAAAGCGCTTTAGCTACCATGTCTGACGTGCCTGAACACCGTTCCGCCGGCGTCGCCCTCAACGAGCGCGCCATGGAATCGCTCGAATTCATCCGCACGACGATGGCGCGGAGCGCGCCGTTCACGGCCGTGTCCGGCCGGGGCGGTATCGCGATGGGGCTGCTGGCGATTGCCGCAGCGATCGTTGCGCGTTCGGCGGCCTCGGACGAGCAGTGGCTGGCCATCTGGATCGGCTGCGCCGTCATCGCCGTGCCGGTGGGCTTTGCGCTGATGCGCGCCAAGGCGCGCCGCTACGAGCTGGCCTTGTGGTCCGCTGCCGGCCGCCGGTTCGCCCAGGGATTCCTCCCGGCGATCGTCGGCGGCGCGGTGTTGACGGTGGCGCTGGTGCGGGCGGACGCCATCGAGCTGGTTCCAGCCGCCTGGCTCCTCCTTTACGGTGCGGGTGTGCTGGCCGGGTCCTCGTCCAGCGTTCCGGTGCTGGCGTGGCTGGGCGCGCTGTTCATGGCGTTCGGTACGTTCGCCCTGTTTACTCCACCGGAATGGCGGGACCTCTGGCTCGCGTCCGGCTTCGGCATTCTGCAAATCGCCTTTGGCGCGTACATAGCGAGGAATCATGGCGGCTAAACGCTCGGCGGCGGCCCGGGTCGAAACTCCCGAAATCTCCCGTGCGAGCCTGCCGCGCCGGAGCGCACAGCGCGAAGGCGGGCCGGCGGCGCGCGCGGCGAACCTCGATCGGCTCATGCACGATCGCACGCGGCTCGCCATCGTGACGGCGCTCTCGGTGAATCCCGCCCTCAGCTTTACCGAGCTCAAAGGGATCACGCAGACGACCGATGGGAACCTGAGCGTGCATGCACGAAAGCTCGAGGACGCAGGATACGTATCGTGCACCAAAGGATTCGAGGGGCGGCTGCCGAAGACCGAATTCAGCCTCACCGATGCCGGCCGCCGCGCGTTCAAGAAGTACCTCGATCACATGGAAGCGATCATCCAGCACGCCCGCGGAAAGAAAGCGTAAGAAAGGCAAACCGTCCGGCCCAAACGGGTGTCTAATGAGGCCTCACGGCCTCACGGCCTCACGGCCCACGGCCCACGGCCCAGGGCCCAGGGCCCAGGGCTCAGGAAACCCGAGCTTCCGAAACCCCGACGCGTCCGTCACCGTATCGCACACCGTAGCGTATCTTCCGTCTCAAGGCGGAAGCCACGGAGGAGCGACATGATTCGCAGGCTTGCTCTCTCGGTTAGTCTTGCCGGCCTCCTCGCCGGCTCTGCCTTGGCGCACCACAACATGTCGGCCCTGTTTGATTTCAGCCAGCGGTTCACCACCTCCGGCACGCTCAGCAAGGTCGATTGGCGGAATCCGCACATCTATCTGTTCGTTGATGTGAAGAACGAGAAGGGCCAGATGGAAACCTGGTCGTTCGAGGGACCCGCGCCCGGATTCTTCCGGCAGCGTGACGTTGGCAAGGAGAACTTCGAGGCGTCGATGCAGAAGTCGGTCAAGGTGGAAGCCAGCCGTGCCCGCGACGGATCGCGTTCCGGTCTGATCCGCGAGGTCACGCTCGCCGACGGCCGGCTCGTTTCGCTCTGTCCGCAGAACTGCTGAGGAGGCAACTGTGTCATCGAAACTTCTGACGATCGCAGCGGCGATCTGCGCGGTTGCATTGTCCGCGGCAGCGGCCGCCGCGCAGAACCCACAGCAGGACCCTGCTGAACGTGCTCGCAACATCGCGCGGCAGCTCGAACAGAACGCTCGCACGCTGACGCTGTACGACCGCCAGGGAAAAGTGATTTCGACGATTGCCGAGAAACACATCTTCAATCAGCCGACCCTGTCGCCGGACGCCGCGCGGATCGCGTTGATCAAGCCGGATCTCGAGAAGGAAACAGTGGACCTGTGGGTCTACGACATCAAGACCGGCAAAGGCGTCCAGATAACGTCGAACAAGCCTCGCGAGAACGTGCAGGCGCCGGCGTGGTCGCCGGACGGGAAGTACGTGGCGTACGTCGCGCTGCGCGGCAGCCGCTACACGATCTTCCGGAAACCCTCCGACGGGTCCGGTGCCGAGGAAACGCTGTACGCGCATCAGGGTGGCCCGATCGTGCTCACTGACTGGTCGCTCGACGGCCGTTATCTGAGCTTTTACGAATCGGATCTTGCCGGCAGCCGGCTCTATCTGCTGCCGGCGGAGGGCGACCGTACGCCGATCGAAGTGGCGAAGTCGGAAAAGGAGATGCTCGCGGCGCGGCTGTCGCCAGATAGCCGGCTCCTGGCCTATCGATCGAACGAGACCGGCCGCGCGGAAATCTGGGTCCGTTCGGTTCCTGCTCCCGGCAGCCAGGCCAAGGTCGATACGTGGCAACTCTCCACCGAGGGCGGATATGGCATGGTCTGGTGGAAACGCGACGGGCAGGAGCTGTTCTTCTTCGGACCCGATCGCGTCGTGATGTCCGTGCAGGTCAAGAGCGGCCCGGGCACGTTCGAGTTCAGCAAGCCGCGGCCGATGTTCAAGGCTCCTGACTCGATCCCGGCGCAATCGAATCCCGGTGCCTTCGGCAGCGTCAGCCGCGACGGCGAGCGCATCGTCTTCTCCGTTCCTCCTCTTCCTCCGTTGCGCCAGCTGACCGTGTTCGATCGGCAGGGCAAGGAAGTCGGCCGCATCGGGGCTCCTGGCCTCTACGTGCAGCCCACCTTCTCGCCGGACGGCACGAAGGTGGCCGTGATGCGCGCCGATTCGCAGACGGGCACCAACGACATCTGGGCCTTCGACATCGCGACCGGCAAAGGCACGGCCGTGACGGCGACGCCGGAATCCGAGAGCGCGCCGGTCTGGTTCGACAACGACCGGGTCGGGTATGTCTCGATGCGCGCCGGCTTCGCCGGCATCTATCGCAAGCAGTGGACGGGGCAGGGCGCGGAGGAGCAGTTGTTCCGGTACACCTCCGGCGCGGGTATGGTGTTGACCGACTTCTCGCCGAACAGGCAATTCGCGATGGTCGACGGCGGCGGGATCATCCTCGCCATTCCACTGACCGGCACCGATCCGCTCAAGCGCGAGGGTGTGGATTTCGCGCGGTCGGAGTTCGAGGCGGGTGCGGGGCGATTCTCACCGGACGGCCGCTATGTGGCCTTCGGCTCGAACGACACGAACCGGTTCGAGGTCTACGTCCGGCCGTTCGACGCCAAAACCGGCGAGGCTGCCGGCGAGATGAAGTGGAAGATCAGCAACGAGGCCGGTGTCGTCGGCGGCATCAACTGGCGCAGCGACGGGCGCGAGCTGTTCTATCACGTCAACGACAACGCGGCGCAGGAGATCAGAGTCATGGCCGTCGAGGTATCGACGACGCCGGAGTTCAAAGCCTCGGCGCCGCGCGAGCTGTTCCGGGTCAAGGGTCCGCTGCCCGGCAATCCGCCGCAGTGGAAGCACATTACGCCGGACGGGCAGCGGTTCGTGTTCGCGGTTCCTGTTCCGACGACGTCGACCAGGTAGCGCCATGGGCGTTGAAATGTCCCGAATAGATCTCGCAACAACAGCGTGACGGCCTAGTCAGACAGACCTGAGACCAGACGAATCGCTCGGACACGGCTCGTGATGATGGATCGCTCGCAGGCGTAGAGTTCCATCCTGAACCCGATGTGAATGGCGCGCAGCTTCACCATGCTGCCGCCGAGTGAACTCCCCACCAGACGCGCCGACGTCTCCTCTGGAAACAGCCGTCCGCCGCGGACGAGCACGTCGCCCGTTCGGCCGCTGAGGATCGTGAGGTCGTATCGACTGTTCTCGGTCTCAACGGTGATGGCTGCCTGCTCAGGCAGGGAATCGGTTTCGACACCAGTGACCCAGCCTGGCGGGACCTCTGCGTCGATGAACGTGCACACACTTACCTAACTTTCAGGCGGTGTCGTCTATTCCAGGATGAGGGAGGAACGCGGGAACGGAAATTGGCCTACACGCTGGCGCGATCGATGTCCGTCAGTAAGGCCTCTATAGAGGCCCCGCGCCCTGCGGCATACGCACGGGCCCAGTGGGCGTCGCCGAGGCGGCCACGCGCCTTCCGCTCCGAGAGCTCTCTGAGACTGAGAACCGATCTGTGAACGATGACGGTTCCGGTGCGTTCCGCGACGGCGTCCCGGGCGCCCAGGATCCGGGCGGCCCATCCGTCGTTGCCCTTGAGCACTGCGGCGGCGGCGAGCGGGACCAGCGCGTACGCGAACGCGAACTTGTCCTGGAGCTCGCGGATACTGATGAGGCTGTCGCGCACCCAGGTGATCGCTTCATCGGCCTTGCCGCGTTGAACCGAGGCCATGGCGCGAACATTCTGGGTCAACGCCAGGAACCACGGACCGACATCTTCTGCCTCCGAGGTCGCTTCATCCAGCAGGCGTTCCGCCCCACCGAAGTCACCAGTCGCGAGCGCGACCCAGGCCATCCCGTTCAGGGCAAGCACATTGCCCCACGGGCGCGCGAGGGCACGGAACCCTGCCCTGCTGTCAGTAAACGAGCGGCCAGCCGCATCAGTGTCGCCAAGTGCGTACTCGACGCGTCCGAGCATGTGATCGACGTGCGCGGCGATCTCCTTGTCCTCGGTGCCATCGACGACCGCGCGCGCCCGTGTCAGCAACGTGCGCGCAGCCGTGAGGTCTCCCTGCGCGTATCGCATCCCGCCTGCTCCCATGAGCGCTCTCGATTCGACAGCCAGCGGAAGAGACGGATGATTCAGGATCTGCTCATACCACCATTGACCCTCGGCTGCATGCCCACGGATGGCCCAGAAGAAGAATAGACTCCAGGCGATCTCACAGGCGTCGGCCGAACGACCTTTCTCGATGAGCCACATCAGCGCGGCGCGGTAGCTCTCGAGATCGTCGCGCACGCGATGCGTCCATTCGACCTGCGCCCGTCCGACCAACCCTTCCGCGGCGAGACCGGCTTCGCTCGTGCAATAGCGGGCGAGCCCCTCCCGGGCGACGTCGCGTTCGCCAACGGCGGCGAGCTCGAGGGCGGCGTAGGCCCGCACGGTTTCGAGCATCTGGTAGAGCGGGCGGCCCTCCACTGAGGTCTCGGCCCGCAGAAGGAGACTCTTGTCAATCAAGCCGGCAGCAGCGCGGAGCGCTTCGCCGCTCCCGGCCGACGCACCGTCACCATCGGCAAGGACCGCCGCGGCCGCCTCGATCGGAAAGCGACCGGGCAGCACGCCGAAGCGACGGAAGGCGCGCTGTTCGTCCTGGGTGAGGAGCTGATAACTCCACGCGACCGTCGCGTTCATCGTCCGTTGACGTTCGGGGAGGTCGCGCGCCCCTGCGTTCGACAGCAGGACGTCGCGTTCGAGCTGCCGGAGCAGCTCCTCGGCCGTCAACGCTTTGATCCACGGGGCCGCCAGTTCGAGCGCGAGGGGCAGCGCGTCGAGCCGGCGGCAAATCGCGGTCACGGTGCGGCCGTTCTCGTACGTCAGGCGAAAGTCAGGCTGCACGTCCCGCACCCGGTCCACGAAGAGCCGCACCGCGGGCGCCTGCGCGACGTCGGCTGGCGACATTCCCTCTGAGTCCGCCGCCAACGCCAGCGGGCCGACAGGGTACTCCCGCTCGCCTCGTAGACGGAGCGGGGCGCGGCTGGTGGTGAGCACCAGGAGCGACGGGATCGACGCCAGTAAATCCGCGACGAGCGGCGCCGCGTCCAACACGTGCTCGAAATTGTCGAGCACGAGCAGCGTGGGGTGATCGTCACAGGCGACGTGTGCGCGCGTCGGCAAATCGCGCGCGCTGACGTCGGACAGTCCGAGAGCCTCGGCAATCGCCGGGGCGACGAACCCGGACTCCCGAACGGCCGCTAACGGTACGAACACCACGCGGCGCGAGCCGTCGTCCGCGATCGCGCGAGCGAGCTCCAGCGCCAGACGCGTCTTTCCGACGCCGCCGGGGCCGATGAGCGTGATGAGGCGTGTGGCGGGATCCGCGAGCCAGCGCCGCAACGTCTGGACCTCCCCGTCGCGGCCAAGCAGGACCGTCAGGGGCAGGGGCAGCGAGGCGCCGCTCAGTTCGTCGACCGCGGCGGTACGCGCAGGTGCTCGCGCGCTCGCCAGCAGTGCGTCGCGGATCGAACCGGTCAGGTCGAGCGCCGCGGACAGCGCGCGCACGGTCTCGAGATGGGGCCGACGTCGTTCGCCGCGCTCCAGCGCGCTCACCGCATGGACTGAAAGGCCCGCGATCGTCGCCAGTTCCTCCTGCGTGAAGCCGGCTGACTCGCGGAGTGCTTTGAGCTGCGCGCCGAATGATGCCGGCGCGGCAAGTGCCATAGCCGTTCATCTTACCGCGGCGTCCTGTGCGGGCGTCGTACGAGTCCTGTGCGGGTGTTGTCGGTGGTCGCCACCTCGCTCGCCCTCCACACTGCCTGCATGGCCGGCCACGCGCGACAACACCGGTCATCGCGGCTTGTTATGACATCCAGCACAACCACCGCACCGGGTGACCGATGAAACGATTCGTCCCGACGCTGCTTCTGACGATCCCCTTTGTGGTTGGTCTGGCGCCGCACGCAGCCGATTCCACGCCGCCGATCGCCGTCACGCTGTCGCGTTTTGCCTTTTCGCCTGAGCGCATCGAGGTCCCGCTCGGCGTGCGCGTGCGGCTGGACGTCGTCTCGACGGACGGGACGCACGGATTTCAGGTGAAGGCACTCGGGCTGAACGTGCGTATCCCGCCCGGCGGGAGGACGACGACCATCGAGCTGACGCCGAAGGAGGCCGGCACGTTCGAGATCACGTGCTCCGAGTACTGCGGCAGCGGTCATCGCCGCATGAAGGCCTCGTTGATCGTGAGCCCGGACAAGTAAACGCAGATTTGCAGGAGGCAGCATCCACATGTTTGTCATCACACGTCGCTCTATCGTCTTCTCAGCCGCCGCGCTGTTCACCGTGTGGACGTCGGCGGCCGCCGCACAGAGTGTGTCGTCGACCTCGGGCGCTTCGCGAATCGAACCCGCCAGCCAGTCCGGAGCGCCGGCTGCGGATGACGACGATGCCGCGCCAGTGCCCGCCGAGCCCGATTTTCGGGTTCTCAACCTGCCGTCCACGCTGAGGCTCCCGCTCCACGGGTCGAGCTTCCAGCTCACTCACCGGTTCAACGGCAATCTTCGGCAAGGGAGTTTCCGTGAGAATGCCGGCAATCTGTTCGGGCTCGATCAGGGCGCGGTGGTCGGCTTCGAGTACCGCTTCGGCATCGCGCGGCATGTGCAAGCCGCCGTGTATCGCACGGCGTTCGACAAGAGCCTTCAGTTCTACGGCAAGTACGACGCCGTGCGCCAGGGTGATTCGATCCCGGTGTCGCTCTCGGCCCTCGTCTCGGTGGAGGGCGCGGACAACTTCCAGGAGCGGTATTCGCCGGCGCTGGGCCTGGTCGTGTCGCGAATGGCAGGCGACAGGCTCGCGGCGTACGCCACTCCAGTCTGGGTTCACAACACGGCCGCGATCCTGAACATCGATCGCGACACCGTCTTCGTCGGCGTCGGCGGCCGCGTGCGGGTGAGTTCCACTGTCTACCTCGTCGGAGAAATAGCTCCCCGTGCCGGCGGCTACAGTCCCGACAAGGCTGCCTACGGATTCGGCGTCGAAAAACGAGTCGGCGGCCACCTGTTTCAAATCAATTTCAACAACGGCCAGGGAACGACGTTCGGACAACTCGCGCGCGGCGGTTTGGCGGACAGTCTCTTTCTCGGCTTCAACCTCGCGCGGAAATTCTTCTGAGCGACATCCCGAAAGGCAGAACAGCAATGAACAGACTCTCAGCACTCCTCGTCGGTATCAGCGTCCTCGCGGTCGGATGCGGGGCCTCATCCCCGACCGAACCGTCGACAGGGACACTGACCACCTCCACCTTCACCGTGCCTCTTTCGCCCGCCAACGAGGTCCCGGCCATCGCCAATGCCGATGCGAACGCCGGCGGCACGGCCGTCATTGCGCTCACCGTCACGAAGGACGATTCCGGCAACATCACGTCCGCGTCGGCGAATATTCAGATCAGCGTCACAGGATTTCCGGCCGGGACCGTCGTGACCGACGCCCATATCCATGGCGGGCCAGCGGGCACGAATGCCGGGGTCGTCGTCAATGCCGGTCTCTCGTCGGGTGAGCTGGCGCTCGCCAACGGCAGCGGATCCGTTACGAAGAGCGGCATCAACGTGCCGTCCGCCACGGCCGCCGCGATCCTCAACAACCCTGCCGGACACTACTTCAACGTCCACACGGCGCTCAATCCGGACGGGGCGATACGTGGTCAGCTTGCCGGGGGCGGCGCGACCCTCGATCCAGGCACCCCGGTTGCGTACTAGAGCGGCCGTACTCGCGCTGATCGCGTCTCTGGCCTGCCCGGGTCCCGTGGCTGCGCAGGGTGATCCCGATCCATGTCCCGCCGCTTCGCGAACGCGTCGAGGATATTCCGATGCTAATCGAACATTTCGCTGAGAAACATGCGACACGGAACGGCAAATCGATCGACGCCGTGGAGGACGGCGTCGTCTCGCTGCTCCAGGAGTATCACTGGCCGGGCAACGTGCGTGAGCTCGAACATACGATCGAGCGGGCGGTGGTGCTCTCGACCGGCTCGACGCTGACTCGTGACGCGGTCACGGCCGAGCCGGCGAGCATGCGAACGGCGGCCATTCCGTCATTGAAGTTGTCTCAGAACGTGGAATGGATCGAACGCGAGACGATTCGCCGGGCGCTCGAAATGTCGCCGGTCCTGGCCAAATACTCACTCATCGACCGGAAGCGGGCACAGCCATGAGATTTGCAAAGGTCGTCTTCATCGCTGCCGGGGTGTGGGGCATCGTCGTGCTGACGCCCTTGTACTTCCTTGTCGACCTGACAGGGCGTCAGTACGCTCCGCCGACGGCGTATCCGCACTTCTTCTACGGCTTTCTGTCGGTCGCGATGGCGTGGCAGATCGCCTTTCTCGTGATCGGGTCGAGTCCGGCGCGATTCCGGCCGTTGATGATACCGGGCATTGTCGAGAAGTTCGGCCACGTCGTCGGGGTGGCAGTGCTCTACGGCCAGGCGCGCATCTCAACGACGGACGCGTTGGCTGCCGGGCCCGACCTGCTGCTGGGCGTCCTGTTCATCGCGGCGTTTGCGAAGACGCCGACACCTGCTCGACGTCGGGCCGCCTCGGACGCGTGGTGACGCACGGTGAAGATTCTTGGCATCTGCGGTAGCCTCCAGGCGCGGTCCGGCAATCTGGCCCTCCTGCACGTGGCTGCTGCATCGACACCGCGTGACATCGAGTTCGTCGTCTTCGACGGCCTCCGCGACCTGCCCCTGTTCAACCCCGACGTCGAGGTCACGGGCGCGCCCGACAGCGTGCTGAGATGGAGACGCGCCCTGGCAGAGAGTGACGGCGTGCTCATCGCCTCCCCTGAGTACGGTTTCAGTCTGCCGGGCGCATTGAAGAACGGCATCGACTGGGTGATCAGTTCGGGCGAGCTCGAAGGAAAAGTTGCGGCCATCACTGCCGCTGTGCCGGCTTCGGAGCGTGGCCGTCGTGGCCTGCAGGCGCTCCGCGACTCACTCCTCGCAGTCCGAGCCGTGATCGTTGGTGGAGAGCCGATCGCGAAGGGACCGGACTTTCACGCACGCGTCACCGAACTCGTTGCAGATTTGGTCCACGCTGTCGCCAGGCCCAACACTCGTCCGAAATAGCGCAGATCGAGACGATGAGCAGGCTCACGAGCGCCCAGCCCGCGAGCAACCCGCTCGTCGTCTTGTCCCCGGCAATCAGGCTCACCCCGTTCAGCGCCTGCAACAGGAGCAGCACGAACAGCGCGGCATAGCTGGCGGCAGCGGCGAACAGCATTCGGACCCGCGATGCCTCAGGTCTGCGCCAGCGACGCAGGCCGACGGCGATCAGCGGCAGCACCTGCATCGCGTGCAGCCCGATGAAATGCGGAATGCGCAGGTCGCCGTGCTCGCGGCTCCATCCCATGACCGGCAGACCGGGACCGCCGTCAGGACCGCCGACGGTGTGCGCTCCCACGACCGGCATCGGTCCGCCCGCTTTCACCTGCGCCAGCTGCGCGTCGGTCGGACGCGTCATCAGCCCTCCCGTCATCGCTCCCAGGATCGTCAGCGTCAGGCCAAGACGCAGTGCCCATCCGAGGGTGCGATCCGCAAACCGTTGACGCCACAGCGCGACGGCCACGCCGACGCTCATCAGCGTCTGCAGCACGATCGCGGAGCCCATGACGATGACGACTGTCATGTCGAGCGGCGTCGAGGCATTGAAATGGCTGGTCGTTCCCCGCCAGGCCTGCACGTCGATGAGCGCCACCTCGAGGACGAACACGATCGCGGTGCTCCAGCCGACGATGCGGCGGAGGCGTGGCCACTCCGGCAGCCACGAGAAGATCCACGCCAGCGTCAGGCTGTAGACCGCGGTGGAGACCGCGAACTTGAACGGCTTCAGCCACGCCGGGGCACCGGTAATCTCCCGCGGGTCGGTGAGGATGCCGATTGCGGACGCCGCGGCTGCCGCGAGCATCAGCACACCGACGACCACAAGCGGCGGGCTCGACTGCCAGAGCCTGGTCAAGTTGTCGCGAGTACTCATAACCGTCCTCCACATGTTGTCACTGTCAACATTAAGATACCCAACTATGTAGACTATGTCAACATTCTCGTGTAGGATGAGGTGGAAATGGCCAAAATCGCTGGAAAGGGCCGCAAGCCACGTCGTCCGTATCACCACGGCAACCTGCGCCGCGGGCTGCTCGACGAAGCGCTGGCAACGATTCGCGCCGAGGGTGTGGACCGACTGACGCTGCGCGAGATCGGGACGCGGTTAGGAGTGTCGCGGACCGCGCTGTACCGGCATTTCGCGGACAAGCGGGCGTTGCTCGCCGCCGTCGCCACCGAAGGATTCCGCACGCTGCGGCAGCATCTCGAGGCCGCATGGGTCGAGGGCGGACGCAATCGCGAGGCGTTCGAGGCGATGGGAACCGCATACATCCGATTCGCCATTGCCAATTCCTCGCACTATCGCGTCATGTTCGGCGGTTCGATCGATCCGAAGGTGTGCGGCCCCGAGTTGGCGGCCGAAGCGGCAGGCGCCTTCCAGGCGCTCGTCGATGCGCTGTCCTCATTGCAGCGCGCGGGTATTGTGCGTGCGGACGACACGTTGACGACGGCAAGGTACGTGTGGGCCGTCGTGCACGGCGTCTCGATGCTCGCCATCAACGGTCAGCTGCCGGATCCGGTCAGCATCGACGGACTGACCCGCTACACGTCCGATCGGCTGCTCACTGGAATCGACGTGGGGCGCGCCTTGTCAGGCGCACCACGGGGATGAATTTGTGCTACTGCTGCACGATGCCGGGGACGAGTTCAACGGTCAGCGTCGCAGCCGGCACGTCGCGGCATCCGCTCGGGTTCTGGCCCGACCAGAGCGGCGAGAAGTCGCCGGACCCCTGCGCTTCGGCTGCGCCGCGGAGCGGAGCGATCGCGGCTGTCGCGAGCGGAAACTCCGGGGCCAGACTGCTCATCGGGCCGATCTCGCGGATCAGGCGGTTGACGATGCCGCGCGCGGGCCGGCCGGTGAAGACGTTGGTGAGAGCGGTGTGACGGGCCGCGTGGCTCTTGAGCGCCGCGCGATGCACCGCGCTGGTGGTCGCCTCGGGGCACAACATGTAGGCGGTGCCGATCTGCACGGCGGCGGCGCCGAGGGCGAGCGCCGCGGCAACCCCTGAGGAATCGGCGATGCCGCCCGCGGCGATGACGGGAACGCCGACCGCATTCACGATCTGCGGGACGAGCGCCAGCGTGCCGATCTGGGTCGTCAACTCGTGCGAGAGGAACGTTCCGCGATGTCCTCCCGCCTCCAGCCCCTGCGCGATGATCGCGTCCACGCCGCGTTCGTTCAGCCACCGCGCTTCCTCGACCGTCGTTGCCGACGAGAGAATCGTCGCACCCAGCGCGCGCACGCGCTCCAGCAGATCCTGTCCCGGTAGACCGAAATGGAAGCTGACAACCGGCGGCTTGAAACGAGTCAGCACGTCGATGTGTTCGTGTGAGAACGGGGTGCGGCCCGGTCCCGCAGGCACGCGGTCGATATCCAGCCCGGCCTCGACGTAGTAGGGCCGCAGCAGAGCACGCCAGGCAGCCTCGCGCTCCGGATCCGGTACCGGAGGCGTGTGGCAGAAGAAGTTCACGTTGAACGGCTTGCGCGTGGCCGAGGTGATGGCGGTGAGCTCGTCGTGCATCGCCTCCGCCGACAGCATGGCGCACGGCAGCGAGCCCAGGCCGCCGGCGTTCGACACGGCGATGGCGAGCGCACTTCCTTGAACGCCGGCCATTGGCGCCTGGATGATCGGCAGCTCGACGCCCAGCAGATCGCGAAAGGAGGGCATAGGCGCTACGGCTACCTAGTATGCCGCCGGAAGTGCATAGGTCCCATACCGGCGCAACTGAAACACTGAAGCTGTCGGACTTCAGCGTAGCCCGCCACATCCGATAGGAGTGCCCATCTGAGGAGCGACCGATCCCACCAGACCGGCAACGGAGAGATGAACGCCCACTCTCCCAGGCGCATGCACAGCAGAGATTCCATCGAGCACCTCGAAGGGCCTCTCCACGCGCTGCGAGATGCTCTTCGGGCGGCGCAGCAGGGGGATTTTTCGGTTCGTCTGCCGACCGATGGCAACTCCGACGGAGTGATGGGCGAGATCGCGCTCGCCTTCAACGCGCTCATCGACAAGAACGATGCGCTGGTCACCGAGCTCCGCCGCGTAGAGAGGAGCGTCGGGTCCGAAGGAAAGACGGCGGAGCGGGCGTCCTTCGCCGCCGGCGGATCGTGGGCCGTGGCCGTTGACTCCGTGAACTCGCTTGTCGAGAAGATGGCCTGGCCGGTCAGTGCAGCCACCTCCGTCCTCGGGCTCGTCGCCGACGGCGACCTCTCCCGGGACATGCCGCTTCACATGAACGGAACGCCGCTGAAAGGAGACTTTCGCGAACTCGGCATCACGGTGAAGACGGTCGTGGGGCGTCTCCGTACGGTCTCCTCCGGTGTTTCTCGCGTCGTCCAGGAGATGGGCACGGAGGGAAAGCTCGGTGGCCAAGCCAGCGTCGAAGGCCTTTCCGGTACCTGGAAGGCGCTCGTCGACGATGTGAACCTGTTGGCAGGCAACCTCACGGCGCAAGTCCGAAACATTGCCCTCGTCTCGACCGCCATCGCCAACGGGGACCTGTCTCAGAAAATCACCGTCGAGGCGAAGGGAGAGATCCTCGAACTGAAGAACGCGATCAACGGAACGCTCGATCAGCTGCGCTCCTTCGCATCTGAGGTCACCCGCGTCGCTCGCGAAGTCGGTACGGACGGGAAGCTTGGCGGGCAGGCCACGGTCCCGGGTGTCGCTGGCACCTGGAAAGACCTGACCGACAACGTCAACGTGATGGCCTCCAATCTCACCAACCAGGTCCGCGGCATCGTCAGGGTTGTGACCGCCGTCGCGAACGGCGACCTGGCGCAGAAGCTGGTACTGGAGGCTCGAGGGGAAATCGCGGCCCTCGCCGACACCATCAACGACATGACCAATACGCTCCGCACCTTCTCGGACCAGGTGACCACGGTCGCTCGAGAGGTCGGCATGGAAGGGAAGCTCGGTGGCCAGGCGCGCGTTCCGGGAGCAGCGGGCACGTGGAGGGACCTCACCGACAGCGTGAACATGCTGGCGGGGAACCTGACCGCTCAGGTGCGCAACATTGCCCTTGTCACGACTGCGGTCGCAAACGGAGACCTCTCCAGAAAGATCACCGTCGAAGCCCAGGGAGAGATCCTCGAGCTCAAGGACACCATCAACGCGATGGTCGAGCGGCTGCGGACGTTCGCGGCGGAGGTGACCAGGGTCGCCCGCGAGGTTGGCACGGATGGGCAGCTCGGTGGTCAGGCTCGCGTGCCCGACGTGTCGGGTACCTGGAAGGACCTGACCGACAGCGTCAACCTGATGGCGTCCAACCTCACCGACCAGGTGCGCGGCATCGGCAAGGTCGTCACGTCGGTGGCGAGCGGTGACTTGACCAAGAAGCTGGTGCTCGTGGCCAAGGGCGAGATCGGCGCGCTGGCGGACACCATCAACAACATGACCGACACCCTCCGCACGTTCGCGGACCAGGTGACGACAGTGGCGCGCGAAGTCGGTATCGAGGGCAAGCTCGGTGGACAGGCGAAGGTCCCCGGTGCGGCCGGTACCTGGCGTGACCTCACCGACAACGTCAATCAGCTCGCCGCCAACCTCACCTCGCAGGTCCGGGCCATCTCGGAGGTGGCGACCGCGGTCATTCAAGGCGATCTCCTTACGCGGAGCATCACGGTCGAAGCTCGCGGCGAGGTGCTGAGGCTCAAGGACACGATCAATCAGATGATCACGAACCTCCGCGATACGACGCGGACCAACAAGGAGCAGGACTGGCTCAAGACCAACCTGGCGAAGTTCTTCGGGCTCATGCAGGGCCAGCGCAACCTCCAGTCGCTGACCGACCAGATCATGTCGGAGCTGACGCCGGTGGTGGAGGCGCAGTACGGGGCGTTCTATCTCGCCGAAGCCCGGGACCATCAGACCGCGCTCGCGTTGACCAGTACGTACGCGTACACGAAGCGCAAACAGCTCTCGAATCGGTTCGCCCTCGGGGAGGGCATCGTCGGGCAGTGCGCGCGCGAGCGAAAGCCGATCCTCGTCACCGACGTGCCCGAGGACTATGTCGAGATCACGTCAGGCCTGGGGAGGTCATCTCCGCGAAACATCGCCGTCTACCCGATCCTTTTCGAGGATCAGGTGAAAGGCGTCATCGAGCTCGGCTCCTTCCACCAGTTCACGTCCGTGCAGCTTGCCTTCCTCGAGCAGCTGATGCTCTCGATCGGGCTCGCCATCAACCTGATCGGCACGAGCATGCGCACCGAGCAGCTTCTCCAGCAGTTGCAGGGATCCAATGTGGAGCTCGACAAGCGGCGGAAAGAGCTCGACGAGCGTGCCCTCCAGCTCGAGTCGAGGAAGCAGGAGGTCGCGCAGGCAATCACCTCTCTCGAAGCGAAGTCGCAGGAGTCGCAGTACAAGTCGAAGTTCCTGACCAACATGTCGCATGAGATCCGGACACCGCTCAACAGCATGTTGATCCTCGCGCAGATGCTTGCCGCGAACGAGGACGGCAACCTCAGCGACAAGCAGCAGGAGTGGGCGGCGACGATTCACTCCGCCGGGCGGGATCTCCTCGCCCTCATCAACCAGATTCTCGATCTCTCGAAGATCGAAGCCGGTCGCATCGAGACGCTTCTCGAGCCTATCCGCACGCAGGAGGTCCAGGAGTTTGCCGAGCGTGCATTCAGGCCGGTGGCGATGCAGCAGGGCCTCGAGTTCTCAATCGACGTTGCTCCAGACGCCCCACCCACCGTGACGACAGACCGCCAGCTTCTCCATCAGATTCTCAAGAATCTGCTCGCGAACGCATTCAAGTTCACCGAGCGAGGGCGAGTCGGGCTGCGTGTCGAGCCGGCGCCCGCGGGCCGGTCGTTCGTCAGCGCACCACTGCAGCGGGCATCGGCCGTCGTGGCGTTCGCGGTCTCGGACACGGGCATTGGCATTTCGTCGGAGCAGCTCGGGAGGATCTTCGAAGCGTTCCAGCAGGCGGATACATCCATCACGCGCAAGTACGGTGGCACCGGGCTGGGCCTCACCATCAGCCGCGAGTACGCCCGAATCCTCGGCGGCGAAGTCGAGGTGCAAAGCACGCCAAACGTCGGCAGCACCTTTACGCTGTATCTGCCCGTCCTGACCGGCGAACTCCAGAGTCCAACAGCGCCGTTCGTTACCACGGCGGTGGAGGCGCCGACGACCCTTCCGGCGATGCCAGTCGTCCCCGAGGATACGAAGCGGCTGGCCGGAAAGACGATTCTGATCGTGGAGGACGATGCTCGGAACCTCTATTCGGTGACGAGCCTGCTCGAACGGTTCAAGGTGCACGTCATCCCGGCGACCAGTGCCAGGGAGGCATTCGCTCGGCTGCGTGAGCACCCGGACACCGATCTCGTGCTGATGGACATCATGTTGCCCGAGATGGACGGGTACCAGGCGACCCGCGAAATCCGTGGAATGAAGGAGTTCAGCGGGCTGCCGATCATCGCGCTGACGGCCAAGGCGAGCGAGTCCGATCTGGCACGATGCAAGGCCGTTGGCTGCACTGATTACGTGGTCAAGCCAGCGGATACGCGACAGCTGACGACGGTCATCGTCCGGAATCTGCGCGCCGGCTGATAAGAGGACGAGCGTGACTTCCTCGCCCGAAACCGCGCCGGCAGAGATCCCCGTCCAGATTCTCGTGGTCGACGATTCTCCTGAGAACCGGACGGCCCTTCGGGCGATCCTGTCGTCTCGGGATTACCGAATCGTCGAAGCAGGATCAGGCGGCGAAGCGCTCCTGCGACTCCTCGAAGAGGACTTCGCGGTTCTTCTCATTGATGTCGTGATGCCGGCGATGAGCGGCTTCGAGCTGGCAGCGGCCATCAAGGAGCGCGACCGGACCGCCGCGGTTCCGATTCTGTTTCTGACCGGTCAGGCGACGGACGTGGACCTCGTCTACTCGGGCTATCGAGTGGGAGCGGTCGATTATCTGATCAAGCCGCTCGTGCCGGAGATGGTCCGCGCAAAGGTGGCGGTCTTCGCACAGCTCTTTCGAGAGAAAAAGCGAAACGAGCGGCAGGCCGCGCTTCTCCTCGAAGCGGAACGGAACGAAAACGAATTCCGCCTGATCAGGCTCCAACTCGCGAGCGAGCGCCGCTACCGTGCCCTTGCCCAGGCGGTTCCGCACATCGTCTGGACCGCCCGCCCCGACGGAGCCGTGGACTACTTCAATCAACGCTGGTTTGAATACACAGGCCGTTCGGTGGAGCAGGCATCAGGGTCCTGGCTTGGAATCCTTCATCCCGAAGATCTGGCGCGATGCCGAGCCTCCTGGGAGAACGCCATGCGCTCGGGCGAGATGTTCCAGGCGGAGTGCCGTTTGCGGAGAGCGTCCGATGGTGCGTTTCGCTGGCACCTCTGCCGCGCCGTCCCGGAGCAGAGCCCGAGCGGCCAGATTCTTTCCTGGGTTGGAACGTTCACCGACATCGAGGACCAGAAGCGGGCCCAGGCGATCCAGGCGGAGTTCAAGGGCACACTGGACGCGGAGCCCGACGCGGTCATCATCTTCGAGCCGAGGAACTGGCGCATCCTGTATGCGAACCACGGCGCCAGCGTCCTCCTCGGATACTCCAAGGAGGAACTTGGCCGGATGGCGCCGGCCGACTTCCTGGCCGGACACGATGCGACCAGCTTCCGGGAAATCCTGAGACCTCTCCTGGAGGACTCGCGGCCTCACATCCTGCTCGAAACGAAGTTTCGACGGAAAGATCCGCTCGCCGTTCCCATTGACGTCTCCGTGCAGCTCATTCGTATCGGTGCCGATCGCATCGTTTCGATCGCGCGCGACATCACCGAGCGGAAGCGCACGCAGCTCGAACGCGAGCTGCTCTACCGCGAGGCGGTTGACGCCATCCGCGCGCGGGACGAGTTTCTGTCTGTCGCGTCGCACGAGCTCCGGACCCCGCTGTCGACGCTGCAGCTGCAGATCCAGATGCTGCTCCAGCCGCCGCGGCGATCGCCCCAGACCGTCCTGTCACGGGAACAGATGAAGCCGAAGCTGGAGATGGCGTTCAAGCAGATCGAGCGTCTCACCCGGCTGATCGAGGAGCTGATGGACGTGTCGCGCATCACCGCGGGCCGTCTTCGTCTCCAACTCGAGCAGGTCGACCTTGCTGCCGTCGTCCGCGACGTTGTCGGCCGTCTGGGCGAGGAAGCCAGCAGAACGCATTCGTCCGTCGAGGTCAGCGCGGCGGGCCCGGTTGTTGGCATGTGGGATCCAATCCGCGTCGAGCAGGTCGTGACCAACCTCCTCACCAATGCCTTCAAGTTTGGCAGCGGCAAGCCGATCGAAATCACGGTCGAGGAGCGAGGTCCGAGCGGACGCCTGGTGATTGTCGATCATGGGATCGGCATCCCTCCGGACGCCGTGGAACGGATCTTCGGCCGCTACGAGCAGGTCGCCTCATCGCGCTCAGCCGGTGGACTGGGGCTCGGCCTCTACATCGCCCGCCAGATCATCGAGGCGCACGGCGGAACGATCCGGGTTGAAAGCCAGCCTGGCGCAGGGTCGACGTTCATCGTCGAGCTTCCCACGGCAGCCACGACCAGTGAAAAGGGAGCGGCATAGGTGGCGGCGAAGCACATCCTGATCGTCGAGGACGACCATGACGTGGCGCAATCGGTCGCGGAGGTCCTCGAGGCCTCCGGATACGGCACCGGCATCGCCGCCAACGGGCTGGAGGCGCTCGACTACCTCCAGACGCACACTCAAACTGATCTGATTCTCCTCGACATGATGATGCCCGTCATGGACGGATGGCAGTTCCGGGAGGAGCAACGAAAGTTGCCCGCGTTTGATTCCATCCCCGTGGTGATCGTCACCGCCGACGGCAACGCCCGCGGCAAGGCCGAGGCGATTCAGGCGGACGGTCTTGTTTCCAAGCCGGTGACGATCGATGGGCTGCTGAACGAGGTGGAGCGGATCTGCGGCATCCCAGACGCATAGGATCCGCGCGACACCGGCTCCGCCCCGCGAGACGAGCTCGTCGCACCAAAGGCGCTCGCGGGCTCACCGATCCACATGATCAGGCCGGCGGCGATCAGCGCGCCGACGACGATGAGCACCGCGAAGCCCGGCGGTTGCCAGGGCGGCGCCTGAGTTCTGAAACGTGTGATTGTCATGGCAGTTTCACCACCGACACGGCGTGATCGGCCGCACAGTCTATGAATTTACGAAGAGATGGACGACGGGACTATGCGGATTCGGTAGAGGGCGTGCCGTGAGCCTGCCCGCTCACGCGCGAGGACGTCAGCGCCAGCCGAGCGCCGGCGCGACGTACTTGAGGATGCTCTCGATGGCGTGGGCGTTGTAGTCCACGCCCAGCTGGTTGGGCACGGTCAGGAGCAGCGTGTCGGCGGCGGCGATCGCCTCGTCCTGCGCGAGCTGTTTCACCAGGACGTCGGGCTCGGCGGCGTACGAGCGGCCGAAGATGGCGCGGGTGTTCGCGTCGATGTAGCCGACCTGATCCTCGTCGCGTCCATCGCGCCCGAAATACATGCGGTCGCGATCGTCCACGAGCGCGAAGATGCTGCGGCTCACCGACACGCGCGGCTCGCGCTGGTGGCCGGCCTCTTTCCATGCGGCCCGATAGGCCTCGATCTGCTTGCGCTGCTGCACGTGCAGCGGCTCGCCGGTCTCGTCGTCCTTGAGTGTCGAGCTCTGGAGGTGCATGCCCAGCTTCGCCGCCCATTTCGACGTGGCATTCGAGCTGGAGCCCCACCAGATGCGATCGCGCAGCCCCTCCGAATGCGGCTCGACACGGAGCAGCCCCGGCGGATTCGGGAACATGGGCCGCGGGTTGGGCTTGGCGAATCCCCGGCCCTCGATGACGTCGAGGAAGACCTCGGCATGGCGGCGCGCCATGTCGGCGTGTGTTTCGCCCTCCGCCGGGGCGTAACCGAAATAGCGCCAGCCGTCGATCACCTGCTCAGGTGACCCGCGGCTGATCCCGAGCTGGAGCCGCCCTCCGGCGATGACGTCGGCGGCGCCCGCGTCTTCGGCCATGTAGAGCGGGTTCTCGTAGCGCATGTCGATGACGGCCGTGCCGATTTCGATTCGGCGCGTGCGCGCGCCGACGGCCGCCAGCAGCGGAAACGGCGAGCCGAGCTGCCGCGCGAAATGATGGACGCGGAAATAGGCGCCGTCGGCGCCCAGTTCCTCGGCGGCTATGGCCAGCTCGATCGACTGCAGCAGCGAATCGGCCGCCGTCCGCACCTGCGACCCGGGCGATGGCGTCCAGTGGCCGAACGACAGGAACCCGATCTTCTTCACCCGCGCGTCCTTTCTCTCGATTCGGAAACGTCCATCGTACACGCTGCCGCGCGCTGCGGTACGATACGCGCCGTTGGTCATGGCGCAGAACAAGCCGACTCCGACGGTGGCCAGTCCGTCGGCCTTCATCGATCAAGTAGCTGACGAGCAGCGGCGCAAGGACTGCAAGGCGCTGGTCGCGCTCGTCCGCGAAGGCGACATCATGCTCGACGACATCGGCGTGTGCACCACAGTCGATCCTACGCAGCGGTAACGACGACGGCGCTGCACTTCCGGCCGCCGCTGCGTCGATACGCGTGCGGAATGGTCGAATCGAAGTAGATCGCGTCGCCCGGCTCGAGCGCATGCTCCTCCCCGTTCATGTGGACGGTGAGGACGCCGTCGATCACGTAAATGAACTCGACACCGGCGTGGTCGTGCGGCCGTAGCTTCTCGGGTGCGACCGGCAGAAATTCGGCGTAATAGCAGTTGAACCGGCGCTCGGTTGCCGGGTAGTCGAGCGACGCGAACCGATAGGCGGCCTCGCGCCCGCCGGGGCGCTCGGGGAGTTCCACTCGCGCGTTCTTCCTCGTCACCGCGATGAGCGGTTGGTCACGCGCCCCCGCGAAGAAGAACTCGAGGCCGACGCCGAAGACGAGCGCAATCCGCAGCAGGGTCGGCAGCGTGGGGAAGAGACGGCCGCGTTCGATCTTCGAGAGCAGCGCCGGCGACAGCCCGGTGTGCTTGCCCAAGTCGACCAGGCCGATCTTCTTCTTTAAGCGAAGCGCACGAATCTTGGCACCAATCCCATAGTCGTTCAGTCCGTCCTGCAGCGTCTTCGACAGCATCGGCTCCCTCGTTTTTGACCGAGGTTCAAAAATCCGCGGCGCTTTGTCGCGAGGTTCACACGACTTTGCGGGCGGCCCGGATTGTCATTGCATGACAATTGTATTTCATTATATTCAAAGACAGGAGGTCACACATGAAAGCTATCGATGTTCAAGGAGTGCACATGAAGATGAAGATGCTGACGTTCACCTCGCTCGCGCTCGTCGCGTGCCTCGCGGCGGTTTCACCGGCACGCGCGCAGCAGACCAAGGACGTCGTAGACACTGCGGTCGCGGCCGGATCGTTCAAGACGCTCGCCAAGGCGCTGGCGGCGGCCGACCTTGTCGGGACGCTCAAAGGTCCTGGCCCGTTCACGGTCTTTGCTCCGACCGACGAGGCGTTCGCGAAACTGCCCGCCGGCACGCTGGACAATCTGCTCAAGCCGGAGAACAAGGCGATGCTCGTCCGCGTGCTCACGTATCACGTCGTGCCGGGGAAGGTGATGGCGGCGGATGTCGTCAAGATCAGCTCCACGAAAGCCGTCAGCGGTGACGCGCTGAACATGAAGGTCTCCGGCGGCAATGTGATGGTCGGCAAGGCGCGAGTCGTGAAGACCGACATCGCCGCGAGCAACGGCGTCATTCACGTGATCGACCACGTCCTGCTTCCGCCGGGCGAATGACCCGAACGGTCATGGCCGGAACAATCCTTCTCACCGGCGCCAGCGGGTACGTCGGCAGCCGCCTTCTTCGAGTGCTCGAGGAAGGCGGCTGCGCAGTACGGTGCCTCGCGCGGCAGCCCTGGCGCGTCAGGCCGAGCCGGGCGACCACCGCAGTCGTCGCAGGAGACTGCCTCGACGAAGCGTCGCTGGTCGCGGCGATGGACGGAATCGATCAGGCGTATTACCTGGTTCACTCGATGGCGAGCGGCCCGGGCTTCGCCGTGCTCGATCGCCGTGCCGCATCGAACTTCTGCCGCGCGGCCGCCCGCGCAGGGGTACGCCGCATCATCTATCTCGGCGGACTCGGCGGTTCGCCGGAATCGCTCTCGACCCACCTGAAGAGCCGCATGGACACGGGAGAGGCGCTCCGCGAGGCGGGCGTGCCTGTCGTCGAGTTCCGCGCCTCGATCATCGTCGGAGCGGGAAGCTTGTCGTTCGAGATGACTCGCGCGCTGGTCGAGCGGCTGCCCATCATGATCTGTCCGAGGTGGGTCGACACGCGGACCCAGCCGATCGCCATCGACGATGTGCTGGCATATCTGAGGGCGGCGCTCGACCTGCCAGATGGACGCGGGGGAGTCTTCGAAATCGGCGGCCCCGAGGTGGTGTCGTACGGCGACATGATGCGTCAGTACGCGGCGCTGCGTGGACTGCGGCGCGTCTTCGCATCAGTGCCGGTGCTCACCCCGCGACTGTCCGGTCTGTGGCTCGGCCTCGTCACGCCGGCTCAGGCGCGCGTCGGACGCGCGCTCGTCGAAGGCCTGCGCAATCCCACAGTCGTGCGTTCGCCGGCAGCGCGCGAGACGTTCGAGATCCGGCCGATGCCGCTGCGCGACGCATTCAGGCGCGCGATCGACGAAAACGCGGGCTCGCACTACAAGATCGACACCCGCGCGGTGACGGTCGATGCGGAGCCTCCGCAAGCGTTTGCGCCCATCCGACGGATTGGCGGCGCCACCGGCTGGTATTGTGCCGACGCCCTGTGGCGGCTACGCGGATGGCTCGACCGACGGGTGGGCGGTACCGGCCTGCCACGACTCCGGCGCGACCCCGACGACTGCGTGGTTGGAGACGTCATCGACGGATGGCGCGTCGAGGCGTACGAGCCGGACCGCCTCCTGCGCCTCTCGGCCGGGCTGAAGCTGCCGGGACGCGGATGGCTCGAGTTCCGCGTCGAGCCGCTCGACGCCGGAGCGCGCTCGCTGATCCGCCAGACGGCGATCTTCGATCCGCGGGGCGTGGCGGGACGCCTGTATTGGTACGGCGTGCTGCCCCTTCATGCGCTCGTCTTTCGCGGCCTGCTGCGGCGGATCGCGGAGCATGCCGGGCCGCGCTTGGCGCCCGCGCACGCATCGACACTCACATATGGATCGATCATCGGCGCGCCGACAGCCGAGGTGTTCCGCTGGCACGAGCAGCCCGGAGCGCTTGCGGCGCTGACGCCCGCGCGCCTCGTGCGGATCGAACAGCACGCGGGCGGCATCCGCGACGGCGGACGCGTCACCGTGTCGATTGGCGTCGGTTCCCTGCGCGTGCGTTGGGTGCTTCGGCACTACGGCTACATCGCCGGCCGGCGATTCTGCGACGAGCAGGTACGTGGTCCCTTCGCTGTGTGGCGGCACACGCATCTGTTCGAGCCGATCGGCTCTTCGCAAACGCTTTACCAGGACCAGATCGAGTTCGCCGTCGCGCGCAACGGGCCGCTGAACCGTCTCGCGGCCGCCGTGCTTCGGCCCGTGCTCACGCTCGCGTTCGCGAACCGTCATCGAACCGTCCGCGCGGCCGTCTCCTCTGCGCATCCGAAGATCGCGCGTCGATGGGCTGCGATAATCGCCGTTGCCGCGGCGGCGACGCTGCAGCCGGCGAGCGCGCAAGCCCAGCTGTTGGCGGTCCGGACGGTTCCGTTCGTCGATCTGGATCGATATGCGGGCGAATGGTTCGAGATCGCGCGGTTCGAGAACCGGTTTCAGCGCCAGTGTGTCGGCGATGTGCGAGCCAGCTACGCCAGGCGCGCCGATGGACGCATCGATGTCGTCAACCGGTGCCGCACCGGGGACGGTCAGACCGAAGCACGCGGCGTCGCACGCCTCGTCGACGGGCAGACGCATGCCAAGCTCAAGGTGCGGTTCGCTCCGGCGTGGCTCTCGTGGCTGCCGCCCGTGTGGGGCGACTACTGGATTATCGGCCTGGCCCCGGACTATTCGTGGGCCGTCGTCGGCGACCCTGGCCGCGAGTACCTCTGGATCCTCGCTCGCACGCCACGTCTCGATGCCGAATCGATGGCGGCGGCGCGCACGGCCGCGCAAGCCAACGGCTTCGATGTCGGGCGTCTTGTGCAGACGCCGCAGGAAGCCGGCCGGCCATGAACGAGGCTCTGCGCCGAGCGGCACGATTGCGCGGCACGTCGGGGCCATTCGGAAGCATTGCGACAAAGGAGACGTCGACTGCCGGCGGCGACAACGCCAGGCCGTGCTGCACTGGGCGTATGACAGCCGCGTCCTCTGACCTCGTCGACGATGCCGGCTGCCGGCCGACTCGCGTCGGCATCTCCGCGTGTCTGCTGGGCGACGCGGTGCGCTTCGACGGCGGCCACAAGCGGGACGCCTTTCTGACCGAGACATTCGGCCGCTTCGTCGAGTGGGTGCCCGTCTGTCCGGAAGTCGAGTGCGGTCTCGGCACGCCGCGCGAGTCCATGCGGCTCATGCGCGTCGAGAACGGAGTGCGCCTGCTCACCGTCAGGAGCGGCGTGGACCTCACGGCACAGATGGAACACTTCTCTCGATCGCGCGTCTCGACGCTGGTCGGCGAGGATCTGTCGGGCTTTGTCCTCAAGAAAGACTCACCGAGCTGCGGGCTCGAGCGGGTGAAGATCTACGACCGTCACGGGACGCCTGCCCGCGGCGGCCGCGGGCTGTTTGCGGCGGCGCTGGTCGACGCGTTTCCTCTCCTCCCTGTGGAGGAAGAAGGGCGGTTGGCCGATCCACGACTGCGCGACAACTTCGTCGAGCGTGTGTTCGCCTACCGGGGGCTGCGCAGCCTATTCGTCGCGGGGTGGACCGTTGGCGACGTGGTGCGTTTTCATACGGCCCACAAGCTGCTGCTGCTGGCGCACGCGCCCGAGGCGTATCGACAGCTCGGGCGTCTCGTGGCCGGCGCGGGTGCCCTGTCGCGGCGGGAGTTGGAGCGGCGTTACATCGAAGCCTTCATGGCCGGGCTCGCACAGCTGGCGACCACGCGTCGGCACACGAACGTGCTGCAGCACCTGGCCGGCTATTTCAAGGATCGGCTCGACGCCGCCTCGAAGCGTGAGCTGGCAGACACGATCGCCGACTACCGGCGCGGTCTCGTCCCGCTCGTGGTGCCGCTCACGCTGCTTCGTCATTACGTGCGCCGATTCGACGTCGCGTATCTCGCCGGGCAGACGTACCTGCAACCGCACCCGAAGGAGCTGATGCTTCGCAATCACGTGTGACTGGACAACGCTCCCGCGGATTGGCTTCCCGCATCGACGGACGTGTCCCGGGGCGGAATCGCTTCGATTCTTCGTGTCGATGATCGACAACGCCCGTAAGTGATCGCGCGAGATTAGAAGGTCTGACACAATTCGGCGCCGAATCGTTTGAGTCGCCGTTGCCGGCTTGTTTGGTCTTCTTGTCTCCTGTGGCCTTGCGTGTCGCCATCTGCGTGACACCCTACTTCGATTTGTGTTGAATCGGCGGGAGTGCCTTGATTTTGGCGGGCACCTTGCGACCGGTGCCGACCAAATCGGCAACCAGCCTGTCATCTACATCGAGCGCGCGTGAGCGGCGCCGTACGCCAGATCGAACGAACTCCTTCGCGTCAGGAGCTTCCTTCCCAAGGACATTGCCGGGACCGGCCAGGCGATCAAGCGTTGACGAGGACTGAATCCCCCACTCCGATCACCCAGACCTTCGGTCCTTCCAGCACACGGTTGACGAATGCATTGTCCGTCTTCGTTCGTTTCGAGAACTCGGCATTGCTGTAGACCGTAGGGTTCACCGTCCGACCAAGCATGCGCGACACCTTGTC
>DASTBV010000187.1:0-49378 GCA_035711805.1 Vicinamibacterales bacterium
CCCTTCACCATACGTCCAATCGCTGCCATCAACTCTGCTGTGCCGCGACGAATCGTCGGCGGCACGAGTGCACTCGCGCTGCTGTTGCTGGGGGCCGCGTATACGTACCACTTCCTGTACTGGAATTTCGACGACACATACATCGTCTTCCGGATCGTCAGGAATCTGCTGAGCGGCCACGGCTGGGCGTTCAACGCCGGTGAGGCGCACAACGCGAGCACGTCCGTGTTGAACACGATTGTGGTGGCGCTGGCAACTCCACTCTTCTCCTGGAACATCCCGTTCGCGTCGCACATGCTCGCCGGCCTCTGGCTGTCGGTCACGGCTCTGGCATTCGGCTGGATCTTCTGGCAACGGCTCGACCCGTCGGTTGCGCTCGGCGCCGGCGTCGGGCTCGTCGCCGTGCTCGCCGACAACATCCTGTGGGGCCCTGAAACACACCTGTTCTTCGCTCTGCTCGGCATCTTCGCCGTGCTCGAGCATCGCAGGAGCAGTTCGTGGTGGGCGACTTGCCGGTTCGCGTAGGATCCGAGGCGTGAGGACGTCCCTGAAACCTCCGCCGCCGTGGCTGCGGCGATTCCTTCTGAAGGTCATCGACGTCGCAAGTCGGCCTCTTTGCGAAGATACGAGCTCCGACCCGTATCACGTCAATTTCCGCGTCTTCGTCGAAGAAGTGAAGAAACTCGGACCGTGCAACGTTCTCGAACTCGGAGCACGCAAGTCGACGATCCGCAGTCACTTCGTCGGGTGTAAACGGTACGTCGGCGTCGATATTCATTCAGGGCCGGACGTTGACGTGACCTGTGACATCCATGAGTTGGCCACGGCTCTCAGCCCGTTAGACGTCCGTTTCGATGCGGTGGCGACGATCTCGACGTTCGAGCACCTGGTGATGCCGTGGAAGGCCGTCCTTGAAATCAACAAAGTGATGAGGCCTGGCGGACTCCTGTTCATTGCCACCCACCCGACCTGGCCTCCACACGAATTACCGTGGGATTTTTGGCGGTATGCGGACGGTGCATTCTACGGACTGCTGAACCGGGCGACGGGCTTCGAGATTCTGCGCTGTAATTCCGGGTTGCCCTGCACCGTCCTGCCGCTGGGAACGGAGCAGTCGACCGTCGGAATTCTTGGCCAGCCCGCGTTCATGGGTATCAGCGTCGTGGCACGCAAGACCGCGGATGCGAGGCCAGATCTGCAGTGGAATATCGCGACAAGAGAGATTATCGCGAGTCAGTATCCTCTGAGATAAGTGAGCGGCAGGTCCGCCTGAAGGCGGACACTACGTAACGGGGGCGGTCCGCCTGAAGGCGGACACTACGTGATCAATCCGGCTGAAGCCGGACTCCATAGTCAAGCGGCGCGGCGGCGAGGGCCTCTGATGGTGCGGCGGGACACGGTGCGACGGAACTCCCGCACCACGATATCGGCGTCGGTGAACTCGGTCCGCACGCGCGGTACCTTCAGCGGCTCCACGCGGCACTCCATTTCGGACCCCGACTCGGGCTGCGGGTCGAGCACCTGTGTATAGCGCTGCGGATAGGACGGATACGACTTGAACGTCGTGCCGACGACGCCGCCGAAGCGATCGGTGAGCCCGGCGAGGTCGTAGCTCAGAAACTCGTAGGTGGCAGGATCCGGCTTCGTCGCCAGGTACTGGTTCACCATCTCGACGACGTTCTCGAAGAAGCGGTGGCCGTGGCAGTTCGCCGAGTAGGTGCCATCGGCGCGCTCCATGCGCCGGATGCCGGGGCCCTGCGGATCGATGTGATACAGCTCGTGGATGATCGTGTCGAGCTTCGCGATCCAGTCCGGCTGCCCGGCGTAGTGCACCCGCTTGCGCGAACGCGACAGCTTCTGGTCGCAGTAGCGCGGCAGCGAGAACGAGACCATGTAGTCGATCGGCGCGCCGCCGACGGTGACCGACGGCGACTTGGTGACGAACCATTCGGAGCGGCGCGTCAGCTTGCCCGTGCGGCGATCTTTCCAGAAGTAGTAGCCCGGCTCGCTCGGCGGCAGACAGACGCAGTGACACGTCGCATAGGCTCCCTCCGCGTCGCTGCGTCCCTGACGCGCGAAGACGAGGACCTTGTCCATGTCGATGAACGACAGCGTCGGGACGCGCTGCACCACGTCCCTCATGAGCAGAGAGATCTGTTCGGTATAGTTGAGCATCGACACCAGCCGAAGACACCGCGACCGAGCCAATCGCTGGTGCTTCGCCCGCCGTTCAATTGTGAGAGAGAGCCGAGCGAAATTATACGCGTTTGCGCCGGCGTCAGTCTTCAGAAAATTGATCTCGGCGCGACGCTCGACGGACTGCACTCGGCAGTAAGAGGAATTTCTTTATGCTTCGTCTGCAGGAGCGGGCACCGGCGTGTAAGGAATCGCATCCGGCGCCGGCGGCACCTCTTCCGTTGGCGGAACGGCCGGGTCGGCTGGCGGTTCGAGCTCATCAGTCGTCCCCTCATCGGCCGGTGCAGGAATGGGTACGGGCGCGGGCGGCTCGACGCCACCCATCCGCCCGAGAACGATCCGCTGCCGCGCCAGCAGGCGCCGGTTCGGCCGCGCGGGATTCAGCACGCGCGGATTGATGATCGCGCCCGCCAAGAGCGCCGCCTGCTCGCGGCTCAATGCCGAGGCCGGCACGCCGAAGTAGGTCCGCGCCGCGGCCTCCGCGCCCCAGACACCGTCGCCCCACTCGATCACGTTCAGATAGATCTCCAGAATCCGCGCCTTCGGCAGCGCCGCTTCCAGCCGCCGCGCGATGATCAGCTCCTTCAGCTTCCGCAGCGGATCCTTCGACGGCGAGAGGTACAGATTCTTCGCCAGCTGCTGCGTGATCGTGCTGGCGCCGCGGATGGCACCGCCGCGCTCCATGTTGATCTCGATCGACTTCTTGATTTCTTCCAGGTCCACGCCCTCGTGCTGGAAGAAGCGGCTGTCTTCCGCCACGAGCACCGCACGCTGAAGGTTCTTGGAGATGCGGGAGTAGCGGACCCACTGGTGGCGATGGCGCAGCTTGCGGCCTTCGCGCTCGGCCTCGGCCTGGCGCAGCCTCATGAACGCGGTGCTGGTGGGATTGGTCGTCGCCAGCACGCGCACGTCGGGAAGGGTCAGGTAGACGTAGGCCACGACAGCAAACGCCACCGCCGCTGCAGCGATGAGTCCGCGGAGGATCGGGGCCTTCCTGAGTTTCACGCGTTGGCAAGCTGCGGGCGCAGCGCCGCGCTGGCGGCCGCCACGCCGGCACCCGATGGCACGCGCTGGCCGCTCAACACGAGCGCCTCCTCGAGCGCCGCCAGGAACTGCAGGAGCGTCTGATGCGTCGAGCTCGCACCCATCAGCCCGACGCGCCAGATCTTCCCTGCCAGCGGACCGAGGCCGGCTCCGACTTCGATGTTGAACGAGTTGAGCAGCGTCCGCCGCACCACCGCTTCGTCCACGCCGGGCGGCACGCGAACGGTGTTCAGCGTCCACAGCCGCTCGCCGGCCGGCGGCAGGAGTGACAAACCCATGGCTTCCAGGCCGGCGGCAAACGCGTGATGATGACGCTCGTGGCGCGCCCACCGCGCCTCGAGGCCCTCCTCGTCGATCATCAGCAGCGCCTCCCGCAGCGCGTAGACCAGCGACGAGCACATCGTGTGGTGATATTTCCCGCCGACCCAGTAATCCTCGAGCAGCTTCAGATCGAGGTAGAAGCTGCGGCACTTCACCATCCGCTGACGCGCCGGACCGGAGACCGCCAACGGCGCGATCCCCGACGGCGCGCCGACGCACTTCTGCGCGCACGAGTACGACACGTCCACTCCCCAGCCGGCCAGATCGACGTCATGGCCGCCAAGCGACGTGACCGTATCGACGATCGAGAGGGCACCGTGCTCGCGGACGATCGCCGCCAGCTCCTCGATCGGATTCCGCACGCCGGTTGACGTCTCGGCGTGCACCATCCCGACCACGTCGGCGCCCTCGCGGCGCAGCTCGTCGCGAAGCCGCTGGGGATCGACCGCCCGCCCCCACTCCACGTCGATGCGCCGGACGCTGGCGCCGTAGCGCTCGAAGATCTGCGCCAGCCGGTCGCCGAAATAGCCGGTCACGATGACGATGCCGCGCTTGCCCTCGGAGACGAAGTTGGCTACCGCCGCTTCCATCGCCGACGTGCCGGTGCCCGACGTCGCCAGCGCGAGCGCCTGATCGTCTGCGCGGAACAGCCGGCGCACCGACGATCCGACTTCCTTGAGCAGCGGCACGAAATCGGGATCGAGATGGCTCAGCACCGGTGCGGCCATGGCGCGCAGCACGCGCGGCGGAATGAGGCTTGGGCCGGGGCCCAGAAGAATGCGTTCGGTATCCGGAAGGGACATGTATTAATGGGACTCCGCTACTAATGTGATTCCGCGAACAGTTCCGACGGGGCCCAGCTCAGCCAGCTGACCGCGGATCGTCTCGACGACGTGCGGCGGCGCCGGGCGCAGCGGCGGCCGGGGCACGCCGCCGTTATATCCAGAGAGGTCGAGCGCGGCCTTCAGTCCGGCCACGCCATATGTACCGCCGACCGAGCGCGCCAGCGGCGTGATCGTGTGCTGCAGGACGCGCGCCTCGGCAAGCCGCTCCTCGCGGACGAGCGCCTGCATGCGCACGCACGCATCGGGCAGCAGCGCGGCCAGCGCGAGAATCGCCCCGTCGCACCCGCAGCACAGCGCGTGAAAGAAGGTCGTCGCCGAGCCGGCGAGCACGGTGAAGTCGTCCGGCGTCCTCGTCACCAGCTCGCTGATGTATCCGATGTCGCCGCCCGATTCCTTCATGCCGACGATGTTCGGGTGCGCGGCGAGACGCTCGACCGCCTCGACCGGCATGGTCACGCCGGTGAACATCGTCACGTTGTAGAGGAGCACCGGGACGCGCGATGCATCGGCTACTTCGGTGTAGTGCCGGACGAAAATCTCCGCCGTCATCTGCGCCTTGAAGAACGACGGCGTGCGCACGAGCACGGCATCCACGCCGGCGGCCGCGGCACGGGCGGTGGCGGCGATCGTCGCCTTCGTCGATTCGCGGCCGGTGCCCGCAATCAGCGGACGATTCGACGGGACACGCTCCCGCACGAGCTCCACCACCCGATCGGCCTCGGTATCGTCCAGCTGGGGCGCCTCGCCGTTGGACCCGAGCACGACAAGACCGGTCAGCGGCGTCTTCATCCAGCGATCGACGTTGCTCCGCAGCGCGCGCTCGTCCACGGCGTCATCGGCCGTAAACGGTGTGACAATCGGCGTGAAAATTCCGGCGAAAGGCTTGGCCTGAGCGGAATCGAAGGCCTTCATGACGTGATCATATCTGGTATAAGAGGCCCCATGCTGCGGACAATCTTCGTCATCATCATTGCGTTTCTGGGGCTGCGCGGGATCGCCGCGCAGATCACGGCAAATCCGTTTCCCGCGCCGGTGGAAAAACGCGGCATCGCGGTTGAGATCCGCGACGTCGTGCGTCTGCCGCGGACGCTCGGCATGCGGCCGCCCGATCAGGACGTGAACCCGGCCGGGTGGGCGCGCGTGAGCTTCATCCGCGACGCGCCGGACGGCCGGCGCTTCGTCAACGATTCGCGCGGCTTTATTTATCTGCTCGACCGGGACAACAAGACACCGGTCTATCTCGACTTCGCGTCGCAGGTGATGCACGTGAACTACAGCCGGCTCGAGAGCGGGCTGGTCGGCTTCACGTTCCATCCCGAGTTCGCGAAGAACGGACTGCTGTACACGGTTCACGTCGAGTTCGCCCAGGGCAATCCGGCGAAGCCGAATTTCATCCCGCCCGGCTTCACGGAAGCGCAGGTGACGTATCACAACGTGATCACCGAGTGGCGCGCGAAGAATCCCGCTGCCAACACGTTCGACGGCACGCGGCGCGAGCTGCTGCGCGTGGCGCACGCCGTCCAGAACCAGTCGCATCCGATGGGGGCGGTGGAGTTCAACCCGACGGCGAAGCCGGGCTCGCCCGACTACGGCCTGCTCTACACCAGCGGCAGCGACCTCGGGTTCAGCAACGGCGGCGGGCCGCATGCCAACAACCCGGGACAGACACAGCGGCTCGACTCGGTGATCGGCGCGATCCTGCGCATCGATCCGCGGAGCCCCAGCGTGTCGAAAGGGACGAAAGGACTGGGCGACTACACGATTCCGCCCTTGAACGTGTTTGCCGCCGACAACGATCCGAAAACGCTCGGCGAGATCTACGCCTACGGCTTCCGCAACGCGCACCGCCTGTCGTGGGACCTGTCCGACGGCACGTTGTTCGCCAACGACATCGGCATGGACAACATCGAAGAGGTGAACATCGTCCGCAACGGCGGCAATTACGGCTGGATGAAGCGCGAAGGCACCTACGAGAACGGAATGAGCCGGCCCGGCGGCGCGCTCAATCAGCTCTATGAGCTGCCGGCGGAGGTGCTCGATGGAAAGGTGAAAGAGGAGTTCATCTATCCCGTGGCGATGTACGACCACGACGAAGGGCGGGCGATTTCCGGCGGCTTCGTTTATACGGGCAAGATCGCCGCGCTGCGCGGGAAGTACGTCTTCGGCGACGTCCAGCGCGGGCGCGTATTCGTGGCGGACGTGGCCGCGCTCAAGAAGGCGGATGACGGTGTGCCGAGGACGGTGGCGCCGATCGAGGAAGTGCAGCTGTTCGTCCGCGATGCGAGCGGGACGCGCACGAACGTGTCGTTCCAGGAGCTGGTCGACAAAGCGATGGGGACCAAGCTGACGCGGGCCGACCTGCACATTGGGGTCGGACGCGACGGCGAGCTGTTCCTCACGTCGCGGCAGGACGGGTTCGTGCGCATGCTCGTCCCCTGACGGTGAAAGGCCGACGTCAACGTCGGCCGGCTACAGCTGCGCGACGCTACGGCTGCGCGGCGCCGGTAAAAGACGTCCAGTACGCCCACACAATCAGCAGCGCCGCGGCGATCAACGGCAGACTGGCCGCGCCGAGTCGCCGGATGTTGTCCATCCCGTTCATGGGCTCCTAGGCTCATAAACGAATTTGAGCAACAAACCGGACATCCAGAGAGCGATTGATCGTAGCCGCGTGACTTCCGGCCCTACCATACACAGGTGAGGATTCCGTGACGAGGGACAGAGTCCGCAAGGCCTTCCTCCTGCTGCTGGTCGCCAGCGTCAGCGCCGTCTTCCTGGTGATGCTGCGGTCGTTCCTGGTGACCATCCTGATGGCCGCGATCTTTTCCGGCTTGCTCTACCCGTCGTACGAAGACCTCGTCGCCAGACTGCGCAGCCGGGCACTGGCAGCAACAGTGACGGTTCTGTGCACGCTCGTGCTGGTGATTGCGCCGCTCCTGCTCGTGCTCGGGCTCGTCGTGAACCAGGCGGTGCGCGTGACCGAGGATGTGCGGCCGGTGGTCGAACGGCTCATCAGCGACCGCACCTATCTCGAGCAGCAGATCGAGCGCATCCCCGGGTTCGAGCGCGTCGCCCAGTATCGCGACCAGATCTTCATGCGCATGGGAGATGTGGTCAACGCGATGGGCGGGTTCCTGGCCAGCTCGCTCTCGAACGCGACGCAGGGCACCGTCACATTCATCGCGCAGTTCCTCCTCTTTCTCTATACCCTCTTCTTCCTGCTGCTCGACGGGCCGAAGATTCGCGACGCCATCCTGCGGAATGTGCCGCTCCGCCACGACGAGAAGGAACAGATGATCGACCGCTTCGTCTCGGTGACGCGGGCGAGCCTCAAGGGCACGGTGGTCATCGGCATCATCCAGGGCTCGATGTCCGGCGTCGCGTTCGCGCTGGCGGGAATCCCGAATGCGCTGTTCTGGACGGTCCTGATGATCCTGCTCTCGATTCTGCCGGTCGTCGGTGGGGCGCTCGTCTGGGTACCGGCATGCATCATTCTCGCTGCCACGGGACAGCTGCTGACCGCCGTGCTGCTCGCCGCCTTCTGCGCCTTCGTCGTCGGGTCGGTGGACAACATCCTGCGCCCGCGCCTCGTCGGCCGCGACACGAAGATGCACGACCTGGTGATCCTCTTCTCGATCCTTGGCGGCATCATCACGTTCGGGCCGATCGGCTTCATCATCGGACCGATCATCGCCGGCCTGTTCGTCACGTCGTGGAGCATCTTCGACACGGCGTACCACGATGTCATCAGCGAAGAGCCGGTGATCCACATCGAGGAGTCGTAGAGTTTCCTCAGAGATCCAGATTCGCATCTGGGACGCAGGTGACATTTCTTCGAGATTCCACGAGACACCGGCGGCTGTGGGGGTTCCTGCGCCAAACGCGTGGGGTACGGATTTTGGACCGTGGTGCGACGTCGCGTTTCATCGGAGGTGGCACAGGTGGGTGGCGAGAAGCGTCTGCATCCCAGACGCGCGGTCCTAATCGAATGCCGGATCGACGGCATGTCCGGTCCTGCCGCGACGCGGCTCAGCGACCTGTCCGCGGCCGGCTGTTACGTCGAATCGCGCACGCCGGTCAGCGTCGGGGCGTCCATCACGATCCGGGTGACCTTCGGCGGCGCCCTCATCAGCCTCATCGGCCGGATTGCGCACGCGCAACCGTCGGTCGGATTCGGGATGGAATTCGATCCAATGTCCACGGAGATCATCCAGGCCTTCCTGGAGCCCGCCGCAGCACAGATAGTTGGTAGCTCGTAGTTGGATCGTTCGCAGTGTCCGCCTTGAGGCGGACCCGTGTTTCATCGTCCTGGCAGCAGGCGCTTCAGCTCCTCGTCGAAGTGCTGCACCAGCACGATCTGCTGTGCTTCTCCGCTCGCGCGCGGCTTCAGCATGAGGAACCGCTGTCCGTCGGGCGACACGTCGTAGTTGCGCGCACCCCATGGCAGGCGTCCGAACACCCCCTCGAACAACGTGCGCGGCGGTGCCGGTGAGGCTCCGGCGGGAGAGAGGTCAGCGGACATCATCCGCTCCCCGCTGCGATAGAACAGCTCGCGGCCGATTGCCGACCACACGGGCTCGGTCCCGCCCTCGTTCGAAATCTGGCGTTTGCGCCCGCCCGCCGGGTAGGCCTGGACGTAGACTTCGCTTCGGCCCGTTTCGGCGGACTCGTACGCGATCCACTGCCCGTCGGACGAGAACACGCCGCCGCGTTCGGTGGCATTGGTGGAGAACAACGGCCGCCCCGTGGCGTCCGAACCGAGAGGCGACACCCACACGTCCCAGCTCCCCGAGACCCCGTCGCGCGAATCGAACGCCAGCGTTTTCCCATCGGCCGACCACGCACTCAGGTGCTGATGCGCACCAGCGGCCGTGACGGGCGTTTCCTCGTTCCCGCCGTCGACGGCGCGCTGCAGCGTGAGGCGTTTGTCGCCGCGCGTGGCGGCAAACACCAGCCGGCGGCTGTCCGCGCTCCAGACCGGCGACTCGTCCTCGCCCTGATCGAACGTCAGCCGGCTCAGCGTGCCGGCCTGCAGGTCGTAAATCCAGACGTCGGGATTTCCCTCCCTGATGGTCATCGCCACGCGGCGGCCGTCCGGCGAAATCCGCGGCGACTCGAAATTGCGATTCCCCGCGCCCGCAATCGGCTGCTCCTGTCCCTCGCGATTGATCCAGACGAGCGCGAACGCCGCCGCCGTGAGGTCGCGTGGCAGGTACGCGATCGATCCATCGCCGCCCACCGCCACCTGAACGGCGCCGCCGAATTCGACGCGGACGCCCGGCTGCGCGATCACCGGCTCGCCGATCGTTTGCAGCCGATCGAGATCGAAGCGCACGGCCCACAGGTCGCCGCCGCGCGCGAAGAGCAGATGGCCCGTCGAGACGTAGTGACCTGCAGATGCATCCCGCATCATGGTGCGGCGCATGTTCGTATCCGGATCGAACACGAGGAGGTCGCCCGTGTCGGCCGCTGGCATCGACGCAGTAAAGAGGATGGCGCGCCGCCCGGGCAGCACCTGGGGATACCAGTACTCGCGGCCGTCGTCCGGTTTGACGAGGGGTTCCGGCTCACCGCCCGATGCCGGCACACGCACGAGGCCGCCGTTCCGCAGCGCAACGATGATGGTGTCGTCCGCCGCCCAGCTCGATCCGCGAGGCTCACCCGTCGTAAGGGTGGCCAGGAGCACGGGGCGGCCTCCGGTCACCGGCACCTTCATCAGCCGTTGCCCGCTATGGAAGCCGAGCCAGCGGCCGTCCGGCGAAAAGAAGTGATGGGCGTTGACGCTCTCGGTGCCCGCGATAGGCGCGGCCTCGAGTTGATCGAGATCGCGGCGCACGAGCTGGAACCGGTCGTCGATGTGGGCGAGATAGACGAGCGTCTGCCCGTCCGGCGAGAGGGCCAGGAGACTGCCGACGCCCACCGACAGCTGGTCCGGCCGTGGCAGTGTGATCGCGAAGCGGCGCACCTGCTGCACGCGCCCGTCAGCAGTGCGCCGCTGCATCCATATGGCGGCGCCGACCGCTGCGAGAGCCACAAGGACTGCAGCCGCGGCGATCCACCGGTACAGACGAGCGCTTCCGTGGAGTCCGGCTGCCGGATAACCGCCTCCGGCTTCAACCAGATGATCGAACGCGCCCGCCAGCGCGAGGCGCATGTCGGCAATGTGATGAATCCGCTCAGCGGGATCCTTGCGCAGGCATCGTCTGAGAAACGCGCGAATCGCGGGTGATAAATCCGCCGGCACACGCGACCAGTCCGGATCGTCGCGGAGGATCGCGGCCAGCGTCTCGGACACGTCGTCGCCCTTGAACGCGCGCGTGCCGGCGAGCATCTCGTAGAGGACGGCGCCAAACGCCCAGATGTCGGTGCGCGCATCGAGGGGTCGTCCTCTCGCCTGTTCGGGACTCATGTACGCGGCGGTGCCGAGGATCACCCCGTACGCCGTCGCGGCGGGCGACGTGAGCGTCGGCGACTGCGACAGTGCGGACGGCGACGCGCCAGCCTCCGCCGGCTGCGCTGCCTTGGCCAGGCCGAAGTCGAGCACCTTCACGCGCCCCTGCGGCGTGACCTTGACGTTGGCCGGCTTGAGATCGCGATGGATGATCCCGCGCTCGTGCGCCGCTTCGAGCGCCTCGACGATCTGCGTGGCGATCGGCAGCGCCTCGGCGACGGGAATGGGGCCCTGCGCGATTCGATCGGCAAGCGTCGGTCCCTCCACCAGCTCCATGACCAGCGCGCGCACGTAATGTCCGCCTTCAGGCGGACCCGGGGCGTAGTGTCCGCCTTCAGGCGGACCCTCCGTGATCCCATAAAGATGCGCGATGTTCGGATGATTCAGCGAGGCGAGCACTTCGGCCTCGCGCTGGAATCGCGCGAGGCGGTCGCCGTCGCCGGCGAGCGCCGCGGGCAGCACCTTGATCGCGACCTGACGTTTCAGCGTCGTGTCGGTCGCGCGGTAGACCTCGCCCATTCCGCCGGCGCCGATCGCGGCGGTTATCTCGTACGGACCTAATCTCGTGCCTGGGCTGAGCGACAGGCGGCGATTCTATCGCGACAGGGTCTTACACAACGAGGGTCAGTTCTCGGCCGGGCGCTCCGCCGCGTCCACGACCAGCACCTTGACCGTCGTCCGCGTCGGCTCCAGCTTGAGCCCGAGCTGTTCCTGCAGCGCGACGAACACCGTCGGCGGCGCTGAATCGGCGGCGGTTGCGTTCAGCGGTGCGAAGGTTGTCTCGAGGTCGAAGTTGAACTCTCCGGTCAGCGACGTGCGGTCCACCACCGGCCGGCCAAGGTTGGCAAACGACGATGACAGCATGTTCGCCAGCACGCCCATCGTCACACCGCGCATGACGAGACCCGGCGGGCGGAAGAACGCCGCACATCGCGGACCCGTCGCGTTCGGCTGCGCCGGCGGCGCCGGCTTGCCGTTGCAGGTGCCGTCCCACTTCTCGAGCTTCGCACCGGGCTGGCCGTCGCTTCTAGCCATGACCAGGGCATAAGCGTCGACTTCCTTCATCTCGGTGTGGGTTTTCAGTGCAAACCGATCCTCGAGCAGCGTCTTCAGCATGGCGATCAGTTCGGGGCGCGTCGGCGTGCCCTGCGCCTGGCCGAGGACAACGTAGCGGTCGCGTTCGATCCAGGACGGACCGCCGACGATCTGATTGCCCTGGCCCAGCTCCGGCCCGTACGCCTGGCCGATCATCATCCGCAGCGTGAAATTGGTGATGGCAATTCGTCCAGGCGCGGGAAAGTTCAGGAGAGCCCCTTGCGCCTCCGGCGGCGACAGGCGGATGGTGGCCACTTCGAAGGCCGGTCGGGCCGGCGCCTGCGCGTTCGGGATCGCGGAGTACGCAAACAATACGGTAACAGCGAGGATCGGCAGCAGTGGAGAACGCATCGGGACCTCCAGTGAGCAATACAACGTATTGCCGGAAGGCCCCGGAAAAGTTCCAACGAACACGCGGATCGTGATGGGTCGAACCGCACGGTCTATGGCAGCTTGTACAACAGGTTCGGGCCGAACCACGTATACAGGACGTGCAGGACGACGGTCCTTGTGGATCCGGGCAGCGGTTCTTCGACCCGCAGGAAGTCGAATTGCTGGTCGGCCGATCCCAGTGTCATGCGCAGGGCGGCCGAAACGTTCATGCCACTCTTCGCGGCCTTTGCGCGTTCAGCGTCGGTCATCGCGACGAGCCGGACCGGGTTTGCCCAGCCGTCCGGTCCGCGACTCTCCACGAAGTAGTCCGGCCCCATCTTCGAGACGCGAAACGCCGGGTCGCCCTCGGCCATCAACGAGAAGACACCGATCAGATCCGCTAACGGATCGCTGGCCCGGCCGCGACTGCCGGCGTCCAACATCCGTTCAAACTGCCGGACGGACATCCACCCGTCCCGGTCGAACTGATCCTGCGCCTGTTGAGAGTAATCAGCGCCAAGCAGCGCTCGCAGCGGCATCTGCCGATCCTTCGTCATGAACACCTTAATCACGACGACGCCTGGTGCCCCGCCCGGTGGAGGAGCGGGATCCGCCGCCGGCGCGGTGGCGAACGCGTAGGCGAATCCTCGCTCCTTTGCGATGTCGTAGACGGCTTTGACGAGTGAGAGCATGCTCCTGAAGCCCGGGCCGGCGAGGGTGATCTCGATCAGGGAATATGCCGGCCCCCGTTCGGTCTCCCGATACGGCTCCTTCCCGGTTGGTGCCTGCGCCTGCCCGGGTTGTTGAGGAATGGGCGCTGCGGCGGCCGCCGCCGGCGCGCAGGTAAGCGCTGCCAGAAGGACGATGAGCGCTGTCTTCCTTGTGCCCTGCATACGGGGATTCTAGTTGGATAGTTGGTAGTTGGTAGTTGGTGGTAAGTGGTTGGTGTTAGTGGTTAGTAAATGGTTAATGGTTGGTGGCTGATCACTGTAATCGGGATGCAATCAGCGCGAGCGGCGCGGCGAAGAAACTCAGCAGCGCACCCATTTTCGTTTCCGCCAATGCCGTGCCGTCAGGAAAGGCGGCGGTCGCGAAGAAGAGCGATACGGTGAACCCAATCGACGCAACGACGCCGACCACGACGAGATGCCGCAGCATCAGGCCGGACGGCAGCCGCGCGCCGAAAATGCGCGCCCCGGTTGAGAAAAGAAGGATCCCGGCCGGCTTGCCTATCAGCAGCGCGGCGAGCACGTAATACGTCCCCGGTCCGATCTCCGCGAACGGTACACCTGCGTTCGCGAATCCAAAGAACAACAGGACGAACTGGACCGGCGTCGCCCACCAGTGCTCGAATTCGTTCAGCGGATATGGCTGCAGCTTCTCTCGCGGTTCGAACAGTCCGAGGTCACGGGGACCATGGGGCATGAACGGTACTATGGGAACCAGTGCGAGCGCGGGATGAAAACCGCCCCAGTACAACGCCGCCCACGAAATCGCTCCGGGCCCGAGGACGTAGGCCCAGAAGCTGCGCGTGTGTCTTCGCCGCAGCCACAGCGCCAGGACAACCGCCCCCGTCATCAGCCCGAATAGCGCGGCGAATGACAGCGGGCCCGACGGATAGAACAACGCCAGGATCACCAGGCCAAGCGCATCATCCGCGATTGCCAGGAGCAGAAGGAACGGTATCGCTGGATGACTTCGTGGAAAGATCGCCCGCGCGACCATTGCCGAAAACGCGATGTCCGTCGCGCATGGATGCCAGGCAACGTGGCTTCGAAGATTTCCTTGGCCGCCAGCGCGAAGAAGAACACCATGCCGACGTCGTTGATCCAGACGTGCAGCGGATGCGCCGCGGCGTCATAGGTTGCGAAGTCCACGTTCGCCCAGACGACCGCGGCCACCGTTCCGGCCAGCAACAGCAGTGAGTTGTCGAAAATGAATCGCGCAGAACTGCGCCACGAACCTGGCAGGGCATCCTCCTGATCTGGCGATCACGAGGATGGCGGCCCGACCATCCTGATTCCTGCAGCCAGAATTCGCTGCACCCGGATTTAGCGGAGTCCTACTCGTTCCATACCAGCTGCTTGACTTTTAAACTACGTCTGTAGTTGAATCGATTCCGTCGTCGTTATATGAAACAACCGCGATTCACGCCGCTCGAATTACAGGTGATGGAAGCGCTCTGGACGAACGGTCCATCCTCGGTCCGTGAGATCCACGAGGCGTTTCCGAAACGGGGCCGTCCCGCCTTCACGACCGTGCAGACGACCGTCTATCGCCTCGAGGCCAAGAACGCGCTGCGCTGCGTCAAACGAATCGGCAAGGCCAACATCTTCGAGGCCGCCGTGTCGCGCGCCGCCGCGGAACACCGCCTGATCGATGACGTCTGGGCGTTCTTCGGCGGCAGCACGCGCCGCGTGATGACGCATCTGGTGGAGAGCGGCCGTCTCACCCCCGACGACATCGAGCAGGCCGAGCAGGCATTGCGCGCGGCGGCCCGCTCCAGGAAAGAGGAGCCCGAATGACGCTCTCGGCGCTGTCGTCGCAGGTCGCTGCACACCTCTGGCAGTCGACGATCATCGCCGCTCTCGCTGCGGTGGCGGTCTCCACCCTCCTGCGCAACTGTGAAGCGCGCGTCCGTCACGCCGTCCTGCTGGCCGCGTCGCTCAAGTTCACGCTGCCGTTCGCCGCACTGACGGCGCTGGGAGCGTCCATCGGATCGCTGGTACCTGCGCTGGCACCAATGCCGGAACCGGTACGCGTCGTCGTCGATCAGGTCGGCAACGCCGGCGCACCGATAGCAATCCCGCTCGCGCGGCAGGGCGCTGCTGCCGCCACCGCGGCCGCGGTTCCAGTGCTGCCTCTCCTGCTCGCGGCGTGGGCGGCCGGCAGCGCGCTCGTTCTGCTGTCGTGGGCGCGTCAATGGCGGCAGGTGCGGCGGTACATCCGCGACGCGGAGCCGCTGACGACGATCGACGGCGTGCCGGTCCTCTCGTCGCCGTTGATGCGCGATCACCGGTGCGAGCCCGGGCTCTTCGGCCTGGTGCGGCCGATGGTGCTGATACCGGCAGGCATTGCGGACCATCTGACGCCGGCCGAACTCGCCGCCGTCCTCGTTCACGAGAGCTGCCATGCGCGGCGGCGCGACAACCTCATGGCGGCAGCGCACTCGCTCGTCGAGGCGGTCTTCTGGTTTCATCCGCTGGTCTGGTGGCTCGGCCGCCGGCTGCGTGAGGAACGCGAACGCGCGTGCGATGAAGCGGTCATCGGACGGGGCGTCAATGGTGAGACCTACGCGCGGGCAATCCTCTCGACCTGCCGCTTCTACGTCGAATCACCGTTCTTCGCCGTCGCCGGAGTCGGCGGCGCCAACCTCCGCCGCCGCGTCGAGGGCATCGTGGCGCGGCAGACGGGCCGGCGCCTGACCCGATGGCAGCGCGCAGCGCTGACGACGATGGCGATCGCTGCCGTCGTGACGCCGTTCGCGCTCGGCATGATGAGCACGGTGATGTGGGCCCAGTCCGGCAACAGCTTCGTCGGACTGCAGACGTCGGCGACACGCCGGTTCGACGTCGCGTCGATCAAGGAGAATCGCTCGGGCGAAACCGGATGGCGGCTCGGCCCGCCGAACAGAGGCACCGAATCGATCTATAACCTGCAACTGCGCAATATCGTCGCCTCGTCGTTCCGCATCCAGGACAAGATGGTCTTCGGGCCCGACTGGATGGACTCGGTCCGCTACGACATCGAGGCCAAAGGATCACCGACCGCGAACAGCCCGGAGGTCTGGGAGATGATGCGGTCGCTGCTGGCCGAGCGCTTCCACCTGAAGTATCACCTCGAGACGCGCGTGATGCCTGCCTACGTGATCGTCGTCGCCCGCGGCGGCCACAAGCTGGTGAAGGGCGAGGACGGCGAGTGCGCCGCAGCGATCAAAGCTGGACAGTCCAGCTGCGATGCGATTCAGTTCCTGCCGTTTGGAATGGGGATTCGCAACATGCCGGTGGCGGCGTTTGCTGCCGGCGTCGCGCGGCGCCTGCAGGATCGCCCCGTCGTCGATCGCACGGGTCTCGAGGGCCGCTACGACGCGCAGGTGTTATGGCGCCCCGACGATGCCACGCCGGAACAGCTCGCGCAAATCTCCGCGGATCGGCGGCCTCCCGACGTCAACATCTTCGAGGCGTTCGAGCAGCAGGCGGGCTTGAGACTCGAGGCGCGGCGCGAACCGATCGAAGTGCTGGTCGTCGACCACATCCAGCGCGCGGATGAGAACTGAACCTTACGCGGCAAAGAACCGTCTGGCAAAATCGAGCCAGAGCGTCTGCGGCGCGGCGGGCGGCCCCGATGGATTGGCCAGCATCTTCATCAGGAACGGCGCGTACGCGTCGCCATTCAGCATGACCATCAACCCGGACCGCCGCTCCACCGACGCCGCGGCGAAGCAGTAGTACCCCGCGTCCGATCCGGAGTGCGCAAACGTCCGTGGAACGCCGGCATGCTCTTCGAGGTTCCACGCCAGCCCTTCGGCGCCGAAGCCTGTTTTGATCTGCGGCCGCAGCATCTCGGCGCGGCTGGCCGCGTTGAGGCGAAAGGTATCTGCGGGCTTCGGGTTCAGGAACTCGAGGAGCAATTTCGCGTAGTCGGCCGGCGTCGTCATCAGCATCGCCGCCGCTCCGTAGCGGGCAATGCCCTCCGCCGCTTCCGCGCCACTCGGTGGCGTGACGTATTTTCCGGCGATGCGCTGGCCCTTCTCGTCGTGCGGCTTCGCGATCCGCCGGACGGAGCTCATGTCCCACGTGATGCTGCTGGACGTCATTCCCAGTGGCACCAGGATGTTGTCGAGCATGAACCGTTCGAACGACTTGCCCGTGATCTCCACGACCACCGATTGCAGATAGCTGAAGCCTTCGCCTGAATACTGATACTGAGACCCCGGCGTGAACTGAATCGGGAGTTCAGGCGTCTGACGCCAGTTCGGAAACCCCGTCGTGTGCGTCAGCACGTGCCGCGCTGTAATGAGCTCGACTCGCGGATCGGCGGTTACGCGTCGAGACGTGTACTTCACGAGCGGCGTATCGAGATTGATGACGCCTCGCTCCGCCAGCTTCATGACGCCATAGGCGAAAACCGGCTTGGTGTCGGAGCACGCTGCGAACACGGAGTCCACGTCCACAGGTTCGTTGGTACCCGTGTCCTTGACACCAAACGCGCGGCGCCACGCCAGCCGGCCATCGCGAATGAGCGCGATCGAGACCGCCGGCATCCTGGTTTCCTGAAGCCACTTGGGGATGCCAGACTCCCACGAGGCCAGCAGGGATTCGAGGAAGCCCTCCTTGATGGCCGGCGTCTGCATCGCGAGGGAGTCGCCTCGCAGGGCGAACGTCGAAAGGCCCAGGGTGGCCAGACTGCTCTCGACCAGGAAGCGGCGGCGGTGCATGTGCGGCTGCGATTCTAATCGTTATCTCAGGTCAATCGTCATGGTCGCCGGGACGGATCGGTTCCCGGCCTCGTCGACGGCATACACCTCGATCCTGTTCACGATGCCGAGCGTCAGATACATGCTGAACTGATGCGGATACGGATCGACCGTCGCACCGTCGAACACCCCGTTCAGATACAGGTAGTACCGAATGTGCTCCGGCAGCGTGACGTTGTCCACGGAGTCGCCGAAGAAGACCATTGCCTCGGTGGCACCGTCGATGACGTCGCCCCAGAAGCCCGGGGGCGTCGTCGGCGCCTGCGTGTCGGTCGCGTTGGCCGCCGGTGTCGTCACCGCCAACGGGTCGCTCAACTCCGACCAGTTGCCAGCCGAGTCGCGCGCCCGCACCCTGAAGGTGTAGTTGGTGCTCGGGGTGAGGAACACGATCCTCTTCGACGACCCGGCGACCTGCCCGTGCCAGAGCTGACCGTTGACGTAGATGTCAAAACGCGGACTTGGATCGGTGTCGGCGTAGGACCAGGCCAGATCGACATGCGTTGGGCCGCTGCCGGTGGACGAGACCTCGGGCTTGGCTGCCGGCGTCGTGTCGGCGTTGAGCGTCGCGGTAACTGTGTTGCTGGCGTTCGACCACGCACCACTTGAACTGACGGCGTACACGCGGAACGAGTACGTCCTGGTGTAGTCGAAGCCGTTGGAGAACGTGACGGTGGTCTGCGATCCCGCGACGGTCATCGTGCGGCCGTTGCTGCACTGAATCACGTAGAAGGAGGGCGCCTTGCCCTTGGGCGCATCCCACCTCAGGCCAACGGTCCAGTCGGTCACTCCGGTGACGCGCAGATTGCCTGGCGCCGCCGATTGGGCAAGTGCTGAATTCGGGCTCGCAAGAGCAACAACCCCGAACAGGATGATGCACGCGGCTTGCAACGAGGGTTTTCTCATCGTCACGTCTCCTGTCAGTCCGTTATCCCCGCGGCGGCGCACGAGAGGCAATCTCGCAGCCACGTGCGAAGCAGCAAGAGGCAGCGGGAAATCAGCTGGAACGCGCATCGGCGCTTACCGTGCGCGTAAGCGCATACGTCTGGCGATGGTTCGGACAGATGAGGCAGTTAGGATAACCATCTGTCATGAACGTCTATGGCAAGCCAGCCTTCCTCGCGTGTGGGCTCGCCGCACTCGTCGCATCCGGCACGCTGCTGTACCTCGGCGACATGCGCGGCGCGGTCGCGGCGGTCATCATCGCGGTGAGTGCCCTGACCTTCTGGCGTGCGCGCACTGGCGATCCGCGGTTTCGGCCACGCTACTGGCTCGGACTCGCGCTTCTCGGGACCGCCGCGGTAATTCTTGGATTTCCGCTTGGCGTTGTTGCCGGCTCTCTCGCGGCGCTCTTTGCGCTGCAGTTGCTGCTGAACGCGGCCGTTGCGCGGAAGGTCGGACGAATCACGCTCGAGCAACTCGATCATCCCGTCGTGATGGCTGGCGCTGAGACTTTTGTCCAGCAGTTCTCTGCTGAAGGCTTCCGCGTCTGCGGCAGCTATCGCTTTCGCACTGCAGGAAAGACGGTCGTGATGACGGTCATGGCGGGCCCACAGAGCGATCGGCTCGCCGTGGTCACCGACAAGGTGCTGCAGATCACCAGCCGGTTCGGCAGCCGTTCGGTCGTGACGACGAACAGCGCCGCTGCACCGGTGCCGGCGGACATATTGCGTCAGCACGTCGATGGAGGCCCGGCCGATCTCGTTCGCGCGCACGGCACGGCAGTGACGCTGCTCGGCCGTCATTCGATTCACCCCGATGTTTTTGCGGGCGACACAGAGGCGCTTCAAGCCGTGCGGGAAATGGAGGAGCGCGCGCTCGCGTTCATCCGCAAGGCGTCGCTTCGGACCGCGTTGCGAATGACGACGGAAGGCGCGTCGGCAACACGCCTCGTCGACGACGATCCTCACAGTCTGAGCCGTATCAACACATGGAAACCCCGCGTTTCGTAAGACGATGACCGGGCGGATGGAGGATGATCCCGGAGCAGACGACGATGCCGCTGCCTGATCTGCGTTCGCCGCTGAGCGTCGGAATGGTGCTCTTTCCGAACCTGACGCAGCTCGATCTCACTGGCCCGTACGAAGTGTTCACCCGGCTGCCCGGAACTCAGGTGCATCTTGTGGCGGCGGCGTTGACGCCCGTTCGCAGCGAACGAGGACTGACCATCTCTCCCGACGCCACGTTCGACAGTGTGCCGGCCCTCGACATCATCTGCGTTCCCGGCGGCGCTGGAGCGGACGCGATGATGGAAGACGAGGCGTTGTTGCAGTTCCTCCGGTCGCGGGCGCCCAACGCACGCTACGTGACGTCTGTCTGCACCGGTGCGCTCGTGCTCGGCGCCGCCGGCCTCCTCCGCGGGTATCGCGCCACCACACATTGGCTGTCGCAGGAAATCCTGCCGCTCTTCGGGGCTCAGCCGGTGGACGAGCGCGTTGTCATCGATCGGAACCGCATTACCGGTGGTGGTGTGACCGCAGGTATTGACTTCGGCCTTGTCGTCGCCGCGGAGGTGTTCGGGCAGACGGCCGCAGAGCGCGTGCAGCTGACAATGGAGTACTGCCCGGCGCCACGCTTCGACGGTGGGTCACCGAAGACGGCCCCAGCTGACGTTGTTCGAGAAGTAATCGCCGCCCGAGCGGAAGGGCAAACGAGACGCCGCGCGATTGCCGAGCGCGCAGCAGCGCGTCTTGGGATGGGATCATAGCGGCGCGCGAACGGCCGACCTTATGGGCTGCACCCGAGTGGCGTGCCCGGCCGTAATACCCGCGCAAATGGTGCGCAAACAACCGACCGGAAGACTCATCGCGTTCGTCGTACTGAGCGTTGTCCTCGCGCGTCGCGGAAATGCGCAGGAGGCGCCGCTCGCCGACCACCATCAGCACCTGTTCAGCCCGGCCGTCGTCGCGGCGGGCGAGACCATGCAGCAGATCACGGTGGACGACCTGATCGCGCATCTCGACGCCGCCGGCATCCGGCGCGCGGTGGTGCTGTCGCTGGGCTACATCCTGGGCGTCCCGAACAAGACCGCTCAGGATGAATACGACAAGGTCAAGGCGGAGAACGACTGGACGAGCAGCCAGGTCGCCCGCTTTCCCGATCGTCTTGTCGGCTTCTGCAGCGTCAATCCGCTCAAGGAGTATGCGTTCGACGAGCTGGCGCGCTGCGCGAAGGACGAGCGGCTGCGCCGCGGCCTGAAGCTGCATCTCGCGAACTCGCGCGTCGATTACCACAACGCGGAACACATCGAACGCCTCCGCCGCCTGTTTGCCGCGGCGAACGGATACCGCATGGCGATCGTGGTGCACATGCGCACCTCCATCTCCGCAAAGATCCCGTATGGCGCCGAGGAAGCCCGGACCTTCCTCAACGAGATCGTTCCCGCCGCACCGGATGTCCCCATTCAAGTCGCACATCTGGCCGGCGCAGGCGGGTATTCCGATCCGCTGGTGGACGCGGCGCTGGGCGTGTTCGTGGACGCAATCGCGAAAGGCGATCCGCGCACGAAGCAGCTGTGGTTCGACGTCACAACCGTTGCTTCGACGGCGAACGCCGATCAGCGCAACCGTCTCGCGACTCGCATCCGGCAGCTGGGCGTTGGACGCGTCCTTTATGGATCCGACGCGACGGCGGGCAACAACCTGCCTCCACGCGAGAGCTGGGCAGCGTTTCGACAGCTGCCGCTCTCAGCGGAGGAGTTCCGGACAATTGCCAGCAATGTGCCGTCGTACATGCGTTGATCTGTCCTACACTCCCCTCGAGGAGTGCATGGCAATGACGGCGATCAAGCCGGAGCTCGGCGGCATCATGCCGTTCTTCGTCTCGCGAAACGTTCCCGCCGCGATTGCGTTTTATCGCGACCGGCTCGGGTTCGACGTCATGTTTCAGGGCCCGCAGCCCGACGACATCTTCTTCGGGATTGTGACCCGGGGCAGCGCGAGCATCATGCTCAAGGACATCGGCGTCGAGCCGGTGCCGAACTACACGCGGGATATCAAGAAGGGCTTTGCCCCGTGGGACGCCTACGTCTACGTTCCCGATCCGGACGCCCTGGCAGCGGAATTCGCGTCGCGAAACATCGAGTTCTGGAAACCGCTCCACGGCAACTCGGACAACCTGCGTGGATTCGAAGTGCGCGACGCTGACGGTTACGTCCTGTACTTCGGTCGTCCCAATCCGAAGCCAGTCTTGTCGCCCGGGTAGCTCATCACTCCTCGAGGCACGATTCGTGCTCCATCGACGGCAGAATGATCTCTGCCATCCTTCTCGACGTTGACGGCACGCTCGTCGACAGCAACGACGCGCACGCACACGCATGGGTCTCCGCGTTCACCGAAGCGGGGCTTCACGTCGACTTCGAGCGCGTTCGCCGCTGCATCGGGATGGGCGCGGACAAGCTGCTGCCTGAGGTTTCCAACATTCGCGAGGACGAGGCGCTGGGCGCGCATGTCTCGCGGCGCCGCGGCGAGATCTTCCGTCGGGAGTGGCTGCCTCGGCTGAAACCACAACGCGACGCGGCTCGACTGCTGGCTGCGCTCAAGGATCGCGGCTTCACCCTGGTCGCCGCCAGTTCGGCGAAACGGCAGGAACTGCAGCCGCTCCTCGAAATCGCAGGCGGCGCGTGGTTGATGGACGAACAGACGTCGAGCGACGATGCGGATGAATCGAAGCCGGAGCCGGACATTATTCACGCGGCGCTCGAGCGTGCGCGCGCCCGCCCGTCCGAGGCGGTGATGATTGGCGACACGCCATACGACGTCGAGGCGGCCGCTCGCGCCGGCGTGCGGACGATTGCCTTCCGATGCGGAGGGTGGAAGGACGAGGACCTCCGCGGGGCCATCGCTATCTACGACGGTCCGTGGGACCTGCTGGCTCGCCTTGATGGTTCGCCGATCTAGCGCACGCCACCGCCGAAATAGACGCCAGCATCAGCCATATCGCCCAGAGTCAGGCGGCTGCCCTTGAACACGCTGACGCAGCCGCCGAGGCCGCGGCAGGTGATCAACGTCAGGCCCAGGAACTCCTCAGCCGTGAAATCGCGGAACGGCAATCGTCGCAGCGGCACGAGTACGGGGCGAACCGGCGTCCTCAACGCGCGGTCGAATTTCCGATAGTCGGGAACGACGTCCGCCTTGATGCCCGGCGGCACATTGAGCTCACCACCAAACGGAATCACCGAGAACGTTCGACCGGGATACTCGCTCTCCAGCATCCTCACTATTCCGACGTCCTTGCCCATACTGGAAAGGTAAGCCTCGTCCATCGTCCGGTAAAAGTGCACGGCGCCATAGACAACCAGGGCCTTGCCCTTCTTCTCGAGCACCTGCTCCTTCAGGACAGCGACGGCTGCGGTCTCACGGCTGCGGTTGTCTCCCGGTCCCGGGTCGCCGCCGAAGACGCGAATCCGCGCGCCGGCAGGCACTCTGGCATTGACGTCGCGGACGGCTGCGAAGAAGTCGGCGTAAATTGAAGAATTCCAGACGCCGTTGCGCGACTGCGTTGTCGTTTTCCAGACCTGCTCGAGCTGGGCTCTCGAGACGTTCTCGCCTCGAATGTAACGGTCAAGGGTCGACTGCTCAGTGGTGCTGCCGAATTCCACGACGATCGACCGCACCTTCTTCGCAAAGTCGGGATGACGAACCATGGCGATTCGCAGATCGGAATCCAGGGTTCGCCCGTGCGCCTCGCCGAGCGCGACGATGTCGGCTTGATCAAAGGCGGAAACCAGCGCGCCTGCGACTGCGTCGACACCGGCAGCCTCGTCAGGCAGCCGAACTTGCGCAGCGAGAACCGCTGTGGCGAGCACGAACGCGACCGGAAGAGCGCGCGACATCGTTCGCCTGTCCGCTCAGAACGTGAAGTTCATCCCCACCTCGGCCCGCCGCGGGTTCTGCACGAACGTCGGCTGGCGATAGAAATCAGATGTGATCACGCCGCTGTACCCGCCGTAATTGGGCCGGTTGGTGACGTTGGTCACGTTGGCGAACAGATTGAGCCGGTGGCGCGGCTGCACGCCAGGGGCCGTGGGGCTGAGGACGATGGCGTAGCTCAGTCGCGCGTTCATGGTGAACTGGCGGTCGCCGCGAAGCGAACGAAGGCCCACGCCGGGAAGGCGGTCGTTGACGATGCCGTCGCCGTTATCGTCCTCGCCGGTCGTTTCCGTGTAGACCTGCCCCGCGTTGGCGATGAACGTCAGCACCGTCGTCAGGTTCCGTAGCTGCGTGCCGGTGGCAACGATGTTGAAGCGATACGGCGAATCGGCCGGCCCGGGTCCCCAGTCGTCTTCGACGCTGCCGGTCGGAGGCACCGAGAACCAGCCGTCGCCGTTGTTGTCTACGCGGATCAGCGAGTAGCCGGCCTGGACGTTCATCCGCCGCCAGTTGAAGCGCGGCTGCGCGAGCGCCGGTGACGGGGCCGCCAGCGAGAGCGTCGCGTTGACCGACACTTCGTGCCGCTTCAACTGCGTGTCGGTGACGCTTGCGATGACGTTGCCGTAGTTCGGATCCAGCCGCTCGCCGGTCTCGACGTTGACGATCGGATTGAGGTTCACCCCGCGCGGCTGCTCCTGGACGTGAATCCAGTTGTAGAGGGCGTTGATGCGGAGCCTCGGTGAGAACGTCTGATCGATGCCGGCGCTCCAGCGGAAGTTCTGCTGCAGATGGAAGTCGTCCCCGAGCAGATACCGGTTCACCGCCGACGGCGGCTGAGCCGAGAGATCGCCCGGATTGGGATACGACGGGTTGCGGATGATGTATTCGCGCTGCCGCTGTCCGTCGATCCGCAGCGTCTGTTCGTAGAGGTTCTCCGGAATGAAACCGTGGAACCAGCCGATGCTGCCGCGGAGCACCGTCCCGCCGTTGGCGCGAGGCGACCAGGTGAAGCCGAAGCGCGGCTCGAACGCCGTGCGATCGTCGACCAGGTTCTGCACCGAATAGCGCAGGCCAGGACTGAGCGTCAGCCGTTTCAGCTTGATGTCGTCCTGGAAGTACATCCCGGTGCGAACGCTGAGGAACGTGACCTTCGGATCGCCGACGATCTGGTTGTAGATCGACGGCCGGCCGGCATTGAAATCGGCCAGACTGCTGAACGTATAGGTCCCGAGGTAGTTGTTCTCCTGGATGTTGCGGACGTACTGGAACCAGAGATCGTTGCCGAAGCGGAAGGAGTGCACGCCGCGCACGTAATCGACGTCGCCCATGATCTGCAGCCAGTCGTAGCGCATGTCCTGGCGCTGCTGCGCGCCGCCGCTGGTGAAGCTGTCGAGGACACGAATCGTCTGCGCTTCGGTGTTGGAGTGGATGTCGAGATCCAGCTGGCTGAACGCGACGCGCGAGTTCAGGTAGGCGCGGCGTCCCAGCGGTCCGGCGTGCTGGATGCGCACGATGTTCTGGAGCTGCCGCCCGCCCCACCCGCGCTCGAGCTCGTCGTAGGCGCCGATGCCGAGGTTCTCGAGCGCGATGCGGTTCTGCGCGAACATGAATCGCACCGTCTGGTTGCGCGTGACGTCGTGATCGATCATCGCGCTCAGGTCGTAGCGCGTTTCCGGCCGCTGCACTCCCAGCGCAATCGCCTGCTGCCCACCTGGACGTATCACGTTCAGGAGCGGCGTTGTGTACTGGCTGATGCCGTTGATGTTGGCGGAGAAGCTGGTGCGGTTCTGGACGAGCGCGCCGCCGACATTGCCGCTGAACCCACGCGACTGCTCGGGCCCCTTGCTCATCACCAGCGGACTGCGCGCGATCAGCACGTCGTCCCTGAAGTTGAAGTTGAGGCCGCCGCGGATCGGTCCGACGCCCGGCTGGGTGATGACGTCCACGAACGTCGAGCCAGGGTTGGCCGATTCGGCGGCGAACTGGTCGCGGACGACGTGGATCGACTTGATCTGCGCCTTCGGCGGCAGCATCTGCCCCTCGAAGCTGTCCACGCGGATGATCGCGTCCGGACCGGCCAGCTCCTGCAGCTGACGCTGCAACTCCGTGGGGTCGTCCGCCAGCGCATCGATCTGCGCCTGCGCGATGGTGTTGCCGAACTGCGAGCTGCGGCGATCGGCCGCAACCTCCGCCGAGTTGCGTCCGACCGTCACTGCGTCTTCCAGCTTTGCAAGCGGCAGGACGACGACGTGCCGGCTCTCGCCGGCGCGGACGCGGATATCGCGGAGGAGGCCAAGATCGAAGCCCGGAAACTCGGCGGTGATGCTGTAACGCCCGGGTGCGACCCTCTCGAGAATGGCGATGCCGTTGGCGGCGGTGGTTGCCGGCTCGACCGTCCTCGCCTGGGTAGCGGTCTCGAGACCGGTGAGCTTGACGGTGGCGTTTGGCACCACGCCGCCGGTCTGGTCCACGACCGTCACCTGCACGCGGGCGTCGCGCGGCGCCTGGGCCAACACGGGTGCTGCGGCAAGCAGGCCGACGGTCAACAGCAAGGGCGACACGCCCATCATGCGCATCAACATAGAGATACGTCCGGCGGATTAGACGTGCACTTTGGGCTAAGGTTCCTGGGTCTGACTTGACGTAAGACTCGTGATACCTGGAATCAGTCTGCGCGTCGTGTATTTGACCTGCGGGACGGCCTAATGGTTGGCAAGGATCCCGGTCGATCCGACGTCCGGCAACGAGCCGCAATCGCCGCCGCGGTTGGACAAAATGCGCCGCGTCTCGCGATTTTCCCCCGGTATCGCTGCTTTGCGACTCGTTCTCGGCCGGAAATCAGGCGGAGCTTGTGGGCCGAAGATTGCTGTCGGGCTCGGGCGAATGGACGAAGCTGAGCGAACGACTGCGGCCGCCGACAGGGCACTGGATGCACTGACCGACTTCCCGTCCGAAATCGAAGAAGCGGACCCCGAATTCCCACCGTCACCAGGTGCGAGAGGCTTTGGAGGCAGCCGTCTGGTGCGGCGCCGTGAGGCTGCACCAGCCCTTGTTCTGTTCGCGTCGAGCGTGCAGGCGGTCCTGCGCTATGCGGCTACCGCTCGCGTTCGACTGCCGCAACGCATTCCGCGACTGCACGTCGCATCCTTTATCAGCGGCATCCTCCTCGGGGTATTGGGGATGCAGTTCGTCGGCTCCGGCGAATCGGCGGAGCTCACGACGGTCACGGCCACGCCGTCAGTTCCGTCGCCCGCGGCAGTCCCGCCACCTGCTGCGTTGCCCTCCCCCGGCAACGTGCCTCCACCGACGTCGAGAGAAAGAGCGGTCGAATCACCTAGAGCGGCGGAGATTTCACGAACCACGGAGACGCGCGGTGCCGGCGCAGCGACGCATTATCAAGGCGGACTCCGGATCGATTCGCAACCGGCGGGTGCGACGGTGTTCATCAACAACCAGCAGGTCGGGCACACGCCGATCGTGTTGCCCTCGCTGCGAGCCGGCTCGCGTGCGGTTCGCATTCAGCTCGGTGGCTATGCACCGTGGTCCCGCTCCGTACGCGTTGTCGCGAATCAACAGGCGACCGTTCTGGCGCAGCTAGAGCCATCGCGATAACGATCTTGTAACTTGTACAGGTCTAGGTCGTGCGTGACCCGTTCCGCGATTCGTTCTCGAGGTCGCGATCCGCATCGAAACTAATTCGGCACCGCAGACAATACCAGCGGCTTCGTTCCGTACGAAAAACGTGGGTGCCCTGGCAACGTGGGCAGTTGTCGTGTATGTGTTCGGTCTTCACAGTGGGTGATGGCTCCGCCGATTAAGCGAGGCAGAATCCGTACCATGCGTTCAATCGGGCCCGAAGGATTCGGAACTCCGCTACTGCTAAACAGTTAGGCTGAGCGATGTTTTTGCCATTCATGGAAGCGGGTGCCGATGTGTATCGCCGACCAACGGTGATTCGTAAGGCTTCACGACGCGCGCGCGATGCCGGCGCAGGCTTCGCGATCGTGGTGCTAGTGCTAGTCTGCGTGGGGCCGCACGTACACGCGCAGGAACGTCCCGCGCCGGCCGTCGATCTGACTGCCGCATGGATCGGTTTTGCGGACGACGGGGTCGTCAGCGAGCCAGGGTTCGGCGGAGCGCTTCGCTGGTACGTGAGCCCGCGGATTGCGATCGGGCCGGAGCTGCTGTATATCCGCGGCGACTCTCACAGCCACCTGGCGCTTACGGGCAACCTGACCTGGGATGTGCTGCCGCAGGCAACGCACCCGAAGGCGACGCCCTTCCTCGTCGCCGGAGCGGGAATGTTTCAGACGCACGAGGAATTCTTCGACGACGCCGTCACCTCGACGGAGGGCGCCTTCACCGCCGGCGGCGGGATCCGATCGCGCGTTGCGGATCGTGTCAGCGTGGGCGTGGACGCGCGTGTGGGCTGGGAGCTCCACATTCGAATTGGAGGCTTCGCCGCAATTCGTATCGGCCGCTGACCCTCCTGCGTCCTACCTCCTATGTCGCACCCCCGGTCGCCGCGCGTTATGTCCGGCATCTCGGCGATCCATTGCTGAGCCGAGACGGAATGTGGTCACTCTCGCGCCGATCGCGGGAGTAATCGGCGCGATGTTCCTCTGTGTGACGCGCCCGCGTCTCGCTCTTGGCGCGCTCCAGCATGCCGCACGCTGGGACCGCCGTTCAGCCATCCACCGATTAATTCCGCGACACCCGCGCCCCTCACCTCCGCCGTGACGAGATCGGCGATCTCCTGAACTGACGGCAGCGCGTTGCGGACGGCCGCCGCGAAGCCGCAGCGGCGCAGGAACGGGAGGTCGTTCTCGGCGTCGCCAACGCCGATGGTCGCGGCCCACGGTACGCCGACGACATCGAGCGCGCTCGCCAGACCGGTCGCCTTCGTCACGTCGGAGGGCAGTGCCATCACCGACCCTTTGTTGAAGATGACGTGCCAGTCGATGCGCAGATCGTGGATCGCTGCGATCAGCGTCTGCTCGTGCGGTTCGACGGTCGCCACGATCGAGTGGCCCACCGAGAACGGAACGTTGTGCTCCATCAACCGCGCCGTCAACGACTCGGGGGGAGGGGGCGCGAGAATCACGATCTCTTTCGTTCGCGGGTCGTACAGGGTGGCGCCATTCTCGGCAACGACCAGATCGAAAAGATCGATCTGGTCGAAGGTGTTGAAGAGATCCGTTAACTCCCGTCCGGTGACCATGATCAGACGATGACCGGCGGCGCGCACACGCTGCAGGCTGGCGACCGTTGCCGCGTCGACCTTGCCATCGAAGGCGATCGTGCCGTCGTAGTCGGTTGCCAGGCAGCGGTACTTCATCGCACCACCCGCCAGACCTTCGCCGGCTGCGCATCGTGCGGCTCGACGTATTCCTCCCACAGACGGACGCCGCCTTTGAACGCGTCGTCCCGCTCACCTCTGTATGTATATGCGGGCAGCGGATCGACCTTGCGCCCATTGCCGCCGCCGAGTACCACATAGTCTGCGGTGAAGGCTTCACGCAGCAGCGGCAGAATTTCCAGCACGTCGGCGTGCCACGCATCGTGCCCGTGCGCCTTGCGGGCGGCGCGGCCAAGATGGTCGGCCACCGTGCCGCCGCGGGTGTGAGGCAGGGATCCGAGCTCGAGAGGAATCAAGACGTGCTCGGAGACCAGAGCGGACGCGACGCCGGTCCCCAGGCCGAGAAACAGCATGCGCCCCGCGCGATAGGCGCCGAGCGCCTGCAGGATCGCGTCGTTCACCAGGCGGACCGGACGGCCGAAGGCGGCGGCGAAATCGTATCCAACCCAGCCGCTGGCGAGATTGCCGGGGTCCGCTGCTGGGTGGCCACCGACGACTGCGCCGGGATAGCCGATCGACACAACGTCGTACCGCCAATCCTCCGTTCGCTGCTTCAGCTCTTCCATCAGAAGATGCGGAGTCAGCTGGCAACCGGAGCGAAATCGTCGCACCGCGCCGAGGGCGGGCAATCCCAGCTTGACTCGCGTACCGCCGATATCCACTACGAGCACATCCACCGCGAGTGGTATTGCAAGTAGCGGGCAACGAGGGCCGCCAGTGTTGCGTGGTGACCCTCGTCTCCTATCGTCCTCCTATCTCCTACCTCCTATCTCCTTCCTCCTTGTTACTTCGCACACGTCCCCGACACTTCGCGAATCGACGAGATCTCAAGCTCGCGCAGCTGAAGATCGCGCCCCGCGACGTCGATGCCTTCCGGTGGCTTGCCTGCAGTTGGTCCGCCGGTGGGCCTTCCTCCCGCGATCTCCGCGGCCTTGAGCATCCCGGCGATCTCCACTCTCTTGCCGACGAACTGCTCCGCTTTCGATTCGTCCCGTCCGCTCAACTCGTACGCGACGCTGCCTCCCGTCGTGGCCGCAGGAGCCGGTGCGCCCGCGCCTCGTGTCGATGTTGCGCCGGCCCCTGGCATCGACGCCTCGGCGAGGATGAACTCGTTGCCGGCGCCAACGCCGGTGTTTGCAACTCCACCCCTGCCGGCATCACGCGCCTTTCGATAATCCGCCTCACGCTGAATGCATCCGGTCACGGTCACCTGCTGTGCTGAACCGGCCGCCTGCGGCTGCGCTGGCGTTGTCCTTTCCTGCGCTGGGGCAGGCCGATCCTGCGCACCGGCGGGCCGATCTTGCGCCCCCACTGTCGTCGATGAGAACACGGCCATACCGAGAGCGACGACGGCCGCCGCACACGTACCGCCTGCAAATCTCAATTTCATGCGTCCCCTCCTTTAGTTCGCAGCAGAGACTGCAAGGGGGTGGCCGGGAGAAGAAGGAAGGAGGAAGGAGGAAGGAGGAAGGAGGAAGGAGCGTTAGAATCCGCCCGAGGACGTCATATGCGCCATGTACTCGGAATCGCGGCCGTGCTCTCTGCCGTTAGCGGCACGTCGATCGTCGCGCAGCAGCCGTCGCCATCCACCGCACCAGCCGATGCGCCGCGCTATGACGTGGTCTCGATCAAGAGAAACGTCGAGATCGGGGCGGGCGGCGGTATGCGCTCGCTGCCGGACGGCACGCTCATCATGACCAACCAGCCGATCCGCTCGATCCTGTCAGGAGCGGCGCCTGTACCGGTCCGCGATGTCATCGGCTACCCGAGCTGGGTAACGACCGAGCGCTATGACGTCACGCTCAAGCCGCCGGCGGGATCGACGCCGGAGCAGCGGGCGCAGATGCGCAGGACGATGTTCGCGGAGCGGATGAAGCTGGTGGCGCACGTCGAGGAACGCGAGCAGACGACGTTCGCGCTGGTGCTCGCGAGGAGCGACGGGCAGCTCGGACCCGCGCTCAAACCGGCGGCGATCGACTGCTCACCACGGCCGCCCGGCTCACCCCCTCGTCCGCAGGAGGCGCCACCGGATCCGGACAAACCGTACGACTACTCGGCGCGATGCGGCGGAACCTTCGGCAGCGGCATGATCGCCGGCACAATGCCGCTCGATAATCTCGTCGGCTCGATTGCGGGTGAAGCGGGAGGGCTCGTCAACAACCGCACAGGCCTGAAAGGCAGCTATACCTTCACCCTCAAGTACGCGCCGCGCGGCACGACTTCATCGACCGATCCAGCGGATCCGCCGGGCTTCATCACCGCGCTGCAGGAGCAGCTCGGCCTGAAGCTGCAGCCGGAGAAGACGATGGTGCCGGTGCTCGTGATCGATTCCATCGAACGGCCCACGGAGAACTGAGTACTGTGCAGATCTGCGCCCTTGACGGATCGCCGGGCGGCATACTACTCTGTTTCGCAAAGTTCTCTGCAAACAGATATGCCTGAGAAGAACACGCCCCGATTCAAGAAGTGGTTCGCAATCGCTGTCGTGGCCATTGGCCTGCTGCTGTCCGCCGTGATGGCGCTGCTTCCGATGTTCGTCAGCACGATGGCCACCCCACTGCACGCGGAGCCGGAACGCGCGCCGTCGGCCGCGCTGTCCGAGCCGTCGCCGCAGTGGTCCGCTGCCGTCAAACAGGCCCGGCAGGTCGCGCGCACCGCCCTCGCCGAGCAGAACCTGCCCGCACTGTCGGTGGCGGTGGGAACCGGCGGCGACGTCGTGTGGGCCGAAGCCTTCGGCTGGTCCAACATCAAGGACCAGACGCCGGTCACGCCGCAAACCCGCTTCAGGATCTCAACCACGTCGGAGGCGCTCACCTCCGCCGCGATCGGCGCGCTGCTCGAGCAGAATCGCCTGAACCTGGACGATGAGATTCAGAAGTACGTTCCCGAGTTTCCGAAGAAGCGCTGGCCGGTCACGCTGCGGCAGGTGATGGCGCATGTGAGCGGCCTCCCGGCGGATGATGAGAACACGCTGAACCGGCAACGCTGCGAGCGGCCCGTTGAAGCGCTGCCGGTGTTCGCGGATCGGGACCTGCTGTTCGAGCCGGGCACTCAGTACCGCTATTCGCACTATGACTGGATCCTGGCAAGCCTGGCGATCGAAGCCGCGTCGGGCCAGCCGTTCCTCTCGTTCATGCGCGACCAGGTCTTCGCGCCGCTGGGGATGAACGACACCGGCGCTGAATCGGCGAAGCAGGAGAATCCGGAAGCGCACGGCGAGGACGCGGAAGACGCGCCGCCCCTCGTCGCCTTTCACGATCTGGTCCTCGAACCGATCGGGCTCGGCCACCGGCCAAAGGCCCCCACCGAGTGGGCGACGTCTTACGTGCGCGGGTGGGGTCCGAAGGCCGCGTTCCGCCACGGCGTGCACGTGCAATTCCCGCGCAATCTGTCCTGCTACGCCGGCGCCCGGGCGTTCTTCTCCACGCCGTCGGACCTGGTGCGCTTCGGCCTGGCCATCAATAGCAGCAGGCTGCTGCAGCCGGCCACGGTGCAATCACTCCAGGCGTCGCAACAGCTCCATTCAGCGCAGCAGACCGGTCACGGTCTCGGGTGGGATCGTCAGACCGTCTCACTCGCCGGCTCACGAACAGAGGCAATTGGCCACAACACGGGACCGGCAACCGGGACGGTCGTGTCGTTCATGACCTTCCCCGAGCGTGGCATCGTCGTCGCTGTGATGTCGAACATCTCGCACGCGGATACGTCCGCTCTCGCGGTGAAGGTCGCAGAGGCGTTTATCGGATCTTTACGACCACGTGTTCATGTCGACGAGAATTCCACGAGCGACCAGATACACATACGCATCGGTCAGGCACACCCACACCAGGCTGAGCCACGCGAAGAGCATGTGGCGTTCGTTGAACCACGACGACCCTTTCCACATGCCGTAGCGCGCGCTCGAGCAGCTCAGGCAGTCGTGACGACCCCCAATTAAATGTCGGCATGAGTGACAACCGAACGTATACGCGCTCAACAGCGAGGCGTTGATCACCATCACGATTGTTCCGACACCGACGCCGAACCGGCCGTCCTTGAAGAACGCGGCGATTCCTTCCGCCCACAGGAACACCAGCAGCAGCACGGCGCCGTAGAACGTGTAACGGTGCAGGTTCTGAAACAGCAGCACCGACCGTTCGCCCCTGTACGACCCTGGCACACCACCAACCGCGCACGACGGCGGACGCAGGAAGAAGGCCTTGTAATACGCGCCGCGGTAGTAATAGCAGGTGATTCGAAAGGCAATGGCGAACGCCGGCAGAAAGAATGCCGGGGACTGCGGGATGAAAGCCGGCCACCACGCCGGAAAGGCGCCAAACCATGCGTGGTCCACGGGCACGGCGCCCGGATACCCTAGCGCCGGAGTCAAAACAGGTGGCGCGACAGTCGGGCTGATGTATGGCGGTGCCCAGACGTACGTGCCGCTGAACGCGCGGACGGTGAGGTAACCAAAAAACAGCAGCAACCCCGCCGCGGTCAACGCAGGCCCGAGCCACCATGCTTCCGGGCGGCTGCTCCGGGCGAACCCGCCTGCGGATCTCCAAACCTGAACTGTCTGCATGCCCGTCTACCTGTCGCGTACGGTCGTACACCGCAATCTTGGCATGGCAGATTGTGACCTATACTTTCGCCGTGCTGACTCGAAAATGTCCGAAGTGCGGACGCATCGCTTCCATCCGCGTGGAGCGCACGTTCAGGGCGGAAGACTATCGCACCACGTACTCGTGCAGCGCGTGTCGAGCGTCATGGACGATGGCGAATCGACCCGAACGGAAACCGTCGAAACGAAAGCACGCCTGGCTGGCGTAGATCGTTCGCTCCCCGGACCATGCCAGACAAGACACCCTGTTCCCGCTGTCTGAAGGTCGGATTCGTCCGCTTCGAGAACGTGATTCGTGGCGGCCTGGCGCAGCGTCACTACTATTGTGGCGCCTGCAACCACTCATGGACGATCAGCGCCGATGGCGATCCGAAACGAAGAGCGCTCGCATCTGATCGGCAAGGCAAGGCGCCTCCGAAAGCCAAGCGGGGGCAGCGCAAGCGTTAGTTCTCAGGTTTCAGCAGCGAGCTGCCCCTCCCCGAGCACGGGAAGAGCGCGCAGCCCCACCCATTCCAGCGGTCCGCCGGCAAACACCTGCGGTTGACCGAGGAAGAACGAGCCTGTGGCGGTCAACATCGCTCCGCCCATGCGTCCGAGATGGCGCCGCAAACGTGCGGTAGAAACTGACGTGATCCAAAACGTCGTTCGGAGCGTCTGAATGACGAGGCCTCAAGGTGCATTTGTCGAAGCTCTGGCGCACATCCGTCGCCGTGATCTGTTGTCTTACAGTCGGCGCCGCTATAGCGGTCCTGGCGTCGAGGCACTTCGTGACCGCGCAACCGCGCCCGGCAGCGACGGCAGTGTCACGCGATCTCATGCCGCGGTACGACACGAACCGAAACCTTGTCTTACCCGACGATTATCGGCGCTGGGTACTTGTGGGGTCCGGCCTGGGTCTGAGTTATGCCGAAGGCGGACAGGGCGGGCATCAGATGTTCAACACAACGCTGATGGAGCCAGGCGCCTACCGGCATTTCGTCGAGACGGGCACCTTTCGGGAAGGCGCGATGTTCGTGCTTATCGGCCAGGGCGTCGGCACCAACGCCACGCCAGCCCGAGAGGGTCGGTTTGCGACCGAGGTGCACACAATTGAAATGGCCGTCAAGGATTCGAAGCGACTTCGGGAGGGCTGGGCGTACTACACGTTCGGGGGCCCGATGACGGGCGGCTATCGGCCCACCGCCGCGCCTCAGCCAAAGTCGAGCTGCTTCAACTGCCACGCCGAGCACGCGGCGCTGGACAACGTTTTCCTGCAGTTCTACGGACTTCTGAATGAGGTCCGCTCAGCGCCTGCTGGCGTCCCACGAACCGGCGACGACACTGTCGCAACCGGTGTAGTTGACTAAAGCGAACTGCCCTGTCGCCGAACGTCGATCGGCCGAAAAGCGTCCAGCGATCAGCGTCCCGGTTTGGCAGCCAGAACGAGGTGACGGGCTTCTCGCATACGCAGGCAACCCAGGCTACCCAGGCAACTTCGTACGCGCAGCGATATTCACGCCGAGCGTCACGAGGAAGATCGGCACGGCCGGAGCCAGCGTCCACGGTGCGTCGCCGAGCAGGGCCACATTCGACGCGTCGTGCAGCATCGTCCCCCACGTGGCTACGTCTCCCTGAAACCCGAGCCCGACGAACGACATCGTTGCTTCGGCGAGGATGAACGCGGGGAGCAGCAGCGACGCCTGCGTCAGCACGTAGCCGCGGGCCGCGGGCAGCAGGTGATGAACGAGCACACGTGTGGGACTGGCGCCGGCCGCGCGGGCGGCGGCCACGTAGTCGCGCTGACGTTCGGTGAGGACGATCGCCCGCACGCCGCGGGCGACGATCGGCCAGCCGAGCAGCGCAAAGATGCCGACGAGCAGCGCGAAGACCTGCGGCGGAGACAGCGTCAGCGGCATCACCGCGCGCAGCGCCAGCGCCACGTAAATCGTCGGCAGCACCAGGACGAACTCGGAGAAGCGCGAGAGTGCGGCGTCGAGCCATCCGGCCGCATTACCCGACATCCCGCCGATCAGCATGCCGAGGCACGCCGCCGCCAGCGTGGCGATGAATGCCACCGCCAGCGTGGCGCGACCGCCATAAAGCAGCCGCGAGAAGTTGTCGCGCCCATAGGCGTCGGCGCCGAGAAGCAGCAACGGCGCGCCGGCTTCGGCGTCGCCGCTAATCAGCCGGCCGTCGTCCAGAAACCGCAGGGCGACGGGTTTCGAGCGATCGACCTCGAACCGCCGCTCCAGGCGGCTGACGAGGCGGGGCGTATAGATATAGAGAGCACCGGCGTCGCCGAACAGGCGCACGGACGTCGGCGGTGCGTAGATCAGTTCGGGAAAGCGACGGTCCGGATCGTTCGGCGCGAGCCACGGCGCAAGGACGGCCGCGCCGATGACGAGGGCGAGGAGGACGATCCCGACATTCCTCACGGCATCCGCCTCATTCCGGGCATCATGCTAGCATCCGCGGTCGGTCCGTCCCTTCACCGGAATAGCAGCGTCGCCAGAATATAGAAATCGTTCTTCCAGACCGGGATCGTGTGGCCGCCGCCGGCGTCGATGTGCCACACGTGCGGCACCTGACGTTCAGCGAGATAGTCGTGCAGCCCTTTTCCGATGGTCAACCCCATCTCGTCCTGATCGCCGGAGGAGACCCATAGCAGCTTCAGCTGCCGCCGGGCGGCGACGGGGTCCGGGACGAGTTGCGCCGGCTGCAGTGTGTTTGGTGCCGGCGAGAATCCTGCGACGAAGGCGAAGGTCTGCAGATTCCCGAGTCCGAAATTCAGCGACTGCCCGGCGCCGATCGACAGGCCGGCAAGCGCGCGCTGATCCCGCGCCCGGCTGACCGCGTAGCGTGACTCGATGAACGGAATCAGGTCCATCAGCAGCTCCCGCTCGAATGCCACATACGCCTGGCTTTCTCTGGCGATGTTCTCAGGCGCGGCTGGACGATCGGGCACCGGCGCGTTTGAGGCGCGGCCGTTCGGCATGACGACGACCATCGGTACGGCTTTCTCGCCGGCGATCAGATTGTCGAGGATCACAGTGGCCGCCAGGTCGCTCGCCCACACCGTCTCGTTGGCCCCGAGACCGTGGAGCAGATACAACACCGGATACCTTTGACTCGTGGAGTAGCCCGGCGGCGTGTAGACCATCGCCGGCCGCCTGGTGCCGGTCACCGTCGACTCGTACTCGACCCGCTCCAGGCGTCCGCGTGCGGCACCCTCGCGCTGAACGTCGAAGCCCGGCGGCGCATTCGCGAACGTTCGCGGCGCCGGCGTCTGCGCGCGACCAGAGGGCGCGAGCAGAGCGCAGCCCAGCACTCCAGCGACGACGACACATCGACTGGTCTTCACAACACCTCCACAAGTCAGCCGGACAGCGCGCAGGCTGGTTACTCCTGTCGCAGCGCCGTCAGCGGTTCGATACGTGCGGCATGGCGCGCGGGCACGTAGGACGCAAGCACGGCGACGGCGCCGAGCAGCATGACGACGATGGCGTAGGTCGGGACGTCGTACGGCGTGACGCCGAAGAGCAGCGCGCCGAGCGAGCGCAGGAGCACCAGCGAGCCGGCGATGCCGACGGCCGCGCCGATGCCAACGAGCGCGAGGCCGCTGGCGACGACCGACGCCGTGATGCGCGCCAACCGCGCGCCAAGCGCGATGCGGATGCCAATGTCCTTCGTCCCCTCAGCGACGAGATACGCGAGCAGACCGTAGAGTCCGAGCGCCGCCAGCAGCAGACCGCCGACCGCGAAGCTCGCCGAGATCAGCGCGCTGATGCGTTCGCGTGCCAGACTCTCGGCCAGAGCGGTCGCGATCGTGCGCACGTCCGACACAACCAGTGCCGGCTCGAGCTCGTGCAGAACCGCCGTGACCGGCTTGAGGAGCGACTCGGGTTGACGTCCGCGCACGAAGATCTTCATCGTCGCCCACGGCATGCGGCCGTGACTGTAGAACACGGTCGGCTGCGCCGCGGCCCTCACCGAGCCTTCGCTCACGTCGCCGACGACGCCGATGATCGGCAAGTACGGATTCTCGTCTTGTATCCGAACGGAGAGTGAGGTCTCCAGCGGATCGCGTCCCGGGAGGTATCGCTGTGCGAACGTCTCGCTGACGACGACTCCGGCCACCGGATTCGTGTTGTCCGCCTCGGTGAATTCGCGTCCACGCAGCACGGGGATGCGCAGCGTGCGGAAATAGCCGGGTGCGACCATCCGCACCACGGTGGACGGCAGTTCGGCGGGCGGGCGGACGGGCGTGCCGAGCTCATGAAACCGTGTTTCGCCGCGAGGAATGCCGATCATCGGCAGGCTGCCCGCCGCCGCCGCGGATTCGACGCCCGGCAACGCGCGAAGGCGGGCCAGCGCCTGCCGATAGAAGTCGCGGGGACGCTCGTCGGGATATCGCACTGGCGAGATCGCCACTGTCATGCTGAGAACGCCGTCGGCATCGAATCCGAGACGCGCGCGATCGAGGGCGATGAGCGTGCGAACCAGGACACCTGCGCCGCAGAGCAGGACGACGGTCAGGGCGACCTGCACGATGACCAGCGCCTGTCGCACGCGGGGCGCGTGACCGCCCTTCGCGCCGCGCGTCCGCAGCGCATTGCCCATCGAGCGGCGCGCGGACAGGATCGTCGGTGCGACGCCGGCGATCGTTCCGGTCACGACTGCGAGGCCGAACGCGTAGGTGAGCACGCGTCGATCGACGAACAGCTCGGAAACGCCGAGCAGGCTCGCCGGGGCTACCGCGAGCAGCGCGTCGAGGCTCCAGCGGGCGACCCCGAGACCGAGCGCACCGCCGGCGATCGCCAGCAGCAGGCTTTCAACCAGCAGCGCCCGCGCAATCGCCCAGCGTCCGGCCCCGAGAGAGCTGCGAATCGCGATTTCGCGCTGCCGCGACGCCGACCGCGCCAGCAGCATGTTGGCGACGTTGAAGCAGGCAATCGCGAGCAGCACGCCCACGGCGGCGAACAGCACGAGCACTGACGTCCGGACGTCCCCGGTGAGCACTTCACGCAGAGGCGTGATGGTCACGCCCGTATTCCTGTTGAACGTGTGCATCGCGGCGAGACGCCGCGCGATGGCCTCCATTTCCGATCGCGCAGTGCCGAGCGTTGCGCCGTCGGCGAGGCGTCCGACGACGTCGATGATGCGTCCTTCGGTCTCTCGCCACGACCGGTTTCGGTCGAGCTGATAGGCGGTCCACAGGTCGACATCCTGCCGCACGAAACGGAAGCCGGCGGGCATCACGCCGACGATCTCGTACGCGCGGCCGTTGAGCTGCACAGTACGGCCGACGGCGCGTCGCTCGCCACCCAGCTGGTCCTGCCACGCGCGGTAGCTGAGCACAGCGACGCGTGGCCCGTTCGGGCGGTCATCGTCAGCCGAGATCGTGCGGCCAAGGAGCGGGGCGACGCCGAGGAGCGGAAAGAATTCGGACGACACGAGCTGCGCATTCACGCGTCGGGGCTCGCCGGCGCCGATCATCGTGAACGACGCGGACTGCCAGGCAGCGAACGCTCGAAACGTGCGGCTCTCGCGCTGCCAATCGAGCCAGTTGGCGGGTGACACGTCGATCGGTTCGGCACCGCGAGACTCTTCGACCATCACGAGCTGGTCGCCATTCGGGTACGGCAGCGGCCGCAACAACAGCTGATCGACGACGGAGAAGACGGCGGTGTTGAGGCCGATGCCGAGGGCCAGCGTGAGGATCACGGTGAGCGAGAAGCCCGGGCTGCGCCAGAGACCACGCGCTCCCTGTCTGATGTCACGGGCGACATCCTCCGCCAGGCGTATCGTCCGCTCGTCGTGGCCTTGCTCTTTGAGCCGGGTCAGATTGCCGAACCGCCGTCGGGCGGCGCGTTCCGCGTCGGCGTCGCTCAGTCCGTCACGTGCATAGTCGCGTGCGAGCGCATCGACATGGAACGCCATCTCACGCTCCATGTCGCGATCTCTCGAGTGCCACCGGAACAACGCGAGGAGCCGGCGGATGGGCCGTGGCAGTCGCAGCGCCACGTCACGCCCCCTGCTCGAGCGCGCGCAGCACGCGCGCGATGGCGCCCGACAGTCGCAGCCAGCCGTCGAGCTCGGCCTGCGCGGCGCGGCGTCCCTTCCGCGTCAGCGTGTAAAACTTGGCGGTACGGTTGTTCCTGGTGGGGCGCCACTCGGACTCGATCAGCCCTTGTTCTTCCATGCGATAGAGCGCCGGATAGAGCGACCCCTCTTCGACTTTCAGCGCATCCTCGGACAGCTGATGCAACCGGGTCGCAATGCCGTAGCCATGATTCGGTGCAGTCTCCAGCACCTTGAGCACCAGCAGATCGAGCGTCCCCTGTAGGAGATCCCCTTTCCGCACCGCCATCCGAGCCCTCCCTGTCGCATCTTACCTAGACGGTCTTGGTGAATCGTAGTAAACCACGAACTTACCTAGACCGTCAAGGGTAAGAACGATTCCTTCACTCGCGGCCCTCCCAAACCGTGTAGAGTGCCGGGCATGTCCGCCAACGACGACCTTCTGGGTGCGTTTGAGCTCCACGATCCGCAGGGAATCCGAAAAGCACTCCACGCCCGGGCCAGTCCGACCGCGCCACTCAAAGGGAAGCGCCCGATTGATTGGGTCATCTCGATGTATACACGCTCCCCGAACTTCGCGGCGTGTCTGCGGGCGATGCTTGAGGCTGGCGCCACGGTAGAAAACGAGCTGGTCGAAGCGACTCTGTTAGACGATGAGCAGGCACTACGAAGGATCATTCAGCAGGATCCGGAACGCGTGCGGGAGTCGCTCGCGGTCGAATCCGCCTACACCTCCCTTCGCGGCGTCTCGGCTCTTCACGTCTGCGCAGAATTCAATTCTGTTCGCTGCGCGAAGGTGCTGTTGGACGCCGGGGTCGATGTGAATGTCCGGGCGGAGGTTGATGCAGACGGTCTTGGCGGGCACACGCCGCTGTTCCATACGGTCAACAGTAATCAGAACTACTGCCGCCCGATGATGGACCTGCTCCTCGACGCCGGAGCGGATGTCGATGTGCGTCTCCGCGGATTGGTGTGGGGCGAAGGGCTGGAGTGGGAGACGGTCGTGTTCGACGTTACGCCGATCTCATACGCCCAGTGTGGTCTCTATCGGCAGTTCCATCGAGATGAGAAGGACATTTACGACAACATTGACCAGCTCTCTCACCGCCGCTTTGGGTCACCGGCTCCCCGGAGAAATGTTCCGAATCGATATGTGTTGGGGCGCTGACCGCCTCCCCTAATCCAGCACTGGCATCTCCGCCGAGTCGATGACGATGACGTCGCGCGGTTCGCGGCGCGGCTCGAGGTTCAAACCGAGCTGCTGCTGGACCGCGGTCCCAAGCATCATCACGTCCGCGGGGTCGGGGACGATGCCGCCATTTCGGACAGGCACCCACCACAGGTGGATGTCGAACGTGCCGGTCAGGCCGCTGCGATCGACAATCGCGCGCTCGTTCTCGCGATCGCTGCGCATCATGGCCTCCACAATCTCCCTCATCGTCGCGGTGCCGTGCACGGCCAGCGCACCGCGCGGATACGTTTGCGGCATGCGGGTCACTGTGGCCACTGCCGAGGCGCCGCCGCTGGTGAGGCCGCAATCGGGCGTCACCTCCTTGGCCACGGCGCCGCGGCCGGTACGTGCCAGCGTGTCGCTGTAGGCGCGGCAATCGACTTTCGACCGCCGCAGCCCCGGTCCGAGCTTGCCGTCGGGGCGCGCGACGAGCGCGTACACCGGCAGCTCGCGCTTTTCTGAATGCCAGCGCAGCTTGAATCGCTCCTCGAGCAGCGTCCGGATTGCGGCCTGTGCCTGCGGGATGGTCGGCACGTCGCTGAACTTCAATACCAGTTGATACGCGTCCTTGTCGATCCATGCGGGGCCACCGACCGGCTCTGGATCACGACGCCGCGGCAGGATGTCGAAGGCGTACATCACCAGCGTCCTGAGCGTCATCGGCCGCAGGCGGGCGCTGCTGCTGGTGGGCGGAGCCCAGTTGCCAGGGACGAGCGGCGGCATGTCCGGCGGCGAAGGTTTTACAGCAGCGGCCTCGAGCGTGACCGCCGGTTTGCCGTTCTGCGCGAACATGAGGGTGGACGCGCTGATCAGCACCACTATGGCCAGCAGTCTGCACATGTGCGGCAGAGTAACTCGGATTTGTTACCGATTGATGACGCCAGTTCCGGCGACGGTCAGACCGCAGGCGGCAAGCCATCTCCGAATCGCAGCTTGGTCGAAAAGTCGACTCGAAACACCGACTCGAGAATTCGCTGCACCACAATGGCGCAACGCTCGGAATCGCGTGGCGCGTCGCAATCCAGGAATCGCGACCCGTCGGAACCCCGGGTTTCGTACGGCGTCAGGCCGAGCGTTGAAAGCGTCGTTCGAAGCGCATCCTCTCGTTCGATCTGCTGCGGCGTGACGAGCGGGTGATCGATCTGGATCCGATCCGGGGCCGCGGTGAATTGTAGAAACGCGTCCTTCTCGTCGATCAGGTCGACTCTGAGCCAGCTCCCTTCCGGAGCGTCGATCAATCGCTGAATGTAGCCAGCCAGATCCGTGACTGTTCCGACGGTTGCCGATGGCGGTGGCGGGTTGAACCACGCCTTCAGTGCGCGCCACATCTCGATATCCCTTCCAGGCAATCATCACGCCGCAATCCATGAGCCTGGCGGCATTGGTGGTGTATTTGCTGATCGCCGTCGGGAACTCCCGCAAATGCGCGCCTGTATCGAACGGCCGATTACGTTTCTCAGCGCTGTGATTACAGTCCCGGAGTTCAGGGCCGCATCAGATGAACGAGCGAACTGAGGACATCACGCTGAAGGTGGCGAAGCTCGCCGCAGTCTGCTGTTCGCTCGCAGCGGCGATATATGCGGCGGTGCCCATGTCCTACTGGACCGTCATCAGCATCGAGGTGAAAAATGATCCGCAGCACCGAAGCGCTAAGGCCGTTCCAGCGCCTGCTGGCGATCGCCGTGATCAGGACGCACTCGTTCAAATGCACTTGCTCGCGCATTGACGGCGACGCTGGGGCGGCCGGTCGTCGATCGAACCGGACTCGCGGGTGCGTTCGACTTCGCGCTGGACTGGGCACCAGCCCCATAGGCGCGGGCAGCGGGCAGCAGGTGGTGAACGAGCACGCGCGCGGGGCTGGCCCCGGCCGCGTGCGGCAGCCACGTAGTCGCGCTGACGTTCGGTCAGCACGATCGCCCGCACGCCGCGGGCGACGATCGGCCAGCCGAGCAGCGTGAAGATGCCGACGAGGAGTGCGAACACCTGCGGCGGCGCCAGGGAAAGCGGCATCACCGCGCGCAGCGCCAGCGCCACGTAGATCGTCGGCAGCACCACACGAATTCCGAGAAGCGCGAGAGCGCGGCGTCGAGCCATCCGGTGACGCTGCCTGAGGTGCACGCGCGTCGGCGGCGCATAAGTCAGATCGGGAAAGCGCCGGTCCAGATCGTTGGCGCCAGCCACCGCGGCAGAACGGCCGCGCTGATGACGACGCACAGGAGAACGACCCCGGCCTTCCTCATTCCGTGACCCCTTCGCGGACGCGCGGATCGACGGCGACCAGCAGCAGGTCGCCGGCCAGCGTTCCGAGCGCGAGGAAGCTGGCGCCCATCGCCGCGCATCCGGCCACGAGGTAGATGTCGCGCGCGCGGAGCGCCTCGTACATCATCCGCCCCAGCCCCGGCCACGCGGTCACGTACTCGACGACGAACGAGCCGGAGAGGACGGCGCCGATCACGATGCCGTAGATCGCGCAGATGGCGCGCAGCGAGACCGGCCAGGCGTGGTGCAGGATTGCGGACCGCCTCGACACACCGCGCGCGCTGGCCGCGGCCACGAACGGCAGGTGCAGCGTCTCGCCCAGCGCCTGCGACTGCAGCCGCTCGAACGTGGCGGCCACGGGAAGTGCCAGTGCGATTACCGGCAGCGGCAGGTGCGCGGCCACGTCGGCAAGCCACGGGCCCCACGCAGTCTCAACGATACCCGGCGTCGTCATGCCGCCGAGCGGAAACCATCCCGTGCGGGCGGCGATGAAAACCAAAATCAAGGAAGTCACGAGCGGCGGAAGCGACAGGCACGCCACCGAGAACGCCCTGACCACCACGGGGGCGAGGCCGCCTGACAGACCCTGCGCGCCGGTGAAGATGCCGAGGCCGATTCCCAGAAGTGTTGCAACGGCGAGAGCGGTGATGCCGAGCACGGCGCTGTTGGCGGCAGCGCGAACGACGAGTGGCCCGACCGGCCGCCCGTATTGGAGCGATTCGCCGAAGTCGAACCGCAGCGCGCGCGACATCCACAGGCCCCACTGCTCGACAGCCGGGCGATCGAGGTCGAAGCGGGCGCGCGCCGCCGCGACCTCCGCGCCCGAAGGATTCGGGCCAAGGGCCGACGCGAGGTCGCCGGGCGCCAGGCGCGTCAGGAACAGCGCCGCGGACGAGGAAATGAAAACGAGGAGGACGGCAAAGATGACGCGACGGACGAGGAACCGCGCCATCAGGGCTTGCTGGCGGCTCCGTCGGCAACACTCAGCATGTCCGCGTTCCACAGCACCTGCGGCCGCATCACCGACGGCACCACGCCGCGCAGCCGCACGCTATGCCCATAGTAGAGCCGGGGCGCAGCGAAGTACAGCACCGGCAGGTTCTCGGCGAAGATCCGCTGCACGTCGTTGAAGATCGTTTTCCGCCGCGCGAGTGCGATGGTGCTCGCCTGCTCCGTCATCAGCCGGTCGATTTCCTTCTCCCACTCGGTGGCCGGCGTCTTCGACGCCAGGTTCCACAGGTGGGCGTCGCCGGAGCTGAGCCAGTAGTCGAGGCTCAGGCCCGGGTCGAGATCGCTCATCAGCGCGCGCATGTAGACCGCGTCGTAATCGCAGCTCTCCAGCCGCGCGAAGAGCGCCGGCGCCTCGAGCGCCACCACGTCCAGGGCGATGCCGACCGCCTTCGCGTAGTCGCGCACCACCGTGGCGCCGGTCTCATAGTAGGTGATGCCGCGCTGGGTCAGCACGGTGAAGCGCGCCTCGGTGCCCTTCTCGTCCTCGACGACGCCGTTCCCGTTGCGATCCTCGAGGCCGATGCTCTCGAGCAGCTCGCGCGCGCGCGCCGGATCGTGGGGATAGCGCGGGACGTTTGGCGAGAACCACGGCTCGTTCCCGGTCGTGATCGGCCCCCAGGTCGGGACCGCTTCGCCAAGGAACACCGTCTGCGCGAACTCCTCGCGATCGACCGCGTGGGAGATCGCCTGCCGGAACTCGCGCTTCTGGACGAAGCGGAAGCGCGGGTCCTTTGCTTTGACCGCCGGCTTCATGCAGAACCAGAACCCGTCCGGGTCGGTGCCGATCCCGAGCTCCACCAGCCGGACCTTCCCTTCCGCCTCCGCCTTGCGAATGGGGACGTAGTCCTCGGCGCGCAGCTCGCTGTGCGTCAGGTCCGTCTGCCCTGCCTGCAGCCGCAGCAGCTCGGCGTTCTGCTCGGGAACGATCTCGAGAACGAGGCGATCGAGGTATGGCAGTTGTTGCCCGCGGGCGTCCTTGCGCCAGTAGCGCGGGTTGCGATCGAACACCAGCCGCTGCCCCGGCGTGTATTCCCGCAGCACGAACGGTCCCATCCCGACGATCTCGGACGGCGGCGTGGCCGGTCCCCACGCCTCGGCCAGGGTACCGGCCGCCAGCGCGGCGCCCAGCTTGTGCTTCGGCAGGATCGGCAGGGCGTCGAAGAGCCGCACGCCGGGGCCGGACGGTCCGGCCAGCGTGAACTTCACCGTGTTGGCGTCCGGCGCCTCGGCGCGGATCGGCTGGCCGCCGGCCATCATGTTGTGGGCCATGACACTTTCGACCTTCGGGTCGAGCGCGGCTTCGAGCGAGAAGACGACGTCCGCCGAGGAGAAGGGGGCGCCGTCGGACCACGTCAGGTTGGGACGTAGATAAAAGGTGTAGGTGAGGCCGTCGGCCGAGGCGTCCCACTTCTCCGCCAGCCACGGCTCGACCTCGAACGTGGCGCGGTTGATCCGGACCAGGCGCCCCTGCAGCAGCATGATCACCGTGTCGCTCGTCTGGTCGCGGACCAGCAGCCGGTTGAACGACCGCGGCTGGGAGCGGGAGGAGCCGATGATCTGCCCGCCGCGCTGCGGCACGTACGACGGGTCGTCGGAGGGCGCCCCTTTCGCCCCTTCGTAGGGCACCCCTTCACGTGTGCCACCACCGCCACCGGGCATGGCGCCGCGGATGTAATAGAGAAAGGCGGCGGCCGCGGCGGCCGCCAGCAGGATCCTCAGAATTCGTGCAGGTCGCACAGTGTCTCCAAGTTATTAGCGGCCCAGCCAAATTCTTGGCCGGCGCGGCGCACCTGCCGCCGGCGCGGCCGGAAGACCGCCAATCCGATTCGTCGCGTAAAGGTTGCGTGCAGATTTCAACATATTCCTGTGCAACCTGCTTTTTCGGTCCACGCACGGCGCGACTTGATCGGCCCCTCCTGATCGCCCGCGGTCGCCCCTATATATAGGTGGCCAACGGTTGACCTTCTCCGCCGTCCCGCTTCGCGGCTCCGGCGGACGAGGCGGGCCGACTCAACCCCCACACACACAGCGACTTAGCACTTTCGGTCCATCGGCACTCAGCCGTGGCACCACCCCTGCCTTAGGAATGGCGGGAGGCAAAACGAACGTGTTCACCACCAGCACTCATCCTGATTCACCCGCTTTCGAGCCGCAGCTCGGACGCAGCGTCTCGATCGATCGCGCTGCGGAGCTGCTGAACGTGTCGCGCCGCACGATTTACAACCGGATCAGGGACGGCCGTCTGCAGACCATTCGCACCCGCTGCGGATCGCAGCGCGTGGTCGTCGAGTCGATGCACGGCGCCGGCTTCCGTCCACAACCGTTTTCGACGACCCCGACCGCGGCCGTCCTCGACGTCCGCCCCGTTCGCAGCTAAGGAAAACTCCAATGGTCCTGACCTCTCCCCGCATCTTCGGCACCACCCCTCGCCCGGGCAACCGCCTCGTCACCATCTGGCTTGCCGCAACGGTGCTGCTGACGTGTGCCGCGAGTGCCGACGCGCAGTCGGCCAACTCGCGCCGCGCGCGCCTCTCGCAGGATCTGGCGCAGCTGGTGGCGACGCACGGCGACTTCAAGCCGACCGACGTGATCCTCACGGCGTCGCAGGAGAAGGTGGACCGGCTGGCCGCGCGGCACGGGTTGACCGTGCTGCAGCGGCTTTCGACCGGCGCGCTGGTGCGGGTGCCGGCGAACCGGCTCGAGGACGTAGCAACTGACGCCGAGGTCGATTCGCTCTCGGGCAACCACGTCGTGGCGGGGCAGATGGCGGTGCTCAACCAGTCGATCGGCGCCGACCAGGTGCAGGTCGGGCTGCTCGGGCTTCCGGCGGTCACCGGCAAGGGCATTGGCGTGGCGGTCATCGACTCCGGCGTGGCGAACGTGCCGGAGCTGCGCGGGCGGATTGCGGCGAGCGTGGACTTCACCGACGCGCAGGGCCAGGGGCAGGACAAGCACGGGCACGGGACGCACGTGGCCGGGATCATCGCGGCGGCCGGTCAGAGCGTGAACGACGACACGCGCGGCGTGGCGCCGGGCGCGCACATCGTGAGCCTGAAGGTGCTGGACGCAAAGGGGTACGGCGTCGTGTCGAACGTCATCGCGGCGATCGACTGGGCGATTGCGAACCGCGTGCAGTACGGCATCCGCATCCTGAATCTCTCACTCGGCTCGCCCGTGCTGCAGTCCTACAGGGACGACCCGCTGTGCCAGGCCGTGGAGCGGGCGTTTCGCGCCGGGCTCGTCGTCGTGGCGTCCTCCGGCAACTTCGGCAAGGACGCGAACGGCCGGCCGATGTATGGCGCGGTCACGGCGCCGGGCAACTCACCGTTTGCGATCACCGTCGGCGCGCTGAACACCAAGGGGACGCCGTTCCGCAGCGACGATGTGGTGGCGAGCTACAGCTCGAAGGGCCCGACGATGTTCGACCACCTGGTGAAGCCGGACATCGCGGCACCGGGCAATCGGATCAAGGGGCTGCTGGTGGCCGGGTCGACGCTTGCGAAGGAGCATCCCGAGCTGGTGATGGGGACCGGGAACGGTGCGCGGCTGGAGCTGTCCGGGACGAGCATGGCGGCGGCGGCCGTGTCCGGCGCGGCGGCGCTGGTGCTCAGCACGCAGCCGAAGCTGAAGCCGTTCGGCGTGCGTGTAGTGTTGCAACTTGGCGCCCAAGATCTGGGCTTGGGATTGCTCTCGGCGGGAGCTGGCAGCCTGAATGCGGCTGCGTCCGTTAGCCGAGGTCACGCTCCCGCGCTGATCGCGGGAGAGACGATCGCATCGTCGGATCGCGCCTTCACCTCCATCACGATTAACGGGCCAATCACCTTAGGCAACACTGCCGGAAACACCTTCACGACCGACGATGAGCTCTTGGGAAGTGATGGTCTTCTCTGGAGCGACGGCTTCCTCTGGAGCGACGGCTTCCTCTGGAGCGATGGGTTTCTCTGGAGCGACGGCTTCCTCTGGAGCGACGGCTTCCTCTGGAGCGACGGTTTCCTTTGGAGCGACGGTTTCCTCTGGAGCGACGGCTTCCTCTGGAGCGACGGCTTCCTCTGGAGCGACGGCTTCCTTTGGAGCGACGGCTTCCTTTGGAGCGACGGTTTCCTTTGGAGCGACGGTTTCCTCTGGAGTGATGGCGTCGTATGGGGCGACTAGCGGAGCTAATCAATCATTTTTGGGAGGAATTTATGCGGAAGGTAATTATTTGGGGAGATTAAGCCGATAAACAGAGTCCGGAAACCAGCCAGCGGGACATGCCCACACCGATTACAAAGCTGTCATCGGCAGCCAAGACCTACATCGGCGTCGTCATCATCGCGGGCTTGGCCGCCTTGGCCCATTCGGCGTTCGTAGTATCCAACTCGCCACCCTCGAGAGGGTGGGCCGTGCTCGTAGCTTTGACGATGCTAACGGGCTCACTCACCCTCAAAATTCCTACCATTAGCGCGCGGCTGTCGGTCTCAGAAGTATTTGTCTTCTCGGCTGTGCTGTGGTTCGGCTCTGGAATTGCGACGTTCATCGTCGTATTAGAAGCACTGATTGGGACGCTTTGGTTGCGTGGCCGAAATCGTACGCCGATTCGGACACTGTTCAACGTATCCGCAGCCGCCTCCGCAATTTGGCTCGCCTCGCACCTCTACGAGTTGGTCGCGCCGCACTCCCTAGGTGGGCGACCCGCGGTCGAAGATCTGCTACTGCCAGTGGCGGCGCTCGCGATTTCATATTTTGCAATCAACAGTTTCCTTATCGCTACAGCACTGAGCTTTGAACACAGAACGTCGGCAGTCGAACTGTGGCGCCGAAACTTTCTTTGGCTGAGCCTGAACCATCTCGTAGGCGCCTCAGTTGCAGTGATGCTGGTGGCGTACACGCCTTCAATAGATTTCCCTACCTTGAGTGCGGTCCTCCCGCTACTGGTGATCACATATTTAATGTTTCGAATGTCGCTGGGACGCGTCGATGACGCTCACCGGCATGTCACACAAGTGAACGAGATGTATCTCTCGACCATCGAGGCGCTAGCACTTGCGGTCGATGCCAAGGATCAGATCACGCACGGTCACATTCGGAGAGTACAGGTTTACACGGTCGAACTAGCGAAGAGGCTCGGGGTTCGTGATGGGCTCCAGTTGAAGGCCATTGAAGCTGCCGCGCTGCTGCATGATATGGGCAAGCTGGCTATTCCCGAACACAT
>DASTBV010000188.1:0-5652 GCA_035711805.1 Vicinamibacterales bacterium
AAAAGGCAAAAGTAAGTAAGAAGTTAGAGGACAACGATTATGAGGAAGTTGGTGTTGACCCTCGTCGCGGTGATCGTCGTGGCGGCTGTGGCCGTCATCGCGCAGCAGAAAATCAACCCGACCGATCCGCAGCCGACGTGCGCGATGTGTCCGGGGTACTACATCCCCGAATCGGAACTGCAGGCGTACACCCAGAAAGCGATCGCGGAGAAGCTGACCGACCAGCAGGTGCGCGACGTCGAAATCGGCAAGGCTCACATCGGCATCGGCATGGTGCATCGGGGGCGGCTCGACAAGCCGGCGCCGAATTCGGTTGCCGAACACGACCAGGTCAGCGAGGTGTATCACGTGATCAGCGGCTCCGCGACGCTCGTGCTCGGACCGGACATCGTCGATCGTCAACGCCGGCCGGCCACGCAGCGAACGGTCCGCGAGTTCAACGGCCCCGGCAACAACGGCTCGGACATCCGGAATGGCGTGGCCTACAACATCAAGGCCGGCGACGTCGTGATCATCCCGGCCGGCACCGGCCACTGGTTCACGAAGATCGACGATCACATCGATTACCTGATGGTTCGCATCGACCCGGACAAGGTGACACCGCTCAAGAGCGAGGTTCAGTCCAAGGCGTATTTGAGCAAGCCCGCGCCGCGTGACGAAAAGTAGAGTCCGGCTTCAGCCGGACCCGAACGGAGATCTGATGATGCGAACGCGCTGGACTCTTGCCGCTCTGATCATTCTGCCGGCGGCGCTGGCAACCGGCGTCACCGGCCAGCAGGGCGCGGCCGGCGGCGAATGGCGACGGATCGGCGGGGACGCCGGGAGCACGCGCTATTCGCCTCTCGATCAGATTACGGCGCAGAACGTCAAAAACCTGAGAATCGCCTGGACGTGGCGCGGCGACAACTTCGGCAGCGGCCCCGAATTCAAGAACGAAACGACGCCGCTGATGGTCGGCGGCGTCCTGTACTTCACGGCGGGCGATCGCCGGGCAGTCGTTGCCGCCGACGCGGGCTCGGGCGAGACGCTGTGGGTATGGCGGCACGACGAAGGCGCGCGGGCGCAGAGCGTCCGCAAGAACAGCCGCGGCGTCGCGTACTGGAGCGACGGCAGGCAATCCAGGATTCTTCTGGCGACGCCCGGGTACCAGCTCGTCTCGCTCGATGCCAAGACGGGCCAGCCCGATCCGGACTTCGGCGAAAACGGCATGGTCGACATGACCCGGGTGCTCGAGAAGGACGCCAACTTCAATCCGGCGATCGGGCACCTGATGAACACCTCGCCGCCGCTCATCGTTGGCAACGTGGCGATCGTGCCGACGTCGCTCGAAAACGGACGCGTCCCGAAATCCATGAAGTTCCCGAAGGGCGACATCCTGGCCTTCGACGTGCGCACCGGACGGAAGCTGTGGGCGTTCCACACGATTCCGCGCCGCGGCGAGTTCGGTGCGGACACATGGGCGAACAACTCGAACGAGTTCACGGGCAATACCGGCGCGTGGACGCCGTTCACCGTGGACGAGGAGCTGGGCTACGTCTACATCCCGGTTGAAGCGGCGACCGGCGATCAATACGGTGGCCCACGGCCTGGCGACAACCTGTTTTCGTCCTCGCTGGTCTGCCTCGACGTGAAGACGGGGAAGCGCATCTGGCATTACCAGCTCATTCACCACGACATCTGGGACTACGACCCGCCGACTGCGCCGATCCTGGCCGACATCGCCGTCGACGGCCGCCGTATCAAGGCGGTCGTGCAGCTGACGAAAACCGCATTCGCGTACGTGTTCGATCGGACCAACGGAAAGCCGGTGTGGCCGATTGAGGAGCGGCCGGTTCCGCAGAGCGACGCACCGGGCGAGAAGACGTCGCCGACGCAGCCGTTTCCGACAAAGCCCGCCGCCTTCGATCGTCAGGGCTTCACTCGTGACGATGTGATTGATTTCACGCCGCAGTTGAGAGAGATGGCGCTGAAGGCGATCGAGGGGTATCGGCTGGGCCCCATGTTCACGCCGGCATCGTTCGTCGATCCCGCCAAAGGCACCAAAGGGACGCTGACGCTTCCCGGGTCAGGCGGCGCGAATTGGGAAGGCGGCGCACTCGATCCTGAGACCGGCGTTCTCTATGTCGCGTCCGCGACCAGAACCGATACCGCCGTCTACGGGTTGACCAGACCCAAGCCGGGTGAGACCGACATCGACGTCATCGGCACCGGCAGCGTCGCGCCGACGGTCGAGGGACTGCCGATCGTCAAACCGCCGTGGGGACGAATTACCGCTATCGATCTGAATCGCGGCGAGATCGCCTGGCAGATTCCCAATGGGGACACCCCGCCTGCGGTGAGGAATCATCCGCTGCTGAAGGGCGTTGCGATCCCACGGACGGGAAGCCCATCGCGCGCGGGCCTGCTGGCCACGAAGACGCTGCTCTTCGCCGGGGAAGGGTATGAAGGACAGCCCAAGTTCCGCGCCTACGACAAGAAGACCGGCGCCATCGTCTGGGAGGCCGACATTCCGCAGTCGCAGACGGGTCTGCCGATGACCTACATGCACCGCGGTAAGCAGTACATCGTGTTTGCCGTCCACGGCGACCAGGCAACACGCACGGCAGCGCAGTTGGTTGCGTTTGCGCTGCCGTAGGAAGGTGCGAGGGTCGGTACGATCGTGGGGCGGGCCTTGTCAGGCCCGCCTGCGGTCGGTTCAAGGTCGCCGACGCTGGAGTGATCTTTCGCTGCGGAGGAACGATCGAGCATGCCCAAGCGCGCGGTGTATTGCCTTGTCGGGGTGTTTACAGGAATGGCTGCACTCTGCGCACATCTGGCTGCGCAGCGGCCGGCGACTGTGCGTGCCTTCACCGATGCCGACTGGCCGCGCTACGCCGGGGATCTTGCGGGAACGAAGTATTCGAAGCTGACGCAGATCAACACGAAGAACGTCTCGACGCTCGTACAGGCGTGGACCTTCCAGGGCGTCGGCACGCAGCAGACGCCCATCGTCGTCGACGGCGTCCTGTATGCGACGACGCCGGGCGGTGCCGTCGCACTGGAGGCCGACAGCGGAAAGCTGATCTGGCGCTATGGCGCGGCTCCGGCACCTGGTGGCGGCGGACGCGGAGGACGCGGTGCACCTGGTGCTGGTCGCGGAGCCGGCGGTCGCGGTGGACCACCGCCGGAAGGCGACGGTGCGCAGGACGATGCGCCGCCTCCGTCGTCGGCTGCGGCGGGCCAGAGCGCTCGTGGACGTGGCGGTGCCGTGCCGACGACGGAAGGTCCCGGCGGCGCCCCGTCGAGCCGCGGCCTTGCTTACTGGCCTGGCGACGGCACGATTCAACCCCGCCTCCTGATGACCGTGGGCCGCCGGGTCGTGGCGCTCAACGCCGCGAACGGGACGCTCGACACCTCGTTCGGCACCGGTGGCTTCATCGACATGGGCGTCAACTGGGGCGGTGTGCCGCTCGTGTTCAAGAACATCGTGATCGTCGGCGCCAACAATGGCGAGGTGACGCAGGGACCGAGTCCCGGCGACACGAAGGCCTTCGACGCGCGCACGGGAGCCAGGCTGTGGAACTTCGCGTCGGTCGCCCAGCCCGGCGATCCGAACCATCGAACGTGGCTCGATGAAGGGTGGAAGAACAGGCAGGGCGTGAACCACTGGGGCTGGTATCTGACGCTCGATGAGCAGCGCGAAATTCTCTACACCTCGTTCGGCAGCCCGGCCGGGAACTATTGGGGCGGCGATCGGCCGGGCGCCAATCTGTACGCGAACTCGGTCGTGGCCGTCGACGTGAACACCGGGAAGTACCTGTGGCACTTCCAGACGGTCCATCACGACCTCTGGGATTCCGATCAGCCGTCGCCGCCGACACTCATCGACATCACGCGCAACGGACGCCGTATGCCGGCTCTCGGGCTGATCGGCAAGACGGCGTGGATGTTCATCCTCGATCGCACGACCGGCGCCCCGGTGTTCGGAGTCGAGGAGCGGCCGGTGCCGAAGGGCGAGGTCCCCGGCGAATGGTATTCGCCGACGCAGCCGTTCCCGGTGAAGCCGCGCGCGCTCGCACGCGTGGATTTCAAGAAGGAAGATCTCGTCACGGCGGCGGACACGACCCCCGAGCACGAGAAGAACTGTCTCGCGCTCTACGAGAAAGCAGGCGGGTTCTACAACGCCGGCCCGTTCACGCCGTTCCTCTTCCACGAGGAGGGCACGCCGCCGAAGAGCACGATTCAGTTTCCCGGCAATGGCGGTACGAACTGGGGCGGTCCCGCCGGCGATCCGGCGCTCGGCTACATCTTCGCGTTCACGCAGGATGCCGCGCTCACCGGATGGGTGGAGAAGAAGCGCGAGGGTGGCAACTACGGCAGCGGCAACGGCTCGCCGCAGCCCTACGACCGCGGCAGCATCAGCGGCCCCGGCCCGTACTCCGGATTCTCCGCGTCGATGGGACCAGGCCTGCCGCAGGGGCCCTGCCAGAAACCACCGTGGGGGCGGCTGACGGCCGTCGATGCCAATACGGGCGAATTCGCGTGGCAGATCACGCTCGGCGTGACCGATGGGCTTCCGCCCGAGAAGCAGAACACCGGACGCGGCGGATCAGCCGGCCCGATCGTGACGGCGGGCGGGCTGGTGTTCATCGGCTCGACGAGCGATGGCCGTTTTCGCGCGATTGATTCCAGAACCGGTAAGGAACTCTTCGTGACCCGGCTCAACGCGACCGGGACGGCGTCGCCGATGACGTATCAGGGAAGGAACGGCAAGCAGTACGTTGTGCAGGCCGCGGCCGGCACGCTCAACGTGTTCGCGTTGCCGTAGAATCTGTGGGTCAAAGGAGTAGGGCTATGCGTCAGCTCTTCGGTGCGGGCGTTGTCGTGGCGGCAGTCTTCGCTGCAATGGCGGCGAGCCTTCAGGCGCAGCAGGCGGCGCAGGCGCGTCAGGCCGCGGCGCTGAAACAGGTTTCCGGCTGGATCAAGACATCCAGTTACGTGCCGGCGAAGACGCCGTGGGGCGACCCGGATATCCAGGGCGGCTATACGAACGTCAACGAGAACGGTATTCCGTTCGAAAAGCCCGGGAACTTCGCCAATCGCCAGGTGGAAGAGATTGACGATTCCGAACTGGCCGAGCTGCAGCGGGAGCGGAATGAACGTGCGCTGGCGAGCGCCGCGGGTATCGGCGGCCGCGAAACGGGCGCGGGCCCGGTTCACTGGTACGAGCACTACAACGCGAAGAACAGCCGTGGGTGGATGGTCGTCGATCCCCCGGATGGACGCATTCCGGCGCAGACCGCTGCGGCGCTGGCGCGGGTGGGCAGAGGGGGTGGGGGGCGGGGTGCGCCGGCAGCCGCGGGACGCGCGGGTGCCGCGGGCGCCGCAGGGGCTGCGGGTGCCGGACGTGGCGGCTTTGGCGAAGGCGGCCGGGCTGATTCGTGGCTTGATCGCAGCCTCTACGATCGCTGTATCTCGCGTGGATTCCCAGGGTCGATGATGCCGGCGATCTACGGCAACGCCTACGACATCACGCAGGCGCCCGGCATGGTGGCGATTCGCTACGAGATGGTGCACGAGACGCGCATCATCCGCCTCGACAACAGCCCGCGCAGCGGCCAGCTTTCGCACATGGGAGACGCACGCGGCCACTGGGAGGGCAACACGCTCGTC
>DASTBV010000189.1:0-52976 GCA_035711805.1 Vicinamibacterales bacterium
GGCTGACGCGGCCGTTCCCCGCCGTTCCTGCACGCGACATGCATCTCTCCGAACTCAAAACCAAGCACGTTTCCGAACTGCTCGACATCGCGAACGCGATGGAGATCGACGGCGCGAACCGGATGCGCAAGCACGACCTGATCTTCGCGCTCCTGAAGACGCAGGCTAAGAAGGGCGAAAGCATCTTCGGCGAAGGCGTCCTCGAGGTGCTGCCCGACGGCTTCGGGTTCCTGCGCTCGCCTGACACGAGCTATCTCGCCGGCACCGACGACATCTACATCTCGCCGTCGCAGATCCGCCGCTTCAACCTGCACACCGGCGACACGATCGAAGGCGAGATCCGCACGCCGAAGGACGGCGAGCGCTATTTCGCGCTGGTGAAGGTCGACAAGGTCAACGGCGAGCCGCCGGAGAACGCGAAGAACAAGATCCTGTTCGAGAACCTGACGCCGCTCTTTCCCGACGAGCCGATGGTGCTCGAGCGCGACATCAAGGCCGAAGAGAACATCACCGGGCGCGTGATCGACATCATCGCGCCGATCGGCAAAGGCCAGCGGGGCCTGCTCGTGTCCTCGCCCAAGTCGGGCAAGACGGTCATGCTGCAGCACGTCGCGCACGCGATCACGGCCAACCATCCCGACGTCACCCTGATCGTGCTGCTGATCGACGAGCGGCCCGAGGAAGTGACGGAGATGCAGCGCACGGTGCGCGGGGAGGTCGTCGCCTCCACGTTCGACGAGCCCGCCACGCGGCACGTGCAGGTGGCCGAAATGGTCATCGAGAAGGCGAAACGGCTGGTCGAGCACAAGAAGGACGTCGTCATCCTGCTCGACTCGATCACGCGCCTCGCCCGCGCCTACAACACCATCGTCCCGGCGTCGGGGAAGGTGCTCTCGGGCGGCGTGGACAGCAACGCCCTGCAGCGGCCGAAGCGGTTCTTCGGCGCCGCGCGCAACATCGAGGAAGGCGGCTCGCTGACGATCGTCGCCACGGCGCTGGTCGACACCGGATCGCGCATGGACGAGGTCATCTTCGAGGAGTTCAAAGGCACCGGCAACTCGGAAATCCACCTCGATCGCAAGCTGACCGACCGCCGCGTGTTCCCGTCGATCGACATCAGCAAGAGCGGGACGCGGAAGGAAGAACTGCTGCTGGCGAAGGAGGACCTCACCCGCGTCTGGGTGCTGCGGAAGGTGCTGACGCCGCTGTCGCCGACGGAGGCGATGGAACTGCTGCTGTCGAAGATGGCGAAGACGAAGACCAACAGCGAGTTCCTCGCGGCCATGGCGTCCGGCAAGTCGTAACCGCGCGTGAACGGCGGTCCGACCGCACCCGCTGTCCGCAGGAAGCACGGCGCACGCACCGCCCTCGAATCGCCGCTGCTGTCCGTCGTGATGCCGGTCTACAACGAGCTGGCGACAATCGACGAAATCATCGCGCGCGTGGTCAGCGTGCCGATGCGGATTCAGTTGATCGTCGTCGACGACTGCTCGAGCGACGGCACGCGGGAACGGCTGGTCGACCTCCAGCGGCAGCACGGGTTCACGCTGCTCCTGCAGGAGAGCAATCAGGGCAAGGGCGCCGCGTTGAGGCGCGGCTTCGCGGCGGTCGAGGGCGATCTCGTCGTCATCCAGGACGCCGACCTCGAATACTCGCCGGAAGAATTTCCGATGCTCGCCGAGCTCATCATCGACGGGCGCGCCGACGTCGTCTACGGCTCCCGGTTTCTCGGCCGGCATCGCGTCTTCCTCTTCACCCACTACCTCGGGAACCGCTTCCTGACGCTGCTGACCAACGTGCTCTACAACACCATGCTGACGGACATGGAGACCTGCTACAAGGTGATGCGCCGCGAAGTACTGGACAGCATGCACCTCACGTCCAACGGCTTCGGCATCGAGCCGGAAATGACGGCCAAGATCTTCAAGCGCGGCTACCGCGTCTACGAGGTTCCGATCACCTACGACGGCCGCAGTTACGAGGAAGGCAAGAAGATCGGCTGGAAGGACGGCGTCGTCGCGCTGTGGGTGCTGCTCAAGCACCGGTTCATTAGCTAGATTGGCGCCTGACCTGGCGGGGCCGCCCGTTTAGACCCTGTTTGCTATAATTTTTGTTTCGGCCCCCGCCAGACTCCGGAACAGAGGGCCGCCAGGAGCTTGTCGTGAAGGAAGGGATTCACCCGAAATACGAGCTGGTCGAGGTTCGCTGCGCGTGCGGCAACACCTTCAAGACGCGCTCGACCAAGTCCGAGCTGCACCTCGAGATCTGCGCTGCCTGTCATCCGTTTTTCACGGGGCGTCAGAAGCTGATCGACACCGAGGGCCGCGTCGAGCGGTTCAACAAGAAGTTCGGCGTGCAGACGTCGGAGCAGCGGAAGACCGCGGAGAAGGCGGCGAAGGCCACCCGGGCCGCGGCCGCGAAGAAGACCAAGACCGCCAAGGCCAAGACCGCGACCGCGTAAGGACCACGATTGACCTCCGCCGATCGGATCTGGTCGGCTCGGACCCGGTCAGATCGGATCTGGTCAACCCGGTCAGATCGGATCTGGTCAAGACTGTCACCGGCGGCCCGGACCACGGCCGCCGCGTTCCTCCTCGCAATCGCCACGCTGCCGGTGCTGAGCCGGCAATACCTCGGCAGAACCGCCGGCGAGATTCCCATTTTCATGGGCGGCGTCGAGGCGCTGCTGGCCGGGCGTCTGTACGGCGAGCATGTCTTCGAATACCCGCCGTATGCCCTGATCTGGTTCCTTGCTCCGTACGCCTGGGCACCCGACGACGCCGAGCGGTTCCGCTTTGCGTTCGGTCTGCAGATCTGGCTGTTCGACGCCGTCATCAAGGCGGCCCTGCTGTGGCGGGGTATCCGCGCGCGCCAGGGTTTCCCGGATCTGATCCCGTTCCTCGTCTATTCGCTCGGCAGCGCCACGCTCGGCCACCTGCTGCTGATGAAGTACGACGCCGTCCCGGCGGCACTGGCACTCGCGGGTGCGCTCGCGGTCTGCGGCGGCCGGCCGTTTCTCGGCGGCGCGGCGACCGCGCTGGCGGCTGGATCGAAGGCGTATCCGGCCCTGTTCATCCCGATCCTGGCGGTCGTGGCGTGGCGGCACAGTCGCCGCCAGTTCCGCCGCTTCGCGCTTGGCGTCGCCGTCGCAGCGGCGCCGCTTCTTCTGCTTGCGCTGTGGCTGCCGTGGTGGAACTTCGCGTCGTTCCACGCGGGGCGCGGACTCGAAGTCGGTTCTCTCGCGGCGAGCATCGTCTGGGCGCTGCATTTCCTCGGTGCGGACGCGTCGTGGAGCCTGGTCGGCACGTCGAACGAAGTCGGCGGGCGGCTGGCGGATCAACTGCTGGCGCCGGCGCGTGCCGTCTGGACCCTCTACACGCTCGCAGCGCTTGGCGTCGCGATTGGGACCGCGCGTCGGCTCGTCCGCCCGAAGGCGGACACTACGAGCGACAAGCAAGCCGGCCTGAAAGCGGACGCTGCGATCGGCGGATATCCAACGGCGGCGCCGGAAGTTGCGGCGCTGCTGCTTCTGCCGCTCGTCCCGTTCGTCGCAACGAACACGGTATTCAGTCCGCAGTTCCACCTCTGGCTGATCCCACTTGCGGCACTGGTACTGGAACGCCGCGCCAGTCTGCCCAGGCCCGCCGTCCGCGCGGCATGGGTGATCTTCGCTGCCACGATGATCGTGCCGACGTTCTTCCCGAGCCGGGAGTACACGCTCGGCCTCGGCCTCTGGCGCACGGCGGTGCTGCTGATCAGGAACGGCCTGCTGCTCTACGCAGCGATCTGTCTGGTCCGGGCAGCTCGAGACATGCGTGCTACCGCCGCATCGTACTCCTCCTCCTGCGACAGGAAATCGGAGCGATACTCGAATCCGGGCGGCAGCGTCTGAAAGAGACTCTGCTGCGTCACATCCGATCAGAAGAGCGGCACGGCGACTGCGCCGGTATCTCCAAGCTTGCGGTCGAGCCGCGCCAGACGATGCTGCGCGGCTTGGTGGCGGGATCGCGTGGCGTTCAGATGCAGCGTCTGCAGCGCAAATGCGCGGGCAGCCTGCAGGTCGCGCAGCCGGTGCTCGTGGTGAACCGCGAGAGCCTCTGATGCCTCGCGAAGGATCGCCGGCGGGCAGCGCCGCAGGTCGAGAATCTGGCGCCAGCCGGCCGCCGCATCCGCAAACCGGCGCTGCCGGCGGGACAGCACGGCGTAAGCGCGCCACGCCTCGGCGCACGTGAGGGTATCGGCGTCGCGATGCTCGGCCGCGCGGAGAAACGCGGCGCGCGCCTCGATCGTCATGCCGCCGCGCTCGTAGAGGCGTCCCATTCCCAGCGCTTCACGGGCCGTGCGTGCTGCCGGGGGACCGTCGTCGAGCAGCTGCGCGGCCCGCGCCGTCACCATCGCCAGCGACACGAGGTCGAGCCGGTTGTGCTCCATGACAGCGGCGAGGCCACGCGCATCTCCCGACCGGACGAAGTGGAAATAGCGCGCCGGAATCTGGAAGCCGGGGACATCGCCTTCGCGGACGTGGCCGCACAGGCTCTCTTCCAGTGCGCCAAGTCCACAGCCACCATCCCCTGCCGGATCCTCACGCCGCCACAACCGGCGGGCGTGGTGCAGCATGTCCACGTGAGCGACGCCAGCAAACGGCGTCTCCAGCCGATGCAGGACGAAGCGGGTCTCCATCAACGGCAGATCGAACGACTTGCCGTTGTAGGTCACCACGGCGCCGCAGGAGTCGGCTGTCTCCGCCACCGCCTCGAGCAGCGCGCGCTCGGCTGAAAAGCTCGACAGAAAGAACTGCCGCACGCGGAGCCCGCCGTCCTGGTACCAGGCGCAGCCGACCAGGAACGCATACGTGCCGGCGCCGCCCGCCAGCCCGGTCGTCTCGAGATCGATGAATAACATCCGGCCGCGACGAGACGGAGCCGCCGGGCCGTTCAGGATCGGAAACCGCGGCCAGCAGCCGTCTTCAGGCGGCAGCGTGTCCGCGAGGGTGATCTGGCCGTGGCGATGGCCGGGTGGATATTTCCGGTCGATGACCAGGAAACGATGGCCGTGCCGCTCACCCCACTCGCCGCCAAGTAGTTGAGCAGCATCCTCGATGTCGGTGCGGCGCTCCACGCCACCCCACGGCGCAGGCGCCGCGGGGACCCCGGGGTCAGACGCGCCTGGCGGACCCGACAGGGGCCGCCCCACGTTCTCTTTCAGAACGTTCCCCGCCATCACTCCGCGCAGACGATCGGCCAGTGAGCTCACGCCGCGCCCTCCTCCAGCTGCGGCGGCGTCGCGATCATCGCGAGGATGCGCAGGGCCACGGTCTTGGCCAGCGGTCCCGTATTGCCCACCGGACCGACGCACGTCGGACACCCCTGCGCGCATTCGCAGCCGGCGATCAGCGCCTGCGTTCGCCCCAGCAGCTCGCCGTGCATGGCAAACAGCGGCTGGCTGAATCCGATGCCGCCGGGGTAGTTGTCGTAGACGAAAATGCGCGGCTGATCGGACAGCTTGGCGGGGAACCCTGCACGATTGAGGTCCGTGTCGTCGCCCTGCTCGCCCGACCCGATAGAGATCCCGATATCCTGCCGATCGCACATCAGCAGCAGCTGCGCCACCTGGCGCATCGCGAACGCGAGTCCGACGACGCCGTCGCGGCGGTCGTCCGCGGCGTACGGCAGCGCGCCCATCACCTCCGGCGGCACCGTGAGCCAGTAGGCGGTCGTATGCATCTGCTGCTCGGGCAGATCGAGCTCACCCGAGCCCACGTTCTCGTTCGTGTAGAACTTGATCTTCTTGAAGCCGACCACACGTGAAGAGACGTGGACTTCTCCGTGGCGCGAGGGACCGGGGACGGGCGGCCGGAGACCAGGCGTCTCAGGATTCCCCGATCCCTGATCCCCGATCCCCGATCCCTGTTCAAAGGTCTCCAGCACCGTCACTTTCGTATACGTAATCGCGTCGGTGTAGTAGTCGCAGTCGATGCGGCGGACATACGCCTTGCGTCCGTCGAAATCGAGCTTCTCCACCTGATAGAGCGCGCCCTCGATGAGATAGATCGCCTTCTCGTGCAGCGTCGCCGGACCACTGTTGAAGCTCGTCTCGCCGATCACGTCGGCCCCGTCCGTGGTGTCGACGACCACGAAGTTGTCGGATGAAATCGAGCGGAGGCTGACCGCGTCGGCCGGATACGACTCGTTGGTCCACTGCCAGTGCCCCTCGCCCTCAGCGCCCTCGGCGCGGTGCACCAGCCCGCTTTCGGCGAGGACCCCGAGCACCTCCTGGACGTCGTGGCGTCCGTACTGCTCGACGGTCGTGAACGGCAGCTCGAACGCCGCGCACTTCACGTGATCGACAAGGATGTGCAGATTGTCCGGGTTGATGAGGGCGTGCTCGGGCGGCGCGTCGAAGAAATACGACGGGTTCCGGACGACGAACTGATCGAGCGGCGCGCTGCTGCCGACGAGCACGGCGGCCGACCGGCTGCTGCGGCGTCCGGCGCGCCCCGCGCGCTGCCACGTCGCGGCAATGGTGCCCGGATATCCGGCCATGACGCACACGTCGAGCGCACCAATGTCGATGCCGAGCTCGAGCGCGTTCGTCGACACGACCGCGCGAACGCTCCCCTCGCGCAGTCCCTTCTCGATCTCGCGCCGCCGCTGCGGCAGGTAACCTCCGCGATACCCGCGGATCTCGTCCCGCGTCCCGGGCGGGCCGTCGAAGTCGTCCTTCAGATACGTCGTCAGGATCTCGGTGGTCAAACGGCTCTGCGTGAAGACGATCAATTGAAGCTTCCGCCTGAGGAACTCGGACGCAACGCGCCTCGTTTCGGCCAGATACGAACGCCGGATCCCGAGCTGCTGATTGACCACGGGCGGGTTCACGAACAGGAAGAACTTTTCGCCGCGGGGCGCCCCACTCTCGGAGATGAGCTCGAACGGCTGCTCGACCAGGGCTTCCGCGAGCTCGCGCGGATTGGCGATCGTTGCCGACGAACAGATGAACACCGGGTGCGAGCCGTAGTGGCCGCAGATGCGGCGGAGCCGTCTGAGCACATTGGTGAGGTGGCTGCCGAAGACGCCGCGATACGCGTGCAGCTCGTCGATGACGACGAACTTCAGGTTCTCGAACAACTTCGCCCACCGCGGGTGGTGCGGCAGGATCCCCGAGTGGATCATGTCGGGATTGCTCAGCACGACGTGCGCGCGGCCGCGAATCGCGCGCCGCGCATCCTGCGGCGTATCGCCGTCGTAGGTGAACACCCCGATTTCGTGTCCGGTCCGGCGCGACCCCTGGTCCGAGAGCTCGTGCAGCTCCGCCAGCTGATCCTGTGCGAGCGCCTTTGTCGGAAAGAGATACAGAGCACGGGTCGAAGCGTCGCGAAGGATGGCGCTGAGCACCGGCGCGTTGTAGCAGAGCGTCTTCCCCGACGCCGTCGGCGTGGTGATGACCACGTTACGGCCGGCGAGCGCGTGGCCAATAGCGGCGGCCTGATGCGTGTAGAGCTGGTCGATACCGCGGTCGCGGAGGATTTCGCGGACGACCGGGTCGAATCCGTCAGGAAACGCTGCGTATTCGGCCTGACGCGCGGGCAGCCGGCGCACGGCGGTCACCCACCCATCCGGCGTATCCGGCCGTTCGACGCCCGCTGTGAGCCGATCCAGAGCCGTCTGCAGCGCCGTGTCGTGGGCCGGATCGGTGCGTCTGGCAGGGAGCATGGCGCAGGAGATCATAAGGCGAAACGCTCCCGGGCCCAAGGACTGCAAGGAGCAAGGCCTATGACGGAACAGCAGAAAAGAAATCTGATCATTGGCGTGGTTGGTGTTGGCGCCTTCCTCGCCGCGCAGGCGTTGCGGCGGCGCTCCGATTACGACTTTGCCGGAAAGTCCGTGGTCATTACGGGCGGGTCCCGTGGCCTTGGGCTCGTCATGGCGCGCGAACTGGCCCATCAGGGGGCGCAGCTGACGCTGGTGGCGCGCAGCGACGAGGAGCTTGACCGCGCGGTCGATGACATTCGCGCCCGGCAGCCGTTTGCCGAAGTCCTCCCCGTCACCGGGGACGTCCGGAACCGGCACGATGCCGAGCGGGCGATCGCGCAGGCGTACGAGCGGTTCGGACGAATCGACGTCCTGATCAACAACGCGGGCATCATCCAGGTCGGCCCCGTCGGGCACATGACGCTCGCGGACTATCAGGACGCGATGGAGACGCATTTCTGGGGTCCCCTCTACGGGATCCTCGCCGTGATCCCGCACATGCGCAGCCAGGGCGAAGGCCGCATCGTCAACATCTCGTCGATCGGCGGCCGCATCAGCGTGCCTCACCTCGTGCCCTACTCCGCGAGCAAGTTCGCGCTCGCGGGGCTGTCGGACGGCCTCTGCTACGAGCTGGCGCGACAGAACATCCATGTCACCACGGTGTGCCCGGGCCTGATGCGGACAGGCTCACCGCTCAACGCGACGTTCAAAGGCCGGCACCCGAAGGAGTTCGCCTGGTTCGCGATCTCCGACTCACTCCCGCTGGCAACGATCAATGCCACACGCGCGGCGGGACAGATTCTGGAAGCCTGCCGCCGCGGCGACGCCGAGCTCGTGATCACCGTGCAGGCAAAGCTGGCGATCCTCGCGCGCACGATCGCACCCGAGCTGTTCGCGAAGGCGATGACGATGATCAACGGGCTGCTGCCGCAGGCCACCGGCGTCGACGGGGACACGACTCGCCGCGGTCGCGAAAGTCAGTCGGATTGGGCGCCCTCGAAGCTGACGGCGCCTACCTACCGCGCGGCGATGGAGAACAACGAAATGTGATCCCAGGTTGCCTGGGTGGCCTCGGTAGCCTGGGCGCCGCATTACCCAGGCAACCTAGGCAACCCAGCTTACTCAGCCCTCCAATTCTCGGTGTGAATCCGTGAACTCCCGTCACCTCCGTTTCCTCGAAACCCAACGACAATTAGCGAGTGACGACGTCAATCCCGGCTGCGCGCCCGGCGCGCAAGGTCGCCCGCGCGCGAACCTGGCGTATCGTCGTCGCGGCGCTGCTGGCCGGCGTTGCCGTATGGCTCTTCGTCGCCAAGGCCTCGCCGCGGATGCCCGACTTCGAGGTCTACTGGCGCGCGGGTGCGCGGGCCGCAGCAGGCGAACCGCTCTATCGCCCGTCGGACGGGGAGTATCAGTTCAAATACTTCCCGGCCTTCGCGGTCATCGCGATTCCGCTGGGACTCATCCCGCTCGACGTGGCAAAGGCGCTGTGGTTCACGCTGTCGGTCTCGGCGCTGGCCGCGCTGTTGTCGCTGAACGCAGCGGTGCTGCCCTTTCGGCGGAAGCCGAAGTGGCTCCTGATCGCGGCGATGGTCGTCGGCCTTGGCAAGTACTACGCCGAAGATCTGGTGCTCGGCCAGATCAACACACTCGTCGCCCTTGTGGTGACCTGCGCGATCGTGGCATTGCGTCGCGGCCAGGAGGCGCTTGCCGGCACCGCCGTTGCCGTCGCGATTGTCCTCAAGCCGTACGCGCTGATCCTCGCGCCCTGGATCATCGCGCGGCGTCGCTTGGGCGCAATCGCCGCGCTCGTTGCCGGATTGGTCCTCGCGTGGGCGCTTCCGGTGATGGTGTACGGCCTCGACGGCACGGAGGCGCTCCACCGCGACTGGTGGCGTACGGTGACGGCGACGACAGCCGGCACGCTCCTCCACTCCGACAACGTGTCGTTTGCCTCGATGTGGGGAAAGTGGCTGGGGAGCGGCTCCGCCGCAACCGCCCTGGCATCCGCCTCGTCGCTCGCGCTGCTGGCTGCGGCCGGCGCCGCGTTTCTACGCCGCACCAACGTCGCCAGGCCGGACGGGCTGGAGGCGGGGCTGCTCATGGCAATCACCCCGCTCATCTCGCCGCAGGGATGGGACTACGTCGTCATTCTGGCGACGACGGCGTTGGCCTATGTCGTCAACGACTTCGATCGGCTTCCGCGGGTGCTGCGCATGTTGACGATTGCCGCAATTGCCGCGATCGGCCTCAGCCTGTACGACCTACTCGGCAGGGAACTCCTCTACGTGCTGCTCAATCTGTCGATCATCACCCTCGGCATGACGATCCTCATCGCCGCCCTGCTGACGCTGCGCATGCGGAAGCTGGCGTAGTCATGGTACGGTTGAACCAGATGAGCGACGGAGCGAACGTCGACCGCAGGTTCGATCAGACCAGACACGCGTACGCGGCGAACGACCTCGAAGTCATCGAAGAAGCCCGGCGCTACAGCGACTTCATCTTTTCGATCTTCAAGCCTTTCATCGGCCGGCGGGTCCTGGAAGTTGGCGCTGGAATCGGCACCATGAGCCGCAAGCTCGTTCGCTCAGCGGATCTCGTGATCGGAATCGAGCCGAACGCCAACTGCGCCGCGCGGCTCGCGGCGGCCATGCGCTCCGAGCCAAAGTTCAGGATCGAACCACGTCACCTCGAGGAATGCGACCTGGGCGAGCTGCAGCAACACCGGCTCGATACGGTCTACTGCACCAACGTCCTCGAACATATCGAAGACGATGTGGCGGCGTTGAAGATGTTCAAGGGCGCCATCGTCCCGGGTGGCCACGTGTTGATTTACGTGCCGGCGATCCAGGCGGCGTACGGACCGATCGACGCGGAACTCGGCCACCATCGGCGCTACTCGAAGCGCACGCTGGCGGCCGCCTTCGCGGCCGCGGACCTCGACCTGATCCGGCTCAGATACGCGAACCCGATCGGGCTGATCGGCTGGATGTACAACTCGCACATCGCGAAGGCGCGGCACCACAACCTCGCACAGGTGAGGCTGTTCGAACGCTTCGTGGCGCCGTGGGCCCTGCCGCTCGAACGATTGATCCCGCCGCCGATCGGCTCCTCGCTCGTCGCGATCGGACGGAAACCGTAGCCGTTCTGCGTGACGCCTGACGCCTGAGGCCTGAGGCCTGAGGCCTGAGCCCTCCTAATGCGGCTTCATCACCACCTTGATGCAGCCGTCCTTCTTGTCCCTGAACGTCCGGTACATCTCCGGCGCGCTGTCGAGCGACACCGTGTGCGTAACGACGAACGAGGGATCGATGTCACCCTTCTCGATGTGCTGCAGCAATCGTGGCAAGTACTTGTGGACGTGCGTTTGCCCCATCCGCAGCTTCAGTCCCTTGTTGAATGCCGCGCCCAACGGGACCTTGTCGACGAACCCGCCGTACACGCCGGGCACGGAGACGACGCCGCCCTTGCGGCAGGAGTTGATCGCCTGGCGGAGCGCGCTGGCGCGATCGGTCGCCATGAAGGTCATCGTCTTGGCCTTGTCGTACCAGTAATCGGCTTTGGCGCCGTGCGCTTCCATGCCGACCGCGTCGATGCACGCATCGGGGCCGAGACCGCCCGTCAGATCCTTGAGCCGCTCGAACACATCGTCGTGCAATGAATCGAGCGTTTCGGCGCCCCCATCGACTGCCATCTGAAGGCGCTCGGGCACGGTATCGATGGCGATAACCCGCTTCGCGCCAAGCAGGAACGCACTGCGGATCGCAAACTGTCCCACCGGTCCGCATCCCCAGACGGCAATCGTCTCGCCGCCCGTGAGGTCGCAGTTCTCGGCCGCCATGTATCCGGTCGGGAAGATGTCGGTCAGAAAGAGAACCTGCTCGTCCGTGAGCGTCGCCGGCACCTTGAACGGACCGACATCAGCGTACGGCACCCGGGCATACTGCGCCTGGCCGCCGGCGTATCCACCCATCATGTGGGAATAACCGAACAGGCCAGCCCCCGAAAACCCGTAAAGTTTTTCGGCCAACGCCGCGTTCGGATTCGAGTTGTCGCAGCAGGACCACAGGTCGTGCGTGCAGAAGAAGCAGCGCCCGCACGCGATCGGGAACGGGACGATCACCCGGTCCCCTTTCTGCAGGTTGCTCACGCCGGTGCCAACCTCGACGACCTCGCCCATGAACTCGTGGCCGAGGATGTCACCGGCCTGCATCGTCGGAATGAACCCATCGTAGAGGTGCAGGTCGGAGCCGCAGATTGCGGTCGACGTGATGCGGACGATGGCGTCGCGCGGATTGAGAATCGACGGGTCCGGCACATCCTCGACCGCGACGTGGTGCGTCCGCTCCCAGCAGACGGCCTTCATCGCCGTGTCCTCGCGGTGCGTCCGGACGGCTGTCCCTCCGTCGTCGGGATTTCACCGGTTTCGAGCAGCGCTTTGAACCGGCGCAAGTCCTCGCGAATCTGCAGACCCGGTTCCTCGCCCAGCAGCCACGCGATTGTCGAACCGAGCTTTCCGGCCGGCGGGTTGTATTGAAGGTGCACGCGCACTGCCGTGCCGTGGCTCGTCTCCGCGAAGTTCACCGATCCCGCGGTGGCAACCGTCGAGCCGTCCAGCGACTGCCAGCCGATAACCTTGTTTTCAACGTCGTTGATGATCCGCGCGTCCCACTCGACACGGGTGCCTGCCGGTCCCTTGGCCGCCCAGTGCGACACGCCTTCCTCGCGTATCGCCACCGACTCCAGATGACGCATGAATCGAGGAAGGTTTTCGAAATCGCGCCAGAACCGGTACACCTCCGCGATCGGGCGGTTGACGGTGACCGACTCCTCGACATGGATCCCGCGGCGGCCGCCCAGGCGGCGCCGTGTGTCGGAGCCGCGATCCGCGATCACGCCCGTGCCCCGTTCGAATGCGTGGCCCTCGGCGTGGTTGACGCCCAGCGCCTGATACAGGTGGCAGTGCCCTGTGGCGCCGCGATACATCAGCTCGCCCGCGGCGAGCGCGGCCATTCCGCCGCCGGCCGTCCTGCGCTTGATGGCGTAGGCAGCCAGCACGCCGCCGGCAATGAGCGACATCCAGCGCTCGATGCGCCCGACGTTCACCTGGCTGTTGATGTCTTCCGATTCGTGCCAGCCGAATGGCTGACTCCGGACTAAAGTCGGATCGATCCGCTGTTCAGTTGCGACCGCCACGGCCACCTCCTGTCATATTCGCGAACACGTCTGGTCGTACCGTTAATCGCGGAGCATGAGACGTACCGGAAAGGCATTCGTTCGGCGGTCACCCCGGATCGTCGCAGGGGGTAAGATCGATGTCATGCATTTCATAGTTAAATCTGCCCGCAACTGCGTGCTCGGGGCCTTTGCCGCCGGCCTCTTCGCCGTCGCGGCGAGCGCTCAGGCACCTGGTCAGCCGTCACCGGGAGTCGCTGCGAGCGAGGCAAACCATTTCATCGAGACGCCGAAAGGGTGGGTTCACCCGCGAACGGCGTGGGGCGACCCCGACCTCGAGGGGACATGGCCGATTCCCGCTGGCATCAACCTGGTCCGCGGCCCGAATTCGTGTCCGGCGAACCCTCCGCGCGGCCGCGGGGCCGGTGCGGCAGCGCCCAACCCGAATACCCCGCCCCCGCCGCCGTGTGACCCGACCACACCGTTCTTGAGCGACGCGGAACACAAGGTCGTCATGGAGCGGTTCATGCGGCTCGAGAAGGAGGGCGACAACGCGACCCAGGCACTCGCTCGGGGCGACTTCGGTGCGGCACTCCAGGGCGGCGTCACCGATCCGCAGACGCCGTTGCGTCAGCGCTCGACGATCATGGACCCGCCGAATGGCCAGCTGCCGGAACTCACAGAAGAAGGCCGGCGGCGATCAGCGCTGATGCGGAGCAGCTGGTCGATCGGTCCCCAGGAAAAACAGATCTGGGATCATTGGACGGACTTCGACAGCTGGGACCGTTGTATCACCCGCGGCATGCCGACATCGATGATGGCCTACCGCTACAACAACGGCATCAAGATCTTCCAGGCGCCGGGCATGGTTGTCCTCAGCCTCGAGATGATCCATGAGGATCGCATCATCTATACCGACGGGCGGCCTCCGCTGAAGGCTGCGCACATGCACTACATGGGTGAGCCGCGCGGCCGCTGGGAAGGCAACACGCTCGTCGTCGAGACGACGAACTACAAGCCGGGCCCCTCGGGCACGAACCTCGGCGTGTACGGTACGCCACCGGGAATTCCAGGGGGAAACCGCTGGCCGGTCAGCGAGCGGATGAAGACGACAGAGCGGTTTACGCGCCTGAACAAGGATTACCTCCTGTACGAGATGAAAGTGGAAGATCCGGTGGTGATGACGCGGCCCTATACCGTGCGATACCCGATCAAGCTCGACAACAACTATGAGTGGTGGGAATACGCCTGCCACGAGGGCAACCGGACGATTCGCGACTACATCAACTCGTCGCGCGCCGAGCGAGGCCTTCCGGTAGGCGACACCAACACGGTGCCGACACGTTAATGAACGCCAGGACTGCACTCGTCATAATCGTCGCCGCCGCTGCGGCGTCCACCGTCACGACGCCGGCCGCGATTCCCGATCCGGTCAAGACGGACAGCGGACTGCTCACCGGCGAGACACTGAAATCGGGCGTACAGGTCTTCCGGGGCATCCCGTTCGGCGCTCCGCCGATCGGAGGTCTGCGCTGGCGGGAGCCACAGCCGGTCCAGAAATGGGAAGGCGTCCGCGAGGCGAAGTACTGGGGCAGCCCGTGCGTACAGAATCCGGCACCGAACCGTCAGCCGGTCAACGTCACGATCGATCTGCCGGATTCACCGCAGCCGAGCGAGGACTGCCTGTACCTGAACGTCTGGACGCAGGCCAACCGCGCGAACGACCGGCGGCCGGTGATGGTCTGGATCTACGGCGGCGCCTACACCGAAGGCGGTGGCAACACCCCGCACAACGACGGCGAGAACCTCGCGAAGAAGGGTGTCGTCCTCGTGAACTTCAATTACCGCCTCGGGATCTTCGGCTTCTACGCGCACCCGGAGCTCACGAAGGAATCGCCTCACAGGGCCTCCGGGAACCAGGCGCTGGCGGACGCGATCGCTGCCCTGCGCTGGGTCAAGGCAAACATCGCCAACTTCGGCGGCGATCCCGACAACGTGACGATCTTTGGTGAATCCGCCGGCGCGGCCATCGTCGGCATGCTGAGCGGATCCCCGGTCGCGAAGGGCCTCTTCCACAAAGCGATCACCGAGAGCGGCGGGTGGATGGGCCTCGGAATGGGAGTCATGCGGACGCGCGAGCAGGCTGAGACCGCCGCTGGTCCACGCGCCGGTGGTGCCGGGCGCGGCGGCCGCGGTCAGGGAGGTGCCGCTGCGCCGCCACAGGCGCCACCTGCGGCGCCCGCACCAGTGCCGCCGCTTGCCGAGCTGCGTGCCAGGAGTGCCGCCGAGATCAGGACAATGGGACTCGGCGGCGGGCAGCCGATCGTCGACGGATGGATCATTCCTGAGGACCTCTCGATCACCTTCGCGAATGGCAGACAGAATCCGGTCGACGTGATCGCCGGATTCAACAAGGACGAGCACACGGGCTTCGGCGGCGCCGCCAACACCAACACCGCGCAGCGCGACGCGATGGCGTGGCACGCCCGCATCTTCGCGGAGAAGCAGACGCAGCTCGGCCGGAAGGCGTACTTTTACGTGTTCACGCACGAGCCGCCGCACGAGCCGGGCGTCCCGAATCTGCGCGCCACGCACGCGGCGGAGATGGTCTACGTCTTCAACAACCTCCACGCCCCGCGGATGATTCCCGACCGCAGCTCGCCGAAGCTGGCAATGGAGTCGGCGCGGGACCGCGAGGTCGCGGACCAGATGTCGTCGTACTGGGTCAACTTCGCGCGCACGGGCGATCCCAACGGCAGGAACCTGCCGAAATGGGATCGCTTCAAGGATCGCAACGCGCCACCGCACGTCATCGGGGAAATCAGGGAATATCCGAGCGCGGACGTGCTGAACAAGCTCGACGAGGCGTACGTGCAGAAGGTCCTCACCCCGCTCGGCATCAAGAAGTAGGTGCGAGAAGTGCGACGAGGAGCTGCAGTTGGTGCGTTGGCGCTGGCTGCCCTCCTCGCGCTCCAGCCGGCCGCCGGCCAGTCCAGACAATCCCCTCGCCTGCCGCAGTCCGTGCGGCTCTACGTTCTGGACGGCGGAACGCTCGAATCGGACCCCGTCCGTTATCGGCTGACAAAAGAAGAAATTTCGGCCGCACAGTTGTCCGTCACGGCATTCCTGATCGCGCATCCGAAGGGAACGCTGATGTGGGATACCGGCGCGATCGCGGACGACACATGGGCACCGAACGGTACGCCGGTGCGACGGCGCCTGGTCCTGTCCAATGGCCAGGAACGGATCGTCACCCTGCGCACCACGATGAAGGCGCAGCTTGCCGCGATCGGCTATGCGCCGTCCGACATCACGTATCTTGCGCTCTCGCACTACCACTGGGATCACACGGCCAACGCCAATCAGTTCGTGAAGTCGACGTGGCTGGCGCGGCAGGTCGAGCGCGACGTGATGCTGCCCGAGAAGGTACCGGACCCGCCGCAGCCGTCGACGTTTGCGGAGCTGAGAAACGGAAAGACGGTCCTGATCTCAGGCGACGATCACGATGTCTTCGGCGACGGGACGGTGGTGATCAAGCTGTCGAAGGGGCACACGCCGGGACATCAGGTGCTGTTCGTCAGGCTCGCAAAGACCGGCGGCATCGTGCTTTCAGGCGACCTCTATCACTACCCGGAAGAGCGCACGCTCAACCGGCTGCCGACGTTCGAATTCGACATGGATCAAACACGCCAGTCACGTGAAGCGCTCGAGGTGTTCCTCAAGAAGACCGGTGCCCGGCTGTGGATTCAACACGACTTCACGGCAATGGCGAAGGTGCGGAAAGCGCCGGCGTTCTACGACTGACGGTCGGTGTGAGCGGGCTGCGCCGGGCCGACGGCGTCAGGAACTTCGCACCAACCAGCGAAGATCCCTCGCACCGTCACAAACCTTCGAGTCCCGCCGTTATACGTGTAATCGTGGTTGCGATTGCCAACGCTTCAGACTCCTGAGCCGCAGGACGAAGTACTGAGGCTCTTTGCCGCCGAGGGGACGGCCGTCTACCGCTTCTGCCGCTCGATGCTCCGCACGGCGGACGAGGCCGAAGACGTCGTCCAGGACACATTCCTGAAGCTGCTCCGGCATCTGCAGTCCGGAGGCGACCGCAGCAACTTGCGCGCATGGCTCTTCACCGTTGCGGCAAATGGCTGTCGCGACCGCATACGCACCCGCTCGCGATGGCTGCCGTGGAATGCCGAGGCCGACTCGCGAACAGTGTCGCCGCAAGACGCGACCGGCGAGATCGCGTCGGCGAGGCAGGCGCTCGCCTCGCTCGCGCCGCGCGACCGCCTGCTGCTCTCGCTGCGCGCCCATGGCCTGTCGTACGCAGAGATCGCCCGCGCCGCCGGCATCCAGCCGGTGTCCGTCGGGCGACTGCTCGCCCGTGCGGTCGATCGATGGAAGCGCCAGGTCGAAACACGCGGATCCTAGAGGAGAACGATCGTGCGTTGCCTGACTGATGTCCAGATTCAACAGCTCGCGGACGGCGAGGCCGCGGCCGAACTCGCGGCGCACGTGGAGAACTGCACGGGTTGCGCCGCGCGCCTGGACGAGCGGCGCCGCCTGATGGCCACGCTGGCGTCCACGATCCCGGCGGACGTGCCGCCCGTCGCGCTGGCGTCCCGCGTGCGCGCCGCGGTGCACGCGGCCGGTTCTGCCCGGGGCGCAACAGTGCTGCGGCCGTCGTGGGGCACGCGAAGGCCGCTGTGGGCGTCGGCCATCGCCACCGCCGCCGCCGCGGCAATCATCATGTTTGTGGTGCTGCCTCGAGTGGACGCGCCCGCCGCGCTGTCAGCAGCGCAGATTCTCGACCGCTCGCTCGAGCAGATGACCGGCGGCACCGGCGTCGAGCTACTCGAGTACGAACTCGTACTGTCATCGGATTACCGCGGGCGTATCGGTCTGGCGGATGGGCCCTATCGGATCGTCCAGCTGTTCGACCGCGGCAATCCTGCTCGATACAAGCTGTTGCAATTCGATCGCAACGATGTGCTGGTTGCGGCAACCGCGCAGGATCCTGCCCGCCGGCGCCGGACCGAGATGCATCGCATCGATGGCCGCAACTTCATCGTCCACGTCACGTCGCTCACTGGGCCGATGGCGTCGGCCCCCCAGTTGCTGCAGACGCAGGCCGCGGCCATGCTGCGTTTGATGCAAATCAATGCCGACGAGCACCTGCGCGTGGTCGAGGATTCGAGCGGCGTGCATTACGTCATCGAGCTGCCGGAGATGCCGGTCGCATCGACAGGCACGCCGCTCGTGCTCAGCCGCGCACGCGTCGACATCGACGGCGGCGATTTCCGCGTGCGCGAGTTCTTCGGGCGCGGCGCGATGCTTGGCGTGCCGTTCGAGGTCTCTTTCAGGTTGATCAGGCAGATTAAGGCTGCCAGCCTCGCGCCCGGCGAGTGGGAGATCGAGCAGCGGCCGGATGACGTGGTGATTGAGGGCGAGAGCACCGGAGAGGCGGACGACTCGATAACAGTGGTGCTGCGGGAGCTTGCCAGGATGCAAGGACGCTGAGATGAGCGCTCCGGCAATCGCGCTCGAGGGCCTGACGAAGTACTACGGGCCCGTCGTCGGCCTCGAACGGCTGTCGCTGACGGTGGAGCCAGGCGAGGTCTTCGGGTTTCTCGGCGCCAACGGCGCCGGCAAGACGACAGCCATCCGGCTGATGATGGACCTGCTGCGGCCGACGTCAGGCAGCGCAGCGGTGCTCGGGTTCGACTGCCACCGCGAGGCGCTGGAGGCACGCCGCCGGATCGGATACCTCCCCGGCGAGACGCCACTGTATCCGGAGCTCACCGGGGCCGCGTATCTCAAGTTCCTGGGCTCGATTGGACCGCGCCCTCCGGCTCCGGCGCGGCTCGACGCGCTGTTCCGCCGGTTCGACGTCAGCGACCTCGACCTGCAGCGCCGCATGCGCGACTACTCGCACGGCATGAAGCGGAAGCTGGGCATCATTCAGGCGCTGATGTCCGAGCCGCAGGTGCTGATTCTGGATGAGCCGACGTCCGGGCTCGATCCGCTGATGATCGACGCCTTCGCCGAAGAGATCGCCGGGCTGGCGGCCGCCGGACGCACCACCGTTTTTCTGTCATCGCATGTGCTCTCCGAGGTCGAACGGATCTGCGGGCGCATCGCGTTGATCCGCCGCGGATCGCTGGTGACGGTGCGCACGCTGGACGAACTGAGAGGCACACACCCGCGCCGCGTGACGATTCTCTTCTCGCAGCCTGTCACCACCGCGATCCCCACCGTGCCGGGAGTGACGACCGTGTCCCGTCGCGACCGTGAGTGGGTGCTCGACGTTCCGGGACCACTGGGGCCGCTCATCACCGCACTCGGGGGACTTCCCGTGGACGACATCCGGTACTCGACGCCGACGCTCGAAGACATCGTCCTCGGCCTATTCGCGGAGGGACAGCCGTGCTGACTCTGCTGGCGCGGTCGTTCGGACGAGTATCACGGATGTGGGCCGCCAGCGCGCTGCTGCTCGTCGGTTTCCAGGTGGCGCTGACGAGCGCGGCGCTCTCACTGCAGGAGTCGGGCGACTACGGCCGGCTGTTCGACGCCGTGCCGGCGTTCGTGCGCAACTGGCTCGGACCGTCCCTTTCCTCGTTTTCCGGAATGACTGCGCTCGTGTTCTTCGAGCCGCTCGTGATCCTGCTGCTGGTGCTGTTCGCGGTGTACATCGGCAGCGAGCTGGCTTCGGATGTCGAAGACGGGCTGGTCGATCTCATGCTCGCACGCCCGCTGCCGCGGTATTGGCTCGTGACGCGCTCGCTGATCGTCATGACCGTAACGGCGCTGACGCTCGTCCTGGTACTTGCCGCCGCGAACGTCGCGAGCGTGGCGCTGATGGCCCCCGACGGCGTGCCAGGTCCTTCGGGAAAGACGGTGCTCAATCTGGCGGCGCACCTGTTCGCGCTCACCTGGTGCTTCGGCGGTGTGACGCTTGCGGTCGCCGCCCGCCTGGAGCGGCAAAGCGGCGTGCTCGGCGTGCTCACTATCGCCGTCATCGCGCTGTTTCTGCTCAAGGTGCTCGTCGAGTTTTCGAAGCGATTCGAGCCGCTCCGCTGGCTGACGCCGTTCGACTACTTCCAGGGCACGCAGATCCTGCTCGACAAGGCGCCGGTTACCCTGGACTTGACCGTGCTCGGAACAATCGGCCTCGTCGGCGCGGCAATCGCCTACTGGCAATTCGCGCGCCGCGATCTCTAGAACGATCGACTCTGACAGCCGTCTACGACGACCGAAGTACCGCTGATCCAGCTGGCCTTCGGCGATGCGAGGAACGCGACGACGTTGGCGACTTCCTCCGGACGCCCAAAGCGGCCGAAGGGCAGCTCCCGCTTCACGAACTCGGCGATGCCACCCGGATCCTGCTGCTGCCGTTTCCACCACGATCCGCCCTCGAACATGATCGATCCCGGCGACACCGTATTGACGCGGATGTCCGACGAGGCGAGCTGCTGCGCGAGCGACTTGCCCAGGCTGATCTGCGCCGCCTTCACGGCGTTATAGCTCATGCGGCCGCCGGCTTCGCGGCCGTAGATCGACGCGATGATGATGACGGAGCCGCCGCCGCGGCGCTGGATGTGCGGAACGGCGAGACGGGTGACACGAATCGTCGTCACGAGTGCCTGATCGATGGCTTCCTGCCATTCCGCATCCGACGTATCGAGCAGTCCCCGGCCTCCAGCCATCGACACGTTGTTGACGACGACGTCAACACCGCCAAACGTCTCGACCGTGCGGGCGACCACCTGACCGGCACCGGCTTCAGTGCTGACGTCCGCACCGACGGCAAGCACCCGCCCGGCTCTGCCGGCGGTCTGCTCCACTTCGGACGCCGCCTGCCGGAGCCGTGCTTCGGTGCGGGCGCAGAGCGTGATGCGGCAGCCCTCGGCGGCCAGCGCGTGCGCGATCGCCAGTCCAATCCCGCGGCTCGAGCCGGTAACAATCGCAACCTTATCGTTGAGCTGCAAATCCATCGCCTTCGCATCATAACTGAGCCATTCGAGCCGGCATTCGGGGTGCATAGTCCGCCTGCAGGCGGACAAGACGATCCGCGAGGCTTCGTTCTTCACTGGGGCCTTGGGCCTGCGGCCTGAGGCCTGGAGACAAGACATGAGATGGCAGGGGCGCGCGGGGAGCGGAAACATCGAGGATCGTCGCGGGATGGGTATGGCGTTGCCCATCGGCGGTGGCATTGGCGGACTTGTTCTGGTCCTGTTGATTTCAGCGCTGACTGGAACAAATCCGATCGACATCATCAATTCGGCTCCGTCGTCGTCGGAATCCGTCGGAACAGCTGGAAGCGAGAGCCTCGAGAACGACCCTCAGGCCCAGTTCGTCTCGGTCGTCCTCAAGAGCACAGAAGAGGTGTGGGGCGAGGTGTTCCGCCAAAGAGGCGCCGGCTATCAGGACCCGAGGCTGGTGTTGTTCACCGATGCGACGCAGTCGGCGTGCGGTGTCGGCCAGTCGGCAATGGGCCCGTTCTACTGCCCGGTGGACCAGAAGGTGTATCTGGACCTGTCGTTCTTCCGCGATCTCGACACACGGTTCGGCGCACCCGGCGACTTCGCCCAGGCCTACGTCGTCGCGCATGAAGTCGGTCATCACGTGCAGACGCTGACCGGCGTGTCCGAGCGCGTGCACGCGATGCGTCAGCGCAGCAGCGAGCGCGCGGCCAACCAGCTGTCCGTCCAGCAGGAGCTGCAGGCCGACTGCTACGCCGGCGTCTGGGGTCACTACGCCGGCCGCCAGGGCCTCCTCGATCCCGGAGACGCCGAAGAAGGCCTCCGCGCCGCGGCGGCAATCGGCGACGACCGCCTGCAGAGACAGTCGCAGGGGCGCGTCGTGCCGGAGTCGTTCACCCACGGGTCCTCCGAGCAGCGTGTGACCTGGCTTCGCCGGGGAATGGAAAACGGACGGATGGAGGCGTGCGATACGTTTAATACCGGCACGTTTTGAATAGAATAAGTGCCTGAAGCCGGGCCAATTGGTTGAATCCGGCGCGATAAGGGGTTCAACTCGATGCGCATCGGCATCCCTGCCGAGATTTATCCGGGCGAGACGCGTGTGGCCGCCACGCCCGAAACGGTGAAGAAGATGAGCGCCGGCGGCCGTCACGCGGTGATGGTCGAAACGGGCGCCGGCGTCCAGGCCAGCATTCCCGACACCGAGTTCGTCACCGCGGGCGCCACCCTCGGGTGCGCCGCCGACATTTACCGCCAGTCCGACATCATCCTCAAGGTGCGGCGCCCGGAGAACTCCGAGCTGCCGGCGCTGCGGCGCGGGGTCATCGTCGTCGGGCTGTTGAGCCCGCATCTTGGCGTCGAGCCGCTGGCCCAGACCGGCGTGACGGCGTTCGCCATGGAGCTGCTGCCCCGCATCTCGCGGGCGCAGGCCATGGACGTGCTCTCGTCGCAAGGCAACATCGCCGGATACAAGGCGGTGCTCCTGGCGGCCCACGAGTACGGCCGCTTCATGCCGATGCTGATGACCGCGGCGGGCACCGTCAAAGCCGCCCGCGTCCTCATCCTTGGCGCCGGCGTGGCCGGCCTTCAGGCGATCGCGACCGCGAAGCGGCTCGGCGCCGTCATCGAAGCGTTCGACGTCCGGCCGGCCGTCAAGGAACAGGTGGAATCGCTGGGCGCCAAGTTCGTCGAAGTGGAGCTCTCCGAGGAAGAGAAGCGGTCTGCCGAGACGGCCGGTGGATATGCCCGCGAGATGAGCGACGACTACAAGCGCCGCCAGGCCGCGCTGATCGCCGAACGGGCGAAAGCCGCCGACATCGTCATCACCACGGCCCTCATCCCCGGCCGTCCGGCTCCGCTGCTGGTCACCGACGACACGCTGAAGGGCATGAAGCCAGGCTCGGTCGTTGTCGACCTTGCCGTCAGGCAGGGCGGCAACTGCGCCGGCAGCGAAGCCGACGTCCTGACGATTCGCCACGGCGTGAAAATCCTGGCGCCGTCCAGCCTCCCCTCAACCGTGGCTGCCGACGCGAGCGCGCTCTACGCGCGCAACCTGCTGAACTTCATCAACCTGCTCACCGATCCAAAAACGGGCGAACTGAAGCTCGATCGGTCCGACGAAATCATTGCCGGCACGCTGGTCTGTATCGACGGCGCCGCTGTCAGGAGTTAGTTCTGGTAATGCAAAATTCAAAATGCAATATGCAAACTCGGAGTGATCAGCGACATTTGAATCCTTTTTGCATCTTGCATTTTGCATTTTGCATTACGCCTTCCAGCGTCAGGGGCGTCTAATGCACGGAGTTGCCGTCGATCCCATCGTTACGAACCTGACTGTCTTCGTGCTGGCCGTGTTCGTCGGCTATCACGTCGTCTGGAACGTTACCCCGGCGCTGCACACGCCGCTCATGAGCGTCACCAACGCCATCAGCTCGGTGATCATCGTCGGCGCGATCCTCGCCGCCGGGTCGACGACCGGCGGCCTCGGTCCGCTGCTCGGCGCGGTGGCGGTGGCGCTGGCGGCCGTCAACACCTTCGGCGGCTTCCTCGTCACCGAGCGGATGCTCGAGATGTTCAAGAAGAAAGCGCCGAAAGAGAAGCGGACGGAGAAAGCCGCGTGAGCTCAGCCAACGCCGCCGCCCTTCTCTCCCTCGTCGCCAGCGTTTTCTTCATCCTCGCGCTCAAAGGCCTCTCGCACCCGCTCAGCGCCCGCGGCGGCAACCGCTTCGGCATTGTCGGCATGTCGATGGCCGTCGTCATCGCTCTGGCCCTTGCCGACCAATGGCAATGGGTGTTTGTGGCCCTGGCCGTCGGCGGTGTGCTCGGGTGGTATGTCGCCAACCGCGTCGAGATGACGCAGATGCCGGAGCTGGTCGCGGCGATGCATTCGCTTGTCGGCCTGGCCGCGGTGCTCATCGCCTTTGCGGTCGTCAGCAACCCGCTCGCGTTCAGCATCCCGTTCCCGATTCCGCGCGGCAACCGAGTCGAGCTGTTCATTGGAACCTTCGTCGGCGCGATGACCTTCTCGGGATCGGTCATCGCGTTCGGCAAGCTCGCGAACCTGGGCAAGACGTTCCGTCTCTTCTCCAGCTCCCCGATCGTGTTCACGGGCCAGCACCTGGTCAATCTCCTGCTGGCGATCGCGATGGTCGGCCTGGGCGGTGCGTTCGTGATGGCCGGCGCGGACCAGCAATGGCCGCCGTTCATCGCGATGACGACGATCGCATTCATCCTGGGCGTGCTGATCATCATTCCGATCGGCGGGGCTGATATGCCCGTCGTGATTTCGATGCTGAACAGCTACTCGGGCTGGGCGGCGTCCGGAATCGGCTTCTCGCTGAACAACCCGCTCCTCATCGTCGCCGGCGCGCTGGTCGGTTCATCGGGCGCGATCCTGTCCTACATCATGTGCAAGGCGATGAACCGCTCCTTCTTCAGCGTCATCCTCGGCGGATTCGGCGCGGCTGAAGGCGCATCCGCTGCCGCCACCGAGCAGCGCAGCGTCAGGTCCGGCTCACCGGACGACGTGGCGTTCCTGCTCGGCAACGCGGAAAGCGTGATCATCATTCCGGGCTACGGGCTCGCCGTCGCGCGCGCGCAGCACGCGGTGAAGGAAATGGCGGAAAAGCTGATTGCCAGGGGCGTGAACGTCCGCTACGCGATCCATCCCGTTGCCGGCCGCATGCCCGGTCACATGAACGTCCTCCTCGCCGAAGCCGAGGTTCCGTACGATCAGGTGCTGGAGATGGAGGACATCAACAGCGATTTCGGCACGAGCGACATCGCCTTCGTCCTCGGCGCCAACGACGTCGTCAATCCGCTCGCCGAGCAGCCTGGCAGCCCGATCTACGGGATGCCCATCCTCGAAGCGCACAAGGCCCGCACGGTGGTCGTCAACAAGCGGTCGATGGCCTCCGGCTACGCCGGCATCGATAATCCGCTTTTTTATCTGGACAAGACGATGATGGTCTTCGGCGACGCGAAGAAGGTCGTGGAAGACATCGTCAAGGCAATCGAATAGCGACGCGGCAATCCCTGATCCCTGATCCCTGATCCCTGATCCCTGATCCCCTACTGGCGCCGCAGACGAACGTCGCTGCGATCGCCGTCGACGGTCAGGCGCGGGCCGCCGCCATTGATCGGACCTTCGATCCGATCGTTGATAGCCCGCCTGCTGAGCGGGAACTCCGAGCTGAATGTGATGCGGCGGCCGGTCCGCGCGCTGACCGAGAGCCGTTGCCTGTCGGGCACGCTGACGTCGACTTTGCCGCGGCTGATCTCCAGGTGTGAATCACCTTCGATGGCGAACGCGACAATCCGGCTGTTGGTGCGGTCGGTGTTCAGATTGAGACTGCCGCGCAGGGTGTCCAGGCGCATTTCACCGCGATCCATTTTGATCTGAACGTCGCCGGACAGGTCGCGGGCGTCGAGCGGCGAGCGGTCGGTTTGCAGGTGAAAACGTCCGGTGAAACCGGTCAGGCTGACGCGCGATCGATCGACGGTCAGGCGCAGAACCAACGACCGCGGCGCCTGGATTTGATAATGAATGTGCGGCAGCTGGCGATAATTCCAGCGTCCGCCTTTCTCGGGCACGTTGTCGAAGTTCGAACGAATCGACAGGCGCTGCGCGCCGCCCGTGATCTCGATACGCGCGGCTTCGACCACGCGCCGGGCATAGTCGGGGTCTTCTCTCGCATCCGCCTCGATACGCGCGGAAACCGCGACTTCGGAGCGATCCCACGACGTCAGCGTGACACTGCCTTTGTCCGTGTCGAAGACCAGTTCCCCGCCCGGTTGAAACGGAACCGACTGGCGGAACGCCCTCGTCTGTCCGGCGCCGGGCACCGCCGACGCCAGCACCACCACCACGCTCAACGCAATCATTCCCTTCATACAACCCTCAGCCCAAATACGCGTCGTACGGGGCAGGGGGTGCAGGAGCTCAGGAAGCACGATCGAACACAAGTCGCTGATCGATTGTCGAGACGGTCAACGTGCGGCCGTCCCGCGACACCTCGTACGTAGCGCCGTGCGCGGGGAGCTCAGCGTGCCGCGTCATGACTTCAAGAGTATGGGAATCGGTCCATTTCACCGCCATGCGGTAACCGTGTTCGTGCGTGCGCTCGATTCCGTCCGTCACGATCGTGTTCACACCCCGGTCTTCACGACCGAGTTCGTCGATAGCGTCATGCGCAATTGTTACCGTCTGTCCGGATACCGACACATCGAGCGCGGCACGACGAAACAGATTCACCTCGTTCCGCTGTGAGCGTGCAATATCGGCGATCCATCGCCCGGCAAGGGGACTCGATGCGAGCCGCCGCGATTCAACATGCGCCTTCAGCTTCGGCCAGCTGTCGAACCCATATTCACGCGCCAGCGCATGCTGCGCGTCGGCAAGCTTCCAGCCAGGCTGCTGTTGGCATTGCGCCTCGAGCAGTTCCTTCGCCGCTTTCTTGAGATACTCGAGGTTCGGTTGGGCGGGCAGTTCGCGAAACATGACTCCTCCTTATGCGCCCGGCGTCCGCCCGCGGGCAGGAAAGAGTCGACGTGATTCGTAGAAAGTACGCCAGGCGGGATCATCCCTTTCCGCGGACGGGAGGCAGCCTGGACTGCCGTCACCGAGCCTAACACATATCGGTGTCCGGTCGATGTCGTCCGGCAGCCGCGCCTATCAACGAGCGCGGTGCCAGCTTGACTCCTGTCCTGGACGATGCCATCGTCGTCGTCGAAGCCGGGCGGAAAGATGGCTGACCTGTGGACCATCGGCAGTTGCCTGTGGAGCTGCGCCACCGACTTGGCGACGCTGGAAGCGTCGCACTCGCAGACGTTCTGGATGAGCGTGACCGCGCGTTGACGAACATCGTTACCGAACGATTCGAACACCGCTTGACCGAGGAATGCGGCCAGCTCCGCGCCGAAATGAGCATTTTGCGCGCGGAGCTTCGCGCGGATTTTCGGATCGGGCTCGCCGACGTCCGTGCTGACTTCATCAAGTGGTCGTTCATCTTCTGGATCGGCCAGGCGGTGACGGTCGTCGGCACTGTCGCAGGTCTGCTCGTCGCTTTCCGTTGACCCGCCCGACCTCGGATGTCCGATAATCCGGGCATGCAGATCCGGCTGAATGGGCGCGTTTCTCTCCTCTACGGAACAATTGCGGCGCTGGCCGTCGCCGTCGTGGCGGCGCAGAGTCAGCCTCCGACGCCGAGCCGCGAGGACTTCCTCAAACGCTCGCGCGACTTCAGCGCCGGCATGGAAAAGAAAGGACTGGCCGAACCGTTCAAGGGTGTGACGACGAACGGCACAGTCGTGCCGAACCTCTTTTCGATCCGATCGACCGGCGTCTCGACCGAGCCGGTCCGCAACGCCGCCGCGGCGTTCCTGAAGTCGCTCGACGCACAACAGCGACAGAAGACCGTGTTCAAAGAGAACGATGTCGAATGGCGGAAGTGGGCTAATCAGCACGTCTACTACCGCGACGGCCTGTCGTTCGAGGAGATGAGTCCGCCGCAGCGCGAGGCGGCGTTCCGGATGCTCGAGGCGTCGCTCAGCGCCAAGGGGTTGAAGCTGACGCGCGACATCATGCGGCTCAACGAGACCCTCGGCGAATTGAACGGCAACAACTTCGTCGAATACGGCGAGTTCAAGTACTGGGTCACGATCATGGGCGAGCCGTCGGCGCGCGAGCCGTGGGGCTGGCAGCTTGACGGCCACCACCTCAATCTGAATTACTTCGTCCTCGGCGATCAGGTGGTGATGACGCCCGCCTTCTGGGGATCGGAGCCAACCGTCGCCAAGACCGGGAAATACGCGGGCACGGCGATCCTCGCCGACGAGCAGGGGCGCGGGCTTCAGATGATTCGTGCGCTCACGCCCGAGCAGCGGAAGCAGGCCATCGTCCAGGTCGCGAAGACCGGCAACAACATCATGACGCAGGCGTTCAGCGACAACGTGGTGCTGGACTACGCGGGCGTGCGCGTCGCCACGTTCTCACCGGCCCAGAAGAAGCAGCTGCTCGATCTTGTGGGTCTGTATGTCGGCAACCTGCGCGCGGGTCACGCAAAGGTGCAGATGTCGGAGGTCGAGCGCCATCTCGACTCGACGCATTTCGCATGGGTCGGTGGTACGGAGGACAACGCGGTCTATTACTACCGCATCCACAGTCCCGTCGTCCTGATCGAGTTCGATCATCAGACGCCGGTGAACCTGCGGCATCTGTATCCCGGCGGGCAGCCGTATCGCGAGCACATCCACTCAGTGGTGCGAACACCGAACGGCAACGACTACGGGAAGGATCTCCTCAGGCAGCACTACCAGCAGCATCCGCACTAACGGGTCCTTGGTGCTTCGTTCTTAGTCCTAAGTCCGTTCCTAGTCCGAAGTCCGTCCTTGGTCCAAGTCCTTGGTTCAGGGCTAAGGACCAACGGACTTAGGACGGACCAAGGACGTAGGACGGACCAAGCCCCAAGCACAAAGGACCAAGGACTAACTGGCGCGCTCGGCGAGCCTGGCAAGAACAGCGCGAAAGGCCGGGTGCGTCCGCAGATCCGCCAACAGCGGCTCGATTGGTATCGTCCAGCCGGCAAATCCGGGCGGCGCATCGGCCAACAGCCCGGCCAGGGCTGTAATCGCTTCGTCTCCACGTCCGGCAACCGCGTGGGCCGACGCCGTGGCCATCGCGGCTTCCGCGGCTCGTCCGTTGCCTCGCAGTTCGTCGAGCGCGCGCCACGCGCGATCGAGCGCCGCCCGGGCCGCGTCGTGCAGGCCGCATGCGGCGTGCGCTTTCGACAACGCGACGAGCGATCGGGCGTGCTCTGGATACTGCTCCAATGCCTTGTCGAACATCGCCGCGGCACCGGCGAAGTCCCCGGCGGCGAGGTTGACGAACCCGTGTCCGTCGTACGCGTCCATCGCGTACTCGGGAGCGTACATCCGGCTTCCGGGAGCCTTCAGCTCGCGGTCGAACTCGGCCCGCGCGCCTGACGCGTCGCCTTCGGCCAGACGAATCAGCCCGAGCAGCCAATGCAGGCCGTTGGCGGGAAACCGATCCGCCGCCGTGGTCGCCGCACGCTGCCGCACCGCCAGCCCCTGCCTGAGGATCTCCTCGGCAATCGCCAGCTCGCGCCGCGCCACGTGAACCATCGCCGATCCGAAATAGGCGTATCCGAACTCGGGAAAGACCCGCACCACGTCGTCGAAGGACGCCAGCCGTTCGCTCCCCCAGGCGGCAACCCCGAGGCGAAAACGATGGCGCCACTCGTTCGGCTCCAGCGCCACCGCCACACGCCCGTGCTCGAGCGCCTCCGCGGTCCGGCCCGCGCTGGCGAGGAGAAACGCGAGGGCGGCGTGCGCCTCGGGCAACTCGGGATCCATCTCGATTGCACGGCGGCCGTAGGCGATGGCCGCGCGGAGCGCCGCGCTGTCCGGCCGGTTGCGCGCCCGCGACGCCTCGAACCGCCACAGATGCGCCTGCGCCAGGCCGACATAGGCCTGGGCATAGCGCGGATCGAGCGCGATCGCGCGCTCGAAGTCGCGGACCGCACCGGGAACGTGCGCCGGATCGAGCGCCTCGAGCTTCAGCTTCCCTTCCGTCAGCGCGCGGTACGCGTCGAGGCTGGACGTTTCGCGCACGCCGGTCCGCCGCGCCACCGCGGATGGCATCGTCACCGGGAGGGTGCGGAGGAGATGACGAACGATCGCATCCTGCAGCTGAAACACCTCAGCGACCTGTCCGTCCGCCTTCGCATGCGCGACGGCTTCACCGGTGGCCACGTCGATGACTCGTGCCGTGATCCGCAGGCGCTCGCCGCACCGCTGGTAACTGCCGGCGACGAGCAGGTCGAGCTTCGAGGCACGGGCCGCCTCGATGGAACCGGAGCGCGCGTCGTCCGGCAGGCCCCGGCGGTCCATCACGCGGAAGTCCCAGGACGATCGGAGATCGTTGGCAACGGTCTCGGCAATCCCGGCCCCCATCCACGCATCGGCTGAGCCGGCGGTGACGTTGTCGAAGTCGGCGACCCCGATCGTTCGTTTCGGCGGGTGTCGTGCCGCAGCGGTCGCGGCTGCCACGGGCACCCCCGCCGTCTCGACGGCGGCGATGAAGCGATACCCGCGCCGCGGAACCGTCTGCACGAATCGCGGCGCTGTCGCGTCGTCACCGAGCGCCTGCCGCAGTTCGGATACCGCCTGCGTGATCGCGTTGTCGGTGACGGCGACATCCGGCCAGAGTTCGCGCAGGATGTCTTCCTTCGTCACCAGCTGCGACGGCCGCGACGCCAGCAGTCGCAGCAGGTCGAGGATTTTCGGCGACAGCTGCAGCGGACGATCATCGGCAAAGAGACGATACGCCGCGGCGTCGAAACGAAACGAGCCGAAGCTGTAGGCGGTGGGCGCGCCCATGCTTGAAGCTGCACAGTCTACGGTACGCGACACGATTTTTCAGATCGATTCAGGGTTTCATCAGGACTCGCGGGGCGGGCCGCCGTTAAGGTGGTTGAACCGTGATGACGGCCCTCTCACCTCCTCGGCCGGCCGCGCTTCGGCATCTGCACGCTACCGACGCTGAGGGCGCGCGTTTCGTCGCCGCGAATGGCGTGGTGACCGTCGCCGGCATCGCTCTTTCGCTGAATGGCGCTCCGGCGGTGTGGGCGATTGGCCAAATTCTTCTCGGTCTCGCGATGGTCGAGTGGTTCGTCCTGCTCCACGAGTGCGGCCACCACACGCTGTTCCGCAGGCGCCTGTGGAACATCGCTGCCGGCCATGTGGCCGGTTTCTTCGCGTTGATTCCGTTTGCCGCATGGACCCACGTCCACCGGCTGCACCACAAGTGGACCGGCTGGCAGGACCTCGATCCGACGACGGCCACGCTGGCGCCGCGCGAACGGGGACGATTCCAACGCGCCGTGGTGCGCTTCTGCTGGAAGTACTGGGTCCCCATGTTCGCGACTGTGTACCGGGCGGGAACGTTCTGGAACCCTGTACGCATCGCCCGCTACGCGGCGGAGTCGCGCCGCGCGCCACAGCTGATCGGCGGTGTCCTGGCGGTGCTCGCCGTGTATGCCGCGCTCGTTGTCTGGCTCGGTCCGGCCCTGCTGGTCCGCTCCGTGGGGCTGGCCGTCGTCATCGCGTTCGTCCTCGAAGACCTGTTGATCCTCAGCCAGCACACGCACGTCCCGATGGAGGTCAGCGGGGGCGGCCGTGTGGCGCCGCACTCGGCACTGGAACAGGAACGGTTCACGCGCTCGCTGAGACTGCCGCGCGGCGTCTCGCGGGCGGTTCTGCACTTCGACGCGCACGAACTGCATCACATGTATCCGTTCGTGCCCGGCTACCGGCTTCGCGAAATCGCTTACGAGCCGCAGAACGAAATCGGGTGGCGCCAGTGGGTCGTCGCCGCGCGCCGCATTCCCGGCGACGTGCTGCTCTTTCAAAACCGGCGGGAGACGGGGTTCGACCTGTGAGCGCCCACAGCCTCGATCCGCTCGCGTGCGGGCTTTTCCTGGTCGCGGCGTTCGTCCTCGCCGGAAGCGCGCAGGCGCTGTGGCTGGCCAGCGAGGCGTCGCGCCGATGGTCATGGCCGCTTGACGGAGGCCGGATGTTTCGCGGCCGCAGGCTCCTCGGCGACAACAAGACCGCACGCGGCTTCGTCGTGATGGTGCCGGCCACGGGTCTTGCGTTCATGGTGCTGGCGCTCGCCGCGTCTGGTACACCAGGGCTCTGGCCACTCACGGCGGCGCAGTATCTGGGCCTCGGGATGCTCGCCGGCGCGGGATGCATGCTCGGCGAGCTACCGAACTCGTTCATCAAGCGGCAGCTTCGAATCCCACCCGGCTCACGGGCTGCCGGTCGTGTTGCAGGACCGCTCTTCTTTGTCGTCGATCGTCTCGATTCCACCCTGGGCGCGCTGGCCGCGTTGATGCTCTCGGTATCGGTGCCGCCGGCAACCATCGTGTATGTGCTGCTCGCGGGCATTGCGCTGCACGGAGTGCTCAGCGTCGTAACGTTCCGGCTGGGCGGAAAGGCGCGGGCGGCATGAAGCCTCTCGTGCTGCCGCTCGAACAGGCCCCGGAGGCCAACGCCGCCGGTGGCAAGGCACAAACCCTTGGCCGGCTCATCGCGTTGGACATGCCGGTCCCTGACGGCGTCGTCATTACCTGCGGTGGCCTCGAGATGTTCCTCGAAGCGAACGGACTTCGAGCCACGGTCGACAGCGGGCTGGAGCCCGAGGCGATCCGTACGCTGGTGATGGCGGCATCCGTTCCACACGTACTCGAGGAACAGATACGGTCCGCCGTTGCTCCACTCGGACAGGCGCCCTTCGCCGTGAGGAGCTCGGCTATCGGCGAGGACGGCTCGAGCGCCTCGTTTGCCGGCCAGTTCGACTCGATTCTCCACGTGCACGATGACGCGCTCATGGACGCCGTGCGCGCGTGCTGGGCATCCTGGTGGTCCGAACGCGCGCTGGCATACCGACGGATTCACGGGTTCAACGCCGCCGGCATGGCCGTCATCATCCAGCGTCAGGTCGATGCCGCTGCTGCCGGCGTTCTCTTCACGAGAAATCCTGACCCGTGTTCCGCCAATGCGCCAGACATGGTGGTCGAGTACGGCACTGGTCTCGCGGATCGGCTCGTTGCCGGTGAGATCGACCCCGGGCGGCTCTACCTCTCACGGATCACTTTGACCGTCACGGACGAATCGTGCACGGAGGAACAGGCCGGCGCACGGCGGATCCTGACAGCCTCGCTGCTGCGCCAGCTGGGCGCGATGGCGCTCCGCGTCGAGGAGGCGTTCGGCCTCCCTCAAGACGTTGAGTGGACGGTGGATGCCGGCGGCCGCCTTGCAATCGTTCAGGCACGGCCGATTACGACGCGCACCCACGAGGAGACTCGGGCGGCGGTTCTCTGGAGCAACGCCAACGTCAGCGAAAACTTTCCAGAACCGATTTCGCCGCTGCTCTACTCGATTGCGTCCGCCGGCTATTACCACTACTTCCGCAACCTCGGACGCGCCTTCGGCGTGTCGCGCCATCGACTCGCGGCGATGGACGGACCGCTGCGCACGATCATCGGCGTTCACGGCGCGCGCATGTACTACAACCTCACGAACATCCACGCCGTGCTGCGGATGGCGCCGTTCGGCGAGCGCCTGGCCGGGGCGTTCAACGTGTTCGTGGGCGTGCGGCGCGTCGCGGAACAGCCCGCCGGCATGCGCACCTGGGCGGACACGCGTCATCGCGTCCTCGCGGCGATGGAAGTGCTTCGCATCGCTGCAGCGGTGACCTGGCAGTTCCTGTTCCTCTCGCGCCGGCTGCGCGCATTCGAGCGCACCGCTGACGATTTCGCGTCGCAGACGACTGGCGAGGCGCTCCGCGAACGGCCGCTGCCCGAGCTGGGCACTCTTCTGGCGGCCTTTATCGACGTCCGCTGCCACCGGTGGAAGAACGCGTCGCTCTGCGACGCCGCCGCGATGGTGTGCTACGCGCTGCTGAGGCACCTGCTCGCGCGCGGCCGCTTCACCGAAGCGACGCACACGCGGCTGCTGCGCGCTCTGCCAGGCATCCCGTCCAGCCAGCCGGCGCTTCGGCTCTGGGCACTCTCGAGACGCATTGTCCAGGATTCAGCGCTCCGGGCGTTGTTTGAGAACCGATCGGCGGCCGCCGTGCTTTCCGCGCTGGAGTCAGACAGCGCATATGCACCATTCCGCACAGAGCTCCATGACTTCCTGACGACATGGGGGTTCAGGTCATCGGGCGAGCTGATGCTGACGAGTGCCACCCTGGAAGAGGAACCGGAGCCGGTGATCGCTCTGCTGCAGCAATACGTTGGCGCAACCGGCGAATCGCCCGAAGCCGGCATTGCACGGATGGCCGCGGAGCGGTCGTCGGATACCCGAACCGTCGTGCGTTCTCTCATGCGTCGAAAGCCGTGGCTCGTGCTGCCGACGCTGCTCGTGCTCCGGTGGACACAGGCAGCTGTCGCCTGCAGGGAACGTGCGCGGCTGAAGCAGGCGCTGCTCTACACACGCTGCCGGCGCGTGGCGCTGGCGATCGGCGACGCGCTGGTGACGAGTGGCCGGCTGCCGGACCGCGACGCCATCTTCATGCTGACGTGGCAGGAAATCGACGAAGTCTGCAGCGGTCGAGCGATGTTTCCGCGCGATCTCGCATCGCTGACGGCGTTGCGCCGCCAGGCTCACGCAACGGAGAGCGCGTGTATCCCGCCCGACACCTTCTATCTCCCGCCAGCGGGAGTCCACGCGGCCACGGATCGCGTGGCGCGAACCCTTCCGGGTCGCGAGGCGAGCCTGAAAGGCTCGCCCCACACGACACTCCACGGAACCACGGCGTGCGGGGGCCGTGTCTCATCGCGCGCCGCGGTGCTGACGGGCGTTCACGAAGCCCACCGGCTGCAGCGCGGCGACGTGCTCGTCACGCGGCAGACCGACCCGGGATGGGCGCCGGTCTTCTGCCTCGTGTCGGGCCTCGTCATCGAACGCGGCGGCATGCTCTCCCATGGCGCGATCATCGCCCGTGAATTCGGCCTCCCCTGCATCGTCGGCGTCGCGAACGCGACCCGGACGATCCCGCACGGCGCCAGAGTCACCGTCGACGCGGACGACGGCTTCTGCCGGATCGAGGCCGCGGCATGAGGACCATGGCGGCCTACTTCCGCGAGCGGTTCCCGCTGGGTGTATTCGTGCCCGTGTTCATCCTCCTGACGGTGGCCGCCCTCTGGTCGGTCGCGAACGCGACCGGCCTTCGCCTCGCGGTCGCACTGCTGCTCGGGATCGCCCTCGTCGTGCAGTTCCGGTTGTGGGACGACCTCGAAGACCGGGACCGTGATCGCGCTACTCACCCCATGCGCGTCCTCGTCAACGCACCGACAGAGCCGTTCCGGATTCTGCTGCTGCTGCTCACGGCATCGGCCATCGCGTTCAGTGCCGGAGATTGGGCGGCACTTGTCGCCACGCTCGTGCTGAACGCCACCGGATGGTGTGCGTACCGGCTGGCCCGCCGGCGGATATCGCTGAACGGCTGGCGCTTCGGCCTGCTGCCGCTCAAGTACCCGGGGTTCCTCACCGTGATGGCCTTCTCGCTCGGCGACATCATCCCCATCCGCCTCGCCGTAGCGGCGGCAACGACGTATGTGTGCGCGTCGGGGTACGAGTTGCTCCACGACAGCCCGGCGCGTGCCGGAGGCGCCTCATGAGCACCACAGCAACCGCAATTCAGTCAGCCGCATACGAGCTGCCGGTTTTCGAATCGGTGGGATGTCTCGCCTGCGGCGGCAGGAGCTCGACGCCGTTTCTGACGGGCGAGGATGATCTGACGGGCAAACCCGGCCGCTTCACGTTCGTCACGTGCTCGGCCTGCGGGCTCGTGTACCAGTCGCCGCGGCTCACGCTCGAAGGCATCCGTCCGTACTACGAGGATCAGTACATCGCGCACCAGCCGCACGCCCGGTGGGGCGTGCTCGCGCCGCTCTTCCGCGCGGCCATGGGTTCCCTCGATCGCGCGAAGCTGCGGATCGTCGAGCGGCACGCGATGCTCGGTCCCTCGTCACGCCTCCTCGATGTCGGATGCGGAAGCGGCTCGTTCCTCGCCCGCGTGAGGGACGAGACGGACGCTGCCGTGGCCGGAGTCGATTTCGTGGACCTCTCGCATCGTGCCGAGTTCGACGGCGTGGAATTCCATCATGGCGTGTTCTCCGAACAGCACGTTGGCCGCGGCCGGTTCGACGCGATCACGATGTGGCACTTCCTCGAACACGACTACGACCCGCCGCGATCGCTGCGCCACGCGTTGAGCGCGCTGAGGCCTGGAGGTCTGCTCGTCGTCGAAGTGCCACGTCTCGACAGCCTGTCGTTCCGCCTGTTTGGTTCGCGATGGCCCGGAGTCCAGGCACCGCAGCACACGGTGCTTTTTGACAAGGAACGGCTGGTGCAGATGGTTTCGTCGGCTGGTTTCGAAGTGGTGGAACACCTTCCGTACGGCGCGTTCCCGCCCTACTTCTATCTGTTCTGCGGGACCGCCTTCGTGTTGCGGCGCGGCCGCGGACTCAATCTCGATCGCGCCATCTATGCTTACTTCGCCGGCCAGCTGCTGACGCTGCCGGTGCTGCCGTTCCTCAAGCATGTGAACTTCGCCATGCAGACGGTGATCTGCCGGAGGCCGCGATGAGCGCCCGGCGAGATCCACGGACGGTTGTCCTGGCGACGATCTCCGGCCTCTTCGTCACGGCATCTGCGCTCCTGGTGCTCCCGATCGCCTTCGTCACGCTGTTTCAGGCACGGCGCCTCTATGCCCGCTACTGCGCGTACGTGGCGCGGGTCGTTCTCCGAATCTGGCGCATCCGTGTTCGTGTGCACGGTCAGCCGCAGGACGGCACACGGCAGGTCGTCTACATCTCCAACCACTCATCAACGATCGATCTGTTCGTGCTCGTCGCGCTGGCACTCCCGAACACGCGGTTCTTCCTCAGCGGGTTCCTGCAGAAGATGGTGCCGCTCGGCGTCCTGGCACGCCTGATGGGCACCTTCTTCACCGTCCCCCAGGATCGCCCGGACGAGCGCCGGCGCATCTTTGCCCGCGCGTGCCGCACGCTGGCGCGCACGCGCGAGTGCGTGTATCTGAGCCCGGAAGGGAGGCGGATCACGACGGGCGAGATCGGACAGTTCAACAAGGGCTCGTTCCATCTCGCCACCGAGCTCGGCGCGCCGCTGGCGCCGTTTCACATCTACATCCCGCGCGAAATCGATCCGGGCGCCGGCTACCGTGCCCGCCCCGGGACGGTTGTCGTGACGTTCAAACCGCTCATCGAGACGGCAGACTGGCGTGTCGAAGACGTTGTCGCGAACAAGGAACTCGTCCGCGACCTGTTCGTTCGCTGGCACCGGGAGCTTCCCCATGCCTGCGCCTGACGCTGCGCCGGCGTTACCGACGGCGTTGAGCCGGGGCATGCCTTTTCGAGGCACGACGCTCGTCGAGATGCTGCAGGCGCGTGCCGCGAGCCAGCCCGACGATCTGGCGTACACGTTCCTCGCCGAGGGCGAGAACCCGGTCGACGAGCTGACCTGGTCCGTGCTCGACCGTGCCGCGCGGGCGATCGCCGCCACGCTGCAGGCGCAGCTCCAGCCCGGCGATCGCGCGCTGCTGATTTACCCTCCTGGCCTCTCGTTCATTGCGGGCTTTTTCGGCTGCGTCTACGCCGGCGTGCTGGCCGTGCCGGTCATGCCACCGCAGGGCGGCCGCTCGAGCCGCGGCGCCGATCGGCTTGCCGGAATCATCGCGGACTCCGATGCGCGCTGTCTGCTGACCAGCTCGGACTTGCGCGGACGGCTCCTCGACGCGATCGATTCGCGGCTGACACGCATCATCACCGACGGCATCCCGTACGGAAACGCGGCGGCGTGGCGCGAGCCCAACGCCGACGGCGACACGATCGCGTTTCTGCAATACACGTCCGGCTCGACGGCACAGCCGCGCGGGGTCATGGTGTCCCACGCCAACCTGCTGCACAACGTGGGGGTGGCGTTTTGCCTCGGCGGAAGCGGTGCAGAGACGGTGTCCGTGTCCTGGCTTCCGGTCACGCACGACATGGGGCTGATCGAGGGCGTGCTGCAGCCCGCCTTCAGCGGTTGTCCGGCGTATCTGATGTCGCCCGCCGCGTTCCTGCAGCGACCCGTTCGCTGGCTGCGGGCGATTTCGACGTACCGCGCCACCCGGACCGGTGGTCCGAACTTCGCCTACGACATTGCGGCGAGCCGGGTCTCGGACGCCGATCGGACAGGTCTCGATCTGCGCGCGTGGCGCATCGCCTACAACGGAGCGGAGCCGGTGCGGCACGACACGATGGCGGCGTTCACGGCCGCCTACGCGCCGAACGGGTTTCGGGCAGACGCGTTCTGGCCCTGTTACGGCCTCGCGGAATCAACGCTGCTGGTGACGGCCGGTCCGTGGGCCGGCGACAGCGCGGGCGGCGGGCGCGTTTCGTGCGGCCGCCCGGCAGACGGAATGACGGTGCGAATCGTCGATCCCATCACGCGCACGGTCTGCGCGGATGACGAGCAGGGCGAAATCCAGGTCGCCGGACCAAGCGTGGCCTGCGGCTACTGGAACCGGCCGCTCGAATCGTCGCACGTCTTTGCGGTCGAGGATGGCCGCCGCTGGCTGACCACCGGCGACCTCGGATCGCTGCACGGCGGCGAGCTCCAGGTGACCGGCCGCATCAAGGATCTCCTCATCGTCCGCGGCGCCAAACACTTCCCGCAGGACCTCGAGCGAACCGCGGAGCTCCGGCATCCGGCCGTTCGCCTCGGAGGGGTGGCCGCGGTCGCCGTGGGCAGTCACGTCCGCGGCGATCGCATCGCGCTGATCGCGGAGATCGACCCGCGCCAGCTTGCGGAGAACGGGCGTGACCACCTGATGGGAGACCTCCGGCAGGCGATCGCTGAAGCGCACGGCATCCAGCTGTACGGCGTCGCCCTGGTGCCGCCGGGCACGGTGCCGAAGACAACCAGCGGCAAGGTGCAGCGTTTCCTCTGCCGCGATGCCTGGATGAACGACACGCTCGGCGCCCTCACGTCATGGCGGGACACCGCCGAGCCGGCCGGATTGTGAACACCTTCGATATGGGAACAGTCGAATCGACCCTCAGCGTCGTCCCGGAAGCCGCCGTGGCCGCCGCCGTCGCGGAGTTCCTGCACATCGAGCCGCACACGATCGATTCGCGCACCCCGCTGTCGGCATACGGCGTCGATTCGCTTGGCGCGATGCAGCTCGTCGCCGTCCTGGAGGATCGGTTCTGCTGCACGCTTCCCGAGTCGCTGTTGACGGACTACCCGGACCTTCGCCAGCTCGTCGACGCGCTGGGCGATGCCATCGCGGCATGCGGCGGCCGGCAGAAATCATCAGGCGTGCGTGACCGGCTGATTGCTGACAGCCGTCTGGATGATGACATCGCGCCGCGATCGACGATGCGACCGCCAGCGGTCCGACGGGTCGTGCTGACGGGTGCCACAGGGTTCCTGGGGTCGTCGCTCCTTCGGACGCTGATCGATGCCGGGCTGCAGGTCGTGTGTCTCGTGAGACCGCAGCATGCCGGCCCCGGCGCCCGGGTTCACTCCGCGCTGCAGCGGTACGGACTGTGGCGCTCCACCGACGCGTCGGCCTTCCACGCCGTCGCCGCGAACCTCGAGCAGCCGAACCTGGGCCTGGCATCAGGACTCTACGACGAGCTTGCCGCGATGACGGATGCGGTGTATCACGCGGCTGCCGACGTCAACTGGGTCGCCGCGTACGACTCGCTGCGTTCGTCGAACGTGTCGGCCACCACCTCTCTGCTCCGCTTCGCCTGCACGAGCCGGATCAAGCGGTTCCATTTCGTGTCGAGCCTGTCGGTCTGCATGGCATACGACGGTCCCTCGGTCGTGACCGAACAGACCGACATGCTTCCGTATGTCGACCGCCTGCCGCTCGGATACGCGCAGAGCAAGTGCGTGGCGGAGTCGCTCGTCCGGACAGCCGCATCGCGCGGGCTGCCGGCGCAAATCTTCAGGCCTGCGCTGCTGGCCGGCCATTCGTCCTCGGGCGCCTCGAACGTGGACGATCTGATCGCGGCGCTGCTGAAGGGATGCATTCAATCAGGCGCCGCCCCGGATCTCGACTGGGCGTTCGACGCGGTGCCGGTTGACACGGCCGCCAGCGCCATCGCCACCTTGAGCCGGTCATGCGGAGCGCAGCTCGAGACATTTCATCTGCGTCATCCACGTCCGCGGCACTGGCGCGAGTGCGTGCTCTGGGCCAATTGTTACGGCTATCCGATCCGTCTCGAACCGTACGAGCAGTGGCTCGAGCGACTCGATCGCGACGCGCACAGCACCGATCACGCGCTGTATCTGCTGCGTGCATTCTTCACACGGCGTTTTCACGGGCGCACCGCTCCCGAGCACTACGAGGAGAGCGCGCACAGCCGCATCGAGTGCCGGCGCACGCGAGGCCATGAACGTCTGGCGGGCATCGACTATCCGCCGCTGGACGCAGAACGGCTGGACAGCTATCTGGCCGACTTCATCCGTCGTGGTTTCGTGACGCCGCCGCCCGGCGCCGGCAGTCATTGTTCGATCGATACGCGTCGACGAAACACAGCTCCCGATCCCATTCATCGATTCGAATCGCTGCTGCGCCGGCACTTCGGCGACGGCCACCTGCGCATCGACGGCGCCGAACTGGTTCGACGAGGGTCCGAGCACAGCATCATCAGCGAGATGACGTCGTGGAAACGCGGGCAGCAGACGGGCCTGTTCCACTACCGTCTGGCGCTGGCACGGGGTGCGGGCGTCGAGTCGCTGGACGTGATGGCCAAAGTGAAACCACCCGACGAGGCCGCCATCGAAGTCGCCGAGACAACCGCGGCGATCGTGGACGCACATCTCCATCGTCTGATTGTGTCGTTCCGCGATCGCCTTGGCGTTCGCGATGGCCACGTGCGAGAGCTGGCGATCTATCAGCACCATCGCGATGACCTCATCGGCCGTCATCTGCCCCGCTGCTACGGCACATGGGCCGACGATGATCGCCAGGAATGGGGGCTGCTGCTCGAGCACCTCGGCGACATGGCGCTGATGGATGCACAAAGCCCCGCGGCGTGGACGCGCCGCTTCCGGATGGCTGCCATCGACGGACTGGCCGCCATCCACGCCCGGTGGCTCGGCCAGGAAGCCGCCCTGATGGCGCAGCCCTGGATCGGCCATGTTCCTTCCACGGCGTCGATCGTGGAAATGACACCGCTGTGGACGGCTCTCGCCGATCATGCGGCACCTGTCTTCGAGACATGGGCGGGCAGGCGGCTCGTTGAAACGCATGCCGCGCTCGCGACCACGGCATGCGAGTGGGCGCCGGCGCTCGAGGCGCTGCCGCGCACCCTGATCCACAACGACTTCAATTCCCGCAATGTGGCGCTGCGCAGCGACCCGCACGGCCCGCGGCTCGTTGCCTATGACTGGGAGCTCGCCGCGATCGGCGCGCCGCAGCGCGACCTCGCCGAGTTCCTCTGCTTCGCCCTGCCAGGCGGAGTTGACGGCGACGTGCTTGCCGAATCGATCGAACGCCATCGCACGACGCTCGAACGGCACTCGGGCGTGGCGCTGGACCGGCGCGTGTGGCAGGAAGGATTCCGCAGCGCCCTCGCGTACTTCCTCGTCTCGCGGCTCGGGATCTACGCCATGATCAATCGCATCCGGCCTCTCGCGTTCCTGCCGCACGTCGTTCACACGTGGTCGCGCCTGTATGAGCTGACATTCCTGGACACGGCAAGGCGATCAGGTCCGCCTGAAGGCGGGCACTACGCGAGGCGCGCATGAGGGCGCCGCTGCACGAGCTGCACATCAGCAATCTGCTGACGTACGGGTCGCTCGCGGCGGCGGTGACGGCGGTCGCCGCGTCCGCCGGCATGCGCAACACCGCGGTTGCGGGTTGCGCGCTCGCCTTCGCCGCGATCATGGACGCGTTCGATGGCCGTTTCGCGCGGCGGTTCAACAGGTCGCCACGACAGGCGCAAATCGGACAAGAACTCGACAGCCTGGTTGACGCGGTGACGTTCGGCCTTGCCCCTGCCGTCGTTGTCAGCGCGCGCTTTCCGGCGGGCGGCCTCGCCGCCATCCTTTCCTGGTCGATCGCCGGGTTCTATCTGCTCGCGGTGGTCACGCGGCTGGCGTTCTACAACGTCGAGCAGGACGGGGATCGGTTCGTTGGCATGCCCACGCCTGCCGCCGGGCTCGTCTGCTGCACGTCGCTGCTTCTTCCGTCACCGGCGTGGGCAGCATGGTGGCCGCTTGCGCTGAGCGGCGCGCTGATGATTGCCCCGCTCCCGATCGCGCGACCACGTGCACGGGGACTGTCGCTCTTCGCCGCCTGGGCAGCGTCGCTGGCGATTACGTTCGCAACCCGGGCCGTCCGTTAACGCATCTTGCGGGCGCGTCCCGCAAATCCGCGCTAGCCATCACGGGCGTGCTATTGCTATGTTTCGTCATGCGCTCGGGACCAAGAATCCTGCTGTCCCTGTGGCTTGGCCTTGCCGCCGTCACGACGGCGCAGGACCGTCCCGCTTCCGATCCTCAGCAACCGACCTTCCGCACGGGCATTCAGTCGGTTCGTGTCGATTTGTACGTCACGCGTGATGGCGAGCCGGTCAGGGACCTGCGCCGTGAGGAAGTACAGGTGTTCGAAGACGGCGTCGCGCAAAACGTGGACACGTTCGAGCGAATCGTCTTCGCCGAACCGGGATCGCGGCCTGCGGTCGAGCCGCAGACGGCTCCGGAGCGCCGCAAGCTGGCAACCGATCATCGCGCCCGGCTGTTCGTTGTCTTCCTGACGGCGCCCGAACCACGCCCCACCGTCGCGCAACGCCAGGCGCCGTCCCGCCAGACGCAGTCTCAGGTACTCGAGATGCTGAACGGGCTGCTGGGGCCGGACGATGTCGTCGCAGTGATGACGCCATATATGCGCATCGAAGACCTCATCTTCCAGCGGCAGGTTCCCCGGGAGGATGAGGCGTGGTTCCGCGACCTGAACAAGGATCCGAAATTCGCCCGCTGGGATGTGTGCTTCCGACCGGGCGGCGGAAGTCCCAACGGCGAGATGAAGGCGCGCTATCGGGAACTGGTGACCTTCCAGGCGCTCGAAGGACTGGTCACGCATCTCAGCGGACTGCGTGACGAACGCAAGCACATTTTGGTCATGACGGACGGCTTCCGGCTGTACACGAAGAACCCGCGTCTTCCGGCACGCGGCCAGCCGGAATCCGAAGGCTTTCCGATCGGCGGTGGCGGCGGCATCGGCATTATTCCGCGCCTTGGCGACAGCGGCGGTGTGTCGGGCGCCCGGATCCCATCAGACTGCGAACAGGACCTCCGGGACCTCGCATCGCTCGATCACGCCAGCCGCCTTGATCAGATCGCAACTTATGCCCGGCGCACCAACGTGTCCTTTTATCCGATCTCGCTGCTGCGCACGGCATCCGATCCGACGCGCAACCTGCGGCTGAGAGGTTCCTTCGAGAACAACAGTACCGTGCTGATGCAGTCGTCGCTGAGGGATCTCGCGGAAGAAACCGCCGGTCTGCCGATTGTGAACACGAACAACGTCGACGGGATCCTCCGCCGCATCGTGACGACTACGTCCTCGTATTACCTGGTTGGCTATACGCCGGCAAACGCCACGGCCGACGGCCGGTTCCGGCGGATCACCGTGAAAGTCAGCCGTCCCGATACGAACGTCAGCGCGCGCGCGGGATATGTCGCGGGACTCCCGGCACCGGCCGTCGTCGTTCCCGTCGAGACCCGTAAGCCCCCGGATCCGGTCGACGTGTCGATGCGGGCGCTCAATGTCTCCAGCACGAGTGCCTTGCACGTGCGGCCGGCAGTGTGGACGCGCGGCACTGCTCCGGGCGCACAGACGACCAGCGTCTGGATCGACGCGGAGCTCGATCTCCGGCTGCGCCGGCTGCGTCTGCAGGCCGAAGGCGGAATGGTGGAGATGACCCTGCGCCCCATTCGTGGCGGCGACCCGATCTCCCGACAGCTTCCCGTGGCCGCGGCAACGAATTTCGAATTCGAGCTGCGCGGATCCGATGCGCTCGCACCCGGCGAGTACTCGATACAACTGCAGCTCAGTGGCGCGGGCGGCGCACCGGTGGGAGAGTTTCTGCGCGTCGTCGTCCCGGAGTCCACGAGCTCCCTCGGAGAGGCGCTCCTGCTGCGACGCGGGCCGACGACCGGTCCGCGCTATGCGCGCACGGCCGATCCGCGGTTTTACAGAACCGACCGGCTGCGGCTCGAGCTGCCGACCGACTCCCGCGAGCCTGCAACCGGCCAGCTCCGCGACAGGCGTGGGGGTGCGCTCGCAACGCCGGTGCAGATCACGGACCGTGAGGACGAAAGCGGCCAGTTCCGCTGGATCGTGGCGGACGTGCCGCTTACGTCCATCGCACCTGGCGATTACGCCGTAGAAGTGACGCAAGGCAGTGCGACGCGGCTCACCGCATTCCGCGTCGTGCCGTGACCCGTAGCGTCCGCCTTAGGCGGATGTAGAGTCCGCCTTCAGGCGGACCCATGTAGGATCCCGCCATGGCTCCATTTGTCCGCTGCACCACTCTGGTCCTGACGCTCGTCGCACTTGCCGTAACGGCCCGCATCGGGGCGCAGACACCAACCGCGTCGCCTCAGCCCGCGGCCGCTCCGGCGCCGCCGCCCGACATGCGGGTGTATTACATGGTTTTCCTGCGCCGCGGTCCGGCATGGACGACGGCCGTCACCCCAGAGACCACCAAGGTCAATCAGGGTCATCGCGCCAATATCGACCGACTGACGAAAGAAGGCCTGATGGTGGTCGCCGGACCGTTTGAAGGGACATCCGGGGATCGCGCGCTTGCCGGGATTTTCATCCTGCGGGTACCGTCGATGGAGGCGGCCACGGCCGCGGTCGAAACCGACCCTGCGGTAAAGGCGGGACGATTTATCTATGAAATCGTGCCCTGGTGGGGTCCGGCAACTCTTCGGTACTGACAGTGCACCCCGTGCGGCCGAGCAGCCGTATTTACAGGCAGATATGGTGACGGTGGCACCGTTCGCTCGCGCTGAGGCACCGGTCGCGCAGGCCCATCCGGTGGCCGTTCCGGTGGCCTCGCCGCGATTCGCCGCGGCCGCCGCCACCGACAGCCAGGACCTCCTGGCGAAGGCCAAGGCCGGCGACCAGGCGGCGTTTGCCGCCATCGTCCGCAAGCACCAGAACATGGTGTTCAGCGTGGCGCTGCACATGCTGCGCAGCAGGCCGGCGGCCGAGGATCTGGCACAGGAGGTCTTCCTCGAGCTGTATCGGAGCCTGCATCGGCTGGAGTCCGAGGCACACGTCGTCTCGTGGCTGCGGCGCGTCGCCGGTCACCGGTGCATCGACGAGATCAGGCGGCGAAACCACCGCCAGGAGTTTGCGACCGACACGCTGCCGGATCCGGGGCATTCGCCGGAGCCGCGCGAGGTGTTCGTCGCCGAGCGGCTGGAGGAACTGGTCGCCTAGCTGCCGGATCGCGCGCGTATGGTGGTGGTGCTCCGGTATCAGGAGGAAATGGAACCGACGGAGATAGCGGATGCCCTGGGCATGCCGGTCAACACCGTGAAGAGCCATCTTCGCCGGTCGATCATCGCGCTGCGTGAGCGCCTGATGGGTAGGGGCGAGTGATGAATCCATTCATGAACATAGACGACGAACTTCGCGAAGCGCTGCGACGCAAGCAGGCGCCGGCCGACCTGGCCGATCGCGTGCTGGCGCGCATCAACGAGCAGCCGGCGCAGGAGCGGCAGGCAGTCCCGATCTCGATCGGCCACCGCCGCCAGGGCATGGGAGCCCCGGGCGTGCGACGCTGGCTCGCTGCCGCCGCCGTGCTCGCCGTCGCCGCCGGCGGCGCCGAACGGTATTACACGCAGCAGCGGGCCGCCGAGGCCGCGCGTGTGCAGGAAGAACTTCGCATTGCGCTGCAGATCACGAGCGAAACGCTGGCGGTCGTGCAGAGCAAGCTTTCGCAGCCGGCGGAGAACGAAAGCCGGTAAGGGAATCCCATGAAGACTACGATTGCGCTCGTCGCGTTCACGCTGCTTGTTCCGGTCGCTGCCAGCGCACAGGGCGCGCGGCTGAACCTGTCGTTCCTCGATCGCCTCGCCGAGCGCGCGACCGAAAAGCAGGAGATTACGATCGATTCATCGATGTTGAAGACCGGGTCTGCTTTCGTGCCCCCCGGGCCGAAGGCGGATGCCGCGAAGCAGGTTCTCTCCGAACTCGAGGGTGTCTACGTCCGCAGTTATGAGTTCGACGACCCCAAGGCCTACTCGATGGACGATATCAATGCGATTCGCAAGCAATTGTCAGCGCCGGGTTGGACGAGGATCGTGTCGAATGAGGAGAAGGGCAAGGGCGGCGACTGGGAACTGCAGGAGGTGTGGGTGTTCAACCCAGGCGGCAAGCTTGGCGGCATCTTCATCATCAACTCCGAACCAGGCGAGCTGCAGGTCGTGAACATCGTCGGCCCGATCGACATTGCAAAGCTGGCCGCTCTTGGCGGCTTCCTCGGCATTCCGGGCAATATTGGCATCAATTGATTCAGGTCAGCACTCGGATGATATCGGACCGCGTGATGATGAACGTCTTCTGAGTCTTGAAATCCCTGATCAACAGCGCCGGCTGCTCCGCCGTGATCATCGTCGACAGGAACTGCACCGGCGTTGAGGCATCCACGAACGGGAACGCCGGCTGCATGATCTCCTCGACCGACTTCGACTTGCAGCCCGGATCGCGCACGAACTCCTCGTACAGATGCGCCTCGTTGAGCGAGCCGATGATGCGGCCCGCTTTCGTGACGCAGATCTGCGAGAAGTCGTGGTCGCTCATCACGCGGATCGCCTCTTCCACCGGCCGCGCCGCTTCGATGGTGTAGAGCTCACCCGAAACGCGGAACTCCACCAGATCGCGGGCGGTCATGCCCGACACCTCGAGGAAGCCCTTCGACCGCATCCACTCGTCGTTGAACATCTTGCCGGTGTATCGCGACCCGTGGTCGTGGAACACGACCACGACCATGTCGTCAGGCCCGAAGTGCTCCGCGAGCTGGACGACACCGGCCATGGCGGCACCGGCGGAGTTGCCGACCCAGATCCCCTCCTCGCGCGCCAGGCGGCGCGTCATGATCGCCGCGTCCTTGTCCGTCACCTTCTCGAAGTGGTCGATGATGGCGAAGTCGACATTCGCCGGCAGAAAGTCCTCGCCGATTCCCTCGGTGATGTAGGGGTAGATTTCGTTCTTGTCGAAGATGCCGGTGTCTTTGTACTTCTTGAACACCGACCCGTAGGTGTCGATCCCCCACACTTTGATCGCCGGGTTTTGCTCTTTGAAGTAGCGCCCGATGCCGCTGACCGTGCCACCGGTGCCGACGCCGACGACGAGGTGCGTCACGCGGCCGCCGGTCTGTTCCCAGATCTCCGGCGCCGTCCACTCGTAGTGGGCGGCCGTGTTCGACAGGTTGTCGTACTGATTGGCCTTCCACGCGCCGGGAATCTCGCGCGCCAGCCGTGAGGAGACCGAATAGTACGAACGCGGATCCTCCGGATCGACGTCGGTCGGACAGATGATCACCTCGGCGCCGAACGCCTTCAGCGCATCGATCTTCTCCTTCGACTGCTTGTCGGTGGTGGTGAAGATGCACCGATAGCCCTTGATGACGGCAGTGATGGCCAAGCCCATGCCGGTGTTGCCGGAGGTCCCCTCGATGATGGTGCCGCCCGGCTTCAGCAGGCCCTGCCGCTCGGCGTCCTCGATCATGCGGACCGCCATGCGGTCCTTCAGCGAATTCCCGGGATTGAAGGTTTCGAGCTTGGCGAGGACGGTCGCCTCGGTCACGCCGCGGGTGATGGCATTGATGCGGACGAGCGGCGTGTTGCCGATGGTGTCGAGGATGCTGTTGGAGATGGCGCGGATCGGCTCCCCGACCCGGCGGCCGTTCAACTCGTTCGGCGCAGACGCTTTCGCCACGCCTGGATTGTAGCTTCCGCCTTGCGGCGGAAGCTACGTCACCCACGCTGGCGATGGTCCTGAGGCCTGATCCTGCGGCCTGAGGCCTGTTCTACTTGCCGTCCTTGTCGGAGTCGCGGTCGTCGTCCGTGAAGACATCCTTGATCTCTTCGCCGGCCTTCTTCGCGCCTTCCTTGGTCTTCTGTGCGCCGCGCTTGGCCGCGTCGGCAGTCGCCTCTGCGCCTCGCTTGACGTCGGCTTCCAGCTTGTCGTCAACATCGACGTCGATGTCGACGCCGGAGGTCGCCGCGGTCGGATTGATGCGAAGCTGATCGATCACGTCAGCCACGCCGTCGGTATTGCGCGCAATCATCACGGCGTGCGCGCGCTGCGCCTCGGTGTCGACCTCGCCGCTGAGCGTCACCACCTTGTTCGCCGTGTCAACGTCCACTTTGTACGCCTTGACCGTGTCGTCCGCCGCCAGCTTCGACTTCACCGCGGTGGTAATGCCCGCATCCGTCTGACTGCACGCGACCGTAAACGCCAGCACAACGGCCGAAACGGCTCCTAAGAATGCTCTCATCACAAGACTCCTCCTGATGAGCTCCGCGAGCTCACGTAACCTAATGAATCAAAGAGCATGCTTTGTGCCTATTTACGCATGTACTTCCAGTTCCGAGGCTTTCCTTCGCTCATCCACTCGAGGGCGGTATCGAGCCGCCGCTGCCGCGTCTCAGCCGTTTTGGCCTCGACAATCCACTCGACGTACTCACGCTTGTGGCTGGGTGAAAACGCCGCGAATGAAGCTCGTGCTTTCGCGTTGGTGCGCAGCGCGCGCGTCAAATCAGCCGGCACGTGCACAGGTCGGGCAGCCGCACGAGGCGCCCGTTCCAGCGCGACGCCGGACTCGTTGAGCTTGGCGGCATCCCTCACGAGCTTCAGCAGCTTCGACCGTGCGGGAAGGTCCTTGACGCTGGTCAGCTTGCCGAACTGGCCGGCGCCGGATTCCATCTTCGTGACGAGCGGCTTGCCGTCGAGCGTCAGCAGCGGGGCCTTCCAGAATCCGAACACGCAGTGCTGCTTGAACGCCGCCATGCTGCACAGGATCCCGTGATGGTCGAACGTCGGCGTGCTCCACTTCGTCGTCTCGGTCAGATCGGGACAACCCTCATGAACGACGTCGCGGAGATAGGTCAGAATCGGCCTGGCGAAATCGGGCGATTTCGCGATATACGCGTCGACGCGAGCATCTTTCTTTCCCATACCGTCTGCGCGTCATTCTACGCACAAGATGCTAAGCTCGGGCACATGCGCATGCTCGGCCGCTGTATACCCGCAGGAACGACACTGCTTGGCCTGCTGATAGTGTGTGTCGCCGTTCCCCACGCGCAGAATCCGCCGGGACCTGGCGCTCCGAACTTTACGCTCGACCTGGATGCGATATTCCAGGAACGTCCGATCCTCGCCCAGTTCGACGTCTCGAAGAACGGCCGCCTCGATCGCGCCGAGCGCCAGGCCGCCCGCGAATGGATCGCCAAACAGCCGCCGTTCGGGCTGGCGGCGGTGATGGGGCGGCTCGGCGGGCCTCCGGGAGCCGCGCCCGGAGCTGCCGGCGCGCCTCCGGGTATGCCTCCCTTCGGCGGCCGCGGCCTCGCGCCCTCGTCACCCGGCCAGCGGTTCGCCCCCGATTCCGTTCGCACGTTCCGCGACGAGCCGCTCTACGACACCGGCGTGCTGCGGACGCTGTTCCTGCAGTTCGAAAACGCCGACTGGGAGAAGGAGCTGTCGGACTTCTACAACACGGACGTTGACGTGCCGGCGCAGCTGACCGTCGACGGACGTGCCTATCGTGACGTCGGCGTCCGTTTCCGCGGCATGTCGTCCTTCGCCTTCGTGCCGGAAGGCTCGAAGCGTTCGCTCAACGTTTCGATCGACTTCGCGGACGACGAACAGCGGCTTCTCGGCTACCGGACGCTGAATCTCCTCAACGCCAACAGCGATCCGACGTTCACCCGCGCGCTCCTCTACAGCGAGATCGCGCGCGCCTACATCCCGGCCCCGAAGGCGAACTACGTGCGCGTCGTCATCAACGGCGAGAGCTGGGGAGTGTACGTCAACGTCGAACAGTTCAATTCCGATTTCGTGCGCGATCGATTCAAGTCCACACGCGGTGCGCGCTGGAAGGTGCCAGGCAGCCCGATCGGGCGCGGCGGCATGGCCTACCTCGGCGAGGACATCAACGGCTATCGCCGCATCTACGACATCCGCTCGCGCGACGACGAACGATCGTGGCGGCAGTTGATTCGCATGTTCAAGGTCCTCAATGAAACGCCGGCCGATCGCCTCGAGGCGGAGCTGGCCCCGCTGCTCAACATCGACGGCGCGCTCAGATTCCTCGCCATCGAAAATGCCCTGGTCAATACCGACGGATACTGGACACGGGCAAGCGACTACAACATCTATCTCGACGAGCAGGGCCGCGTGCACGTGCTGCCGCACGACATGAACGAGGCATTCGAAGAAGAGGGTGGCCCGGCAGGTCCGGGAGGTCGAGGTCGCGGCGGCCCGCCGGGAGGACCACCGTTCCAGCTTCCTCCAGGTATTCAACTGCCGCCCGGATTCCAGTTTCCGCCGATGTTCGGGCTGGCCGGCGTCGAGCTCGACCCGCTCATCGGTCTCGACGACACGAGCAAGCCGCTGCGCTCGAAGCTGCTCGCCGTGCCGGCGCTGCGCGCGCGGTATCTCGGCTACGTGCGGGAGATCGCGGACAAGTGGCTCGACTGGCGGACGCTGCAGCCGCTGGTGCAGCGCTACCAGGCGGTCATCGCGGCGGACGTGAAGGCGGACACGCGCAAGCTGTACACCACCGCGCAGTTCACGGCAGGCGTCGATCGCGGCGACGACAGCCTGAAGAGTTTCGCCGACCGACGGCGCGCGTATCTGTTGAAGACCGCGAGGTAAGTTACAGTCCTAACGATGGCGCGGCAGGGCCTTATCGCCGTACTTGCCGTGTGGGCGCTGGCCTGCGCGGAAACGGGATCGCGTCCGGCTGTCGCGCCGGCCGCGCCGACGATCACCCTCTCCATCGTCGGCACGAACGACCTCCACGGCGGCATCCTGCAGCGCGGCGACCGCGGCGGCCTCGCGCTGCTCGGCGGTTATGTCGCCAACCTGCGTGCCGCCCGGGCGCGCGACGGCGGCGCCGTGGTGCTGCTCGACGCCGGCGATATGTTCCAGGGAACGCTGGAGTCGAACCTCAACGAGGGCGCATCGGTCATCGACGCCTACAACACGCTTCGCTACACGGCGGCGGCGGTCGGCAACCACGACTTCGACTTCGGACCGGTCGGACCACCGGCGACGCCGCAGGCGCCGGACGACGACCCGCGCGGTGCGTTGAAAGCGCGCGCGGCCCAGGCCTCGTTTCCGTTTCTGGCGGCCAACCTGATCGAGGAATCCACCGGACAGCAGGTGAACTGGCCGAACATCAGGCCGTCCACGACGATTACCGCGGCGGGCCTTCGCGTCGGCGTCATCGGTGTGATGACCGCCCGCGCCCTGTCCGTCACGATTGCCGCCAACACCAGCGGCCTGCGCGTGGCACCGCTGGCGGAGACGATTGCCGCCGAAGCCAGGCGGCTGCGGGCGGATGGCGCGTCGGTCGTCCTCGTCACCTCGCACGCCGGCGGGCGCTGCACGGCATTCACGTCGCCGACCGACCTGAGCTCCTGCGAGCCAGCCGAAGAAATCATGCAGGTCGCGGCGGCGCTTCCGCGCGGCCTGGTGGACGCCATCGTTGCCGGCCACGCCCACTCAGGCATGGCGCACGAAGTGTCGGGCATTGCCATCATCGAGGCGTATATGGGCGGCCGCGCATTCGGCCGTGTCGATCTCGTCGTCGATCGGGCGACGCGGCGCGTCGTCGAACACCGCATCTTCGCGCCGCGCGATCTGTGCGCGCGCGTCGATCCGGGGACTTTGCGCTGCGACCCCGAAGGCGCCAGCAGCGGCCGCATCCGGGCGGAGTACGAGGGCGCACCCGTCGTTGCGGATCAGTCGGTGGCCAGACGCATCGCGCCCGCGGTTCAGGCAGCGGAGTCGCAGAAGAAGATGCCGCTCGGCGTCCTGCTGCCGGCGCCAATCCGCCGTACGGGCAGCAGCGACTCCCCCCTCGGCAACCTCTTCGTCGACGCCTATCGGGCCGGCGCCCCCGGCGCCGACGTGGCAATCAACAACACGTCCGGAGGTCTGCGTGCGGACCTGCCGGCCGGTCCGCTGACCTACGGCGGGGTGTTCGAGGTGATGCCGTTCGACAACCGCCTCGTCACCTTCCACCTCACCGGAGGCGAACTGCGCAAGGTCCTGACGACGCAGGTCGCGCGGAACGCGGCACTCGTCGGCATCTCCGGGGTGCACGCACGCGTCACCTGCGAGCGGGGGACGGTCAACGTGGGAATGCGGCGGCCGAACGGCACGCCAATCTCCGATACCGAACGTCTGCTGATTGCCACCAGCGATTTTCTTGCCACGGGCGGCGACGCCATCTTCGCCCCGGTCACGCCGAAGGAAGGCTTCACCATCGAGCGCGATATCGGCCTCGTCCGCGACGTGGTCGTCGACACGCTCCGCAAGCGGGGCGGGACACTCCGTGAAGAGCAGCTCGTCGACGCGGCGAATCCGCGCTGGTCGCTGCCGGGGAAAGCGCCGGTGGTGTGTGGAAAATAGGCCTCAGGCCTCAGGGCTCAGGGCTCAGGCGTCAGGGCCCAGCTTACATTGGACGGCCATCCACGGCTGGTTTCGCTGGCGGTCGGGACAGGAAGAAGCCGTGCAGCACTTCGCGGAGGGCAGCCGGTTCGTCGAGGTCGGCACGTTTCTCGGCAAGAGCATCTGCTCGCTGGGTGAGGTCGTGCAGCAGAGCGGCAAGCGCTTCTCGATCGTCGGCGTCGATACCTGCCGCGGCAGCGGTCCCGAGGGGCCGAAACAGAAAGACTTCCACGGCGGCGCCGTCGCCGACGGTGGCGGCACATTCGCCGGCACGCTGCATCGCAACATCATCGAATGCGGCTTTGCCGACGCGATCTCGCTGATCGTCGCCGACTCGGTGACGGCCGCCGGGCTGTTCGCGGATCGGTCGATCGACTGGGTGCACCTGGACGCGCGCCACGACAGCGAGCACCTGCGCGCCGACATCGCCGCATGGCTGCCGAAAGTGCGGCCCGGCGGATGGCTGTCCGGCGACGACTACAACGAGGAGAAGTGGCCCGAGGTCGTCAGCACGGTGCAGGCGCTGCTCCCCGGCGCGCAGAAGTGGTCGAGCAAGCAGTGGCGGGTGGTGGTGGGGGATTAGGGTTCAGTAGGTTCAGTAGGTTCAGTAGGTTCAGTAGGTTCAGTGCGTCAGCGCATAAATGAAGTAATTCACGCCAAGGCGATAGGCGTTGCTCGTGGGATCGGGGTTGTACAGTCCTTCCGCCGACCACTCCCAGTACTCCGCGATGTCGTTGTTGTGATTGGCCAGCGCCATCA
>DASTBV010000190.1:0-17230 GCA_035711805.1 Vicinamibacterales bacterium
CGGCCGAAAATGCGTCCCCAGAACCCGCGCTTCTTCGGCTCGGGCGCCGTGGATGCCTGCGCCTCCGGTTGCGTGAGGACACCGCCTGTCACGCCAGGAGGCTGCTGCACCGCTTCGGCCGATGCCGGGCGATCATCAGCACGGCGCTCGTCGGAACGCCGTTCAACCACGACGTCCCGCGCGGGGACGTGCGGCCGCTCATCGCGTCCACCGGTGAAGATCCGCCAAAACGACCTGTCCTCGTAGGCGTCGTGGATCGGACAGAAGGTGCGCGGTTCGGTGCCGCGAACGAAGTACTCGGTGTACACCATCGACCCGCCGACGACATTTCCTTCCTCGTCTACGTCAACGGCGTTGCGGCATGAATCCGTCGCCAGCGCTCCGCTCAAGCGGCAGATCGTCGCCGACGTCAGCCCTGGTGGAGGCCTGAACCACGCGGGCTCGTCCTTCCGGGTTGCCGTCTTCATGAACTTCGCCCAGATCGGCACTGCCAGTTCCGCGGCGTACCCGTTGGCGATGATCGTCCGCGGCATGTCATAGCCGACCCAGACGCCGGCAACGATCTTCGGCGTGTAGCCGATGAACCACGCGTCGCGATAGTCGTTGGTCGTGCCGGTCTTGCCGGCGGCCGGCAGCGAGAACCCGACGCGGCGGGCGGACCAGGCGGTGCCGGAATTGACCACGTCGGCGAGCATGTTCGACATCAGGAAGGCCGTCGATTCGCTGACGACCCGGTGCGTGTTCGGCTGCGCCGTGAAGAGCACCTGACCGTCGCCGTCTTCGACCCTTGTGATCAACGACGCTGCCGGCACGAGCCCGCCGTTCGCGAAGGCGGCAAACGCGGCCGTAATCGACATCAGCGTGACCTCGCCCGATCCGAGGACCAGCGATGGAACGGCCGGCACCGGCCCGACACCCATGCGATCGGCGAACGTCACCGCGGTCGGGATTCCGACTTCCTGCAGCATGCGGACCGCGGCGCGATTGCTCGACGTCTTCAACGCCGCTCTCATCGTCATCGAGGTGGCTTCCGAATGGCCATCCTCAGGCACCCAGTTACCCTGCGGAGTCCAGACCGGATCGTCCAGATTGGTGAGGACGGTCCCTGGTGAGAATCCGTTCTCCAGTGCAGCGGCATAGACAAACGGCTTGAAGGCCGACCCCGCCTGACGCTTCGCCTGTGTCACGCGGTTGAAGCGGCTCTCCTTGAAGTCGCGGCCGCCGACCATCGCGCGCACGTCTCCGGTTTCCGGATCCATCGCGACCAGCGCTGCCTGGAGTGGTTCGGGAGACGCCGGCGCCTTGCGGCTGCGGCGCAGCTGCCGCTGCTCGATCTCCTGCAGGCCACTGGCGACTTCCGTCTCGGCGGCCTTCTGCAGCTCGAGGTCGAGCGTCGTGTGAACCTTGAGTCCACCTTCGTACACGCGCTCCCATCCGAACCGCTCGACGAGCTCCTTGCGGACTTCCTCCTTGAAGTACTGCCCAAAGGGTTCCTGACTGCGCAGCGCGTCGCTCAACTGGACAGGCGCCTGCAGCGCCGCTTCATAGGCCTTCTGATCGATAACGCGCGCATCGTGCATCGCCTGCAGGACGACCCTGCGCCGGGAGACAGCACGATCGAGGTCAACCGTCGGCGCGTAGGCAGACGGAGACTTGACCAGCCCGGCAAGGAGCGCCGCTTCCGATAGCGTCAGATCCGCAGCGGACTTCCCGAAGTAGCCGAGCGACGCGGCCTCGGCGCCGTAGAGCCCGTCGCCGAAGTAGACCTTGTTCAGGTACAGCTGCAGGATCTCGCGCTTGTCGAATTCCCGCTCGATGCGGGCGGCGACAATCGCCTCTTTCATCTTGCGGCCGTACGTTTTTTCCGCCGTGAGAAAGCTCTGCCGCGCGAGCTGCTGTGTGAGGGTACTGGCGCCCTGCGTCGCACGTCCCTTGCGGACATTGCTGACCAGCGCACCAGCGATGCGGACCACATCGAGACCGCCATGCTCGTAGAAGCGCTGATCCTCGACGGCCAGAATCGCCTGCACCAGATGCGGCGAGACGCGATCGAGCGAGATCGGAATTCGCTGTTCCTTATAGATCGTGAACGCCGTTCGGCCGTGGACGTCGTAGAGCGTCGTCGCCTGAGCCATGACCGCGATCTCGCGGACGTCGCGCGGACTGGGTAGTCCCGAGACCACATCCTTGATCCACCACGCAGAGGCACCTACGGCACCCCAGACGAGCACGGCGATGACGACGAGGAGCGATACAAACAGGCGCCGCTGCGAGCGAACGATGGCGGCGGCTCTCTCTGACAGGGTCATGCGGTAATCCCATTGTCACATCCGCAATGCGTATGCCATGAGACGAGGCGCGCTACCGCTCGAGTCGGTTGAGGAAAACGGGGATAGAGGTCACCTGCTCAGGTCACCCCTGTAGTGAATTGCGTCGCTGAGCTAGGACGGCGTGTAACCGAAACTCAATTCGCGCCGAGCGCCTTCGTGATCGCCGAGCGCAGCGCCGGATCCTCAGGTGTCACCTCACTGGGGAAGAAGGCGGTGATTCGCCCCTGCTTGTCGATCACGTACTTGCTGAAGTTCCAGGCGGGAAGCTTGCCCGACGTCCCAAGGAACGCGTAGATCGGGGACTGGCCGGCCCCGCGCCTGGTCACGAGCTTCTCGAACATCGGGAACGTCACGTCGTAGTTGGTCCTGCAGAAGGTCGCAATCTCCTGCGCGGTTCCCGGTTCCTGCCCACCGAAATCGTTGCTCGGGAAGCCCAGGACGTTGAACCCCTTTCCCTTCAACTCACGGTGGAGCTTTTCGAGTCCGGCGTACTGCGGTGTGTATCCGCACTGGCTGGCGACGTTGACCACCAGGCTGACCTTGCCCTTGAACTGGCCAAGATCCGCCGGCTTGCCGTCGAGCGACGTTGTCTTCAGGTCATAAAACGACTGCGACTGCTGGGCTGACATGGCGGTTGTCATAAGTACGGCAAACAGCGCGGCAAACGTGAACTTCACCATAACCACTCCTGGGCGCGCGATTATAGACTAGCGTGCATACGTTTGCGTGGCGCGAACCCTTCGGGTTCGCGAGGCGAGCCTGAAAGGCTCGCCCCACGCGATCCGGCCTACACATGGCTCGACACAGGAGGCTGTCATGCGTCCGCGCCTGCTCCTCGTCGTCCTCGCCGCCTTCGTCTCGCTACCTGTCGTACCAACCGTTCACGCACTGCAGTTTCGCGCCACCGCCGAACCGCCGCCGCAGCTCATAGGCACTTGGCGCCTCAATGTGGCGAAGTCGAAGTATTCGCCCGGCCCGGCGCTGCGATCCGAGACGCGCGTCTATGCGCGCAGCGCCGACGGCGTCAAAGGCGTCGTCTCGCGCGTGTACAGCGACGGACGCGCCGAGCGCTTCGAGTACATGGCGAACTTTGGCAAGGACATCATGGTGACCGGAATTCCCGAGTACGACTCGGTAACGCTGCGCAAGGTGGACGAACTGACGTCGGACGCAGTGCTGTCGCACGCGGGAAACGTCTACGGCGTCGCGCGCCGCACCATCGCCGCCGACGGCAGGACGATGACGATCACGTTCGATCGCAAGAGCCAGGAAGCCCGCGTCCACAACGTGGCGGTATACGACAAGATCGAGAACTAGGCCGGAATCCTGAGAGGCGTGCGCGCATGCGCAGCCAGCACCGCGATGCCGGCTGCGAACGCCCGACGATGTTCGCTGGTCCATGGCGGACCCGCCGGGCGCCCCGCGCTGGTGACGAATTTCTCGACTTCCTCCGGCGTCACATCCAGCTGCTGAGCGGCCCGAGCCACTTCCTGACCACGCCGGCACAGTTGCACATCCAGCTCGAGGTCCCTCGCTGCGCGGCACATCGCCAGTTGATACATCATGCCGTCGGCGCAGCACGTCAGACGATGCGATTGGCGGACCGTCGCAACCGATGTGGGAAGATCCGGAAACGGCGGCTCACGGATGACGAGGGCGACGACGGTGTGGCCGGGCGCCAGTTCGGCAACAAGCCGCTGTAGTGCAACAGAGCTGCGGCCTGCTATCGATCGGCGGACCCGGGCGATGAGGGCGTCGGCCTCATCCTCGCGCATCGCGAGCGAATCATGTTCATAGGGCTGCGTCGGCAGACCGGCGTCGACGAGCGTCACCCGCCGTCGTTCGACGACAGCCGGCACGCCGTCGCGTGCGGCGACGCACACGAGATGCGCCCACCCCGTGTGTTCCGCCACGCTGACGACACAGGGGGCGGCGCGACCGGGTGCCATCCCGCGCGCCATCAGCGCTCGGGGGTCAGCGTCGCCTCGTACTCCGTCGGACAGCCGATGGTCGCGACCTTCACGCCCAGGCGCCGCAGCGCCTCGAGCGCCACGAGCCGCTGATAGGTATTGAAGGTGATGATGTGCGCGAACGTTCCGCCGAAGGAGAACGTCTCCGGCGGTTCGCACAACGCGTCGACGAACGTGTCGCTCCAGGCGTTGCGGTTGCGAACATCGCCGAGGATTCGCGTGAACTCGCGGTCGGCCGTCTCGAGGCGCGTGAGCAGCGCGTCGGGCGTGCCCATCGCTGGCGGCTCGTCGTCCAGGTTCGGCAGCGCGCCGCCCGCCATCGCCGCGGTCCAGATCTCTTTCGTCTGCACGAGACGCTTCAGCAGATCGCGCAGGCTTCGCGCCGGCGCGGGCCACGGAAACACGTTCGGCGAGTTGGCCAATGGCGCGTCGAGCTGGGCGTCGCTCAGTTGTCGCGAGTGCTCCAGCAGCTTGCGGATGTGAAACGAATCGGCTCCGGAAAACAGGTCGAACAGATCCATCGTTCCTCCTTCAGGGCCGGAAGCCGGGGCACAGAAATGAATGGACGTCGGCGCCGGCAGATGGAAGTGCGTGGCTCCCATCCGCCTGTACAGGCTCGGCGAGACGCGAAATGCCCGCTGGAACGCGCGCGTGAACGCTTCGAGCGATCCGTAGCCGGCATCGAAGGCAATCTCGGTCACCGGCAGCGTCGTGCGTCCGAGCTGCCACGCCGCCCGCTCGAGCCGCAGCCGGCGGCGCATCGCCAACGGCGTCTCGTCGATCAGCGCGCGAAACACGCGGAAGAACTGCGTGCGGCTGCGGGCAGCCCGGCGCGCCAGCGCGTCCGCGTCGCCGCGCTCGTCGAGCGACTCGACGACGACCGCGGTCAGCCGTTCGGTGTCCGGGGGTGTGGTCATGGCTTCCTGCTGGACGAACTGTAGCCGTGCCGTGATCCGGCGCGCCTGATTGCGCGTCCCAAAGTGACGGGGCGCGATGATTCTAATTTGAAGGGTGGAATGGGATGGGAGGGATGCTGGCGGACAACCTTCGCCTGGCTCCAGAGCGAAGGTTGGCGGGGTGGACGGGACTCGAACCCGCGGCCTCCGGCGTGACAGGCCGGCGTTCTAACCAACTGAACTACCACCCCAGGCCGGCTTCCGGCTGAAGCCGGAAGCTACGAACTACCAACTACGAACTACCAACTTGATTGGGCGGTGCAGGACTCGAACCTGCGACACCCGGCGTGTAAAGCCGGTGCTCTACCAACTGAGCTAACCGCCCCTCTCAGCGGCCCTGCCCGCCCTGCGCAAAGAATTGATTATATCGACAGCAGAAGCCTGGCAGCAAGGATCGCGAACCCGCCGATGAGCCCGGCCACGGCGCGATACTCACGGTTCCGGCGCGCGTGCGCGAGGCTGAACCGCCGCACCATCGGGGGCGCCTCGTCGCGGCGATACAGATCGTAGGTCGGACCGAACCGCCGCTGGAGGAACGCTTCCTCGGCGCGAATGGCCATCGGGATCGTCACCCCGATGTACGTGATGCCGATCAGCGCGACGATGGCGCTGCGCGAGGCGATCGCGACGCCGAGCGCGATGATCGCCGAACCGGCGTAGAGCGGATGACGCGTCCACCGGTATGGGCCCGAGCGCGTGACCTCGCGGCCTTTCTCCAGATGACCGGCAGCCCAGATCCTGAGTGCCTCCCCCACGGATGCGACGACGAGACCAGCGGACCAGGTCGCCCATGTCGGCCGCGCCATTGCCAGCGCCACGGCGGCGGCGAGAAAACCAAGCGTCACCCGCCTTCGCACGAGTGCTCCGGCGAGGCGGGCCCGCTCGCGGACAAGAAACGCGATCACCCGATCCGTCATCACGCGCCGCGCGGCGCCGCCAGACGCCGCTCAACCGCGTCGAGCACCTCCGGCAGCTGAATGTCGTCGATACAGGCGGCGTTGCGCCGACAGCGGCGCCGGTACAGACACGAGCAGGAGTCTGTGCGCGAGATCACGACGTCTGCCGACGACCAGGGACCGTTGCGACTCGCCAGCGTTGGACCGAACAGCGCCACCAGGGGAGTGCCGACGGCGCCGCCGATGTGCAGGGGTCCGGTATCTCCTGAAATCAGCACACGTGCACGCCGGGCGATGGCAAAGAGATCCGTGATCGACGTCGCCGGCGCCGTCTCGGCCGCACCGTTCGAGCCACGCGCGACCGCTTCCGCCAGCGGCTGCTCCCCGGGTCCCCATACCACGAGCGACCGCATCCCGAAGCGGGCGCGGATATCCGAGGCCAGCGCGCCGAACCGATCGGGAGGCCACCGCTTGTTCGGCCACGCTGCCCCGGGATTGATCACGGCGTACGGCGCGTTGTCGAAGCGCGCGCTCACCGAGTCCGACACTGCGCTGGAGGGGATCTCCAGCGGAAACGCGACTCGGGCGTCGCGGCTGCCGAGCGGCTCGAGCAGTGCCAGGTTCTTGAAGATGACGTGCGCCGCGCCGTGCGGATCGATTCGATGCGTGTAGAAAGGGGCCGCCGTCCGTTCGCGCAGATGATCGGTGGCAAAGCCGATCGTCCGCTCCGCCCGTGCCGCACGGGCCAGCACGGCCGATTTCAACAGCCCCTGCAGATCGATCACCGCCGTGTAGCCGACACGGCGCAAATCCCGGATCGTCGCAAACGTCTGCGCCGGGCGGCGGGTATTCACCGCGATGCGGCTGTCGATGCCGCGCACCATCTCCAGCAGCGCGACGTACCGCGGATCGACCAGCCAGTCGATCCGCGCCTCGGGAAAGCGGCCGCGCAGCGCCGCCGCCGTCGGGATCGCATGGATCACGTCGCCCATCGACCCGAGACGGACGAGCAGAAATCGATGGCTCACCGGGACGCTTCGGCGATGCGCGCCAGCAGATCGCGCGTCGAGTGATCCTTGGGATCGCCGACGATCGCGATGCGGCCGCCGTAGCTGCGGACGACGTCGCGTTCGGGCACCGAATCGAGCGTGTAGTCGGTCCCCTTGCAGTGCACGTCGGGGCGAGTGGCCTCGAGCAGCGGGCCCACCGTCGGCTCGGGAAAGACAACGACAAGGTCGACACAACGCAGCGCAGCCACCAGCTCCGCCCGGTCCGCCGCCGGCAGGATCGGCCGCCCTTCTCCCTTCAGTGCCCTGACCGACTGATCGTCGTTGATGGCGACGATCAACAGATCGGCCTCCTGGGCGGCAGCCGCAAGGTAGCGGACGTGGCCGACGTGCAGCAGATCGAAGCAGCCGTTGGCAAAGGCGATCGTCTGACCGGAACGCCGCGCGTCGGCGACCCGTGCGAGCAGGCCGGACCGTGACACGACCTCACCCATCCGCCTTCGCGCTCCGCTTCACCACATCGCTTCGGCGAGACAGGACTACCGCCGCGCGCAGTTCTTTCCGCGACGCCGTCGCCGTTCCGCGTTTCATCACCACGATACCGCCGGCGTAGTTGGCGAGGCGGGCGGCAGCCTCGAAGGTGGCACCGGCCGCCAGCGCCAGCGTCATCGTCGCCATCACCGTGTCGCCGGCGCCGGTCACGTCGGCGATCTCGTCGGTGCCGTGAATCGGGATGTGAACGGTCTTCGCGCCGGGAACGAACAGGGCCATCCCGCGGCCACCGCGTGTAATGAGCACCGCCTTCGCCGCGGTGCGCTTCAGGATTTCCCTGCCGGCACCCTCGAGCACACGTGCGTCGTCGTTGATACGGATGCCAAGCGCCTGCTCGACCTCCGACTCGTTCGGGGTGCAGGCGGTGAGCCCGCGGTACTCGAGCAGCCGGTACCGCGAGTCGATCAGCACCGGAATCGGGTGACCTGCGCGGCGGAGCGCCGTCATCACGCGGCGAGCGAGGGCCGGCGTCACCAGCCCGGATCCATAGTCGGACATCAACACCGCATCAGCGGCCGGCAAGCTCGCGAGCGCGGCGCGCTCGAAGCGTTCCCGCGTCCGGGCGTCGATCGGCCGCCCGACGCCGCGATCGATCCGCACCACTTGTTGCTTGGCGGAATGGATGCCGCCGGCAAGAATCCGCGTCTTGATCACGGTGCTGGCACCGGCCGCACGCGCCACGCCTGTACTGACGACGCGCGGATGAAGCGCGGCCACCAGCCGTCGCCCGGGGTCGTCGCGCCCGATCACCGAAACCAGGGCGGCACGGCCGCCAAGGGCCGCGACGTTGTTGGCCGCGTTTCCGCCTGCGCCCGGCACGATCTCGGTGGAGTCGTACTCGAGAATCAGCACGGGAGCCTCGCGCGAGACCCGCGCCACCCGACCGTACACGAATTCGTCTGCCACGACATCGCCGATGACGGCGACGTGGCGCCCGTCGAGCGCGTCGATCAGCGCGGTGAGCGACGCAGAATCCAACCGGCAGCCTCCATCAAATTGTTGAGGATAACATCCGCCTTCGCGCCGTCCGCCGCCTCTTCGCTCGGGTGCATGCCGTGACCCGTGCGTACGCGGATCGTCCGGGTACCCGCCGCCGCCCCGCACGCGACGTCCAGCGCCCGGTCGCCGATCATGAACGACCGCGCGGGATCGAGGCTCAAGTCACGGCACGCCTGCTCGATCATTCCTGGTCCCGGTTTCCGGCAGCGACAGGCCTGACGAAACCGTTCGAGCGGCGCGTCAGCAAGATGCGGACAGTGGTAGTAGCGGTCGATCGCCGCGCCGCCCCGCGCCAGGCGGGCCGACAGCTCACGATGAACATCGTCGAGAAACGCCTCGTCGATGATGCCGCGGGCAATTGCGGACTGGTTCGTGACGACGACAAGGGTGTAGCCGGCGCGCTTCAGCAGGCGAAGCGCGTCCGCCGTCCAGGGAAAAACGGAAAGCAGCTCCATCCGATCGAGGTAGCCCCGCTCCTCGATGAGCGTGCCGTCGCGATCGAGAAATACGGCGGGATTCATGACGGGCGAGTCTGCATCAGCACGCGGACAGATTCAAAGACGCGCTCCGGCCGCAGGCCTTTCATGCAGCGATGGTCGATCGGGCATTCACGCAGCATGCACGGCCGGCACCAGACCGGATTGACGAGCACGTCCGCCCGTCCGCCGTGGCGCGTGAGCGGCGCCGTTTCGCGGTCGCGTGTCGGACCGAAAATCGCCGCCAGCGGCGTGCCGGCCGCTCCGGCAACGTGCATGGCTCCGGAATCGTTCGACACGCAGGCGGCCGCGAGGCTCATCACGCCGGCAAGCGTCTGTAACGTCGTCGCGCCCGTCAGGTCGCTCACCGAAGCGCGGTCGGTGGGGTTCATCGAGGCGAGGACCATGCGAGCCGCATCAGCATCCGCGGTGGTCCCGACAATCACACCATGAGCTCCGGTCTCCTGAATCGCGCGCGTCACGACAGCTGCAAAATAGCCGGGCAGCCATCGCTTCGCCGTGCCGTACGCCGCACCGGGCGCGACGACCAGAAGCGGCCGTGAGCCGGTCCATCCACGTGCCGCGAGCAAGGCTTTCGCTTCCTCGACGGCCGCGGACGGAATGCTGAGGCTCGGCTCGAGCGGTCCATTGGGTATTCCGAGTTGAAGGACGAGATGCTGGTAATAGGCACCTTGATGACGAGAGCCGCCAGGGCGCTTGATCGCTCGCGTCAATAGAGGGCGGCGGAGGTCGGCGGCATACCCCCACCGCTGCTGCACGGCGGCGCGATGGAGTCCCCAGGCCGACGCGAATGAATTAGGGAAGAGGATGGCGAGATCAATCTGTTCGGCCTTCACACGTTGCACATCGTTCGCAAGCGCCTGCCGGTTTCGAAGCGATCCGCGCCACTCGGTCACGATCGTTCCATCCACGCCCGGGACCATGGCGTAGAGCGGAGCAACCGACGGCCGGGCGGCAACAATCAGGCGGCTGGCGGCATACGCGCGGCGGACGTCGGCCAGCGCCGGCAGGGCCATCACCGCATCGCCCAGCCAGTTCGGCGCCACGACCAGGACGCGCGGCTCAGGCATCGGCGCGCCATCGTCGATGCATCCAGAGCCAGAGCTCCGGGTGGCGGCGAATGTACATCTCGAGCACGTCGGTGCACCGCTGCGTGAACTCGCGGACGGCATCGGGCGAATCGGTGGCCGGCGGCTCCACCGCATGCTCGTAGACGAGCCGGTATCGTCCGTCCGGAAGCGGCAGGGCGAACGCCGGGATCACCGGAGCACCCGTGCGCATCGCCAGCGCCGCCAGCGCATTGGTGGTTGCCGCGGGCCGGCTGAAAAAATCCACGTTCACGGCATCAGGCGTGTGCAGATGCTGGTCGATCAGGATCGCCACGGCCCGGTTTGCGGACAGCTCCTGCAGCACCTTGCGAATGGCACCCTGGCGATAAATCACCGAGTTGCCGCTGCGGGTGCGGATGCGTTCGAGCATGTCGTGCAGATACGGATTGTCGAGCGGCCGGGCCATGACCGCCATCGGCTGCAGGCGCAGCGCCAGCGCAATTGCTCCCACCTCCCAGTAGCCGAAATGACCGGTGAAGAGCAGCACGCCGCGTCCTCGTGCATGTGCCTGCCGGATCCGCTCCTCTCCCTCCGACTCGATCCGCTCCAGAATCTCGCCGTTCGTCAACGTGCCCACCTTGATCAGCTCGAGCAGCACGCTGCCGAAATGCGAGAACACGCCGCGCACCACGGCCCGGCGCTCCTCGATCGACTTCGACGGCAGGGCCATGGCGATGTTGGCCATGGCGATGCGTCGATGAAACCCGTCGACCGCATAGACGAAGCGGCCGAGCGCCGCGCCGGCCGAGCGAACCGCAGGAAGCGGCAGCAGGCGGACGACGGCTGCGAGGCACCGGACGATCACAGCCTCCAGCCGGTATCTCGTTGTCCGGCTGAAGCCGGCGGCTACAGGCGCGACACCAGCCACGCTTCGAATTCGGCACTGGGTTCGACGAACACGCTCAGGGGCAGTATGGCCCACGGAGAGGTCAGCCCGCTGCGGTACCGTTCGAGCCGCATCGCGTCCTTCGCCGTGGTAACCACTGCCGATGCGCCAAGCTCGCGCACCTTCGCTTCGATCTCCCGCACGTCGGCGGTGGTGAACCAATGGTGATCGGGAAAGGGGAACTCGCGGGCGACGTCGTAGCCCTGTTTCCGCAGCGCATCGAAGAAGCGCTGCGGGCGGGCGATACCGGCGACGGCGACAACCCGCTTGTCGGCCGGAAGAACGCCGTGCAGCGCGAGCAGCGGAAGGTAGCGCGGTGTCACGCAGAACGAATGTGCCACGCCGACCCGTCGCGCGAGCTGCTCGGCATCGGCGGCGCTGCCGTACGCCAGCACGGCATCGGCTGCGCTCGCAGCCGACACCGGCTCACGCAGCCGGCCGGATGGCAGCAGCTTCTCCGCAAGATCGGCTGACGACAGCACCAGCAGGTCTATCTTCCGCTCCAGCCGCAGGTGTTGAAACCCATCGTCCAGGATCAGCACCGTCGAATCGAAGCGGTCGATAGCCACCTGGCCTGCGCGCGCCCGATCGGCCGCCACGACAATCGGCACGCCGCGAATGTCGCGCGCGAGCATCTGCGGCTCGTCGCCCGATTGTTCCACCGGCACGAGCGGGCCAGTCCCGTCCGTGACCACGACGATGCCCGGCGCCAGGCGCGAACGCCCGTAACCGCGACTGAGGATTGCCGGTCGCTGGCCGAGGCGGCAGAGCACCGCCGCGACTGCCGCGACAACCGGCGTCTTTCCGCTGCCGCCGGTCACCAGGTTCCCGACGCTGATGACCGGGCGCGGCAGTCGTATGCGCGACGCCGGGCGACGGTCGTACCAGGAACGGCGAAAACGGGCGACGCCCCCGTAGATCGCGCCCAGTGGCTTCAATGGACCAATCGGAACGGATGAACGGTGGCGGTTCTGCCCCGCTCCGGCGGCGGGAACACATCGGCGATGACCGCCAACGTGCGGTCCTTGGCGCCGCGATTGGCGTCCACGAGCGCGCGCGCCGCCGCGCCCAGCCGCGCGCGGCGAACGGGATCGCCCATCAACGCGGGAATCGCGGTCTCGAGCTCGCGGGCGTTGTGCACCTGGACGGCGGCACGGTTGCGGAGGAACGTCTCGGCGATCTCCTTGAAGTTCTCCATGTGCGGGCCAAACACGATCGATTTGCCATACAGCGCTGGTTCGAGGATGTTGTGTCCACCCGCCGGCACGAGGCTCCCGCCAACGAACACCGCCGTTGCGATCTGGTAGAGATGCGCGAGCTCGCCGATGGTGTCGAGAATGACCGCATCACAGCGTGGTTCGGCATCGATCGGCAGCTCGCTGCGCCGCACCGTGGAGAGACCCTCCGACTTGCACAGGCGCTCGACTTCGTCGAACCGCTCCGGATGGCGGGCCGCGATGATCAACAACGCGTTTGCGCCCTCGGGCATCGTCCGCACGCGGTTGAACGCACGAATCACGGCCTCGTCCTCCCCACGCGTCGTGCTGCCGGCGATCAGCACCGGGCGGCCGGGCGACATGCGGAAGAACCGGAGGACGCGGGCGGCGCCGCGCCCCGGAAGCGGCGTTGCGTCCAGCGCGTCGAACTTCAGGCTGCCCGTGATAGTGACCCGCGATCGATCCGCTCCAAGGGAAACGAGCCGGCGCGCCGTCTCTTCGCCCTGCACGCAGAAGCGATCGATATCGGCGAGCACGCGCCTGAAGAACGGCCGGATGACGCGGTAGCGCGGAAACGATCGTCCCGAGATCCGTCCGTTGACGACAACCGTCCTGATCCCGCGGCGCCGGCATTCGCGCAGCAGGGTCGGCCAGATCTCGTTTTCGACCATCACGAACAACCTGGGCTTCACGATCGACAGCGTGCGGCGGACGGTGAACGGCCAGTCGAACGGGAAATAGAAGATGCCATCGACGTCCGTCACGCTGCGGCGGGCGATCTGCTGGCCCGAGCGTGTGGTGGTGGAAAGGAACAGACGAAGCGACGGGTAGCGCTTGCGGAGCTCTTCGATGACCGGACGCGTGGATAGCACCTCTCCTACCGACACCGCGTGAATCCAGATCGACGGTTCGCCGTCGAGATTCAACGTGACGGGAAGGTAGCCAAGCCGCTGTCCCAGGCTGCCGACATATTTCTTATGGCGCAGCGCCTGATACAGAAAGTAGGGCGAGAGCGCGACGAGGACGATCAGCGTCGCAACGCTGTACAGGAGATACACGCTAACTCGTGGTAAATGCGGGCTTTAGGCTGGCAGCAGTATATCCGCGCGATTGACCCCGTTCAAGGCGCGTCACTACAATCGAAGTTTACCGGAGGCAGGGCGACGATGGCAGTGAAGGTGGGGATCAACGGCTTTGGCCGCATCGGCCGCAACATCATGCGTGCGGCGCTCGGCGCCAAAGACATCGACTTCGTCGCGGTGAACGACCTCACCAACGCCGCCACACTCGCCCATCTCCTCAAGTACGACTCGGTTCTCGGCAACCTGGACGCCGACGTCAAGGCGAGCGGCGAAGGCATCACCGTGGACGGCGACGAGTTCAAGGTGCTGTCCATCAAGGATCCGGCGCAGCTGCCGTGGAAGGACCTCGGCGTTGACGTCGTGTTCGAATCGACAGGGCTGTTCACGAGCCGGGACGCGGCCGCGAAGCACGTCGCCGCCGGCGCGAAGAAAGTCATCGTCACCGCACCCGCAAAGGGGCCGGACGTCACGCTGGTGCTGGGCGTCAACGACGACAAATACGACCCGGCGAAGCACCAGATCATCTCGAACGCATCGTGCACGACCAACTGCCTGGCGCCGCTGGCCAAGGTCATCCACGAGCGCTTCGGCATCCGCAAAGGGTGGATGACGACGATCCATTCCTACACCAACGACCAGAACCTGCTCGATCTGCCGCACAAGGATCTGCGGCGCGCACGCGCGGCGGCGATGTCGATCATCCCGACGACCACCGGTGCGGCAACGGCCGTCGGCGAGGTGTTGCCCGAGCTCAAGGGCAAGCTCGACGGCTTCGCCATGCGCGTACCGACGCCGAACGTCTCGCTGGTCGATCTCAATGCCATCGTCGAGAAGAAGACGACTGGCGAGGAAGTGAACGCTGCGCTGCGCGAGGCGGCCGCCGGCCCCCTCAAGGGCATCCTCACCGTCTCGGACGCCGAGCTCGTGTCGATTGACTTCCGCGGCAACCCGTACTCGTCGATCGTGGACGCCGCCTATACGAAGGTGATGGACGGCGACTTCGTCAAGGCGCTGTCCTGGTACGACAACGAATGGGGCTACGCCAAACGCTGCGTTGATCTGCTGCGCAAGATTGCGGCACGCGGTCTGTAGCCGCGGCGACAATCGATGGCGAAACGCAGCATTCGCGACCTCGCGCTGAAAGGCCGCCGCGTCTTCGTGCGCGTGGATTTCAACGTCCCGCTCAAGAACGGCATCATCAGCGACGACACGCGCATCCGGGCATCGCTTCCAACCATTCAGTACGCGCTCGACGCCGGCGCCGCGTGCGTGATCCTCGCGTCGCATCTCGGACGGCCGAAGGGAAAGCCGAATCCGGATATGAGCCTCAAGCCGGTTGCTGCAAGGCTCGCCGAGCTGCTGGGGCGTCCCGTCTCCTTTGCCGACGACTGCATCGGTTCCGCCGCCGAGAACGCCGTTCGCTCGGCCCCGGACAGCGGCGTTGTGCTCCTCGACAACCTCCGTTTCCATGCGGAGGAAGAAAAGAACGACGCCGGTTTCGCGCGGGCGCTGGCCGCCCTTGCTGACGTGTACGTGAACGACGCTTTCGGCGCCGCGCACCGCGCGCACGCGTCGGTGGAAGCGCTCGTCAAGCTGATACCGGAAGCAGGCGCCGGCCTTCTCATGGAAAAGGAGCTGCGCTACCTCGGCGAGGCGGTGTCGAGTCCGGCACGGCCGTTCGTTGCCGTGCTCGGGGGCGCGAAGGTCTCCGACAAAATCGAGGTCATCGAGAATCTGATCCCGCGCGTTGATCGCCTGCTGATCGGCGGCGCGATGGCGTACACGTTTTTCAAAGCGACGGGCAAGCCCGTTGGCAAATCGCTCGTCGAGGAGGACAAGCTGGACGCCGCACGGGACATCGTGACGCGTGCCGATCAGCGGCGGCTCGAGCTGCTGCTGCCGGTCGACCATGTGGTTGCCGCGAAGATCGAGGCTGGAGTGCCGGTGCAGACGATCGGCGTCGACGATGGCGCGATTGGCGACCGCATGGGCCTCGACATAGGTCCAGCGACTGTTTCAGCGTTCGCGCGTGCGTTGAGCGACGCAAAAACCGTCGTCTGGAACGGCCCGATGGGCGTGTTCGAGATCGACGCGTTTGCACAGGGAACCATCGGTGTGGCGCGAGCCGTGGCCGACGTCAAGGGAACAACGATCGTGGGCGGCGGTGATTCGATTGCGGCGGTCGCCAAGGCGGGCGTCGCCGACCGCATCACGCACATCTCCACGGGCGGAGGGGCATCGCTCGAGTTTCTCGGCGGCCGGGTGCTTCCGGGAGTCGCTGCGCTCCCGGATGAGTAGAATGCAAAATTCAAAATTCAAGATGCAAACCGAAAGAGCCAGCGCTTCAGTTTGCATTTTGCATTTTGCATTTTGAATTACGTATGCGTACTCCCCTCATCGCCGGCAACTGGAAGATGTTCAAGACCATCGCGGAGACGATGAAGCACGTGAAAGCGCTCCGTCCCCTGGTGAAGGACATCACCGATGTCGAGATCGTCGTCGCGCCGGCGTTTCCGTCCATTCACGCGGCGGCCGAGTCGCTGCGCGGGAGCAACGTGCTCGTCGCGGCGCAGGACCTCTACTGGGAACGCGAGGGCGCATTCACGGGAGAGGTCAGCGGGGCGATGCTCAAGGACGCCGGCGCGGATCTGGTGATCATCGGCCACTCCGAGCGCCGCACGCTGTTCGGAGAGACCGACGCGACGGTGAATCGCAAGATCGGCGCAGCGTTCGCGGCGGATCTGGCTCCGATCGTCTGCATTGGCGAGACGCTCGATCAGCGTGAGCGCAGCGAAACGCTCGACGTGCTCGATCGGCAGATACGGGCAGGTCTCGACGGCGTCACGTCGGGGCAGCTCGTTCAGCTCGTGCTGGCGTACGAGCCGGTCTGGGCTATCGGGACCGGGCGCAACGCGACGCCGGACCAGGCCGGTGAGGCGCATGCCCACATCCGGCAGCGGCTGCGCCAGTGGTTCGGCGCCGAAGCGGCCGACCTCTGCCGGGTCGTCTACGGCGGCAGCGTGAAGCCGGAAAACATTCGGGATCTCGTGGCGCAGCCGGACGTGGACGGGGCGCTCGTCGGCGGCGCCAGCCTCGACGTGAAGGCCTTTTTCGACATCGCAAGGAACGCCGCGGAGGCGTTCCGGTAGACCGAAGGAACGCCGCAAAGGCGTTCCGGTAGACACAGTTTCTGGGAGCCGTCCGGCGCCTGTATAATCAGGTTTTCCGTTTCACGAAGAAATTCCATGCTGTATTACGTCGCGGTCGGAATCTACGTCATCGTCTGTCTGACGCTGATCCTGGTGGTGCTGCTCCAGCAGGGTAAAGGCGGCGGCATTGCCTCTGCCTTTGGCGGCGGGGCGAGCCAGACGGCATTCGGCGCGCGGGCCGGAGCGACCGTGCTGTCGCGTGCGACGACCGTGTGCGCGGTGCTGTTCGTCATCGGCGCGTTGTATCTCGGCATTGCCGGACAGCGTGGTCCCAGCTCGGTGATCGGCGGACGTGCACCCGCAGCGCCACGCTCGAATACGCCAGCGGCGCCGGCGCCGGCCGCACCAGCGCCGACGCAGCCGGCCCCGGCGACGCCGCCGAAGTAGTCACACTCTCGTAGGGCACCCTTTCAAGGGTGCCGGCCCTCCTCGCGGAAGTGGCGGAATTGGCAGACGCACCAGCTTGAGGGGCTGGCGGTAGCAATACCGTGGGGGTTCGAGTCCCCCCTTCCGCACCATC
>DASTBV010000191.1:0-6081 GCA_035711805.1 Vicinamibacterales bacterium
ACGTCCAAGCTCAATCGTGAAGCCGACATCGCCCGGCCCCACGCGTCCGGTCACGTCGTTGGTCTTCACTTCCTCGGTGCCACGTCCTTCGACACCGGTCGACTCATGCGGGACGCGTGGATCCGAGAAGGCGCGGCGGACAACGCGCGGCCAGGTCAGCTCGTCGGGCTCGAATGCGGCGGTCGGACACACGTCCGGCTCCGGTTCGAAGCGGATGCGCATCGCGGCGAACATCTTCCGCACCGTGCGCACCAGCGTCGGATTCAGATGCTCCTGGCTGAGGCCGTTGAAGCAGGTGTAGCACTCCACGCATTCGTCGCGGTCGATGGTCGCGCGCTTCAACACGGGGTCGATATAGATCGCCCCCATCGGGCAGACGTAGGTGCAGTTGCCGCAGGCGACGCATTTCTTCGGATTGATCTGCATGGGGCGGGGCCTATCATACCCACACAATGGACCTGAATACCCTGCTCACCGATGCACTCAGGAACCTTCTGACGGAGCTGGCTGTCGGTCCGCCCGGGAAGTCCGCCTACGTGCTGAACCCCGGGGATCGCGGGCTGCTCGAGTCGCTGAGCGCGCTCTCCGCGGCTCAGGCGAGCACGCGGCCGCAGGGCCGCTCGTCAATTGCGTCGCACGTCCATCACCTCCACTACGGCTTCACGCTGGCGAACCGCCGGGCGCGTGGAGAAGATCCGTACACCGATGCCAACTGGAGCCAGAGCTGGCGACAGCAGGTGGTGGACGATGCGGAATGGGTCCGGCTGGTGACGGCCCTCGGCGACGAGATCAAGAAATGGCGCGACGCGATTTCGCCGCGCGACTGGGATCCGGTGGTGCTGACCGGTACGATTGCCAGCATCGCGCATCTCGCGTATCACCTTGGCGCGATCCGTCAACTGAACGCGGCCGCTGCCGGCCCGCGCGAAACCCACTAGTACCACTAACCTGCGGTTATTCCTCGAGTCTCACCGGCGCCCGCTGACCGAGCAGGAGCGGCGGACGCTGCGCGCCAGGATTCACAGCCTGCAGGGACGCGGCCGCCGGTCGCGCACCGGCTGGATCCCGATCGCCGCGGCCGTGACCGTCGCTCTGTGGCTGTTGACGCTTCTCGCCTCGGATGCGCCGTGGATGGTCGTCACGGCGTTCTGGCTGGTCACCGGCGGCGCGATCGCCGTGTGGGTCGGCCGCGACATGCGGCAGCACGCCTCGCAATTCAGCGGCATGGCAGCGGGACTGCGATCCGCGCTCACGGCAAACGCTGCAGAGGTGCACGACGTCCGCGCGCGGGCGTTCGTCGAGTTCGAAGAGGAGGAAGACGAGGGCGCCTGTTACGCGTTCGAGATCGAGGGGCCGCGGCTGGTGTTCGTCAGCGGCCAGGAGTTCTACTCGAGCGCACGCTTCCCCAGCCTGGATTTTTCCCTGGTCTATGTTCTCGATGAAGCTGGCCGCACCGTCGACATGCTGATCGACAAGCGCGGCGCGCGGGCAAAGCCGGCATTCACGATTCCCGCCGTCGAGCACCGGGAACGGCCCGAGCATCTGGAAGTGCGAGCGGGCACCATTGAGACGCTTCGGTAACGAAGAGGACGGAGCGAACGGTTTATCTCCGTCCTCCCGTTACCTCCGAGCTATCGCGTCCCGACCGGCCGCTTGCCGGTCACCCGATCCCAGGCGTCGCGTGCGGCGCCCTTGATCTCTTCCCAGGTTGACATGGTGCGGTGCTCGTAGGTCGTCCAATCCGTCGAGAGCTGGGTTTCGATGTCGTTCCAGTTGCGCCCTTCGGTCTTCCATCCACCTCAGCCGGTAGTCCTTTCCTGCCATCGCTTTCTCCTGTGTTGGACACGCCTGTTCCGCGCGGGAACTGTGCAACCAGAAGACCCGGAGGTTGACGGATGGAACTCCGCTTGCGTCTCGGTTTGCTGTGCTGATGCTGAATAGAAACAGTCCGGGTCCGGGTCCGGACGAACCGATCCGCGACGAGCCCGACGAACCGATCGAGCCCGACCATATTCCGGACACACCGCCGTCGGAGCCGCCGCCGGTACCGATCAAGGATCCGCGCCCGGATACTTCACCGCCGGGTCCATTGATCGCCTTCACGCGGACTGCCAGCGTCAGTCCATATCAGTTCTCGGCGGGCCGCTCGATCCGATCGATCACGAGCACCTGCACCGGCGCGCGCGACGGTTCGAGCCGCAGACCGAGCTGTTCCTGCAATGCGGTGAAGCGATGGCCGCGGATCGCCGGGCGAATCGGGATTGAACGTCAGCTCGATATCCCAGCTGCCGGTCAGGCCTGTGCGATCGACCACCGGGCGCTGAACCTGGGACGCGAGAAACGGTACGAGCGCCGAGATCGCCGGCGCGTGCCCTGACGTCGAACCGCTCGGCCTCGGCCCAGGATGGAAGGTCTGCGATCGCGAACCGCGGCAGGTCGAACGCGCCGAGAATCAGGTCGCGCGGCGTCACGTTGACCGCATCGAACCCGGCGACTGGTCGCATAACGGGTGTTAGACGGCTGCGAACGTCCGTTTCTTCCACAGGCCACGCAGGCAACCCAGGCAACGCAGGCAACCTCTAGGGTCGAGCCTCGAGGATCGTGATTTCCGCGACGATCAGCGCGTTCGGCGGAATCCTTCCCGGGACGCCCTGGTCGCCGTACGCGAGGTGCGGCGCGATTTCCAGCCGGCGCGTGCCGCCGACGCGCATGCCCTCGACGCCGTAAAAGAGTCCGTTCATCACAGAACCGCGGTTGATCCGCATCTCGGTGACCAGCGTTTCGCCGTTGTCCTCGAGCCGTCCGACGCCGACCGGCCCGGACGGCATCTCATGCCGTATCGGCTCGCCGCGGTGGAGCCACATCCGCAGCCGCACCATGTAGGTGTGCTGCCGCCTCACCGGCTCGCCCGTGCCCGAAATGTCGGCCAGCACGTCCACGCCGGATCGCAGACGCTCGCGCCTCGGATGCCTGTCGAAGAGCGTGATGATGTCGGAGCTGGCGGGCCCCCAGACCATGTCCCTCGGCGTGGAGCAATCGTCGATTCGAGTGCGCAGCCCGGGATCCGCGCCGGCATCGAGCAGTCGCATGACTGCCAGCGCGTTGCCCTCCGCGACCGCCATGTGCAGCGCGGTGTAGTCGTTGATTCCGCGGATATGCGGATCGGCGCCAAAGGAGAGCAGCAGCCGGATGATCTCGTCGACGTCGGTCCGCCTTTTCGCGCCTTGAACGGGTCGCGAGCAGCTCAGTGCCGCAATCAGCGGCGGAAACCCATCGTCGACCGGTGCGTTGGGATCGGCGCCGATCTCGAGGAGCGTGCGGATGAACTCGACCGGGCTGTGATAGATGGCGTAGACCAGGCACGAGCCGACGGTGATCGGCATCTGCCCGTTCGGAATGACGCGTGGATCGTCAACCGCCGCGCGCAGCGCTTCCAGGTCCCCGGCGATGAACGCGTCGTCGATGCGCCGGAGCTTCCTCTCCTCCGCGCAGCGTTCGTCTTGTGTGGCCATCGGTCTTTGATCGTAGATCTGACGGCCGGTCAGTACGCGTCACCGCGTCCCACCGTCACACGCTCTGGTCTCTTCATCGCACCCGCCGTCGGCCGCGTCAACGCCCTGTCACTTCGGCTTCGACAACTCCCCTCGCCGCAGCTTTCGATACAGCTCCAGCGCCTCGCGAATGACGTCGAGCGCCTGCGCCGGCCCAATCAGGTCCTCGACGATAACCTGCTTCTGCTCGAGCACCTTGTAATCCTCGAAGAACCGGCGCAGCTGCCGCAGCACGTGCGCCGGCAGCTGCGCGTGATCCGTGTAGTCGGCAAATGCCGGGTCGCGCACGCTCACGGCGACGATCTTGTCGTCGATGCCTTTCTCGTCCCGCATGCGCATCGCCCCCACCGCGCGCGCGTAAACGATCGTCAGCGGATAGACCGGCTCCTGGCCCAGCACCAGCACGTCGAGCGGATCGCCGTCGTCGCAGAACGTGCGCGGGATGAATCCGTAGTCGGCGGGATAGTGGACGGCGCTGTACAGGACGCGATCGAGACGAAGCAGCCCGGTCTCCTTGTCCAGCTCGTACTTGTTGGTGCTGCCCTTCGGAATCTCGATGACAACGGGGAACGCCTGCGCGATCTGCGCGTCGTCGATATAACTGTCGTGCCAGGGATGCATGTTTATGCCCGCGAGCCGATGAAGATTCCTGCCTGCACGGCCAGCAGCCCGATCGCGACGTGCGCTGTCACGTTCCACAGCGCCGCGGACATCGAATGCGTCCGCGCCAGCGTGATCGTATCCAGTCCGAACGTGGAAAACGTCGTGAACCCGCCAAGGATGCCGACGAACAGAAACTCGCGCCAGTAGAAACGCAGCGCGAGGCGCTCGGACATAATCAGGCCGGCGAGCAGACCGATGATCAGGCAGCCGGCGACGTTCACGATCAGTGTCGCGAACGGAAACCGTGCCATCGGCCAGCGGCCGTGAACCAGAACGTTGACCCCGTGGCGCGCCACGGACCCCAGGGCGCCGCCGACGGCAATCGCAAGCCAGACCATCCGTCCTCCAGATCGCAGGTGGCCCCCCTATTCTGTCAGCAGATAATGACCGCGCGATGCCCAGCTTCGATGTCTCACGCTTCCGCGTCCCCGAAGGCCGCCGTGTGGATCTGAAGAAGTGGCCGACGCATGTGAAGCCATTCTACGAGTCCAAGGAACACTACCGGCTGCTGCTCGCGGATCACGTCGATCGGCTGGCCCAGCGCCAGGACCTGCTCTACGCGCACGATCGATACGCGCTGCTGCTGATCTTCCAGGCGATGGACGCCGCCGGCAAGGACGGCGTCATCAAGCACGTCATGTCGGGGATCAACCCGCAGGGCTGCCAGGTCTTCAGCTTCAAGCAGCCGAGCGCCACCGAGCTCGATCACGACTTCCTGTGGCGCACCACGACCTGCCTCCCGGAGCGCGGCCGCATCGGCATCTTCAACCGCTCGTACTACGAGGAGGTCCTCATCGTCCGCGTCCATCCGGAGATCCTGCAGGCGAATCGTCTGCCGGACGAAGCGTTCGCCGATCGGAACATCTGGAAGCGGCGCTATGCCTCGATCGTCGAGCACGAGCACCACCTGCACCGCAACGGTACGCGCATCGTGAAGTTCTTCCTGCACGTGTCGAAGGAAGAACAGCGCCGGCGGTTCCTGGCGCGCATCGACGATCCGAAGAAGAACTGGAAGTTCAGCGCGTCCGACGTCGCCGAGCGCGCGCGGTGGAAGGACTACATGCGCGCCTACGAGGACTGCCTCGCCGCCACGAGCACCGATCGCGCGCCGTGGTATGTCGTTCCGGCCGACGACAAGCCCAACGCCCGGCTGATCGTGTCAGCCGTCGTGCTCGAGACGATGAAGAGCCTGAAGATGCGCTACCCGACGCCCGATCCTGACCGGATCAAAGAGTTGCAGCGAATTCGCAAGCAGCTGGCGTAGGGGGGCCCTTCAGGAGCACCTCGGATGCCAAACGAAAACGGTCTGTGAGACGTCTAACCGCCGAGACTATGCGTATGCGAATGCACGCAGCGGTCGTCCTCCTGATGGCACTCGTCCCCGTGATGGCCGTCGCACAGCAGTTCCTGCCGGTCAGGGCGAAGCCGCCAGAGGCCGTCCCACTGTCGGCGCTGACTGTGTTGATGATCAACCTGCTGAAAGACCGGTTCCAGCTGGCGACGCATGTCGAGACACGCGATCTGCCGATCTTTCATCTCGTCATGGCGCGGGCGGACGGACGCTTGGGTCCGGACCTCAAGGCCACTGAAGGGGGCTCCTCGGATGCCTCTGTGTGGCCATCGTCGGACTCCTGACTGAAGCCGCAGCTCAATCCAGACCAGACGCGAGCCTGCTGGCGTTCATCAAACAGCATCAAGGCGGTGGACAACCACAGCCACGGTCTACCCTCTCGTAAACCTGGCGCGGCCACACCGACTCCAGCAGATCCACTCGGAACCAGCCCGCCGTTCTTCTCCGCGAGGCAGCGCGAGACGAATCCGGAGTGGATCGAGGCCTGGCGCGCGCTGTACGGGTATCCACATCGCG
>DASTBV010000192.1:0-83694 GCA_035711805.1 Vicinamibacterales bacterium
GCGCGGGTGACGGCGAAGCTGCGCATGGAGAAAAAGGGCCGCGGCGGCAAGACGGTGACGGTCGTCTACGGTCTTCCGCGCAACACGGCATTCCTCAGGGAGCTGGCGCAGGAGCTGAAGCGCGTATGCGGCACCGGCGGTGCACCGGGCGAGGACAGCGTGGAACTGCAGGGCGATCTGCGTGACCGCGTCCGCGACCACTTGGTGAAGAGAGGCTTCTCCGTCAAGGGATGAGCAGCCGATCACCAGAGCAGCAACTACGGGATGAAGGCTTCCGCCACGTCTACGTCTGGCAGGATGGCCCGAACGCCTCGTACCCCGACCACACGCACGCCGTTGACACCGCGCACATCATCCTCGAGGGCGAGATGACGCTGACCTGCGGTGGCGTGACGAGGACGTATGCCGCTGGCGAGCGCCCGCCCGACGTGCCGGCCGGCGCCGTCCATTCAGCCCGCATGGGCCCCAGGGGGTGCCGGTACATAATCGGGGAGAAGTAGGCCGCCATTGCGCCTCCGCCTCCAGATCGTCCGCCTTCGCTCCTTCGGAGCTACGGCGGGACTCGTCGTGTTATTGCTGGCCATGGGGCTGCCGGTTGTCGCCGGGCAGTTTGGCCGCTTCTTTCTCCCGCCAACGACCACCGTCGAGTACGACAGCCGCTTCGCCTTCACCCGGATCCGTTACGGCACCAGGACCGGGGGCAACTTCGGGTGGGAGCACGACTACCCGCAGGCCGATCGAAACTTTGCGGCGATTCTCGACTACATGACCCATATGCGGGTGAATCTGAACGGCTCGAACATCCTCGATCTCGACGACCCGCGCATCTTCCAGAACCCGGTTATCTACCTGTCCGAGCCCGGCGGCTGGACGACCGACGACGCGGAGGCGACGAACCTGCGCAAGTATCTGCTGAAGGGCGGCTTCATCATCTTCGATGACTTCGACGGGGAGCCGGAATGGCGCAATCTGGTCCGGCAGATGCGAGTCGTGCTGCCCGATCACGAGTTCATTCAGCTCGACGTAAGCCACCCGATCTTCCAGTCCTTTTTCAGCCTTCGCACGCTCAACGTTCCGCACCCGATGCTGCGCGGGATCGAGCCGGTGTTCTACGGACTGTTCGACGACAATTCCACCTCCGGCCGCATGATGGCAATCGCCAACTTCAACAACGACATCGGCGACTACTGGGAGTGGTCGGCTGAAGGGTTGTACGGGGACGCGCCGACGGCCGACGCCTATCGCCTCGGCGTGAATTACCTGGTCTACGAGATGACTCACTAGCGCGGATTTCACGTCCGTGGCGCGAACCCTGCGGGTTCGCGAGGCGAGCCTGCAAGGCTCGCCCCACGACATCCGCGCTAGGCGCATTTGAAGAATGCGATAGCAGGAATCGGGGCTCGGGCCTCAGGGATCAGGGGCACGAGCGAACCGCGGACGGAGGCCCGTCGTATTCCCGGATCGGGAGGAAGGCATTCCATGCGTCTGATCCGCAGACTTCTGTTGCTCACGGTGGTTGGGGTCGCTGGCGTGGCGGCTTATGCCTATTGGTCCGACAACGGCCTGTCGCTTCGAGGAAAGGCGGCCGAGCTGGCCACGGAGGCGGCCAAGCGGAAAGCCGGCGAGTTGGCCAGCGACACGGCGGACAAGCTCGGCGACCGGGTGACCGACGCCCGTCTCACCGCGAAAATCAAGTCGAAGATGGCCCTCGACGATCACGTGAAGGCGCGCGCCATCAACGTCGACACATCGAACGGTGTGGCAACGTTGAGCGGCGTCGTCGCGTCCGCGGACGAGCGGAAGCGCGCGCTGCAGCTGGCTCGCGACACTGAAGGGATCAGCCGCGTGATCGACGAGCTGGAGGTCCGAAAGCCGTAAGGGTCGCCTTCCGGGCGGACGGCGCGTGCCCCAGGGCGAAGGCGGGAGCCTGTTCGGCCCGAAGCGCCATCGCAAGGCTTGCGGTGATGCAGACCGCCCAAGGTGAACCGCACGATTCTCATGGCGCGACGTGATGGCACCGGTGACCGTATGATCTGGCTGTCATGAGGAACCATATGCCGCTCCGCACGTTCGCCTCGAGCTTCGTTCTGATCGTGAGTTTTGTCACGGCCGGCAGCATCGCTCCGGCCGCGGCGCCGCCCCTCGATGCCGCGGCCCGCCAGGCAACTGCACGGCGCGTCGCCTCACGCGTTGCCATCACCGTGCCCGCTGAGGATGCGGAGCTGACGGTCAACGGCGCCGCGGTTCCAGGCTCCGGCATGTCCAGAACGTTCGATACGGGGTTGATCGCGGAGGGGACGCACAAATACACCGTGAGCGTCACCTGGGAGCCGAACACCTACACGAAGATGACCCGCACCAAGGTCGTCACGTTCCGGGCGGGCGAGGCGGTGCGCGTCGATCTCACGGTGGACGATCCGGCGGACCGCGTTCGCGTCATTTACGTGCCGACTCCGCCCGACGTCGCGGCGGCGATGGTCCAGCTTGCCGCGGTTCGCGAGAGCGACGTGATCTACGAGCCGGGCTGTGGGGACGCGCGGATCACCATTGCAGCCATCCGTGCGGGCGCGCGCCGCGGCATCTGCGTGGACATCGATCCGGAGCGGGCTCGTGAGTCAAAGGCAAACGTCGAGACCGCTGGTTTCGCGAACAGAATCGATGTCCGGGAAGGCGACGCCCTCGACGTCAAGAACCTCTCAGATGTCTCGGTGGTGTTTCTCTACATGGGCGACCACTTCGACATGCTGATCAGGCCCGTTCTGTGGCGTGAGCTGAAGGTCGGATCGCGCATCGTGTCGCACCGGTTCACGATGGGAGACTGGAAACCCGACAGGACCATCTCGGTATCCAGTGACGACGGCGTATACGACCTGCACCTGTGGACGATCACCGAAGAACTCAAACGGCGCAGTCGTTAGAGCGTCAGTTTCCGGATCTTCGCTGTTCCGTTGCGGATGGTAATCGAACAGGAAGCGATCGAGTTGAGCTACTTCGGTTGAAGCCACCGCTGACGCCGCCACGTGCAGAGCGTCCGGACCAGATCCCACTTCGTCCACTCTTCGCTGTCCGGCTGAACGTTGGCCGCTGGATGTGTGATCGGCCGCCCCCGGCGATCAGGACAGGTCAGTGCCACCGACGTAATGTTGTTCGTCACGCCGTCACGTTCGTATTTGAATGTCAGCGGCTGGTAGCCCTCAGCGCCCCAGCTCTCCTCGACGGTATAGCCGTTGGCGTACGAGTTTCGACTCCAGGTCGTGTCGGCGCGTTGCGTCTCGGACTGCACGACACGCCCGTCAACGGCCTTGTACGCGAACGCGAACCAGTACGGCTCATACGCGTCGTTCGGATACGTGTTGACTTGCCTGGTGACCCGGCCGCTCTCGTCATAGGTGTTCTCGATCAGCATGTCGGCGGTGTCGATGACCGTCATTTCGTCGCGGTCGGTGTATTTGTAGGAATTGTCCGTGCCGTCGCTGCCGACCGAGCGGGCGATGCGGCCGCGCTCGTCGTATTCGTATCGCACTTCCTCGCCGTCGCTCGCATAAGCGCGGCGGATCCGATCCTTGCCGTCGTAGTCGAACGCGATGAAGCGATCCGGCGACGCCTCGATGCGCATCAGCCGGCCCTTGCCATCCCGTTTGTAGTCGATGCGATGGCCGTCTTCGTCGCGTTCCCACAGGATCCAGCAGACCGGCGCGTCACCGTAGCCGCAGCCCTGAAACATCATCACCGTCCCGTCACGGCGCCGGACGGCCCACCCGGTCCCGGTCCAACCAAGCCGTGCGCCCTGCCACGCCGACGGCGAGCTGCGGTGTTCGAACAGCGCGTTGGCGTAGGACGTGCCGGGCGATATCCGTTCGAATCGGACGGGCGCGGTATCCGGCACGACGATCTGCGCCCACTGAAAGCGATCCGGATCGCCTTCCAGAGCGAGCCCGCCGTTATGGGTGGTGCCGATGCCGAACTCCCGCTGGACGTTGAACCCAGAGCGATAGGTTCGCCGCAGGAACAGCGTCGGCGTCCCGCGGACGATCAGGTCTTCGTCCTCGCGGAAGTACAGCCCGGTGCTGAGACTGATATAGCCCTTGTGCAGCGGCTGGTACTCCGGATCCAGATCGTGCGGCTGCGGCGTCATGGGCGCGGGCCACAGCAGCAGCAGTGCGCCGGATCGAATCGGGCCGATGAATGGGGTCGCGGCGAGAAGCGCACAGCCTGCCACCGCGCCGACGAGGAGCTTCAGCATCAGGCTCTCAGATGACGATTCCGAACGCGAATCACAGTTTTGTTGCTGGAAGGCCGCCCAGCGGGCCTGGACGGGCGGCAGTGCGAAAGCCATGCCCTGGAGGCTTCGGCTTCGTTATCGCAAGGGCTTCAGCGGCGGTGGGCGGACGATCAGGCGCTGATCGGCCGGCAGTTCGCCAAGGTGTCGCGCCTTCCACTCCATGGCCCGCCTCACGCGCGCGCGGCCCGACGGATGATCATAGAAGAACCGCTCCTCCCATTTCCCCGGTTCAATCTTCCGGTATTCGGACAGGAGCATTGCGATCGTCGCGAAGCCATCGGGTTCGCGCGCGGCCTCGAGCCCGAAGGCATCCGCCTCTGCTTCCACCGTGCGCGCGATCGTGTTGACGAGCGGTGTCACCAGCACGCCGAGGATGACGATGACGATGGCGAAGAGTGGTGCCACGGCGGGATCGGAAACGTCGCGGACACGCCATCGCTCGCCGAAGCGGCGAAGGAGGCGGGGGCCGAGCCACCAGAGCAAGAACATCGCCACGGCTGCGAGCGCGCTGTTGTACAGCACGAGACGTGGGAGGTGCCCGAGCACGTAGTGGCCCATCTCATGACCCATGACCGCCTTCACGCCCGACGGCATGGCCCGATTGAGCAGATTGTCGTTGAGCGAGATGCGGACGGTGGGGCCGATGCCCGACACATTGGCCGAGATGCGATCGGTCTGGCGCGACTGGTCGAACACATAGACGTCGTCCGCGGGAATTCCTTCGTCGCGCGCCATGGTCAGAATGTCATCGCGCAGCGGTCCCGGAGACATTGGCGTGTACTCGTTGAACAGTGGCGCAATGAAGACGGGAGCAATCATGATCGCCAACACCAGTAACGCCGCTGTCGCGCCCGTGCCCCAGAGCCACCAGGTCCGCGGCGCCTTCCGAATCACGGCGAAAATGATCACGAACACGATGGCGATGGCGATGATCGTCACGACCAGACTGATTGCCTGCTCGGCCAGCCACTGAATGAAGGTCAGGTTCATCAGGGCGAATTGTTTTTCGCGAACGAAGCCGGTATAGATGGTCCACGGAAGGGTGAGCAGCGTACCGGCGACCGCAAAAGGCACGGAATAGAGCGCCGGCTGGAGCCAGCGGCGAGACGTGATCCGCCTGGCACGCTCGCTCCATGCAGCGGACCAGCCGGTATGCAGCATCAGCCAGTAGACGAGCGCGCTGACTAACGCGCCAAAGAGGATCAGCCAGTACCCGCCTTCGAAATAGGCATCCGACCGGGCGCGGGCCGCACCCTGTAAAGCGTCGAGATAGGCCCGCGTGGCCGCTTCGACATCGAATCCCATGCTTCTATTCCGGACCGTAACGTCGTGGCACAGGCAGATCGACCGCGTCCCACTTGTATTCCTGCTGGATCAGCCGCAGGACTTGCGGGACTAACGCGTCCCCGCCCGCGCCGTTCGTCATGATGGCGGCGCCGTATCCCTTGGTACTGTGTGCGAACAGGGAGGCTCGGAAGCCAAACGTGCCCCCGTTGTGCATGAAATACCAGCCCTCGCCCTGCTTCAGGATGGCAAAGCCGACGCCGTAGTTTCCAACGCCTACCGGCGTAATCATCTCCCGCGCCAGAGAGGGTGAGAGCACGCGCGACGGACGACCGCGTAGGGCAAGCTGGACCTCGATCGCGAACGTCGCCAGGTCCGTTGGCGTTGTCCAGAGTCCGGCGGCGGCCTGTTCGGGAAAGACCCCTGATCGAGCCTGAACCGCTTCTCCTGAACGGCCTTCAGCGACGCCATGGCGGCAACGGTCTTACTGATTGAACCGGCCTGGAACATCGTCCGGGTCGTGACCGGCGCGCGCGTTTCGGAATCGGCAACGCCATAGGCGAACACACGGGCCACCTTGAAGTCCTTGATCACGGCAATGCTCACGCCGGGGACGTTCGTCTGCTTGAGCAATTGCAGAATCAGTGCGGCGTCCGACACGCTGCCGGTAAGCGTCTCGAGGCGAGTGACCCGCCGCGCAACCAGCCGGACCGGCTCGGGGGCGAGGCCGACGGCCCTGAAGACGATCTCGGAGCCCGACAGTTCGCCGGTGAGAGAGATGGGCTGCTTGTTGTCGCTGTTGACGCCGGTCAGGGTGACGAGGGTTCCCTCGACGCGTCCGCCGCTGATTGTGATCGGAACCCCGGCCACGGTTCCGGTGATGGAAGTGCCCTCCACCATGAGGTCCATCGTGAACTGAAGAACCGCACCGTCGGGCGTCCCATCGGGCACCACGCTGACCGCGCGCCAATAGCCGGCGACGCCATTCTGCGTCTGAACGTGCTGGGTGATGAGGGCCAGCAGCATCAATGAGAGCAGCTTCTTCACAGAGGCCTGCGCGGATAGTAGCCGGTTTCCGGGAACGGGCGTACTGCTGCGCTGTCTCCGGCCGTGGACGTTACACGGCGTCGATCGCGGCATTGACATTGCCTTCAAGAATTGGCGGGAGGCAAACCCAATGGGGCAGGAAAGGCGGAACATCAGGAGCCGCGCCGCGATCGTGCAGCGCGTGATCGACGGCATCGTCCAGAATCCGAGCGTCACGCTGACCGTCACCACTCTCCAGGAATGGCTGGGCGTGCCCAGCGACGGCGCGCAACGAATCCTGCAACGGTTGATCGCATCGGGCCTCGTCCGGGAAGTGCAGAGAGGGGTGTGGGCGAGAGCGGCCCTCGGCGCCCCGTCCTGGTACTGAAGGTCGCCGCCGCCTCTTACTACAACGCGAAGGTGATGGACGCCGCCGCTGGTGCCCAAAGTGGGTAGCCAGCGCGCCAGTGTCGCCGCGAACCGTTCCTAGTTGAACACGGGCGCGGCGACCTCTATAGTGGGCACGGCGCGTCAGGGCGCCGCCGTGTCCGCGGAAAGGACTGCGTCCACCTGTTAGAGCGTCGGTTCACAAGTCCGATGAACTCTTTTCCGCCCGCGTCAGCGGACACCGGGCATGAGCGGTCCGCGCGTACGCGCGGCCAGGAAAGGAGCTCATCATGTCTCCGCAGTCCCTGCCTACCCGCACGCTTCGCGAGCGGCCCGATCTCGATCAACTGAAACGCCAGGCGAAGGAGCTGCTCGCGGCGTTCCGCGGCGGCAAACCGGACGTCTCGGCCGAAGTGCACGCTCACTATCGCAGTGCCGACCCGGCCGTTTTCGAGTTGCACGACGCGCAGCTGGTGATTGCGCGCGCGTACGGATTCGAAAGCTGGCCCAAGCTCAAGGCGTACGTCGATGGCGTGACCGTGACACGGCTGGCCGAGGCCGTGCGGGCGGGCGACCTCGCCGTTGTTCGCGCAATGCTGGACGCCCGGCCCGAACTCGTGCACGTGGATATGTCCGAACACAACGAGCATCGGGCGCTGCATTACGCGGTGCTCGATCGGAATCCGCAGATGGTCCGCCTGTTGATGGATCGCGGCGCCGATCCGTTCAAAGGCATCTGGCCGCATCGCGATGCGACCAGAGCGCTGACCATCGCCACCGAACGCGGCTACGACGACATCGTCGCGATCATCAAGGGGGCGCTCGGCCGGCGGAGTGCAGACACCGGGATGCAGCGGCCCGCTGATTCAACACCGCCGATCGATCGCTCATCGCCGATCATCGCCAGGCTGTCAACAGCGTTCATGACAGGCGGCGAGGCCGCGGTGATGGCCTGCCTGGAAGAGGAGCCACGGCTGGTTCACTGGCGGCGTGGCGACGGCTGGACGATGCTGCACCAGGCATCGCTCATGCTGTGCCTCGACGTCGCGAAGTGGCTTGTCGCGCATGGCGCCGACGTCAACGCCCACGCGCCGTACTCTTGGACGCCGCTGGAGCTCGTTGGCATGAATTGCCAGGACTTCACGCCAGAGAAGGCCGCGGAGATGGAGGCGCTTCTCATCTCGCACGGCGCGAAGATGACGGCGGCCGCGGCCGTGGCACGCGGCGAGGTGGCGTGGTTGCGGGCAAGCCATGCGGCAGGGACCTTAACCGAACCGCCAGACGGGTATGGGCTGGTGTCGAGGGCGGTGATTCGACGACGGCCCGACGTGCTCCGGCTGCTGCTCGATCTCGGGTTCGATCCGGACGAGCGCCGCCGTGTCAAGGATATCGAAGAGGTCGTCTACTCGTGGGGAGAGCCGCTGCGCGCGGCGGTACAGAACGACGACCTCGCGATGGCGGAGACCCTGCTGCAGCGCGGCGCTGATCCGAACCCTTCGATCTATGCGGCGAGCTGGCCGATGTTCGAGGCGTACCAGCACAACAACCGCGACATGATCGCGCTGCTCGAACGCTACGGCGGATTCGCCGACGCTGGTCTCGTCGGACACGTCGGGCTAATCGATCAGGCGAAGCAGATGCTGGCCGACGAAGCAGCCGGGCGTCTGCGGCCACGGAGTGTTCCTGAGGGTGAAACCGTTGCGGCACGCCTGCTCGTCAGCGGCGCCGACGGCGGCCATGTGGAGATCGTGCGGCTGGCACTGGCCCATCTCGATTGGCCACGAGACGACCCGCGGTGGCATGGGAATCTGATGCGGCCGCTCGGCGCGCACGCCGAAAGCGACCGCGAGCGCTATCTGACGTGCTTTGCGTTGATGGTCGAGCGCGCCGGAGCGAACCCGCCGGCCCCGTATGGCCGCTCGATTCTCCACGACGTCTGCGCCGGGTGGCCGTACGAAACGTCGAGCGCTGGCGAGCGCCTCGCGCTCGCAACGATTCTGCTGGATGCCGGTGCACGGCTCGATCGCCGCGACGATCTGCTGAAGAGCACGCCGCTCGGCTGGGCGTGCCGGTGGGGCCGGCCCGAACTGGTGAAGCTCTTTCTGGAGCGAGGCGCCGACGCGCGCGAACACGATGCGGAACCCTGGGCCACGCCGCGTGCGTGGGCGGCGCGAATGAGTCACGCCGACGTCCTCGCTCTTCTTCCGTCTTAGGATTTCTTCTGGTGCAGGCCGAACGCGGCACCCTGTGGGTCGGCCGCGTTCACCACCCAGTCGCCGCCCGGGACCTCCATCGGGCCGTTGAGGATCTTGCCGCCGTTCGCCGTGATCCGCTCGACCGCGGCGTGCACGTCGGGGACCCGGAAATAGATCTGCCAGTTCGGCGGCACGTTCGCCATCTGTGGCGGCTTGTTCATCATCCCGCCGATCATTCCGTGCGGGCGATTGAACATCTGGTAGGTGCCCATCTCGCCCATGTCCATCGCGTCGCTGGGCTGCCAGCCGAAGACCTGCTGATAGAACGTCATCGCCGCCGGCATGTCCGTGGTCATCAACTCGTGCCACGACGCTTCACCGATTGCCGCCGGCGCCTCCGGCCGTCGTTCCTCAGAGGACGGTTCGATGATGTAGAACGCGGCGCCCTGCGGGTCCATCATCATCCGCATCCGGCCGACGTTGGGAATCTCGATCACCTCGGTGTGCGTCTTCCCGCCGAGCCCCGTGATCTTCGACACCGCTTCGTCGAGGTCCGGCACGGCGATATACATCGCCCAGAAGGGCGGCGCCTTCACCTCCGCCGGTTTCGTCATCACCCCGGCGATGGAGACGCCGCCGGTGGGATTGAACGCCGTGTACGGGAAGGGAGTGCCTTCGAACGGCGCCGCCTGCCAGCCGATCACGGTTCGATAGAACGCCTCGGCCGACTTCATGTCGGTTGTCATCAATTCGTACCAGACTGGTCGCCCGAGCAGGGTCGAGGTCGCAACTGCCATCAAGCACCTCCGCAGCTTCGCCACGCACTCACAGCCCATCCATGTGGTCGCGTGCGCAAACCGCTAGTCTCGCACGTGCAGATGACAACGGCGTCACAACGTTCGGAGCTCGTCCGTGCGCTGCGCCGGCGTCGCGACGTTACTGTCCCGGCAAGGGCGCGATCACTCCGAGCGCTTTATCTCGCAAAAATCTTTTTCTTTTCGGACATCACCTCAACGAGCTTGAACTTCAAGTCGCCATCAACGACCTCATAGGACGATGGAATCGTGAAGAGCGCGTCGGGCTGCTCGCCGCGAAGGATGTTCGTCAGGCGGTAGGTGGTGTCGCCGTTGCGCGGATCGCGTCGTGTGACGAGAACCGCCATCTGCAGCTCGGGTGAGAACCAGCGCTCGGAGACGATGTTGATCGGCTGCAGGTTGCCGATGGCCCCCGCAGCAATGGTCGTCGTTGTTCGCGTTCCCTGAGCGCGCACCCCCTCGATGATCCTGACGCCGAGATCCTGCGCGCTGGCGTTCTGGGCGCCGCTGATCTTGTTCAATTCCTTTTCGAGCCTGTCGAGCTCGATGAGCTTTTTACTGCCTGCGCGGAGGCTTCGATGCGCGACTTGCCGTTCGTCGTCCAGCGTATAGCTGGTCCCCGAATCGGGATCGAGGATGGTCACCAGTCTGGGCTTGGCGGCGCTCGCCGAAGCGAGCGGGCCGATCAGCGCGATCTCTTCCTCACGCCGCGTGCGGCCGCGGCTGTCGCGCGCAACCGACGACTCGTATCGGCGTTCGATGCGGTTCCCGTCGCCAAGCGTCTGCGTGAACTCCGTCACCGCCTCAGCCGAGAACGGCGCATTCTTCACCGGTGTGACCTCGATGGGCGCGGACTCGGTGATCTTGACGCCCTCTCCCGGTGAAACGAGGATCGCTCCGCGACCGCCCCCGCCGCCTCGCGAGCCGGCCTGCTGGGCGTCGGCGGCTTGAGCGCACACGGCGATCGCACCGATGAAAACAATGGCCACGCAATAGAACTTCATGGTGGTTCTCCTCAACGCTAGGGATTCAAACTGAGCCCGCGCGCGACGCCGTCCTCGCCGATCACGACGTCCACGTCGATATCGCCAGTGGCGGAAGCGGTCGATCGCACACCGAGAGCGTGCAACGTGGCAGCGGGCAGCCGCATCCGGACAAGGCGAACGTGCTCGCCGTCGAGAATCGGCTCGCCGACCAGGATGACGGTGGGAGACGTATCCGCGGCGAGCGACGCCCTCACTGCCGTTGTGGATCGAAGATGGCCGCCGAGGACAGTCAAGCCGGCGGCGATCACGGCCCCAGCCGCGACCGACGCGAATTGCGAGAGCACGCTCAGACGTGCCGGCGGCGTCTGAGCGGCGCGTGATGCGTCCCATGCCCGCATCACCGCCGCCTCGACGTGCGCCGGGGCTGCATCGCCGGATTCCGCGTCGCGCAGCGCGTCGAGCAGCGCCGCCAGATCGTCGTGCTGACTGGTCATACCGCACACCTCATGACCGCTCCTGCGACGCTGTGGGCTCCCTCGGCGCGGCGCAGTTTCGTTGCAAGGAGCCGTCTTGCACGATGCAGTCGCGATCGGATGGTGCCAACAGCGCAGCCGATCGATGCCGCTGCCGTGTCATACGGAACGTCCTGCAGATCGCAGAGGACGACGACCTCGCGGTAGCGTGACGGCAGCGACAGGATGGCGCAGCGGAGCTGCTGCAGCGCGTCGCGGCGCTCGAGCGCTGCGCTCGCGTCCGCTGTGACGCTCCACCGTGATGCACCGCGGCTCGAGCCGATGTCCACGAACCGGCGCTCACGCAGCAGCCGACGCCTCGTGATGCGTCTCGCCATGCCGAACAGGTATGTCGTCAGCGCCGCCCGCTGCGCTTCATACCTCGCCGCGTCTTTCATCAGCACGAGGAAGACTTCCTGGACGATGTCCTCGGCGGCGGCGGGCGAACCGGTCATGAGGCGTGCGAAGCGATAAATGGCCGCCTGGTGGCGGCGATAGAGCGTCGCAAAGGCCTCGCGATCCCCGGCCGCCGTTCGCTCGACCAGCGCGTGATCGGCCTCGGCCGGACGCGCGGGGTCCTCGTTGTCCTGCATCCGGAGGGTGATTGCAGGATGAAGGGGGAAAGTTCCAGAAGTTGGCGTTGGCTACCTGGCCGCTTTCCCGAGCGCGGCCAGCCAGTCGTTCACGGCGTCCGGCGACTGCGGCATGGTCGCCTTTCCGTCCAGCACCACGTCACGCGTGCGGAACCGGCTTCCGTAGAACTTCTGGTTGGCGTCCTGGTCCTGACGCACGGCAGCGCCTTTGAGGCTGACGCCGGCGAACAGCCCACGCGATCGTGAGTAGCTCAGAATCTCGGCGCGAAGCTGAATGTCGGTGGAGGCTGCCGCATCCCGGCCCACCGGTCCCGCGGTTGCTGACGCCTCGCCGCCGATCTCGAACTGGTTCTGCAGCAGATTCTCGACGCCGCGCCGGTTCTGGACCACGAGGACGATATCCACCGCCTGCCCGCCAATCTGAAATCCCACGCTGCCGCCGGTCAGCGTCAGAAACGCCGGTGAGGACCACGTGCCCTTCGCCCGATCGCGCACGCTGATGATCCCCTTGCCACGCTGCGCGCCGACGATGAAGGCCCCCTTGATCGTCGAGGGGAAGATGGCGATGGCTTCGGCTTTGTCCAATACCGACGCAGGGACGGCCTTGTCCGGCGCGGCCATGATCTCGCCGAGGATCACCCCAGCTTCCTTGATGCGATCGGCCTCATCGGACTGGGCGGACACGATGAGCGGCAGGCCGACTACGAAGATCGCGATACCGATGGATGTTCTTGTTGCAGTTCTCATTTGGCGTCCTTCTTCAACAAGCCTGATACAACAGGCAGTCGGCAAAGTCCACGCACTTCGTGAGTGAAGATGTTTTGCCGAGGGCGTCAGGCTATCCGCGCCGTTTGAAGAACTGAACCGCGCGTTCGTGCCTTTGGGCGGCAGCTCTGCTGCCGAAGGTGCCGAGATTACGTCGTCTTCCGGTGCGCGGATCAATTTTTCGCGAGTACAGGCGGTACTGACCCGACCTGAGCTTGCGGATCATGCGCTATTCCCAGCCGTGCGGCTGCTGCCCGTGCACCGACACACCAAAGGTCCGGCGTAGAGCGTCTTCGTTAAGGAAGTCGGCGGTCTCGGGAAGTTCGAGGATGCGGTTGATCACCGCTGGCGATGCGCCGTTGAGGTGCGCAATCGTGAGGAGCTTGGCCCGCGGGGCAGGGTAGTCCACGCCCTGAAACGCAGCTTCGAGCTCCTCCGGCGTCGGCGTTTTGGACATATCTGACCTTCCAGGGCTTCAGTACATCAGGACGCAAATCGTGCAAGGGCGATGCCCCCACGGACCGCGGGCCTACATGCCGGACTTCAACGATCTGGCGGCGCCGAGGGCCGCTGGCGATCGTGCCACCAGCCCTCAGCGCAAGGAATGAACGTCAATCCGGAAGCGGCAGCTTTCCTGACTGCCGCTGCGGGCGCTGGGTCGTCGATTCACTGCCTCGCATCCGCTCGCTATCGCTGCCTCGCATCCGTTGCCGATCCGATGGCGAGGGCTGCGACTGGTTTCGATCTCTGTCCGGCGATCGATCTTGCTGCTGATTGGCGATACGGTCCTGTTTGCGCATTTTCCCTCCTGTCAGCCGATCACCCGTTCACTATCTTTTGCAGGAACCGTGCGATGCCATCAAGCTGAAGCGGGAAACTTGCCGCCTCGGGTAGAGATTCCGTGGTCAAGCCGAGTTTCTGCGCGGGTGCCGCGCAAAACGCCGCGGCATTTCATGCGGCTGCGCAGGCATGGTCCTTTGCATTGTCATCAGGCGAGCGAGACACGGGGGCGGGCGTAACCACTTACATCCAAACCTTTAAGCCTGTGCGCCCAGCGCCCCATGTCTCGATCGTAACTTTCCCGGCACAGCGGATTTCACATCCGTGGCGCGAACCTTTCGCGTTGGCGAGGCGAGCCTGCAAGGCTCGCCCCACGATTGGCGCTATATGGCCTCAGCTGGCTCCGGTGCCCTGACCCGCGATGACCGCGGATAGCGACGCCCGTTCAGCGTTGCGCCGATGAAGGTCGATCTCACCAGGTACCGATAAGTCAGAAACAACACGGCGAGCGTGGCCGCTATCTGCAGCGGATACTTGACCGTCCAGTGCCACGGCAGCGGATTCCACCACGCGGCGAAGAACGCCAGGACCGGCAGGTGGAGGAGATACAGGAAATACGACGCGTCGGCCACGTAGCGGCGCAGGGGACTCGCCTCGGAAAGGTACCGAACGGCCAACCCGATCAGGCCGAAGATCCAGCACCAGATGCCGATCACGTATGCGGCGCTGTACCACATCAGCGTGCGATCGTCGAGATACGGCTCCCACCGCGGTGTAATGCCTCCCAGCCAGAGGCTCACGATGGTCAGCGCGACCGCGGCCGCCATGAACGGAACCCACCGGCGCTCGAGCGCGAGCAGACGATCGATCTGGCGGTGCGCTAACCAGCCAAAGGTGAACGGGACGCCATACGCCAGCACCGACGGCGGCTGCGGTGGAAGCGTCATCGGCGTCAGCAGCCCCGTCCAGCTTGGCCAACCCTCGAGTGCGTAGAAGTACGCGGCGAGCGGCACGCCGATCACCACTGCGCCCCGGACGCCGCCGAGGCAGAAGCGCACCAGGGCATCAAAGGGGACGAGCACGCGCCCGCGGCGATCGGCGAACCCGGCGATGCCGCGGATGACGATCGCGCCCGCATAGAAGAGCAGCAGATAGTAGAGAAACCAGAGATGCACCCAGGGGAACGTCGAGTCCGGCGCCGGCACGTTCTGCCGCTCCGACATCCTGAGCAGCTCCGTCATGCTCATTCCGCTCAGGAGAAACCCAAGGCCGGCAAGCACCGCAAAAAGGATGAGGATGATCGGCAGGCCGACGACCAGCGGCAGCAGGATGCGTTTTGCGCGATCGCGTATGAAGCCGGCAGTGCCTCGGCGCTCGATCAGCATCCGCCCGAAGAAGCCGGCGATCAGGAAGAAGAGCGACATCCGGAACATGTGGCTGACGAAGAAGACCACGCCGAGCGTCGTGCTCGATGGCTCGCGCATCGGCCATAACAGCTCGGGGAACCCTTCGATGTAGCCGGCGGCTCCGTGAAAAAAGATGCCGACGATGAGCGCGAACCCGCGCACGGCATCGAGCGCGTGCAGACGATCGGCGTCGTTCAGGAAGTTCTCCGTCCTGATTCTACGGTTGGGGCGGCGGGGTGGTTCGGCTCAGCTCTCGTCCAGCGGAAGCTTCTTGAGTGCCGGGGGCGCGAGCAGGCAGCGCCGGGCGACCCATCCACCGTCGTCGCGCCGGACGAGCCCGCGCAAGGCGAGCTGTTTGAGGATTCGCCTGCCGACGTCGGGCGCTGCCAGATACCGCGGCACCTCTGCCACTGCCGACGTTTCGCCGCAGATCCACATCATGACGCGCCGCGTCGTATCCGCCCGCCTGCCCAAATCGCGACGTTCCTGGCGCACGTCCGCTCCAGCCGGCAGGACTAGTGCTTTTTGCCGTCAGAGCAGCGGATGCAAGTTGGAGTGCCTGAGCAGGAACAGGGGTCCGCCTGAAGGCCGACACTACGACGCGGCCCCGGGTCTGCCTGAAGGCGGACACTACGCCCGGCCGCGGTCAGCGCGTCGGAGGACTGGTCGGCGCAATGTTGCGGATAGCCGCGATCTTCCAGCCGCGCGCGTCGCGTTTCACGGTCAGAGTGGTCCAGATCAGGCGCGCGTCGGTTCCGGTCCTGTACTCGCCGTCGACGATGGCGACGTCCGGTGTCACGAATCGGATCGCGGCGATTGTGATCGCCCTCGTGCCCGGGTTGCGCGCCGACGTGTCGAGCATCCCCTTCACGAGCTGCGACATCCCGCGCCGCCACTCGCCGCTTGTCGTGTACTGGTCAGCGTCCGCGGTGAACAGCGCTTCGATAGCCTTGGGATCGCTCAGCTCGCGCGCTTCGGTGTAGCGGCGGACGACGTCGCGTACGCCGGCTTCGTCGGATGGTTTCGCGGCCGGCGACTGCGCGGAGGCGATTGAACCGAGAGCCAGACAGAAGAGACAGATCAACCTGCCCATGGCGCGGATTATAGCCCTGCGTTACCCTGTCTTCAGTCCCGTCATGAGCATTGCCCTGGTTTTCGCCACACTCATCGGCGTGTTCATCACGCCGGACGGCATCGTCGTCGGATCCGACACAGCCATGATGAGCCGCCGTGGACCCGAACCGTTGCGTCAGAAGTACTGCGTCACCGGCCTCCGCACCGTCGCCACGATGCAGGGCGTCTACGAGCTGACCGACACGGAAACGAAGGCCACGATCGCGCTGCACGACCATTTCCGTGATTTCTGCGCGAAGATCGACCGGACGCAGCTCCCCGCCACCCTGCGCGGTCAAGCCGAGTACATCGCCGGCGAACTGGGCCTCGGGCTGACGGCATTCCTCAAGAGCATCCCCGCGGCTGACATCGTCAGCCACTACTCGTCGAACCCGGTGGTGGCGAGAGTGGCGGTGTCCGGATTCGATCAGGACGGTCGTGCCGCGAGCGTCGTCGTCGGGATTGGCATCGCCACCGACGCGCCAACCAACAGGTGGGCCGTACGGGTTCGTGATCTTTCGAGTCTGACCTTCCGGGATTGCGGAGTGCGCTTCCATGGACAAGAGGTCGTGGCGATGTCGCTGATGAGAGGCACCGACGCGCGCGTGCCGGCAGCCGAGCGTCAGAAGCCCGAAGTGCAAAGGCTGTCGGCGCTGATTGGGGGCTCGTGTTCCGATGCATCGATTCGATCGGCGCCGGCGATGTTCACGGAGGCCACGCGCCTCACCATGATGCACGGCGCCGGCTTTGGCATCGCTCCCGGCGTGGTCAGCTTTCCGATCGACATCGTCGTCATCCCGAGGATCGGGAAGATCGAGGTCTCGCGCATCAATTCCTGGTAGCCGTCACCCGGCCGTCTCGAGGGTGCGCCGCACTCGTTCCAGTTGCTCCGCCACCAGCGAGCGCGCTTTTCCTTTCACGACCTTCCGGGCGATTCCGCCCAGCATGCCATCGAAGAGATCAATCCGGGATCGATTCAGATACACGACGTAGGTGGCCGGTTTCGCGGCAGATGTATCGGGAACGAGGAGCGTCAGCCCAAGCGACACGTCGAAGTAGTGCATCGCGTAAATCTGCCGGGACGCCACCGCGTATTTCACGGGTGACTCGCGCTCACCCGGGACGATCGCGAGATGCGTGACGCTGATGACGGGCCGCCGGTGAACCTTTTCCTTGGACCAGTACACGAGATCTCTGGAGCCGGCCCGCACGGACGGAAAGTCGAGGAGATGACGGCGCAGGTCGGGCACGTGTTGCCAGGTCGTGGTGTCGGCCGCGACGAGCGCCTTGAACTCGTTGGCCAGCGACAGACGGCCGGTCGAGTCGGCGTACTCCATCGCGGCTACTGAGCCGGCCTTCTGGTACTGGGTTACGTACTCCAGCAGAACGCGCCGCATCAGATCTGCGGCCTGGCGCGAGGCGTCCGGCGCCCGCCAGTTCACGTCCGCACGGAAACGTTCGATGGCTTGCGCTGACAGCTGTACGTCGCAATCCGCGACACGGCATTCACGCAGGCTGTCGACGTCCTCCTCGTCGAGCGTCAGATCGGCGATGTCGCCCGCCCGCGGAGGAGCGCCGAACGTGCCGATCTGCAGAATCTTGTCGTCGCGCTTGAAAGCTGCGATGTCGGCCAGGCCGTCGATGTAGCGCTGAGGAGTCGTCTGGATCCGAACGATGCCCAGCGTGGCGACTTCTCGCGGATGCTGCACCGGCAGCGTCCCCGAGTACACGCGGCCGGCCGCGATCCGCGCGAGGTCGTCCTTGCCGACGTGGAACGCGGTGGCGAGGAACTCACGTGAGCGACCGGACGGTTCCGTGGCGGCCGGCACTGTCACAAGTACCAGCCACGCCAGGATGCAGACGACCGTTCGAAGCGGCACGTTAACCTCCGTTCAGGGCACCAGCGATACTGCAAGCCGGCGGCCACCGCGATCGCCCGCTCCCGCCGGCTCCTCCAGGTGCGGCATCGGGGCAGCCACGAACAGCCTGCGGGCTGCCCGCGCGAGCCATCGTGCTCGCCGGGCTGAGCGCTCGACGCGGGCGCTGTCGGTCGCGATGCCTGTATTTGCGTACATTTGCCGGTACAGTTTCGAGATGAGGACGAAGGCGATGCGGGCGCGCAGCGATCGCACGCACGCCGAACGCGCCCACGCGGCCCGGAAACCGTAGAAGCGATCCCACACGTGCTGCGTGCGTACGCGGATCTCGTCCGCCGACATTCGGGGATGTGGGTTGTACACCTTCGGCCGCTGCGATGACGGGATGAGCCAGTAGCGGGTCAACGGCACGCCGCCGACGGTTGGTACATTTGTGGCTTCTTTTTCCCACTTGGCAAAGTCGAGCGTTCCGGGCAGCGGCGTGAGCATCACGAACTGGGCGAACGACACGCCCGCGCGCTGCGCCAGGTCGGCCGTAGCCGGAAACGTTTCCGGCGTATCGGTCGGCAACCCGAAGATGAACGAACCGAGCACGTGGACGCCCGCGGCGCGAAACGCCTGCAGACGCGTCACCAGCCCTTCGCCGGCCTCGTTGAAGTTCTTGAAGACCGCCTTCAGCCCTTCCGGCGTGACCGACTCCACGCCGACCAGCGCGCCGCGGATGCGGGCACGGCGCATCGCCGCGAGAAATTCGGGATCCTCGGCAGCTTCCATCGTGATCTGCGTGTAGAACACCATGTCGTCCGGCAGCTTCGCCATCTGCGCCATCAGCTCGAACCGCTCCTGGCGAAGCGCCGAAAGCGCCGCGTGCCGGCTCTTGTCGGCACGGCGGTCGGCTGCCGCGAGATCGGCGAGCGTCACAGGGTAGAAGTTGTCGTCCGCCAGGACGATGAAGCGGAACCCCTTTCGCCGCAGCATCACCAGCTCGCGGATGACCGCATGCACGTGCCGCTGGCGGGGCGTTTGTCCGTCGGTGCGCCAGACCGAGCAGAACGAACAATGCTTTGGACAACCGCGGACGGTCTGCACCGACGCCCACATGTAGCGATCGGCCGACAGCAGGTCCCATCTCGCGGACAGGAAGTCGTCGCCTCCGACGCGGCCGCCGTCGTAGTGCGGCTGCGGCGCATTTTGCTCGCAGTCGCGCAGCACATTCGGCCAGACGAGATCGCCGTCCCCGGTCACGACGGCGTGCGCGGCGCCGTGCTCGCGCACTTCGTCCGGGAAGAGCGTGGCGTGGATTCCACCGAAGACGACAAGCGCACCGCGCTCCCTGGCGGCCCGTCCAAGCTGATAGCCGCGCAGCGCATTGGCAGTGTGGATACCGATCCCGACCACGTCACCGGGAGCCACGCTGTCGAGATCGAGCTGTTCGAGCGTTTCGTCGACGATCGCGGGGACACCGTGTCGCTCCGGCGTCGCGGCGGCGAGCACATATTGCCAGCGCGGAGTGATGACGGCCGTTCCAAACGAGACGTCGCTGGGATTGACCAGATGTACGCGCACGATAAAGCCCTCAGAATGAGCCAGCTATTCTTTTCGCGAACCGGGTAAATGCACCGGCGGTGGCAACGCCGGTGTTTTTCGTCCTGCGGCCGATCGCGACCCCGGCGTCTGCCGCCGAGCCCCAGGTGGAGCGCGATTCGGCGTCGATGGCGGGCGGCGATGCCGCGAGCGTGGGGGAGGGTGCCGTAACAAGCGGGGGATCGGGGGATTCGATTTCGCCCACGGCATCATGTGAGCCGGCGGCCGCGTTTGCGCTCGTGTCGTCGATGAGTTCGGTGGCGCGATGCGGATCCGGTTGCGGGGTAGCCGGAGCCGGACGTGCCGTGGAGTCCGGCTTCAGCGGGAAAAGTGACGCCTCGAGGCGATCCGGCACCGGCGCAGCCCGGCGCGGCTGTGCCGCCGGCGAATCGGAGCGCATGGCATCAGGATGCACCGCAGCAGGTATTGCGCCGGCCACCGGCTGCAGCACGCGGACGACGGTCGCCGACACCGCGGCCTCGACGATGCGCAGCCGTGCGACACCGAGTGCCAGCACGACGAGCAGCACAACGACGAGGGCCGCGGCCCGGCGTCCCCACGCAGACGAAATGAAGTCCTTGAACAGAAGCAGGCGCGCGACTCGTCGTGTGAGCCCGCTCGACGAAAGCGCGCCCGAGGCCAGCAGCACGTCGGACTGTGCAGCTCGAAGCGAGGCCAGCTTGACGAGGCATGACGCATAGGACTTTGCCCCGCCCGCGACGGCCACGACCGTTTCATCGCACGCCAGCTCCTGTTCGATAGACAGACGGCGATCGAGCCACCAGATGGCGGGATGCCATCCGGCCACCGCGCGGAGGAGGAGCTGTCCGATGTTTGCCAGGTCGTCGCGCCTCTGCACGTGCGCCCACTCGTGGATGACGACGCGATCGAGCTCGTCGGCGTCAAGACGCGCGATGAGCGTTGGCGCCACCGCGATGACCGGGGTGCCGCAGCCGAACACGGCCGCTGCGCTCACGCGATCGGAAACGGCCAGCCGCGCGGGCCGCCCGGTGTGACGCGCGCGGCGCCAGTACCCAAGCGAGGATTCGACCGCCGGTGAAAACGGCCGGCACCGTGCCCTGGCGCGGCGGACGACAACGATCGCGCGGGCGAGACGGACGCCGTAAATGCCCACCCAGACCGCCCAGGCCCCCGCGATCAGCGCGCTCGAGGTCCACCACGCAGCGGGAACCGTAAGGATCGCTGCGGCGTTGGAGGCCGCTGGAGCAACTGGTGACGCGGCAGCCATGGCGAGGGAAACCAGAGGCAGCACAACGACCACGAGCAGTGCGGCCCAACAGACGAGGCAGCGAACGGCGGCGCGGGCGCGATCGAGAAGGTGCAGCGTTCCCGCTGCCACGATCGCCACCACGCCACCCTGCCATAGCCAGTTCAACACTGCGTCCACGGGCGTCTCCTATGCGTGGTCGATCAGTTCCTTGAGGCGCTTCAGCTCGGCCGCGTCGATCGTCTCGTCCTCGAGTACGTTCGACACGAGCAAGGTGGGGGAGCCGTCGAAAAGCCGGCGGGCGAGATGCCGCAGGGCGCGCCGGCGCGCCTGCGCCTGATCGACAAGCGGCCGGTAGACGAACGCGCGCGCAACCTTGTCGTGGGCCACGTAGCCCTTCGTCTCGAGGATCCGCAGGATCGTCTGCACGGTGCTGTAAGTCACCGGCCGTTTCTTCAGGGCGCCGACCACATCCGCCACGGTGGCGGCGTGACGTTCCCAGAGCACGCCCATGACGCGGGCTTCGGCGTCGGTGAGGGCGGGAGACTTGGTGCGAGCCATGTGTAATCTTAAAGAATTAAAAGTTACCAGAAGCACTGTAACGCTGGACGCGCGGCGTTGTCAATTAAAGAATTAAGAGTTGGGCTTGAAAGCTCGCCAGATGATGAAGGGCGCTACAATCCGGCGCGGAGGGCGAAAAGTGGCACGAGTGACCGGCGCCATGGTCGCAGTCGTGTTGTTGAGTGCCACGCTTGCCGGCCAACAAGGCGCCCCGACGTTTGAAGTCGCCTCCATCCGCCCCTCCGGTAACACAAACGCCGAAGACCACTCGGAGGTCCAACCGAGCGGCCAGTTCCTCGTAACGAACACGAGGCTTGCCGACCTGCTTCGAGTCGTGTTCGACGTGCAGCCCCATGAGCTCGTGTTTGGTGAGCGGCTGCCGTCGTGGGTCGACTCGGAAAGATGGGACATCATCGGCAAGGGCCCGCCGATCTCCGATGAGGTCGCGCAGCGGCCGCTCCTCTTGGCGATGATGCGGAACCTGCTCATCGAGCGGTTCAAGCTCGTGACGCGCCGAGAGGTGCGTGACGGTCCGGCTTACGCCCTTGTTGTCGCTCGAGCCGACCGAGGTCTGGGTCCACAGATGCGCCCTTCGACCGCCGACTGTGCGGCATTGGCAGCGGCATTCAAGGCTAGCGGCGCGAGGCGGACGCCGGATTCGCCGGTATGCGGCCTGAGCCGCCTGCGAGGCCGGTTCAGGGGAACTGGCGTCCGGCTCACCGAGCTTGTCCGCCTACTTGCTCCCGCAGCCGGGCGACCCGTGGTGGATGCGACAGGGCTGACCGGTGCCTTTGATCTCGATCTGACATTCACGCCGGTTGACGCACCCGATCCGGCGGTTGGCGGGTCGTTGTTCACCGCCATTCAGGAACAACTCGGTTTGCGCCTCGAACCGCGACAGGCGCCGATGAACAGGTTAGTGATCGAGTCGGCGGAGCGCCCAACGCCAGACTGACCAGGCGATGGCGGCCGTGGTCGCAACACGTGGACCGATGGTGTGGTGATCGACTTCATGAACGTCGGGGTCGGCTCCCTGCGGACTGGAATCTTCAATGTGGCCGACGTTGCGATCATGCTCGGTGCGGCCATCCTCGTGAAGGCTGGCGGCGCAGGGTCACGTTGAGTGACGCCGGCCCGACGCGTTCTCACGTGCTTGATCTAATTAGTGGTGACCCTAGCCTTCGCCAGTTGGAACCAGGTCGCACAGTTGCTCAGCCAAATCGACGCACTCAGAAACGACGCATGAATGTAAGGATCGCGCGCGCCTCTCCTGAGTCGGCGGAACGAAGAGATCTACTTCGCCGACCGATCTCGTCTGGGTGCAGCGTTTAGGCGACGCCGAGTATCAGTTGCCCTCCAGGGCGAGGCGCATCGGCGCGAACCGCCGGATTTTCCAGGTTCGTAGTAACGCCGCTGGATGGTGTCGCTCGATTCAGGAGCAAAACAATAACAATCGGATAGCCGACCCCGTATAACAGCGCGTGCCCTCCCATTAGGCCGATAGCGGCGCTGAAAACGCATACGGGGATCGACACGCTCGCCGACAGACGCGCGACCGCGCGACCGGCAATCCGCTTCATGCAGAGGAGCACGCCGGCGACCAGGAGAAGAACCGCCGCGAGCACGCTGACCGCACTGATCAACAGCCGGAAGTAGTCACCCGCTTGCCAGAAGGGACCGGCGGCCATGATGCCTGCTTCGATCATCGGATCGGACGCGAGGATACCTAGCGCGCCAATCGGGCGAAAAACCCTGGCATCAAAGGACATGTTTACCTCCTCAATCGAAGTCAGACACCGCTGATGAGGTTCGGTTCCTGCGACCCGGTGTAGAGAAAAACTGGTCAACTGAGAGAGGGAGAGCGGAGCCGCGAAGGAATCGAACCTTCAACCCGCAGATTAAGAGTCTGCGGACGCGCTCCGGCGCCGCCATGCCTGATCGAGCACGGCGGCGGCCGCGACGAGGCGGAGATGCGGAACGGCCGGTCCCGCGGCCTTGCGCGGCGCCGCGAGCCACGCCACGGCGATGCTGATCACGTACATCGCCAGCATCGGCACGGCCAGCACGGTCTGCGTCCACGGGTCCGGCGAGGGCGTCAGCAGCGCCGCGGCAACGAAAATCAACAGGACGGCGTACCGGAAGCGGGTCCACAGGAAGCGCGCCGTGATCACCCGCAGCCGTGCGAGAAACAGCACGAGCGTCGGCAGCTGAAAGACCCCGGCCGCGCACGGTGTGATCTCGCCATGACCTGTCCTCCTGGAGGCTATTCGTACTTTCCCGCGTTCTTTCCGAGCAGGTATTTGTCCATCCAGCCGACGATGTGCTGGAGACGCTCGACGCGATGCCAGGGTTTGCCGGAGCGCGAGAGCTCGTGCGTCTCGTCCGGAAACCGGATCATCACCGTCGGCCGCTTCAGGTATTTGAGCGCCCGGAACAGCTGCTCGCCGCCGGCTGACGGCGGCGTGCGCCAGTCCTCGTCGCCGAGGATGAACATGATCGGCGTCTGGATGTTGCGGACGTAGGTGATCGGCGAGCGGGCGGCATACTCCTGTGGATCCTCGAAGGGTGCCTTGACGAACCACGACACGTTCGGCGTCCAGAAGTCGGAGGTGTACCAGAAGCCGGTCCAGTCCGAGATGTCCCGCTGCGACACGGCGGCCTTGAAGCGGTTCGTCTGCGTGACGACCCAGTTCGTCAGCAGGCCGCCCCCGCTGCCGCCCGTCACGCCCATGCGCGCCTCGTCGATATATCCACGCTTCAACAGCGCATCGACGCCGGCCATCAGATCCTTGTAGTCGTCGCCTGGATACTTGAACTGGATGATGTTGCCGAAGTCCTGACCATAGTTCGAGCTGCCGCGCGGGTTGGTGAACAGCACGACATAACCCTGCGCGGCCATCCACTGGAACTCGTGCGTGAAGGTGTTGCCGTACGCGGCGTGCGGTCCGCCGTGAATCTGCAGGACGAGCGGGTACTTCCGCGACGCCTCGAAGCCGGGCGGTTTCATGATCCAGCCCTGCATCGTGCGGCCGTCGAAGCTCGGGTAGGTGATCTCCTCCGGCTCGCTCAGTTGCAGCTGTCCGAAGAGCCGATCGTTGAACGACGTCAGCCGCCGTGTCGCACGGCTCCCCGCGTTCAGCAGATGCAGGTCGCCGACCACGGTCTGCGTCGAGAGCACGAGGGCGACGTTCTCGCCGCGCGCATCCGCGGTGTACGCCATCACTTCCTGATTCCCGGTGGTGACTGCGTCCACTTTGCCCGTCGCGACGTCCACGCGCTTCATGTTCGCCGCGCCCTGCTCACCCGCCTTGATGAGGATGCTCGAGCCGTCGCGGCTCCAAACCGGCGCAGACGGAGAGCCGCCGCGGGGAGGACGCTGATCGCCCGCCAGGCCGCCATCGGCGTCGAAGTCATATGCGGCGGTCAGATTACTCGCCGTACCTGGCGTGTCCGCCTTCAGGCGGACCTCGGATGCGAGGGCGGCAACGAACAGATCGGGCTGGCTGTAGGACCGGGGCGGCGTACCCGTCAACGCACCGATGAACGCCACGCGCGATCCGTCGGCGGAGAGCGCGTAATCGCCGATCGGCCCATCGATGCTGACGCGGCGGACCACCTCGCCGCCGGTCGCCGGGACCGAATACAGGTCCGCGTCCTCCGGCCGGTACGACAGCTCCTTGTCGCGATTGGAGACGAAGTACAACTGCTTCCCGTCCGGCGACCACTGAACATTGGCCTCGGTGAAGGTTCCGGAGGTAATCGGCCGCGGCGTGGCCGCCGGCCCGGCCGGATCGGAAATAGCGACCGTCCAGATGTGCGGCGGCCGTTGCGGGTCGATGTATCCCCAGTCGCCGACGGCGTTGGCGCGGTAGACCGGGTCGGTGATCACGCGCACATCGCTCTCACGCGGCCGGTCCTGTTTCTGTGCAAGGTCTTCTGCACGCGCGGTCGATGTAAACGCAATCGTGCGTCCGTCAGGTGACCACACCGGGTTGCCCGCACCGCGTGGAATGTCGGTGATCTGGCGCGGCTCGCCGCCGTCAAGGGCGAGCACGAAGAGCTGGGGCGGCTGCGGACGGCCGTCGCGCTGTACGGACCGGACGAACGCGAGCTGGCGGCCGTCGGGCGACCAGCGGGGGGCACTGTCCGCCGTGCCACGCGTCAGCTGTCGCGCGCTGTCGCGGCCATCCGCGGCAACGACCCAGATGTCGGTGTCGTACGCGTCCGTCTTCTCGTTCGCCGTCACACGCACGAAGGCGACCTGCGAGCCGTCCGCGGAAATCTGCGGGTCGGCAACCCAGACGAATGCGAACAGGTCGCGCTCGGTCATCGAGCGCTTTTGCTGAGCCGCAGCCGGCAGGACGAGACAACAAACGGCAATCGCGGCAAGACGTGCGCGTGCCGACGCCCGTTTCAGTTGATTAACGCCTGTCATCGATTCCTCGTACAATTTCGGACCCGCACGATGGCTGCAGAGAACCCGGTGCGCGTCGGCGATCTGCTCGACGCCAAGTATCGAATCGAGTCGCTCGTCGGACAGGGCGGGATGGGTGCAGTCTATCGCGCGACGCACCTCCACACCACGCGGACCGTTGCCATCAAGGTGATCCGGCCACACCTGACCAGCCGGCCGGAGTTCGTCGAGCGTTTCCGGCGCGAAGCGGAGGCCGCCGGGCGGCTGCGCCACCCAAACGTCGTTGACGTCACGGACTTCGGCTTTGCCGTGATAGACGACGGGCAGGTGGCGTACCTGGTGATGGAGTATCTGGATGGCTGCACGCTGTCGGACATCCTGGCCGAAGAGCCTCGTTTGCCGGTCAGTTGGACCGTCGACATCCTGGATCAGGTGGCCTCCGCGCTGGACGAGGCGCACCGGCAGGGAATCGTGCACCGCGATCTGAAGCCCGAAAACATCTGGCTCGAACCGAATCGCCGGGGCGGGTATACCGTCAAAGTTCTGGATTTCGGCCTCGTCAAGCTCGGACACCTCGCCGATCCGTCTGCCGCACTCAGTGGGCCGCCGCCGGAAGCGGTGCACCCGGAGGAGGGCGAGACGGTTTTCGTGCCGGCCGCGCAGGCCGATGCGGCGACGATTGCAAGTGACGTCCTCACGCAATTCGGTTCCGTCACGGGAACGCCGACCTACATGTCCCCCGAACAATGCCGCGGCGACGAGGTCGACGGCCGGTCCGACATTTACAGCCTCGGGGTCATCGCGTACCGGTTGCTCGCCGGAGAGCCGCCGTTCACGGGTGACGCGGCGTGGGTGATGCGGCAGCATCTCACGGAGGCTCCCGCTCCCCTGCGGACGCGCGCACGTCACGTCCCCCGCGGTGTCGCCCGCGTCATCACGTCGGCGTTGGCGAAGGATCCGGCCGATCGACCGTCGCGGGCGGGTGGATTCGCATCCGCACTCCGGGCTGCCGCTGAGGGAAGTGGGACGCTGCTGCGCCAGGCGCTGGCGCTGTACAGCGAGCGGTTCCCCGTGCTGCTGCGGCTGTCCCTTCTCGCGTATGTGCCGCTGATGATCGTTCTCGCTGGCCTCGCGATAATCGACGCGCAGGGCGGCGTCTCGGGGGCGACCGGTGCAGGCATCATCGCCGCGATGATCGCGCTGAACGTCGGCACCTACCTGACGATCCCGGCGATCGTCGCGCCGATCGTGTTCCAGGCGTTCGTCGCGCCGCTGCGCCCCGCATCACTTCGCGATGCCTGGGCTGCCGTTCGACGCCGCTGGAAGCCGCTCGCATTGGCGACGGCAATGGTTGTGGCCATCACCGCGGCGTGGTCGCTTCTGCTGATTGTTCCGGGCGTGATTGCCGCCGTCGCGTACGTGTTGTACGCGCCGGTCGTGGTCATGGAAGACTGCGGCGCGCGCGAGGCTCTCCGCCGCGCGCGGCGTCTGGCCGGGCGGGCGTGGAGCACCGTGGTCATCATTACGGCTTTGCATTTTGCCTTGCCGCTGGTGGTGTGGTTGTCCGCGGTTGACATGAACTTCGTGTTCAGGCTGGATGAGAACTGGCAGCCGCGGGAGCTGGGTTTCGCGATCGACGGCTCGTGGTCTTCGGCGATGTATCAGCTGCTCGATGTGTTTGTCGCGCCGCTCACGGCCACGATGACGGTTCTCTTGTATCTGAAATCACGACAGGCGGGCGGCGAGCTGCTGCAGGTGCCGCAGTCCGCTCCGGCAAGTCGTCATCTGAGTCGCTGGCAGCGGGCGATGCAGTCGCGCTCGCGTCCCTCGTCTGGAGCGCTCGTGGAACCGCCCACGCCGAGTCCGGCCGGCCGGTAGTCGAGACGTCGCTGAATGGCCGGGCGCCCTGCTATCATCCAGCCGTAACGCGAAGTGTTTCGTGGCGCGGACCTTGTTAGGTCCGCGAAGCGCGCCTGACAAGGCGCGCTCCACGATCGATACACCGGGAGGGTTGATGAAGCGTTCGGCAGTTCTGACGGCGATCGTGGTGGTGGGTCTGTCCGTGGCCGGTGTGGCCGCGCAGCGCGGTGGCGGCGGCGGCCGCGGCGGCGGAAACCCCATTCCGCCGACCGGCACGATCGAGAAGATCAAGGACAACCTGTACAAGATTCCCGGCGCCGGCAGCAACACGACGGTGTTCATCGCCGCCGACGGCGTCGTCCTCGTCGACACGAAGCTGGCGAACAACGGCGACGCAATCATGAAGCAGGTGCGGACCGTCACCGACAAGCCGGTCACCACGCTGATCAACACGCACGTCCACCCGGATCACAACGGGAGCAACGACTACTTCAAGGCTGCGCGGCCCAACGTGCAGGTCGTGACGCACGAGAACACGAAAAAGTGGGTGACTGCCAACCCGAAAGCGAATCGGGCCTGGATGCCCGACACCACCTTCACCAACGTCGCGAGACTCGGAAGCGGACGCGACCGGATCGAGCTCTACTGGTTCGGCGCCGGGCATACCGACGGCGACGCGTTTGTCGTCTTTCCCGCGCTGCGAGCGATGTGCATCGGCGACCTCATGGCGTGGAACATGGCGCCGCTGATCGACCCGCAGACGAAGGGCAGCGTGATCGCGCTGCCCGACACGCTGGAGAAGGCCTTGAAAGGGATCAAGGACGTTGACCTGGTCATCGAGGGTCACGGCAACGTGAACACCTGGGCCGGATTCCGCGCCTACACGGAATTCAATCGCGAGCTGCTGACGGTCGCTCAGCGGTCGTTGAAGCGAGGCGAGACGCCGGAACAGGCGCTGGCCGAGCTCGAGAAGAACAAGAAGCTCGCGGTGTTCATGAAGGAAGAGCGCCTCCCGGGTCTCGAGTACGGCAATACACCGAAGTGTCGCGCGCTCCTCAACATCAATGTCGCGTATCAGGAAATAAAAGGGGAGCCGGTGACGACGAACTTCGCTGTGCCGGGCCCCGGCCCCTGTGCGCCGCCGGCAAGTCAGAAGTGAAGTAACAAGTGAGAGGGACGGAGCCATGAAGCTGCGCGTTCTCGTCGGCATTCTCTGCGCATCCACGCTGCTCGCGGCGAACGATGACGACCCGTACGTCTGGATGGAGGAGATCGAAGGCGCCAAGGCGCTGGAGTGGGCCAAGGCTGAAAACGCCCGCTCCCTGCCGCAGCTGCAGAACGACCCGCGCTTCAAAGGCATCTACGACGATGCCGTGAAGATTCTGACGGCGAGCGATCGCATTCCCGCGGTGTCGTTTGCCGGCGACGGTACGCTGCGCGATTTCTGGCAGGACGCGCAGCACGTCCGCGGCATCTGGCGCACCACGACGGTCGAGAGCTACCGGTCGGGAACGCCGCAGTGGCGGACGATCCTCGATCTGGACGCGCTGGCGAAGAACGAAAAAGCCAACTGGGTCTGGCACGCGCCGAGCTGTCTCCCGCCCGCGGATCGCTACTGCCTCGTCGAGCTCTCCGACGGCGGCAAGGATGCCGCGACGGTGCGCGAGTTCGACACGCAGACCGGCATGTTCGACGAACGCGGTTTCCGCATTCCCGAGGCGAAGAGCAGCTACAGCTGGGTGGACCGGGACACGCTGATCGTGTCGCACGAATGGGAACAGGGTCAGCTCACCGAGTCGGGATATCCGTACGTCGTCAAGGTCGTGAAGCGTGGCCAGCCGCTTGCCGCGGCGAAAGAAATCTTCCGCGGGGCTGTGAAAGACGTTGCGTCCGCGGCCACGGTGCTGCGCGAGCCGGATGGCCGCGTGGCCGGCGTGGTCATCGTCCAGTCGGTCGATTTCTTCAATTCGGCCTACCACCTGGTCACCCCAGGTCCGCCTGACGGCGGACACTTCGAAAGTGCCCGCGTGGCGAAGCTCGATCTGCCGACGAAGTCGACGATTCAAGGATATGTCTCCGGCCGGCTCGTCGTGAGCCTCGAGCAGGATTGGACGGCCGCGGGCTTCAAGGAGGGCGACCTCATCGACTTCGACCTCGCCGCGGTGAAGGCGTCGCCGGCGAAGCTGCGCGGATCGCTCGTGCTCCGCCCCACCTCCAGCCAGTCGATCGAGCAGGTGGCCACGACACGGGATCGTCTGGTCGTCGCGCTGTACGAGAACGTGAAGGGGCAGGTCCTGAGCTTCGCGCGAACGGCAGGGAAGTGGACGTCCACGAGACTGGCGCTGCCGCGCGATTCATCGATCGGCATTTCCTCGGCCGCCGACAGCGACAACCGGCTCGTATTGAGCGTCACCAGCTATCTGACGCCGACCAGTCAATGGATCGGCGACGCGGGCGGTGGCGCGCCGCAGCAGGTGCGCAGCCTGCCGGCACGCTTCGACGCCTCGCCGCATCTCGTCGAGCAGTTCTGGGCGCTTTCGAAGGACGGCACCCGAATCCCGTACTTCGTGGTGCGGCGGAAGGATCTGAAGCCGGATGGAAACGCGCCAACGCTGCTCTACGCGTACGGCGGTTTCCAGGTAAGCCAGACGCCCTCCTACTCGGGGACGGTCGGCAAGCTCTGGCTGGAGAAGGGCGGCGTGTACGTGGTGGCGAACATCCGCGGCGGCGGCGAGTTCGGACCGCGGTGGCACAACGCGGGGCTGAAGCTCAATCGCATGCGGGTCTACGACGACTTTTTTGCCGTCTCCGAGGACGTGATTCGCCGGAAGATCACCAGTCCGCGGCGGCTCGGCATCATGGGCGGCTCGAACGGCGGCCTGCTCATGGGCGTCGCGTTGACGAAGCGGCCGGAGCTGTACAACGCCATCGTCATTCAGGTGCCGCTGTTCGACATGATCGGATACGACCATATCGGCGCGGGCGCGTCATGGATCGGTGAATACGGGGATCCGAAGATTCCGGCGGAACGCGCCATGCTGATGTCGTACTCGCCGTATCAGAACCTGAAGCCCGGCCAGAAGTACCCGAAGGTCCTGATCGAGACCTCAACCAAGGACGACCGGGTCCATCCCGCCCACGCGCGGAAGGCGGGCGCACGCCTGAAGGAATACGGGTACGACTTCCTGTATTACGAGAACATCGACGGCGGGCACGCGGCAGCCGCCAATCTGAACGAGCGTGCGATGCGTTCCGCGCTCGAGTTCACCTACCTTCAGCAGCGGCTGATGGACTGAACGTGGTGTCGACTGCTGCTCGCGGAGCCCTCGCGGTCTGCGCTGTCTGGGCGCTGGCGGTCGCGAGCATGCCGGAAGCCGCCGCGCGTCGCTGGCATCCGCAAGGCGAGCCTAACCCGCCTTCGCGAGGCTTCGGCGGGGCTCGCCCCACGATCGACCGTGAAAAGACTCAAAGCGAGCCTATTCGCTTCACGAGCGAACAAACCATCCGTCAGTACTGCGGGAACTGTCACAGCTCACAGGCAAAGTCCGAGGCCACCGCCACCGGTGTCGTACTCGATGCGCCCGACCTCACGCGGATTCCCGAACAGGCGGAGATGTGGGAGAAGGTGGTGCGCCGGCTGCGCACCGGCTCGATGCCGCCACCAGGAATGCCGCGGCCGGATGCGGTGACCTCCGAAGGGCTTGCTTCGCATCTCGAGACAGCATTGGACCGGGCGGCTGCGGCACGGCCGAACCCCGGACGTCACGCCCTTCACCGGCTCAACCGCAGCGAATACGCGAACGCGATCCGCGACCTGCTTGCGCTCGAGGTGGATACGGCCACATTGCTGCCGCCGGACGATTCAGCGGATGGCTTCGATAACAACGCCAGCCTGCTTGGCGTGTCGCCGGCGCTGCTGGAACGCTACCTGTCCGCCGCGGCGTACATCAGCGAGCTGGCGGTCGGCAGCCCCCGCATCATGGCCGGATCGGAGACGTATCGGATCCGTGGTGACGCGTCGCAGGTAGAGCAGAACGAGGACCTCTCGCCCGGGACGCGCGGCGGCCTGATGGCCACGCACACCTTCCCCCTCGACGGCGAATACGTGATCAAGGTCCGGCTGCTGCAGACCAACCTCGGCTCGGTACGAGGGCTGGAGTACGAGCACCAGCTCGAGATCACGCTCGACGGCGCGCGCGTGCTGCTCGCTCCGGTTGGCGGCCCGGAGGAATACGTCCAGTCGTCGCTGAATGCCACCGACGTCGTCACCGCGCACGACCGAAAGCTGCAGGTTCGCGTGCGTGCGAAGGCGGGGCAGCGCGCGGTTGGTGCGGCGTTCCTGCGCCGCCCACCGGCGTACGGCGGCTCGCGGCTCCAGCCGTTCCTGCGGACGACGCTGATCGCGACGGATCATCTGGGGTTGCCGCACGTCGAGAGCATGACGGTGACGGGGCCGTTTGCGGCGGCAGGTGCGTCGGACACGTCCAGCCGAAGGCGGGTGTTCATCTGTCGCCCGTCGGCGGGTCCGCCTGAAGGCGGACGCGACCACGACGCGGAGGAACGCTCCTGCGCCGAGAGAATCGTCCGAACCCTAGCCCGGCGGGCGTACCGGCGCGAAGTCACGGCCGCCGATATTGCGCCGTTGATGGTGTTCTACGAACAGGGCAGGAGCGATTCCGGATTCGAGCGAGGCATCGAGCTGGCGCTGCGGGCGGTGCTCGTCAGCCCGAAGTTCGTCTTCCGCGCCGAGCAGGATCCACCAGCCGTGGCCGACGGTCAGACGTACCGCGTCAGCGACAGCGAGCTCGCCTCGCGGCTGTCGTTCTTCCTCTGGAGCAGCATTCCGGACGACGAACTGCTGAACGTGGCCGCGAGCGGACGGCTCCGTCAGCCTGCGGTGCTGGAGCAGCAGGTTCGACGGATGCTCGCGGATTCGCGATCGCGGGCGCTCGTCGCCAACTTCGCCGCCCAGTGGCTGCACTTCCGCAACCTGCGGAGTACGACTCCCGACAAGAATCTGTTCCCGGACTTCGACGACAACCTGCGTCAGTCGTTCGAAAGAGAGCTCGAGTTGTTCGTGGGCAGCATCCTGGACGAGAACCGCAGTGTGCTCGACCTGATGACGGCCGATCACACGTTCGTCAATGAGCGGCTGGCGCGGCACTACGGAATGAGTCACGTCTACGGCGCGCGTTTCCGCCGCGTCACGGTCGCGGAGAACGCGAGGCAAGGGCTGCTCGGCAAGGGTGGAATTCTGCTCGTCACCTCGCACGCCGACCGGACGTCCCCTGTGGTCCGCGGCAAGTGGATCCTCGAGAACCTGCTCGGCACGCCGCCCCCGCCGCCGCCCGCCGAGGTTCCGGCATTCCCGGAGAGCGATCCACGCGCCCCACAGACGGTGCGGGCGCGGATGGAGCGGCATCGCGCGAGCCCGGCCTGCGCCGGCTGCCACCGCGTGATGGATCCGCTCGGGCTGGCGCTCGAAAACTTCGACGCGGTCGGGAAATGGCGCGCCCAGGAAGCCGGCGTGCCCATCGACGCGTCCGGGCAACTGGGTGATGGAACACGCGTTGACGGAGCGGTCGCTCTGCGCGACGCCTTGATGGCGCGTCCGGCCGTGCTGGCGGGCACCTTCACCGAGAAGCTGCTGACCTACGCACTCGGGCGGGGTGTGGAGCACTACGACATGCCGGCGGTTCGGCAGATTCTGCGGGCGGCCGAGCGGGACAATTACCGGTTTGCGCCGCTGGTGCTGGCGATCGTGCGCAGCGTGCCGTTTCAAATGCGCAGCACGGGGGCGTCGTGACGTTTGTTCTGAGGCGACGGATGCATCGGCGGACGTTCCTGCGCGGAGCCGGGGCGGCGCTGGCCTTGCCCTGGCTCGAGGCGATGACGCCGCCGTTGATGGCGAGGCAGCGCGCCGCGGCGGCTGCGCCGCGCCGTCTTGGCTTCGTCTACATTCCGCACGGCGTCATCATGAACCAGTGGACGCCGGCGGCCGCGGGGGCCGCGTTCGAGTTCACGCCGATCCTCCAGCCGCTCGAACCGTTCCGCAGCGATCTGATCGTCGTCAGCAACCTGACCCGCGCGGCGGCCGTGGACAATCACGCGTGTTCGGCGTCGGCCTGGCTCACCGGCGTCGCGGCCAAGCGGACCGATGGTCCTGATTTCCGCAACGGCGAGTCGATCGATCAGGTGATTGCCCGCCGGATCGGCCAGGACACGACGTTCCCGACACTCGAGCTGGCCACCGAGGATTTCACGGGTCTGGTCGGCGCGTGCGATCCAGGGTACAGCTGCGCCTACATCAACACGCTGAACTGGCAGACACCGACAACGCCGCTGCCGATGGAAATCAATCCGCGTGTCGTCTTCGACCGCTTGTTTGGCAGCGGGCGGACGGCGGCGGATCGTGCGGCGCGACGGGAGACCGATCGCAGCCTGCTCGACTTCGTGGCCGGCGATCTGCGGCAGCTCGAACGCGGTCTTGGGGCGGCCGACAAGGCGCGGCTCGGTGAGTACCTGGGATACGTGCGGGAGATCGAGCGCCGCATCCAGCGTGCGGAGGAGCGGGCGCACAATACCCCCGAGGTGCCGGAAGCGCCCGTCGGGGTGCCGGAGTCGTACGAGGAGCACGTCGGGCTGATGTTCGACCTGCTGGCGCTCGCCTGGCAGGCGGACCTGACGCGGGTGTTTACGTTCATGATGGCGCGCGAAGTCAGCCAGCGGACGTACCCCGAAATCGGCGTGACCGAACCGCATCACACGATCTCGCATCACGGCAACCGGCCCGGGGCTATTGCCGCCCACGCGAAGCTGAACGCGCATCACGTCGGCCTCTTTGCGAGGTTCATCGAGCGTCTCAGGGCCACGCGCGAGGGCGACGGTTCGCTGCTCGATCATTCGTTGATCGTTTATGGCAGCGGCATGAGCGACGGCAACGGACACACCGGCGGACCGCTGCCGCACGTGCTCCTCGGCAAGGCGGGCGGCCGGGTCAAAGGTAATCGCCACCTCGTGGCTCCCGACGGCACGCCGATGGCGAACATGCTCCTCACGCTCGCGCAGCTCAACGGAGTGGAGCAGGAGCGCTTCGGCGTCAGCCGAGGCACGCTGGATCTGTGAACCGGAAATTCTGCGTTCTGAATTCTGCATTCTGCATTGCTGCGCTGACTGCAGCTCTCAGCGGAGCCACCGACTCACCGCTCATCGCCGCGGCCAAACGTGGCGACGAAGCGGCCGTACGGCAGTTAATCCAGCAGGTCCGCCTGAAGGCGGACACTACGAGTCCAGTCAACGCCACAAACCCCGACGGCACGACTGCTTTGTATTGGGCCGCGCGCGGTGACCATGCGTCCATCGTCCGACTGCTGCTCGGGGCCGGCGCCCGGGTGAACGACGCGGATCGCTACGGCATCACGCCGCTTGCGCTGGCGGCGGTCAACGGATCCGCGGCTGTGATCAGCGCACTGCTCGATGCCGGCGCGGACGCCAAGGGCCGCGTCGGCGACGGTGAAACGGTCCTGATGGCGGCGGCGCGGACGGGCCGCACGGACGCCGCGACGCTGCTGCTCGATCGCGGTGCCGACCCGAACGCCCGCGAGCCCTGGCAGGGTGAAACCGCGGTGATGTGGGCGGCGGGAGAGAACCACGGTGAGATGGTGCGGCTCCTGGCCAGCCGTGGAGCTCAGCTCGACGTCCGCTCCACGATTCCGGAGTTTCCGAAAGTCAAAGTCGATCTCGCCACGATGGTGACGACCGCACTTCCGCGCGGCGGGCTGACGGCGCTGATGTTCGCCGCCCGCCAGGGTGCCAGCCAGGGTGCGAAAGCGCTGATTGATGCACGCGCACCGCTGAACACGACTGATCCCGACGGTACGACAGCGCTGAATATCGCCATCATCAACGCGCATTTCGACGTGGCCGCCGTGCTCGTCGAAGGCGGCGCCGACCTCAACCTCGCGGACGCGGCGGGGATGACGCCGCTCTATGCCGCGGTGGACATGAAGCATCAGGAGCCGATGATCAACCGGCCGCTGCAGAAGGCCACCGGCCGCCTGAGCGCGCAGGACGTGATCTCGCTGCTCCTGGCGAAGGGCGCGAACCCGAACCTGACGCTGCGCGCGCCGCTGCTGATGCGGCAGCACAGCACCGGCGACCCGCAGCTCGGCGAGGGAGCGACGCCATTGATGCGGGCGGCGAAGGTCACCGACCTCGAGTTGATGAGGGAGCTGCTGCGGCGCGGCGCCAATCCCAACCTCGCCCTGCGGAACGGCACGACGGTACTGATGAACATTGCGGCGCGCGGCGGCCGGCCCGTGCCCTCCGAGGAGACGACGATCGACGCGATCGCTGTGCTGCTCGAGCACGGCGCCCACATCAGCACGGCCAACGCCAACGGACAGACGCCACTGCACCTGGCGATCGGCCGCGGCGATCGCGTTGTCCGATACCTGGCCGAGCACGGCGCACCGCTGGATGCGAAAGATTCATCCGGCCGGACGCCGCTCGACGTGGCGATGGGGGTCCAGCCGGCCGCTGGCGGCGGCGCCGGCCGCGGCGGTCGAGGCGGCGGCCGCGGAGGACCGGCGGCGGCGCCTCAGGTCTTCGAGAGCACCGCGGCGTTGTTGAAGGAACTCGGTCAACTTGCAGGTGTCAAGTAATAAGTGACAAGTGAAGCGACAAGTGACTGGCAAGTACCAAGTCGCGCCCGGCAAGCAGCACCTTGCTACTTACTTGTTACTTGCCACTTGTTACTTGTCACTTTCGGCCTGCAGTCTCGTCATCAAGGATCCGATTGCCACCCTTGGGATGGAGCACAGCGCGTCGGCAACCGCCGCGTTCTCTCGCGCCGAAGCGATTGAGGATCTCGACGCTCTCGCGCGCCTGATCGATCGCGTCCATCCCGCCCCATACCGCTTCCAGTCGCGCGACATAGTCGATGCTGAGCGCAAGCGCCTGGCCGGCACAATGCCAGAGTCGATCACCAGGATCGAGTTGTGTCTGCGCCTGAGCAGGCTGCTGGCAGCGATGGACGACGGCCACAGCGGCATGTCCTGCGAGAACCTCATTCGCCAGGAGTGGCAGAAGGCCGCGAAGGCGTCGCCGCCCGCGACGCAGTCTGTCCGGATGTTTTCGCCGGCGATGCGCCTGGATGACCAGCAGCATCTGATCGTGAGATGGCCGGACTATGTGCCGGGCCTCCAGCAGGGAGACCGGCTGCTGCGCGTGAACGGTCACGACGCCGACACGTTGCTTGCCACGTGGGCGCGCGAAACGAGCCACGACACCGAGGCCGGGCGTCTCGCACACGTCGCTCGCAGCTTCCGGCTGCAGTTGGCGCTTCACGGCATCACGGCTCCCTACCGTGTCACCGTTGCCGCGCCGGGCGGCGCCAATCGTGAGGTGACGATTCAGGGAGAACCGGTGAATTACTTGTGGGAGGCCCGGCCCACGCCGAACCCGCCTCCCGCGAGCGCAGTTGCCCAGCCGGCGCCTGCGAAACCGGTGGAAGTGAGGACTGGCTTCTTCAACTACCGGATGATGCGGCCGGGCATTGGGTACATGGACTTCTTCAGCCTGGTAGGCGGCGATCTGCTCAGCACGAGCTCGAGCTTCAAGAAGGCCGTTGACGCTATGTTCCGTCAGCTGGCGGTGGATAAGCCGCGTGTGTTCATCATCGATGTTCGCGAAAACGGGGGTGGGGACGACGCGATTGCGGTTGAGTTGTTCCGTCACCTGACGGAGAAGCCGTTCCGGCTGCTCGCGTCCTGGCGAGTCAAGCGCAGCAAGGAGATCCGGGATGCCGGCAAGTCGATGATCCGGATTCCATTTCGATGGATGGGACTGCCGCTGCTTATCGCTGAAGGACGTCAGTACTATCTCGGCGCTGAAGGTTCGATTTCGCCGCCGCTCGACCGGCCGGTCCGCACGTACGCGCGCGCCGAGCCGTTCTTCGACGGTCCGGTCTGCGTGCTTACCGGCCCGCACACCTACTCGGCGGGTGCCGAGTTTGCGGAAGCGGTCAAAGCCTTCGGTCTCGCCACAATCGTCGGCGAATCAACCGGAGGACAGCCGAATTCATTCGGCAACGCCTTCAGGTTTCCGCTGCGGCGATCGGGGCTGGTGGCGCAGATTGCGACAGGGATGTCGATCCGCGCGAGCGGCGATCCCGGCGATTTCAAGGCGGTGACTCCGGACATCGTCGTCCGCGCGACGGCGGCGGATATCCGCACGGGATTCGACCCGGTTCTCGAGCGGGCAGTGAACTGCCCGCCGAGAACGGTCAGGTGAGTCTCATCTTCCAGGTGGCGCGGTAGCCGGGCACTTTCCGGCAACTTCCCGAATTGCCGACGCTTCGATTTCGGGAAGGCTGATCGCATCCGGTCCCGGTCCACGGTCCGGTCTGGGTCCGCCGCCGACGCCGAGCTGAGGACGTCCTTCCGGGTCGATGCGGCCGGTGACCTCGACCCGCTTGCCGACGAGGCTCTTCAACCGCTCATCGGGAATGTTTTCGACCTTGTAGATCGTTCCCGTGGCGGCGACGGTGCCCGCCGTTCCCGTCGCTCCACCAGCCGCTGGTTTCGGCTGCTGTTGCGGGTCGGAAATCGTGGCCTCTGTGAGGATGTAGTCTTCGAGGATTCCGGCCCGCTCGGCGACATTCGGTTTTCTCCCGGGCACCTGATCCTCGCGATACAGGCAGCCGGTGAGTGTCGTCGTCGGCTTGACCGTCGTTGCGGTCTGCGGCTGAGTCTTCGGCTGATCCTGCGTGGGCGCCTGGGCCGCCCCCAGGGGAACTACCAGCAGAGCAGCCAACGCTCCGATCACAATCGGTCTATTGATCACGTGTCACCTCTGTGCCAGCTCCGTGTTGCAACCGCTGGTCCAGAGATCAGATCACTTCTCCGGTTTGATCATGTGCGGCCGCGATTTTTCATTCTCGTTACAGATGAACTCGAAAAGCTCCGTATCCGTCAGCAGCCGCGCGTTCGTCGTCGCTGTCCACGGGCGCGTGTAGTACGTCGGGTCGGTGATGGTGAGCTGAATCTCCAGCTGGCCGAAGCGGGGCCGGCGGAACCGCTCGACCACAGTGAGCTTGTCGCTCGTCGGCAGACCGCCGTGGTCGAGCCACTGCTTGCCGTTCAGACCCCGCGTCTCGACGACGAGCTCGTCGCCCTCCCAGCGGCCCTTCGAGAATCCCAGCCAGGACGGATTCAGATCGTCGGCCCAGTCGCGTCCGTCCAAGAACACCTGGCGCCAGAGATTGAACGCTTCGTAGACCAGCACGACGAGCTTCTCGGTCTGCACGATCTTGAACGGCACCGGTGCCGAGTTGATCTTGGGCACGCCCTGAGGCAGGCAGTGCGCATCGGGTTCCTCGAGACCGAGCAGTCCCGTCGCCCGCGCGGCGTGAATCTTTCGCGCCTCCGCAGTCATCGGCACGTTGTCGATGCCTATATCGGCCGCCAGGTTCTGGAAGTAGCGGTAGTTCGGCTGATAGATGCCGGACAAGTCGGGCTTGCCGGCGGCGGTCCTTGGCGTGGGCGCCGACATGTTTGGTTTCCCGTCGGCTCCGAGCGGGACGCCATCTTTCGGCAGATTGCGCCACTGCGCCGCGGCAGGCATTGCAGCGAGAAGCACCGCAGTCAATGTCACAGCGAGGAATCGTCGGTTCGTCATGTCGCTCACTCCGCTTAGCCGGTTGATTCTAATCGCTCCTCGGCCGTGCGGTTGAACTCTCGACGCTATCGCACTCGTATAGCAGGACATGAGATCCGGTCTGGCCGCCGTGATCGCCACGATCTGCGCCTCGACGCCTGCATACGGGCAGGCGCCGATCGCCGATCATCATCAGCACCTTTTCAGTCCCGCGCTCGCGCCGCTGATCTCGCCCGCGCCTCCGGCTGCGCCCGTTGCGCCGATCACAGCCGCCGACCTGATTACGCTGCTCGATGCCGCAGGCATCAGGCGCGCGGCGGTTCTCTCGACGGCCTACATCTTCGAGCAGCCGACGAGGAAGGTCGACAACGCATACGAAAAGGTCAGAGCTGACAACGATTGGACCAGTCAGCAGGTGGCACAGTACCCGGATCGGCTGGTCGGGTTCTGCGGCCTCAATCCGCTGAAGGACTATGCGCTCGACGAATTGGCACGGTGCGCGAAGGACCCGAACCTGCGCCGTGGTCTCAAGCTGCACTTCGGCAATTCAGGAGTGGACTACACCGATGCACAACACGTCGACCGGCTGCGGCGTGTCTTTCGCGCGGCCAACAGCTACAAGATGGCGATTGTCGTCCACATGCGCGCATCGTTCGGTCAGAAGCTGCCCTACGGAAAGGACGCGGCCCTCGTCCTGCTGAATGAGCTGGTGCCGGCGGCGCCTGACGTGCCCATTCAGATTGCGCATCTCGCCGGTGGTGGCGGCCCCGCGGACCAGGCCGCGCACGACGCGCTCGACGTTCTCGTGGACGCCGTCAGCAGGGGAGACCCGCGGACGACGCAGCTATGGTTCGACGTGACGGGAATGGGCACCGTTCCGAAGATGACGCCGGATGAACTTGCGTACTTCGCCGCGAAGATCCGTCAGCTCGGCGTGCAGCGCGTGGTCTACGGCTCGGACGCGCCGTCAGGCGGCAACCCACCGCCGCAGCAGGCGTGGGCAGCGTTCCGGAAGCTGCCGCTGTCGGACGAAGAGTTCCGCACCATTGCCAGCAACCTGGCGCCGTACATGAAATGAGGCGTGAAGCCACAACGTCTTAGGCCTCACGCCTCGCCACTTGACCAGCCCTTAGGCCGTAGGCCTTGGCCCGTAGGCCTACCGTTTCCTGAATATCAGAACGATCCCGCCCTGCGCGCTGTTGGTGGCCCCGTTGATGGCGGTGCCGTCTTCCGACAGCGTGCCGGTGAAGCTCCACTCCTGCGTATTCGGGAATGTCCAGGCCATCTGCCTCGCGGCATTCATCCTGAAATTCCGGAACCCCAGGTTGATCGGCCGTTCCTGCGGGAGCGTCGTTCGGATCAGTTTCCCGACGATCGTGCCATCAGGATTCGCGGTGAATTCGATTTCGATGTCGTAGTCGATCGTCTTGATCTGCGGCCGGCCGACCCATCGGCCGGTCAGCGCCTTGGCGATCTCCGGAGAAGCCTTGAACGGCTGCGGGGGCGGTGGCGGTCCGGCAGCCCCGCCGCGTCCTCCCGGAGGCCCTGGCGGGACGAGTTCGACGGCTGCGACGACGGGTTCAGACGGTGGGTTTGCCCGCTCGTGCCGCGACGTGTTCGTATAGTTCGGAACGATCGTGTTGCCTTCGTGGCAGGCGTATTCCCACCACTCGTAGTTGGGATCGTTCTTCATCGGATAACGCACGGTGAACGGCGCCGTGAGGATGACCGGATCCTCCGTCTTGATCTCGTAGAGCCACATGTCGTTGTTCAGACGGGTGATGCGCTCCGTGGTCTTCATCTGATCGCTGTGCGGGAAGCGATTGCCCGCCGGCGATCCGACGACGGCCAGATTGATCATCGGCGCGTGGCCACCGCGGTAGTTCGTCGTTTCGACGACGAGCGTGTTGCCTTCCCAGCGGCCACGCGAGTCGCCCATGAGCTGCTTGTGCGCCGACTTCAGCGGCGCGCGTCCGTCCGTGAAGATGACGCGTGCATCGTGAATCATCTCCAGATCGAAGACGACGACGCCGGGAGCCTGCCAGATCGTGAAGCCGCCGTTGTAGCGGTAGGGCATCATCGACGAGGGCATGCCGCGGGTCGTGCAGCGATCCCAGCTATCGAAGTCGTTCGGCCCGTCATAGCTAGGCGATTCGCCGGGGAGCGACCAGCCGCTGCGCATTGCCAGCGCCCGTTTCTTGCCTTCCGGTGTCAACGCCGGCAGCACGCCGCTCGGCGGATCCATGATGAGCTGCATCTGCCGCTGCGGCGTCGCCGGGTCGGTGACACCCGCAAGAAGGGCCGCGCCGAAGTTTCCTTCGGCAATCAGCTGGCGGCCGCGATCACCACGGCCTGCGGCCGCGTCGACGGCCTGCTTGAGCTCGGCTTCGGTACGCCATCCCTTGCTCATGTCGCAGTTGCCGCGCCCGACGGCGTTGGCGCAGCGCTCGAGCGGGACACCGGCGGCCTGCATCATGTTCAGCTTGGCCTGGATGTCCGGCTCGCCCCACGCCGTCTTCGGGTGAACCCAGCCTTTCGGCGTCTCGATGAAATGGTTGGCTTCGCTGGCAGCGCCGCGAATCGAATCGTTGATCTGGCCGTAGGTCGTCGTGACGAAGATCGCGGCCGCGGCGGCGCCAAGCAGCATGCTGCGCATCGCCGGCATCATCCGGTGCATAGTCACTCCTCAGGAACTCTCGACAGGGCGTTCAACCTTAGATTCTAAGCCAGGAGCCTAGTCGGGCGTCGGCCGGTCCGCGCTGTCGACGACGAGCACCTGGCCCGGTCCGCGCTGGGAGTCGAGCTTCAGGCCGAGATCCTCCTGCAGCAGCGTCGTCAGCGACGGCGCTTCCGGCAGACCCGCGGGCAGCGGCGGCACGGGCAGGCCCATCTCCGCTTGCAGCCGCAGCAACGTCTGCAGATCGATTGTCAACTCGAAGTCGTACGAGCCGCTCAATTCCGTCCGGTCGATCACGGGACGGCCCATCAGCTGCGTGAGCACGAGCGCCAGGGTCGACATGGCTTGCCCGCTCGCCTTGAGGCCGATCAGTCCGGGCCCGGCCGGAAAGGATCCGACCGAGCACGGACGCGTTTCCCCTGGCTTCATCGCCGACGCGGCCAGGCTCTGGAGGCCGCCTTTGGCGATCGCCTCGAGCTGCTGTTGCTGCTGCACCTTCAAGTCCGGGCAGTTGTCGGTCGATTGCTTCATCTTCGGGCCGGGCCGTCGATCGGCGCGCGCGAGAACAAGCGCATACATCGGGACGTCGCGCGTTTCGGTGTGCACCTTCAGCTTGAACCGGTCGGCAAGGAGGGTCTGGAGCATCCCAAGCAGCTGGTCGGTCGTCGGCGATGTCTCCGCCGCCTTCGCGTTGATATCGAACTTGTCCGAGTTCTGCCACTCCGGGCCGCCAACGATTTCGAACGGCTGTTTCTGATAGGCCGCCATGACGAGCATGCGAAGCGTGATGTTCTGTGCCGTGAGCCGTCCAAGCGCCGGGAGGACGAACGGCGCCGCACCGAGCGGACCGGTCGGATTCGGGTTGCTCGGTTTGATCGAAGCGACCTCGAAGCTGCCGGCCTGAGCGCCGGCGGACACCGCGAGAGCCACGGCCGCGGCCATGGCGAGACCACAAGCGATCAGGCGTTTCATCATCACAACTCGATCTTACGCTGCCGGCGGCGTCTGGTTTCGGGCCAGTTGTTATGATCGGCGAATGCCTCTCTCCTCGTTTCATCCTCTCGTCTCACGCTGGTTCACTGAGACGCTTGGAGAGCCGACGCCGGCGCAGCAGCGCGGATGGGAGGCCATTCGCGACGGCCGGCACACGCTGATCGCCGCCCCAACCGGTTCCGGCAAGACGCTCGCCGCATTCCTGACCGCCATCGACGATCTGGTTCGCGAGGCAGCGGCCGCGCCGCTCCCCGACGAAGTTCGCGTCGTGTATGTCTCGCCGCTCAAGGCGTTGAGCGCGGATATTCACAAGAACCTTGCCGAGCCACGAAGGGGCATCCGGCAGCTCGCCGAAGCGTTGGGCATCGACGCGCCCCGCATCACGGCCGCGGTGCGCACCGGCGATACGACGTCATCCGAACGGGCCGCCATCCTGCGGCGGCCGCCGCACATCCTCGTCACCACGCCGGAATCGCTCTATCTGCTGCTCACGGCCGAGCGAAGCCGTCAGCTTCTGCGCACGGTGCGCACGGTCATCGTCGACGAGATCCACGCGGTCATCGGCACGCGCCGCGGCGCCCATCTGGCGCTGTCGCTCGAACGTCTGCAGCACGCCGCGGAGCGGCCGCTCGTGCGAATCGGCCTGTCGGCGACGCAGAAGCCGGTCGAGGAGGTGGCGCGCTTTCTCGTCGGCAACGACGAAGCCCGCGGCGGCTGCGCGATCGTGGACGAAGGTCATCGACGAACGCTCGATCTGACGCTCGAGATTCCGCGCTCGCCCCTGGGCGCGGTGATGGAACACGAGGTCTGGGAGGAGTACTACGACCGGCTCACCGGGCTGATCGGCGAGCACCGCACCACGCTGGTGTTCGTCAACACGCGGAAGATGGCGGAGCGGGTGGCACGCCACCTGAGCGAGCGTCTCGGCCAAGAGGCCGTGACCGCGCATCACGGCAGCCTGTCGAAGGAGACTCGCCTCGACGCCGAGCACCGCCTCAAGACCGGTGCGCTGAAAGCGCTGGTCGCCACCGCCTCGCTCGAACTTGGCATCGACATCGGCCATGTGGACCTGGTCTGCCAGATCGGCTCGCCGCACCGGATTGCGACGTTCCTGCAGCGTGTCGGGCGCGCCGGCCACACGGTAGTCGGCACGCCCAAGGGGCGGCTCTTTGCGACCTCGCGTGACGACCTCATCGAGTGCGCCGCGCTGCTGCGGTCGGTCCGCCGCGGCGAGCTCGATCGCATCGTCACACACGACGCGCCGCTCGACGTCCTGGCGCAGCAGCTGACGGCGGAGCTCGCATGCCGCGAAGCGGCGGAGGACGAGCTCTTCGACTTCGTCCGGCGGGCCTGGCCGTACCGTGCGACGACGCGGGCCGACTTCGACGCCGTCGTTGCGATGCTGTCGGACGGCTTCGCCACGCGCCGCGGCCGCCGGGCGGCGCTGGTGCACCGCGACGAGGTGAATCGCGTCGTCCGTGCGCGGCGCGGGTCGCGGATGCTGGCGCTGACGTCCGGCGGCGCGATCCCCGAAGTGGCCGACTATCGCGTTGTCCTCGAGCCGGAGGACACGTTCGTCGGCACGTTGAACGAGGATTTCGCCATCGAGAGCAATGCTGGCGACGTGTTTCAGCTCGGGAACACGTCCTGGCAGATCACGCGCGTGTCGATGGGGACGGTGCGTGTGAAGGACGCGCACGGCGCGCCACCGACGATTCCGTTCTGGCTGGGAGAGGCGCCGGCGCGGAGCGATGAGCTGTCGCGCGCGGTGAGCGACTTGCGAGCCGACACGGACAACGTGTTGTCGAAGTCGGACGGCACCCCGACAGAGGCGGCCGACGAGTGGTTCGGACGGGAAACGGGCCTGGATGAGGGGGCGGCGGAACAGGCCGTTGACTATTTGCGCGAAGGCCGCAATGCGCTGGGCGTGATTCCCACGCAGGACACACTCGTCGTCGAGCGTTTCTTCGACGAGTCCGGCGGGATGCAGCTCGTCGTGCACGCGCCGTTTGGCAGCCGCATCAACCGCGCCTGGGCATTGGCGCTGCGGAAGCGGTTCTGCCGGCAGTTCAATTTCGAGCTGCAGGCAGCAGCGACCGAAGACGCGCTGATGTTGTCGCTCGGTCCACAGCATTCGTTCCCGCTGGCCGACGTGTTCCGCTACCTGCATCCGGCGTCGGTGCAGGAGATTCTGATCCAGGCGTTTCTCGACGCGCCGGTGTTCGCCACGCGCTGGCGATGGAACACCACCATCTCGCTGGCGGTGCCGCGCAGCCGCGGTGGTTCGAAGGTCGCGCCGCAGCTGCAACGCATGCAGGCGGACGATCTCATGGCGGCGGTCTTTCCGGATGCCGCGGCCTGCCTCGAGAACATTCCCGGCGACCGCGAAATTCCGGATCATCCGCTGGTCGCGCAGACGGTGCGCGACTGCTTGGAAGAGGCGATGGACATCGCCGGACTGACGGCTCTGCTCGGCCGCATCCATCGCGGCGAGCTTCGCCTGATCTCACGCGATACGCCGGAGCCGTCGGTCTTCGCACACGAAATCATCAATGCCCGTCCCTACGCGTTCCTGGACGATGCACCGCTGGAAGAGAGGCGGGCGCACGCCGTCCAATCGCGCCGCGCGGGCGGCGGCGACGACACCATGGCGACACTCGACGCCGATGCCATCGCCCGCGTCGTCGACGAAGCCAGACCGGAGTGGCGAGACGCCGACGAACTGCATGACGCTCTGCTGACGACCGGGTTTCTGATCGCAGACGAGAGCACTGTTCAAAGCGAAGCCTTCGCGACCTTGTCACAGGCCGGACGCGCTGCCTCCGTCGTAGTGTCCGCCTCTAGGCGGACTTTTCTGGTCGCCGCGGAACGGCTGCCCGAGTTGCTGGCCGTTCATCCAGACGCCGTACTCGAACCGCCCATTTCGGCTCCGCCCTCGCGCGCAGCCCGCACCTGGACGCGCGCGGAGGCGATCGTCGAGCTCCTGCGCGGACGGCTGGCTGTTACCGGACCGGTGACGGCGGCAACACTTGCGTCGTCGTTGGGGATTCCGGAGAGCGATGCGGACGAGGCGCTGCTGACGCTCGAGGGCGAGGGCGTGGTCCTGCGAGGAACTTTCACGGCGGCCGTGGGGCGGACCCTGTCGGGTCCGCCAGGCGGGCCTGACCCCGGGGCCCCCATCGCGCTCGCGCGATGGGGTGGCGTGGCCCGCCCCACGATCACAATTGAATGGTGCGAACGGCGGCTCCTGGCGCGGATCCACCGCTACACCCTCAACCGCCTCCGCGCGGAGATCGCGCCCGTTTCACCGGCAGAGTTCATGCGGTTCCTGTTTGCCTGGCAGCACGTGGAGCCGGGATCCCAGCTCATTGGACCCGAAGGGCTGCGCGCGGTCGTCGCTCAGCTGGACGGCGTCGAGCTGCCGGCGCGAGCGTGGGAGCGGGACGTGCTGCCGGCGCGTGTCGAGCGTTACGACCCGGCCATGCTCGACATGCTGTGCCTCACCGGGGACGTGGCGTGGGCGCGGCTGTCGAGTGGACCCACACAGGTCGTCGGCGCGACACCGATTGCCTTGTATCTGCGGGTCAGTCGTCCGCATGTGGGGCGCACCCTGCCGGGTGCGCCAGGCGGGCCTGACGCCGGGGCCCCCATCGCGCTCGCGCGAAGGGGTGGCGTGGCCCGCCCCACGATCGAATCGTCAGACCCAGGTCGCCTTTCTGAGCGTTCGAGCGTAGCTGCCGCCGTTCTTGAGCACCTGATTGTCAGCGGAGCGTCGTTTGCCACCGAGTTGGCGTCGGCGTGCAGCCTGAGCGACGACGAGATACGAGCGGGGCTGACCGAACTGGTAGCCGCCGGAGCCGTGAGCTCCGATGGCTTCGCCGGGCTCCGCACCATCATCGGCACACGGCCGACGACAGCGACCGGCCGCTGGTTTACGGTGAACACCGGGCAGGAGCCCGACGTCGAAACGGTGGCCTGGACGCTGCTGCGCCGTTACGGCGTGATCTTCCGTCGTCTCCTGGCGAGGGAAACGGCGCCGGTCACGTGGCGCGAGCTGGTGCACGTGTATCGGCGCCTGGAAGCCCGCGGCGAGATTCGCGGCGGCCGGTTCGTGACGGGCGTGTCGGGCGAACAATACGCGCTCGCCGACGCAGTCGAGCGTCTCCGCGAGATCCGGCGTACGCCGGCAGACGATCGACTCGTGACGATCAGCGCCGCCGATCCGCTGAACCTCACCGGCATTGTCACGCCCGGCGATCGCCTCCGCACCGTTGCCGCCAACCGCATCGTCTACCTGCGCGGGGTTCCGGTTTCGGCGATGGAGGGGGACATGCTTCGCGTGCTCACGCCGGTCGACGCAGCTCTGGCCGCTGCGGTTGCTGAAGCCGCCGCAGGCCGTCGCGTGCCCGTTGTGCGCGGGTACGTTGGGAGGGTGTAGAGTCGTTCGGATCGTTCGAGTCGTTCGGATCGTTCGAGTCGTTCGAGTCGTTCGACGTGATTGGGAGGGGCCGGATGCGAACACTACTACAGGGAGTCGCCATCCTGACGGCCGTTGCCGGCTTGGCCGTCGCAGCACAAACGACTCAGGAACTTCGTATCGACCCGGCGGCCACGAGCGTCATCGTCCACGTCGGTCGCGCGGGTCTGTTCAGGTTCGCCGGGCACGATCACGAGGTCGCCGCGCCCGGCGTCGAAGGCCGCATCTCACTGGATTCAAGCGACCCGAGCCGTTCGCGCGTGGCGGTGCAATTCGACGCGAAGGCTCTCAAGGTGACGGGTCGAGGCGAGCCGGCCGGAGACGTCGCCGAAGTGCAGCGCACGATGCTCAGCGACCGCGTCCTCGACGTGACGCGCTATCCGACGATTGCCTTCGAGTCCGATCGCATCTCGGTTCAACAGCGCTCGGCCAGCCGCCTGACCCTGCGCGTTGACGGCCGCCTGACGTTGCATGGTGTGACAAAGCCGGTGAGCGTTCCCGTGGCCGTGCGCCTCGATGGCAACCGGCTGACGGCAACAGGCGAGGCGACGGTCCGTCAGAGCGAGTTTGGAATCCGTCCGGTGACGGCGGCGGGCGGGACGGTGCGGGTCAAAGACGAAGTCGACGTGATGTTCACCATGGTCGCCGTCGCCGGCGGAGCGTAAGAACACGCGTGGCTGAACCCGAACTGCCGCCGCTCTACTACGCCTCGATTGCAGGCGACCTCGTCGAGGTCAAACGGCTGCTCGACGCCGGCGCGGATCCGAACGACGGCGAGTCGGTGTTTCACGCTGCCGAGAAGAATCATCGGGCGGTGATTGATCTCCTCGTGCAGTACGGCTGCGACGTCTCCTCAGCGCACGCGGTCTACGGCAACACGCCGATATTCTTCCTGTGCGGCTTCGGCAATGACGAGGAGGGGCGCGCGGCGTGGCACCACGGAATCGCGTATCTGCTCGACCGGGGCGCGGATCCGAACACGCCAAGCACTCCGGGCCACGAGACGCCGCTGCATCGGATTGCGACTTCGCCGGCGGGACTCGCCACCGCCAGACTGCTCCTCGATCGCGGCGCGGATCCGCTGATCCGAAACGCCGAAGGGGACGTCGCGTATCAGATTGCATTCCGCTCGGGCAACGAGGCGCTCGCACGAATGCTCGCGGACCGCGGGGGCGCGGTGCCGCTGACGCCGGCGGACGAGTTCATGGCCGCCTGCCGTCGCGGCGACGAGGGTCGCGCCCGCGCGCTGCTGGCCCAGGACCCCTCGGTCACCGCCGTGCTGCCGAAGGAGGTCGGCTTCGCCGGGACGCTGCTGCACTGGGCAGCCTGGACTGGAAACGTCGCTGCGGTGCGCACGCTCATCGCGGTTGGGGCGGACGTCAATCAGCGCGACCGCGAATTCAGCGCTTCACCGCTCGGATGGGCCGCTCATGGATCGTGCGAGTGCCGGAACGCGGACGACGACTATTGCACGGTCGTCGATCTGCTGTATGCCGCCGGCGCGACGCGGGAAGCGTCCATCAATCGCCTCGACGAGAAACCCGAAGGTATGGCAACCGCCCGCGTGGCCGAACGGCTGACGCAAAACCTGCCCTGATCAGTTTCCAACCTTCCCTCGACACGCACCGTCTATAGACGGGTAGCCGCGATCGAAAGGAGGGTGATGTGCGGACCCTGTCGATATGGTTCGTGCCTGTGCTGGCCCTGACGTGGCACGCACAAGCACAGCAGCCTCAGGTTCAGTCCACGAAAGCCGCAACGTTCGAGGTGGCCTCGGTGCGGGCCAACAAGTCGGGTGACCTCGCCATGCCCGCACGTACGCGAGGGCGCACGTACACGGCGACGAACATACCGGTTCGATATCTCGTCGCCTCAGCCTACGGTGTTCCCGCAGCGCGAGTGCTCGGCGGTCCCTCCTGGATCGGGTCCGCGAGCGTTGCAATGCCGCTCATCGGCGGGGAACGGTTCGACGTCCTCGCGACGCTGCCTGAAGGCGCCGGGCCGAACGAGGTGCCGGCGATGCTGCGCGTGCTTCTCGCCGATCGCTTCAAGCTGGTCGCACACAGCGAGATGCGCGATGCGCCGTTGTATGCGCTGGTTGCCGATCGCCCCGACGGGCGTCTGGGACCGCGGCTGCGTAAGGCATCGATCGATTGTGATGCGATAGATGCGGCAGCGATCCCGGCGGCGAAACCGGGCGAACGCGGTCCCTGCGGGTCGGAGCTTGGCGGCGAGATCATCGGCCGCGGTCAACGGCTGACGACGCTGGCGCGGATGCTGTCGTTCTTCGCCGGCCGGCCGGTTGTGGACCGGACGAACCTGGCCGGGGGTTTCGATTTCGACCTCCGGTTCCCGGAGCTCGAGACACCGCCCGATGGGAGAAATGCGGCTGATGCGGGCGGAGGCATCTTCGTGGCGCTTCAGGAGCAACTCGGACTGAAGCTCGAACCGATCCGCGGGCCCCTCGAGTTCGTCGTGATCGACAGCGTTGAACGGCCGGCGGAAAATTGAGCGCCACGGAATCAAATCACCGCTAGCTCACCGGATTCGGGTGTGCGAGCCTGAGGAGATCAGGAGCGGGAAGTCGCGGGCCTGCGTAGGCCGGCACGTCGCCGAAGCGGCGATGCGCCTCCCAGTCATCGCGGGCCTGGCGGATTTCCTCGGGCGTTCTCGCCACGAAGTTCCACCACATCAGGATCGTTTCACCGAACGGCAGCCCTCCGATCAGCAGTACGCGGCTGCCGGCGGCGCTGGCGAGGGCAATCTCGTCACGCTGCGTGCCCAGGTAATAGAGCGTGTCCGCTCCAAGGACGTCCTTCTGAAGCGACGCGTCGCCCTTCAACACCAGCAACGCATGCTCGTGATCGCGCTGCAGCGGAACGGTCAACCTTTCACGGGGGTGGATTTGCAGTTCAGCGCCGACAAGCGGCGAGAAGTGCCGGGCAGCGGAGGTGGCGTCCCCCAGGATGCCTGAGAACACGCGCGCAACGCCCCCGGGGAATTCCACCGCCGGAACGTCCGGCAGATGCTGGAACGACGCCGCGTCGTGGCGATGACGCTCGGGGAGCGCAGTCCACAGCTGCACGCCGTTCAGCCGCCCGGTGTTCTCGACCGGCGTGCGCTCGGCGTGAGCGATTGCGTCGCCCGACGTCATGACGTTCAGCCCGCCCGGCCGAAGGAGTGCTTCCTGCTGCAGGCTGTCGTCGTGCACGACCTCGCCGTCGAGCAGCCAGGTAACGGTCTGCAGGCCCATGTGGGGATGCGGCGCAACGTCCATCGGCGCACCCGCGCTGAACGTCAGCGGACCGAACCGATCGAGAAAACACCACGGGCCGATCAGCCGCCGGCCTTTGACCGGCAGCGCGCGCAGCACCCGCAGATCGCCGATTCGTACGTCGCGCCCCTGATACGGTTCGAACTGCTGGCCACGCGCGCCGATCGCGACACACGCTTCCGCCGCAACGAGCGGTTCGTTCATCGCGCGATGATAACGCGCAGGTCAGCGTCGCCTCGGCTGAAGCGGATCAGGGGTGCTGGCCGCTGGCGATCTCGGAGGCGAGCAGGCGTATCTGACGTTCGATCTCCTGGTTCCAGCGCTCGAAGCCGCTCGGGCCCGTCCGGCCGCCGCGGTAGTCGCTCAGTGCCGCGAGCCGACGGACGACTTCGGCGCGCCCCAACCGCGCCGTCTCGCGATCCCACACGAGGTCGTAGGCCTGCTGGTCCGGTGTGACCGTGCCCGGATCGTGCGTCGCGTCCCTCTTCTTACGGCCAAACAGCAATCCCATCCGACTCCCGCCAGTGCGGTGGACTATAGCTCAGCTGGTCGGCGGGACAATCGGACGAAAGTGCTTGTTATGGCTGCACGCGGATTCGCCGGGGCCGCCCTGTCAGCCGGGACGGACGGGGCTCCAGCCAGCGGGCGAGAGGCGCCTGCGCGCGGCAGGAGAGGCACCGCACCGGCGTGGACGCCGTGCGCTCGTTCTTCGGGGCGAGATAGATACCAGCCGAGTACCCGCACTGCGGGCACTCGGCCAGTTTTGGAGACGACATGCCTTTGGGGAGGTTGTCCAACAGACTTATCGAACCGAAGTCCGGAGAACTGCAGAGGTGTGGTGGGTCGTCGTAGTGTCCGCCTTCAGGCGGACGGCCAATCAGCGGGGGCGACGGGACCCGGTGGTCGGATCGAACTGGTTGTTCTCGAGGCAGACGAACTCGATCAGATCCGCGTCCGGAAGAAGACGCTGATTGACGCGCACGGTCCATGGACGGGTGTACGCCTTGGGGTCGTCGACGGTCACGTCGATCTCCAGCGTGCCGACCGTTGGCCGCCGGAAGCGTTCGGTGATCTTGCCTTCGGACGTCAGCGGTGCGCCGTTGACGTCGAGCCAGCCGCCGTCGCGGAAGTGCGTGCTCTCGACGACGAGCGTGTCGCCGTCCCATCGGCCGCGCGAATACCCCCACCACCACGGCTGCGCATCCGCCGGAGGAGCCGGCCGGCCGTCGAGGAAGATCTGGCGCGTGCCTGCGTTGGCTTCGTACAGGATGACGATCAGATTCGGCTGCTGAATCAGCTTGCGCGGCTGTGAGTGCGTGTGCGACTGCATGTAGCCCATCGGCAGACATGCCGCATCGGGGTTGTCCTTGCTGTTGCCGGCCATTCGCTGCCTGCGCAGCTCCGCGCCGTAGGGCGTGAACGGCAGCCCGTCTTTGATGCCGGCCTCGATGTTCCAGAAGGTCGCCTGTGGCGGGGTGCCCGGCGGTGGAGGAGGAGGCCCGCCGCGAAAGCCGAGCACGCCGGCGTAGTTCCAGACTCCGGAAAGGTCAGGCTTTCCGTCGGGCGTGCGCGGAGCCGGTGCCGTGAGATTCACACGGCCGTCGGCGCCGCGCGGCAGTCCGGCGGACGGATAGGACGGCCACTGTGCGCCCAGTGTCGCGCTGAGTGCGATGAATCCCCAGAGGACCGGTACCAGTGGCCGCACAGTCACGCGTCCTACGAACCAGCCTGCTGGAGATAGGCGTCGAGCTTCCTCTTCGCCTCGTCGTCCAGATCCACGAATTCGATGCCGAATCCGAACCCTCCTGTTTTGATTGGCACAACGCGCCCAGGGAGTGCGACTTCACCCTCGCCGAGCTGCGCGGTGAGGATTACGCGGGTTCCCTCGGGGAACGACATCGACGTGTCGACGAAGCAGCCGGCCGGGCTCAGATCCGTCATCCGCATCTCATGGCGTCCCGACGCGCCATCGAGCCGGCACTCGACCAGTACGGGCAGGCGAGGGTATCGGCGCTTGTTGACGTACTCCACGCAGGGTGCCTCCTACCCAGAGAGGATCGCAGATCCGGCGCATGGCCGCCAGCGTTCGTGCAGGAGTGCGAATGTTCAGGCGCCGAAGGTGCGCACGGTGATCGAGACGAGATCGGTCGCGTACAACACGAGTAATCCCGCGGCGAGTGCCGGCGCGACGATGTGCCGGCCAAACCGGGAAATTGCGGCCAGACGCCTCGAACGCCGGCGATCGCGTTCGAGCTTCGCCCGGCACAGCGCGCGGACACGGTCGGCACGGCCGGCTCCTGGCACGAGCGGTGGCAGGGTGTACACGCAGTGGTTCCGGATCTCGCCGGCGGATTCAGGCGTCATGTGATGACCTCGCGCAAGGCCGTCAGCCCCGGCCCGTCGGTCGCTGAGAGGTGGCGATCGACCAGGGCGCGGGCGCGGCTGAGACGCTGGCGCATGGCCGGCGATGAGATGTCGCAGACCACCGCCGCCTCCGAGGGGCTGAGGCCTTCGATCCCGACGAGCAGCAGCGCCTCGCGATAGATCGTCGGCAAAGCGGCGATAGCCGCGGCGATGCGCCGCTCCATCTCGCTCGCCTCGGCGACTTCCAGAGGCGAGGGCGTTGGCGCCCCTCTGGACCACAGGCCCGCCGCCTCCGGGTCGCCCCAGTCTTCGATCGCCCGCGAGCGCCGATAGCTCAGATGCAGGTTGCGGGCAACGGTGAACAGCCAGGGACCGAGGCGGGTATCGGGCTGCAACCGCCCGGCATGCGACACCAGACGGAGCCACGTCTCCTCGAGAAGGTCCTCGGCAACGTCGCGGCTGTTGGAAAGGCGGGCGAGGAAGTTGAAGAGCCGTGCGTTGAACGCGTCGTGCACCGCCTCGAACGCCGCCGGGTCTCGCTCACGCAGGCGGGCAACGAGCTGGAGCTCGAGATCGCGGTCCACGAGCGTAGTAACGCGCGGCGAGGCCTCGCGTGACAGGTCACGCTCCAGGTGGTTGCGCGTTATGTCAGTCATCACATCCTGGAGGTGACATGTTTCCCGAGATGCTTCGCCAGATGGGCCCCGCCGCCATCTTGAGTATGTTGGTCGGCCTGCTTCCACTCGGGCTCGGCATTCTGTACGCCGCCCGGCCCACCGAACAGCGGCTGGCGCTGATGCGGCCGATTTCGCTGGCGGCGATCTTCGGCGCTCTTCACGGCTGTGCCCTGGGCTTCGTGAATGTGTTCAGGAACATCGCGCAGAAAGAGGTGCCCACGTTCGACAACATCTCCTTTGTCGGGGCCGCCGAGTCGCTGGTGACGCTCTTCTTCGGCTTCGGCTGCCTGATGCTCGCCTGGCTCTGCGTTGCCATCGGACTGTGGCGGGGACCACAGACTCGCTAAGGCGTCGAGCGCATCGACGATGGAAAGCGGAAGTCCGCCATGTTGGCGTCGAGTTGCACGCCAGCGCTGTTGATCAGCATCGATCCGGATCGATAGCCGCCGACCGAGATCACGACGTCGATCATTTGTTGCGCGTCGAGCGACTTCGACAGCGTGGCCCAGGTCGCGGGAGAGACAACGTCGTTCTCGAACAGCTCGTCCGCGGCCTGGAGCAGGGCGGTTTCGAACGGATCGCCCGGCGTCTTCGGCCCGTTAATCACACGCTCAACGTCGGCGTCGGTGAACCCGGCCTGACGTCCCAGCCGCAGGTGTGCGGCGTACTCGTATTCCGAGCGGCACAACACGCCGATTCGCGTCAGCAGCAGCTCGCGCCACCGCGGCGTCAGCGTGTACTTGCCCGTGATGTGCGTGTTGATGGCACCGCGCACGCGATCGGCGGGCGGGTGGCGGTTGAAGGTGCGGAAAACGTTCGCGCCGCCGCCGCGGCCGCCAGGCGCTGCTTCGGCGGGCGGTATGCGCGGCGTCGGATACACCCGCAGATTTGTTCGCTTGGCGGCGACCGTTACCGGGATCCCTGAGGGCAGGCGGTCGATCACACCCGGCTCGATCTCGACACCCAGCGAGTTGAACAACCCTGCGTACATCGTGGTGCCGCCCGATGTGTCGATGGTGTCGATCATCTGCGGCAGGTCGTAGCGCGCGCTGAGCGTCTTCCATGTCGCGTCGGCGATGAATGAATCGACATGAAGTTCGTCCGCTGACCGCAGCAGGGTCGCTTCAAACGGATCCCATCCCGGAGCGTCTGGCCCCTGTGCGATGCGCCGCAGGTCAGCGTCGGTCAGGCCGGCCTTTCTCGCCAGGAGGGCGCGATGCGCCCATAGATAGTTCGAACGCGTGAGCCACGCGGTGCGCAGGCTCAGGAGCGCACGATGACGCGGCGGCAGCGTCGAGTCCGTCGTGATGTACCGGTCGTGCGTGAAGATCCGGCGCGCCAGGGAGGGATAGACGAGCAGCCTGGCCACGGCGTTGGACATGCCGTTGGCAGCGAATTCCGTCGCGATCACCTCCTCGACCGGCATCACCCGCAGAGTGTCCTGCGCGCTCAACGTGGCGGGAAGGATCACGACGGCAATCAGGAATCGCCTCACGGCGCGGATTGTCGCACAGAATAGTCAGATGAATGATTCGATCGAACTGGGTGTGGATACTTTCGGTGACGTAAGTGTCGGTGCAGATGGGCAGCAGCTATCGCAGGCGCAAACCGTGCGCAACGTGGTCGAGCAGGGAGTCCTGGCCGATCAGGTCGGGTTGCACTTCATCGGCCTCGGCGAACACCATCGTCCGGACTTTGCCATCTCGGCGCCGGAAGTGATTGCAGCGGCGATCGCGGCACGAACGTCGCGCATTCGCATCGGCACTGCCGTCACCGTGCTCAGCACGGACGATCCCGTGCGTGTGTTCCAGCGCTTCTCGACAATCAATGCAATCTCCAACGGCCGCGCAGAGGTCATCGTCGGCCGCGGGTCGTTTACCGAGTCGTTCCCGCTGTTCGGATACGACCTGTCGCTCTACGAACAGCTCTTCGAGGAGAAGCTCAATCTGTGGGTCGAGCTGCTGAAGGGCGAGCCGGTGAGCTGGAACGGACGTCTGCGCTCTGGACTGCACGAGCAGAAGATCTATCCGCCCTCGGAGTCCGGCACGTTGACGACGTGGGTGGCGGTTGGGGGAAGTCCGGAATCGGTGGTCCGGGCCGCGTTTTACGGACTGCCGCTGATGCTGGCCATCATCGGCGGGAATCCGGCGCGGTTCAGGCCGTGGGTGGACCTGTACCACGAGCGATTGGAGCGGTTCAACAAGCCGCAGCGGCCGGTCGGCGTGCACTCCCCAGGCCACATCGCGGCAACCGACGAACAGGCGAAAGAGGAACTGTTTCCGCATTACCTGGCGATGATGAACCGCATCGGCGCGGAACGGGGCTGGCCGCCAAGCGGCCGCCGCGAATTCGAGCACGCCGCGGGCCCCGAGGGCGCGCTCTACGTCGGGTCGCCGGAAACCGTGGCCGCGAAGATCGCCGCCACGGTGAAGGCGCTGGGCCTCTCGCGCTTCGACCTGAAATACAGCAACGGCACCCTTCCTCACGACCTGCAGATGAAGAGCATCGAGCTGTACGGGACGAAGGTGGTGCCGATGGTGAGGGAGATGGTGGCTGAAGAAGAAGGCCTAAGGGCCAAGGCCTAAGGGCTAAGGGCTGGTCTAGGGAACAGGAATCAGGGAACAGGGAACAGGGATCAGGGAACAGGGATCAGGGAACAGGGATGAGTGAGGCGGAGCAGAGGCTTCGGGAGGTCATCAGGGCCGTTGAAGACGATGACGTGGGGCGGGCGCGTCGTGTCCTCGGCGATTCGACGCTGCGCGACCACGTCAACGAACCGATCGGTCCGTTCGATTCACCGGCAATCATCCATGTCAGGAGCGCCGCGATGCTGGATGTTCTGCTCGCGTCGGGCGCCGATATCAACGCACGCAGCAGGTGGTGGGCAGGCGGTTTTGGATTGTTGGACCTCGCGAAGCCGGACGTGGCGGCATACGCAATCGAGCGTGGTGCGACCGTCGATGCGCATGCGGCGGCCCGTCTTGGCCTTACGGATGCCCTTCACCGGCTGCTTGCCGGGGATAGCCAAATGGCGCATGCACGGGGCGGCGACGGCCAGATGCCGCTGCACATGGCAGGAAGCATCGAAGCGGCGGATTTGTTGATTTCCGCTGGCGCCGACCTCGACGCGCGCGATGTCGATCACGAATCGACGCCGGCACAGTACATGGTCCGGGACCGGCACGCGATCGCGCGACATCTCGTCGCGCGCGGCTGCCGGACGGACCTGCTGCTGACGGCGGCGCTCGGCGATTTCGACCGCACCCAGCAGCATCTCGATGCCGACGCCGGCTGCATCGAAATGCGGGTCAACGATCGCTGGTTTCCGATGGCGAATCCGAAAGCCGGCGGGACCATCTACAACTGGACGCTCGATTCACACGCCTCCGCGCACCAGGTGGCAAAGAGGTTTGGCCATTCGGACGTCCTGCAGCTGCTCTTCGAGCGCACGGCGCCGGTGGCGAGAGTGGCCGAAGCCTGCCTCATCGAAGACGAAGGTGCCGCGCGCACTTTTCGCGCCGCGGTGCCGTCCCTGGCGGAGAAGCTGTCCCCCGATCAGCGCCAGCTGGTCGCGCACGCTGCCCGGAACAACCAGACACGCGCCGTCGCGCTGATGCTCGAGTGCGGCTGGCCAGTCGACGCCCGCGGGCAGCACGACGCAACCGTGCTGCACTGGGCCGGGTTTCACGGCAACGTCGAGATGGCGCGCGAGATCCTGCGGTTCAACCCGCCGCTCGAAGCGACAGATGGCGACTTCAAGGGGACTCCGCTTGGGTGGACCATCCACGGTTCCGAGAACGGGTGGTACGCGAGCACCGGTAAACATGCCGAGACGGTGGAAGTGCTGTTAAAGGCGGGCGCAACACGGCCGCGAGAGATCGGCGGCAGCGCCGCGGTCCGCGCGGTGCTCGAGCGAAAGATCTAGAAGGACCCCTCTGCGTATCCTTTTCCCTCCGCGCGGTGTCAAACCCGGCGTGCGAGTTGCCGTGCGGTCTGCCGCCATCGCAGTAGCGGTGTTTATCGGTGCCATGCTGACGTCGTCTGCCGGGGCCGGGCATCCGGCGGATCAGGTCGTGCCGCCGGCCGCAGGCGGGCGAGCACCGAACCCGATTCCCGGTCTTGCCGGCCTCGTCGAAACGCCAACAACCGGACCTGACGCGCCGCGCTTCGAGGTTGCCTCCGTGAAGCGAAACAAGAGCGGGGGTGGAAACTCGGCCGGTTTACGGCTGCTTGCGGGCGGCGGGGTTCGCAACACGAACGCCACGCTTCGGATGCTGATTCGACAGGCGTACAGGCTGTCGCTGACGGACGAGATCGTCGGCGGCCCGGCATGGTCCGACACGTACGGCTTCGACGTCGACGCACGTCCTGCGAAATCGGCCACGCTTGCGGAGTCCGCGTACATGATGCGCACGCTGCTGGCAGAGCGTTTCAAGCTCGTGGCGCGCAAAGAGTCGCGCGAGGGACCGATCTACGCGCTCGTACTCGCCAGACGAGGGGGTGCACTCGGTCCGCAGATTAAGAGGCCATCCGGCGAATGCACGATGGTCATCCCAGATGTCGCTCTGTCTGCCAAAGGCGGCGCCAAAACAGCCGCATCCGCGAAGGTTAGTGCCTGGCCGGCTCCGGGGCGGCCTGGGCGGCGGTGCGGCGTGGGACCGGACGGCGACACGATGAAGGCTGGCTCCGTGACGATGGCGACGCTCGTCACTTTGCTGACGCCACTGATGGATCGCCCGGTCGTCGACAAAACGGGACTGACCGGAACGTTCGACTTCGATCTCCGCTATGACGGCGCGGCGGCGTCTTTTCTCGGGCGTGGGCGTGCCGCAGCGGTTTCACCCGACCTCCCATCGGATCCTGCCCGGGCACCGTCGATTTTTACGGCGCTGCAGGAACAACTGGGCCTCAGGCTCGAATCGCAGCGCGGCGCGGTGGACGTCCTCGCCGTGGTCTCGGCCGAACTGCCGACCGAAAACTGATCCCTGATCCCTGCTCCCTGATCCCTGATCCCTGCTCCCCGATCCCTGGACCAGCCCTTTGGCCTTAGGCCTTTGGCCTTGGGCCTGCTATTTTTAGTACCACCGAATGCGGATCCTCTTCTCGATGCGTCATCCGGGGGTGCTGCGCAATTTCGCATCCACCCTCGAGGCGCTCGCCGCGCGGAACCACCAGATTCACCTCGTGTTCGGGCAGCTCGATGCCGAGCGCGACGATCGGCTGCTCGACGACCTCACCCGTGCGCACCCCACGATCACGTGCGCCGAGGTGCGCCGCAAGACGTCGTGGCGGCTGTGGCTCGGCGTCGGCCGTGTCGCCCGCACCGCCGTCGATTACTTCCGCTACCTCACGCCCGAGTACGACAGCATCGTCAGCCTGAAGGAGCGGGCGCGCGCCAAGGTCATCGCCCCTGTCCGCTGGTTCATCGAGCGGTCTTTCTGGCGGCGCCCGGCCGCGCACCGGCGCCTCACGCGCGTGCTCCTTGCCGTCGAGCGCGCGGTTCCGATCGATCGCGCGGTCTTCGACCTGGTCAGGCGGGAACGCCCCGACGTGCTGCTCGTCGCGCCGCTCGTCGACATCGGCTCCGATCAGGTCGACTACGTGAAGGCGGCCCGCCGTCTCGGCATCCGGTCGGCGCTCCCGGTGCTCAGTTGGGACAACCTTACGAACAAAGGCCTGATCAGGCTGCAGCCGCAGCAGGTCTTCGTGTGGAACGATGCGCAGAAGACCGAAGCGGTCACGATGCACGGCACGGATCCCGCGGACATCACGGTGACCGGGGCGATGGTCTACGACCAGTGGTTCGCCCGCAGGCCGAGCACCACGCGCGACGAATTCTGCGCGCGTGTCGGACTTGATCCCGCCAACGTCGTTCTGCTGTATCTGTGCTCGTCGCCATTCATCGCGCCCGACGAAGTGAACTTCATCGAGCAGTGGATCGCGGCCATCCGCCGTGCACCCGATCCGCGTGTGCGCGGTGCGGGGCTCCTCATCCGGCCACACCCGGAGAACCTGCAGCCGTGGCTGCGGTTCGGCGAGATCAAGCTCGAGAACGTCGCCGTCTGGCCGAAGGGCGGCGTCAGCCCGGTCGACGCCGACTCGCGAAACGACTTCTTCGATTCGATGTACCACGCCGCCGGCGCCGTGGGCATCAACACCAGCGCCCAGATCGAATGCGGCATCGTCGGGCGCCCGGTCTTCACGATTCGAACCCCCGATTACCATCGAACGCAGGAAGGCACCCTGCACTTCAGGCATCTGACGACAGAGGGCGGCGGGTTGCTGAACCTCGCGGACGACTTCGAGACACATGTGCGGCAGATAGCCGAGGCGCTCGACGATCCCGCCGGCACCAGGCGGCGCATCGAGAGGTTCGTCCAGGTCTTCACGCGTCCGCACGGCCTTGCCGTCGAAGCGACGCCGCAGATGGTCGCGGCGATCGAACGGCTTGGCGCGCGGCCGGCGCCTGCACCCGAGCCGCCGCCGTTGTACGTCTATCCGCTGCGCGTGGTGCTGTTTCCCGTTGCGCTGACGCTCGCGCTCGTACGGCGAATCAGCCGTGTTACGCGCAAGCGAGAGCGGCAGCTGAGGCCGGTGACCGTTACCGGTACGCTCGTGCAGATGACGCTCTCCGTGTTCGACTGGCTCCTCGGCGTCAAGTCGATCAGAGAGTTCGTGAAGAACCGCATCCTTCCGCGGGCGGTGGCGCGGCTCTCGGCCGTCGATGCGCCGAGCGAGGAGGCTGTTGCAGTGGCCGGAATGCTGCAGAAGATGGCGCGCAGCGAGAAACCGGTGATCGTCGGGCCGTGGGTGAGCGAAGTCGGATTCGAGCTGCTGTACTGGATTCCATTTCTCAACTGGGTGAAAGCGAATTACCCGATTCAAGCCGAGCGGATGGTCGTGGTGTCGCGGGGCGGCGCCGGCGCCTGGTACCGCCATATCGGCGCGCGGTACATCGATCTGTTCGACTACTACACGCCCGAGGAGTTCCGTCAGCAGAGCGAACAGCGCATCACGGACGGGAAGCCGAAGCCGCGGACGATTTCGGAGTTCGATCGCGACATCCTGAAGCTCGTCCAGCAGACGCTGCACATCCGCGACGGCGAGCTGCTTCACCCGATGCACATGTACCGGCTCTTCCACGAGTTCTGGCAGCGCCGCGGATCGGTGAGCGTGGTCGAGGACTTCGCCAGTTTCGCGCCGCTGCCGTCGCTGGATGCGGGCGAGGTGGCGTCGCGGCTGCCTGACGACTATGTGGCGATCCGGTTCTATTTCAACGACGCCTTCCCGGATACGGAGGCGAACCGGCGCTTCGTCGAGAATCTCGTCACCGCGCTTGCGGAAACGACCGACGTGGTCGTGCTGAGTCCGGCGGTGCAGCTCGACGATCATCAGGATCTGCCCATCGCGCGGCGCGGCCGGGTGCACGCGGCGGCGTCGCTGATGTCGCCGCGGACGAACCTGGACGTCCAATCGCAGATCATCGCCCGCGCCCGTGCCTTCCTCGGCACGCACGGCGGGCTCTCGTACCTGCCGCCGTTCTACGGGGTCAAGTCGCTGTCCTTCTATTCCAACCCCGGCTCGTTCTCGCCGCAGCATCTCGAGCTGGCGCGCCGCGTCTTCACGCGCCTGCAGCCCGGCTCGTACGTCGCACTGCACGTTGACGATCTCGCCACGCTGCAAACGACGCTGGGGGAGCGTTACGAGGCTATTGCGGGGATAGCCCGTCGGCTGTGACTGGTGGCCGAGCGCGCGGAGGTAACGGCCTCACAGGAGCAACGGAGGAACGAAGACGAACGGAGGGCCGCTCACGTCGCGGCAGGCCGCCTTCGGCGGCCAATCGAACGGCCGCAGTGTCTTCGTGGCCTTCGTGATCTTCGTGTCCTTCGTGGTGAAAGACCGACAAGACTCCGTTCGTCTTCGTTCCTCCGTTGCTCCTGTGAAACCGTTCCCTCCGTCCATCTCCGTGACCTACCGCGGTAGACTGGCACCGGATGGTTGATTCGAAGCGGTTGTACCCGCACCGGCTCGCGAAGTCGGCGTTCATGGCGGTGAGCAACATCACCGGCCGCACGTGGCGGCATACGAGCAAGAACCTGACCCGCGCGCGCCGGCACTTTCTGCACCGGGCGCGCTACAGCAGCGCCGGGCGTGCGATGCTGGCGGTCACCGAGGCGGTCACCTCGCCGCGGGACGCGATCCAGCGCCGGAACGCGGCCGCGGCGTACAACCGGACACACGCCGACATGCGCCTCGATCGGCGCGACGGCTACGCGATGCTGCCGCCCGGTTCAGTCGCCAACACCGATGAGATCATTGCGCTGTCGCTGAGCCTGTTCGAAGAGAAGCAGCGGCAACTCGAGGCCGCCGCCGGATCGAGCCACTCCAAGAAGTGGGCGTTCCTGCGCAGTATCCTGACCAACCAGGATCTGGCCAGTAACCCGAAACTGGTCGACTTTGCGCTGTCGGACTCCCTGCTCGGGCTCGTCACGAACTACCTCGGGACGATCCCGCACCTCAATCGCATCGATTTGCTCTACTCGGTGAACCACGGCGGGGAGGAAGCCATTTCCAGCCAGATTTATCACCTCGATCCCGAGGGGACGCGGCAGGCCAAGCTGTTCATGAACCTCCGGGACGTCGGCCCCGCCGAAGGCCCGTTCACGTTCATCCCCGCCTCCGAGACGACGCGGATCGTGAACGCCATCAAGAAGCGCCGGCTCGAGGACACGCAGATGGCGGCCGGCCGCTATTCCGACGACGAGCTGGAGGCGGTTGGGGGACTGAAGAAGGCGATCAGCGTGGATGGCCCGAAGGGGAGCGCGGCGCTGGTGGACACGTCACGCTGTCTGCATTTCGGCAGCCGGGTCAAGCCGGGCACGTACCGGCTGTGTCTCTACATTCAATATTGCACGTCGCGCGAGCACGGGAACATGTTCGACGCTTCCCGCCACGCGAACGATCCGGTCAGGTACCTGGCCCTCATCAACAGCGCCCGCTCACCGCAGGGAGCGGTGGCCGCCCCACATCAGATGGGGTGACGCGGGGTCAGGAGAAAGGAGTTAGGAGCAAGGTGACGCGCGGCCGGACGACGACGCAGAGACTAGCGCGCCCGGTCCGGTCCGTTGACTTGCTCGAAGACGCGCGGAGGTGGCGGCAGGCCCTTGGCCTTTGCGTCGGCCGCTTCCTTCTCCCAGGCGCGCTCCGCGAGCAGCACGTTGCGCATCGAGTGATTGCCCTCGTGGCAGGCGTACTCGTAGATCTCGTAGTCCGGCTGCTGCGTGATGGTCAGCCTCATCGTCCACGGCCGGGTAAACGTCAGCGGATCGTTCACCGTGATCTCGTAGTCGATCATCTCCGGATCGACGCGCGTGAAGCGCTCGGTCAGCCGTAGCTGGGTGCTGTGTGCCGCGCCGCCGACGGCCGTCCTGTCGGTGAAGTTCGACGATTCCACCACCAGCGTGTCGCCTTCCCAGTGGCCGCGAGCATCGCCCATCCAGAGCTGAATGTTCGAGCCGAGCGAGGGCTTGGGCCCGAGAGGGATGATGCGCGTGTCGTGAATCATCTCGTAGGTGATGACGACGGCGTTGGGCGTCTGCATGATGCGCGCGCCGTTGCCATAGACAGCAGGCATGAACGAGCCGATGGCGCCGCGGGTGATGCAGCGATCGTAGAGCGAGAAGTCCTGGATCTTCTCCCACGGGCCGACGCCGAAGGAGCCGCCCTGACGCGGCCGTGCCCGCGCCGCAGGCGTCGTCGCCGGAACACGGCCGTCCGGCGGATCGATCACCATCGACGTGTAGCTGAAGTCGCGCGTCCCTTCCTCGTTACGGAAGGTGCCCGTGCGCGCATCGTCGATAGCGCGCGCGTTCTGACGCTGCTTTGCGCGCGCAGCGAATTCCTGATCGGTGAGGTGTTGACGGGTGCCGTACTGCGGTTGCCGCGACATCGGTATGCCGCGCATGTCGTCGGTCGTCCAGGTACCGGAGAGGTCGGGATGTCCCCACGGCGTGCGCGGCGCCTTCCAGTTCGGATCGACGCGCTTGGCGGCTTTCGCATCAGCGGATCCCGCCGCCTGTGCTGCCGCCGGGCCGGCAATGCAAAGAACCGAGGCTGAGAAGATTGCAGCGGTCAGCAGTCGCATGACGGCAAATTCTACTCTTTCAACTCGCCCAGGAGTTGAGTGAGCCGCGAGGGCTCTGCCAGATCCATCGAGCCGACGCGTGCGCCCAGCTGCATCGTCTTGTAGCTGGCCGGGTCGTAGGCGGGCCACGGCGGGAGTCCCGACCCGTTAGGGTCGCCCTTCTTCGCGAAGTTGGTCACGTAGGTCGACACCGTATCGGCAAGCCGACGATCGACGGGTTCCCACGGGCGTTTCAGCCGGCTCAGCGTGTTGAAGACGTAGGGAATCTCGGCGCTGTGAAACGCGCCGAACTCGGGGTGCTCGGGCCATGGGATCGCCCGGTCGAAGAAATACGTGTAGACCTTTTTGCTTGCCGGAAGCTGGCTGGCTGCCCATGCGTGCAGCGCAACGCGCGCACGCTCGCGCGCTGCCGCCTTCTGCTCGGGTGTCGTGCCGCTCACGCCGAGATCGTCGGCAACGAAACCAACCACCAAGGGAACCTGCTCCGCCGGCGGCTGCTCTGGCAATACTGTGCCGTCGTTGAAGAGGCCGCCGGCGAGCGGGGGCGCCGCAGCGCCGTAGAACGCGGTCGCCGGTAACGCACGCAGCGCCGCGAGTGAGGAGGCGCCGAGGCTCTGCGCGAACTTGACGCCTGCTGCTTCGCGGTCGCGCAGCGTCGAGCCGGCGCCGAATGCGTTCCGCCCAAAGAGTCCGGGTCCGCTGTGGGCAATGGCGCGCGCGAAGAGCCCTTTGGCGAGCGGCGAACGCATCAAGGCAGCGACGGACAGCGCGCCGGCAGACTGGCCGAAGATCGTCACCTGACGCGGGTCGCCGCCAAAGCCGGCGACGTTCTTCTGCACCCAGCGAAGCGCGGCGATCTGGTCCAGCAGGCCATAGTTCCCGGACGTGCCCGCCTCTTTCGTCAGCTCCGGATGCGCCAGAAACCCGAGCGGCCCGACACGATAGTTGGCGGTGATGACGACCACGCCTTTCTTTGCGAGCTCGGCGCCGTTGTAGACGGCGATAGCGCCAGAGCCCTCGTCGAACGCGCCGCCGTATATCCAGAACATGACCGGCAGCCTGGCATTCGCGTTTTTCGCCGGCGTCCACACGTTCAGATACAGGCAATCCTCGGCGACCGGCCCCTGCGTCATGAACTCGTCGGTCCACGGGAGGCGGGAGCCCGGCTGGTGCTGCATGCAGCTCGCGGCAAATTGATCGGCTTTCCAATCCGCGTTTCGAGGCACGAGCGGCTGCGGTGGCCGCCACCGAAGGTTCCCGACAGGCGGGGAGGCGAACGGGACACCAAGGAACGCGGTTACTCCGCCTGCCGCCGGGCCGGCCGTCACGGAGCCAACGTCGGTTCGCACCAGATCAACGGCGGCGTGTGTGAGGACAGTACCTGCGAACAGAGCGGCCGCGCACGCCGCAATCGCTCCCCACGCGCCAGAACGACGGTAACCCTCCATGAAACCGTCTATATATCAGATTCGATTCAGCGTCCTGTGGCGATGAATTCCTCTGGCAGCGAGACAAAGCAATACCAGATGACGGCATGAATTGAAGCATGCGTATAGTCTTCATTACACGCCTGCCGTGCTTCGCGACACTGGTGCGACAGTGGTTCGACGCGTACGTGCGAGACGATTGATATTTCCACGCTCGGGCTGGATGGCGCAGAGCTTGCTCCAATTCGGCCGCCCCCATGGTCAGGTATCTCTGGATCCTTAGTGCCGCCGTCTTCGTTGCTGCGTGCGGTTCAACCTCAACCGAATCCGTCACCGGTCCATCCGCACCCAAGTGCAGCGTGTCGCTCGCTGGTCCTGAGGGATCGCTTGGCGCCGGCGGGGGCCCGGGGACGATCACGGTCACCACCCAACCGGAATGTGCGTGGACAGCCACCGCCGAAGCATCGTGGATCACGGAACTGGCTCCGGCGGAAGGGCAGGGAAGCGGACAGGTTCACTTTCAGGCGACGCCCAATCCGGCCGGGACGCCACGGAGCGGCGCCATCAACGTCAACGGCCAGCGCACGGTGATTCAGCAAGCCGCATCGGCCTGTCAGATCGACATCAGCGTCAACGCCAGTCAGTTCTCTGCGTCCGGTGGTGCGGGTGTCGTGACCGTCGCGGCTCCGGCTGGCTGCCCATGGGCTGCATCCAGCACGGTCAGCTGGATCACGGTCGCGCCGGCGGCCGGTTCCGGCAACGCCACCGTCAACTTCACGGTGGCTGTTAATCCCGGAACGGGGCGGACGGGCACGATCACTGTTGCCGGGCTGGCTGTCACGATCCAACAGACGTCGGGCCTCTCGTCTCCGCCACCCGCATGCACCATTTCGCTGCAGCCCACCTCGACGTCGATACCGGCCGCCGGTGGAACAGGGACGGTCGCGGTCACCGCCGCCGCGGGCTGTGCGTGGACCGCAAGCGCTCTCGCCTCATGGATCACCCTGACGACGCCGCCGAGCGGCAGCGGCAATGGTTCTGTCGGATTCACCGTTGCTGCGAACACGGCGACCACGCCGCGATCGGGCACGTTGAACATCAGCGGACAGACGTTCACGGTCAATCAGGCCGCGGCCTCGCCAACGTGCACCATCAGCATCGATCCGACCAGTCAATCTGTGCCGGCGGCCGGGATCACCGGTCTCAGTGTCACCGTGACGGCGCCGAGCGGATGTTCGCGGCCGGCGACCAGCAACGCGACTTGGATCACGGTGACGAACGGCGCCAGCGGCAGCGGCAATGGCACCGTCACGCTGAACGTGGCGGCGAATACCGCTGGAGCGCGCACGGGCACGGTGACAATCGGTGGCCAGACCTTCACGGTCAATCAGGCCGGTGCCGCCGCGACGTGCACATATTCGATCAATCCCACCTCTATGACCGTCGGCGACGATGGCGCCAAGGGTCTGACGGTGGCGATCTCCACGGGCGCGGGATGCCAATGGTCGTCGAGCGAGAACGTGGGCTGGCTCGATATCAAGTCTGCGAGGAACGGCACGGGTAGCGGGTCGATCACTTTCGATGTGGGGTCGTATAACGGATCGACGCGCACGGGGACATTGACCATTGCCGGCCAGACGTTCACGGTCACGCAGGTCCGGTGCTCCGCGACGCTCTCACCGCAGAACCAGCCGGTCAGCGCGTTAGGAGGGAGCTTCACGGTTTCCGTGACCACCCAGATCGGCTGCGAATGGCAGGCGATCGAGAGTCTCAGCTGGGTCACGATTACCAGCGGCAGCAGCGGAACCGGGAGCGGTACCGTCAGTTACACCGTCCTTCCGAACGTCGCCGGCGCCAGGAGTGGCAATATTTCGATTGCCGGCGCGACGCTCACCGTCAACCAGGCGGCGGTGCTGCCGTGACGCGCGTCCGGCTTGCGGCGATCGTCGTCCTGTGGGTGGCCGTGCTCGCGCCGCGACCGGCGCTCGCGCAGCGCTCCGTCACCGATGTCCTGTCGTTTCTCCTCACAAACCGGTCGATTCCCACAGACGATGCGGCGCTCGACCAGGCGGCGGCGGAGGCGACGCGCGACACCATCGCGCGGTTCCTGCTGTTGGAGCTGGCGACGCTGCCGACGATTTCCTCGTCCACCGGTTTCATCTATCGCATGGACCGCGATCTCGGCGGAACGGTCGTGCGATCGAGCGAGAGCTTCGGGCCGCTGTTCGTCGAGCGCTCACTCACGGCCGGAACCCTGTGGCCCGCGTTTGGAGCGACCTACCAGGAAACACGGTTCAACCGAATCGACGGCCGATCGCTGTCGGACGGAACGCTGGTTGCCACCGCGGCCCGGCTGACGGGTGCCGCCGATCCGTTCGACGTGGAGACCGTGTCGATTCAGCTGCGCACGCGGACGCTGACGCTGTCGGCGAACGTCGGCGTCACCGATCGTCTCGACGTCTCAGCCGCGCTGCCGATCGTGCGGTTGACGATGAGCGGTGCGCGCGTGGATACGCTGCGCGGGACGCCGTTCCTGCAGGCGACGGCGAGCGTCGATGCCTCGGGCGTGGGAGATCTGGTGATCCGCGCCAAGTACAACGCGTTGCGCCGCGGCGGAACCGGAATCGCGATCGGCGCGGAAACGCGCCTCCCGACGGGTGAGGAAGAGAACCTGCTCGGTGCAGGCGAAGTGTCCTTACGGCCGCGGCTGATCGGATCCGTCGAGCGCGGCGCCGTGTCGCTGCACAGCGAGCTGGGATATTCGTTCGGCGGGCTCTCGCGCGCGCTGGACTACGCCGGCGCTGTGACGGTTGCCGCGAGCGACCGCGTCACCTTCATCGGGGAACTGCTGGGCCGGCGGTTCGAATCGGGCGGACGCATTGTCGAGACGGTTGCATCGCATCCCACACTGGTGGGTGTAGAGACCATCCGGCTCACGGGCGTGCCCGAGGCGACCTACCGCGCGCTCGCCGTCGGCAGCGTGAAATGGAACGTGACGCAGACCTGGCTCCTCTCCGCCAGCGTCCTGCGGCCGATGACACCGGCTGGGCTGACGGCGCGTGTCATCCCGTCGTTCGGCGTGGAATACTCGTTCGGCAGGTGAGTGGTGGGAAGCCGTCTACACGACGATTCGCGCGATCCGTTCGATAGGGAAGGTCCCCGGCTGTCGCTCGTCGATCTGCCGTCGGGACAGGACGCGCTCGCCGAGTTTGCGGCGGAGCCAGCGCCGTCTCAAGCGGTTCCCATATTGGAACCCGTTGAACCGCTTGAACCTATTGAACCGCTTGAACCTCTTGAACCGCTTGAACCGCTTGAACCTCTTGAACCGTTTGAACCGTTTGAACCTCTTGACCTCCCTCGCAGGTATCGAACGCTCCGTGCGCAGCGAACCCCTCCGCCGGTTCGAACCGTTCACGCCAATCGAACCCCTCGCACGCTCTTCGCTCTCGTCGCGCTTGCCGCGGTAGCGATCATCAGTGTCGCCACTCTGAACTCGCTCACGGAGCGCGTCGCACCGGACACTCCGCGGCCTGCAGACGTCGTCGTTGCGGCCGCTCCGCCCGCGCCGCCGCCCGCTCAACGGGCGATCGAGTCGCCTCCGCCCGCGCGTCCGCCGGTACAACGCGCAGTCGAACCGGCTCGGGAGGCGCCTCCCGCGGCAGTGAAGCCATCGCCTGTCACGCGCACCGCGCAGACACCGCCGCCGCCGCCGCAGCGTGCCAGCGAGCCGGCGCGACCAGTTGCTCCACCCAGTCGAGAGCGATCCGTGGTGCAGGCAGCGGCGCCCCCGCCTGTGGCCACGCGCGCTGTCGATGCCGCGTCGGCATCGGCGCCCGCAGCGGCAACGGCAACGACCGGGGTGCGGCCGACGGACACTGTTTCCAGTCCGAGGATTGATCCACCGCCGGTTCCAGTGCCCAACCCGGCGGCCGCCGCGCCCGTCGCGGCAGCCGTGACGAGCCCTCCTCCCGCGTCGCCGCCAGTGTCATCGGCGCCACCGCCCCCGGCGGCAGCGCCGGCGGCTGCATCTACCACCCGCGTCGTGCCGGCGACCGCCCTCATCGAGGTTGTGCTCGAGCGATACGCGTCCGCCTTCAGCGCGCTCGATGCCAGGCGTGCGAAGGCCGTGTGGCCCGCCGTGAACGAGCGGAACCTCGCGCGCGCGTTCGAGAGCCTCGAGCAGCAGGAGTTCGATCTCGGCGATTGTGAAATCACGGTAACAGCGCCGCGCGCCGTAGCGTCGTGCAGAGGCACTGCGCGCTATACGCCGCGGATGGGAAGCAGAAGAATGCGTACCGAGAGCCGCCAGTGGACGTTTACGCTGGAGGCCACGGGAGAGGCCTGGTCCATCGCGAGCGTTGATTCGCGCTGATCGCGAGCGCGGATTTCACTTCTGTGGCGCGAACCCTTCGGGTTCGCGAGGCGAGCCTGCAAGGCTTGCCCCACGAAATCCGCGAGGTCAGCGGCTCGCCGATGGATCACCAGTAGGCGGCGGAGCGGAATCCTCCGCAGCGGGCGGTCCCAGCACTTCTGTCAGGATCACCTTCAGCGCGTCGGCCCACACCTGATAACCCTGCACCGTCGGATGCAGCCGGTCGTGCATCATCCCGTCGAGGAGGCGCCCCTCGGCGTCCGCGAGCCGATCGTTGATGTTGAGAAAACGGATTGTCTTTCCGTCGGCAAACGTGGCGATGCGGGCGTTGATCCTGTTGATCGCCGGCATCACGGCCATGTTGTCGTTGCGGGGAAAGATGGCCGTCAGGACGATTGTCGCTTGCGGTGCCTTGGCGCGCATGACGTCGAGCACCGCCTTGATCCCGCGGCTGACGTCGTCGACCCTGGCGTCCTCGTTGCCCGTCGCCGCGGCGCCGCCGACGTTGTTCGTCCCGCCGAGAAGGACAATCACCTTCGGGTGCACATCGTCGAGCTCTCCGTTTTCGAGGCGCCACAGGATGTTCTGAATCGTGTCGGCGCCCCAGCCGAAGTTCGCCGCGTTCCAACCGAAGAAATTCTTCCGCCAGTTGGCCAGCAGTTCCGGATAATCGGTCGCTCCCCATCGCCGGGTGATCGAATCGCCGGCGAAGTAGACGTCGATGCGCCCGCGCCGGGCCTTCTCGAGCAGCTGCTCGTGCGCGATCTGCGAGTTGCGGTCAGTGCGGGGAGTGGGACGATCGGCCTGAGCAGAGGCGGCGGATGCGGTTAATGCAAAGGCAAACGGCAAAAAGGCAAAGGGCAAAAGGCAAAGGGCAAAAGAGCGAAAGCCGATGCGAGCCCTCTGCATTCTGAATTCTGCATCCTGCATTGCAGGCGCATCTACTTTGTACGCGCGGTGAATTTCGTGGCCCACGGGATGAAGTACTTCCAGTTCGGCCCGTCGGTATGGCCGCCTTCATGCTGTCTCCAGGCCAGGTGGCCGTCCAGCATGTTGACGAGCGCGGCGGGCATCTTCTCGGTCTTGTAGTCGTCCGAGCGGCCCAGGTCCCTGGCGCCAAGCAGCCGGTACACAGGTCCCGCGGCGATTGCCGCCATGAAGCTGCCCTGATGATCGAGCCAATGGGCGTCGCCCCGCTCGGGTACTCCGTGGCTGATGAACATCGGCCGCGGCGCGGCCATCGCGATCAACTGATGGGAGTCAACAGGAATGTCTCCGGCGTTCTTGCTGCCGAAATCCGCCTCCGCCGCGCCGTACTTCATGAAGTTGCCGGCCATCCAGTGATACTCGCCGGCGCCGGTCAGGTTTTCGACCTGTTCGCCGAAGTTGCGCCGGTGCAGTTTCGTTCCACCCTCGCCGGAGGATGCGATCAGGCCCACGGCGAATCGCGTGTCGTACGCCATGGTCACGAGGGCCGCCTTGCCGTAGCGCGAGACGCCTTCGATCCCGACGCGCTTCGCGTCCACGGCCTTGTCGGTTTCGAGATAATCGAGACCGCGCGATGCGGCCCAGGCCCACGCGCGCAGCGACCCCCAGTCCTCGGGTTTACGCGCCTGCCCCTTGTTGACCAGTCCGATGATGCCCTTGGTGAGGCCGGCGCCATTGTCCGCCTGCGCGCTCGTGGGACTGAGCGATGCGTAGCCCCATCCGGCCGCAATCAGTTGTTCGGTCGCGGGCGGATCACCAACGGGAGCCGCGGCGGGTGCGCCTGCGGCAGGGGCCGCGGCAGGCGCGGGACCGCGTCCGCGCGGCGGTGGACCGCCAAGGGCGACGGGGAGCACGCCGCCGCCGAACATGATCATCACCGGCACAGGGCCCTTCGCATTGGCGGGTGTGACGAGCGTCATCTGGATATCGACGTTCAGCGCCGGGTAGCTGCTGTTGTCAACGTGGCCCTGGAGCTGCTTGCCGACCACCTCGTGCCCGGCAATCGTGGCGCGCGCGGTGCTCGTGACCGTCCACACGACCTTCGGCACGTTCTTCGGCACGCGGCCGAGCACTTCGCGGTCGAATTCTTCGGCGATTTCCGGACGACGCTGCTTCCACCATGTGTCGGCGGAGGTCACCTTGCGGCCATTCTTCAATGTCAGAACGTCCGGGAGGTTCGGGTACGGATTGGCGAGCGCCTCGTCGTAGTTCGCCTGATTCGGCGCGTTGGCGTTGCCGCTCGGACCGGGCCGCAGCTTGCGGATGCCGAGCTGCGCCATCATGTTCTGGTGGTCTTCTGCTGTCGTCCAGTTCTTCGGCTCCGGTTGCGGAGCCTGTTGGCCACCAAGAACGGCGCCTGTGATTATGAGCAGCGCGGCCAGACCAATTGCCCGGGCGAACAGTGTCGGGCGCATCCTGTAATCCTCCAGGCCGGAGTATACGAGGTTGGGCATTGAAGGGCGAGCTTCCGCCGGACGTCGAAGAGTACCGCGACGAGCGGTGGTGCCGCGACGCGACTCGGTGCGTCGCCACGGTCCGCGACGCCGAGCGGTTCGTCGAACAGGTTGGATTCGCGGCCGCGTTGACCGATTCCCGGCGGCCAGGACCCTCGCTGTACGTCGCGGTCTGCGGACGGCGGGACGCGGTGCTGCCACGAAACGTCCAGAAAGACCCGGAGACGTCGCTCGCATGGACGTTGAAGGATCAGATGGTGCGCCGTGGCCGGATGTATTACGCCAAGCTGGCCCGCGGCCGGCCGCTGTTCATTGCCCCGCGGCTGATTCCGTATTTCCACGCGGTGTGGGGTGTGCGGCCCTCGCGGGAACGCACGCGTTTGAGCCCGGCCGCCCGTGCGGTACTGAAAGTGCTCCGGCGCGAATGGGAGATGGCGTCGTCCGATCTGCGCAGCGAATCGGGCGTGACGGATCGTGTTGCGTTCAACCGCGCGCTCGACGAGCTGCAGGCGGCCATGATCGTGCTCCCGAGTGAAGCGGTGTACCTGCCGAAGTTCACTTATCTCTGGACGCTCGCCATCAGCCGGTTTCCCGACCTGCTGCGCCACCGCATCGGCCGCGACGAGGCGCTGCGCCAGATCGCGCGGTCGTTTCTCGCCGGCGCGCGCATGACGGTGCCGGGCGAGCTCGCCCGTGTGACCGGCCTGTCGCGGCCAGACGCGGGGCGCGGAAACCGTGCGCTCGTTGCCGAGGGCTACGCGACGATGCTGGCGACGGGTACCTATGCGCTCAGGTAGGGGATGGATCGCCGGGGCGATGGCGATCGCGACGGCCGGCATCGTGTCGCTGGCCGTGTCCCTGCCGCCCGACGGCTTCTTCAGCGGCGATTCCGGGCTGAAGCTCATCGCCGCGCTCAACGCGATCGATCATCCGCTCAGACCTTTTGCGCTCGACCTGCCGGAGATCGCCGGCCGGCCGGTGCGTCATGTCGATACGATGGTTGCCGTTCACGGCGATCACGGGCACGTCATTCAGTCGCCGCTCTTCCCGGTCGTCTCTGCTCCTCTGATTGCGAGTCTCGGCCTGCGCGGCGCGTATGTGCTGCCGGCGATCGCGTTCATCGTGTTGATGCCGCTGCTGAACGTGATGCGTAGGCATGCTGCGCCGCGCACGTCGATCGGCATGCTTGCCTGCGTCGCCGTGGGTGCGAATCCACTGCTGTTCTATTCGCTCGAGTTCTGGGAGCACGCGCCGGCTGTTGCGCTGGCGGCCGGCAGCTCTGCGCTCGCGCTCGCCGGCATCGATCGAGGCCGTCCCGCGCCGTGGATCGTGGCGAGCGGCGTACTGGGCGGCCTGTCTGTCCTGTTGCGGCCGGAAGCCGTCTGGTACGTCGGTAGCCTGGGGCTCGTTCTCGGTTTCAGATGGTGGGCGGCATTCGGCGCCGGGGCGGCGGCGATTCTGCTGCCTTTCGCGCTCGCCAACTACGCTCACGCCGGTACCGTGATGGGCACGCACGCGTCGGCGAGTCTCGTGTCGCTGACAGACGACTACCTCTCAGCGCGATGGCAGCGGATCGATGCGTGGTTCGTGCCTGACGCCGCCGCGATGGTGGCGTTCGCGTTGGTTGCGGCTGCCTGGCTGACTGCAGTCGTCAACCTCGACCTGGCCAGGCGGCAATTAATCGCGTTAGCTGGTGTGGCGCTTGTCTCCGTGCTCGCCGCCCGCCAAGAGCTGCCGCGCGAATCGTTGTGGCAGGGCTTTCCATTGGCACTGTTGGCGTTCGTCCCGACGACCCCGTCGGCCGGTCGCGTTCGCTGGCTGCATGTGATGGCGGCGGTGTCAATCCTCGGGATCGTGCTGACGGCGGCTCATGACGGTGGCGCGCAATGGGGACCCCGATTCCTGCTCGTGGCCGCCCCCGTCGTCATCGTCCTTGCTGCGCACGGCGCTTCGGAGGCTCTAGGTCCTGGCTACGGACGAGCGGCACGAATCGCCATCGTCGCCCTGATCCTGATCGCGGGCCTGGCAACCAGCCGTGCCGCGTATAGGGAACTCCGGGGGTCGAAGCGCGCGTATGCGCGCATCGTGTCGACGACAGCCGCTGTTACGTCGCCAGGGGACGTCCTCCTCAGCAACGTCTGGTGGTTCGATCAGATTACGGCGCCGTTATACGGGACCCGGACCTTTCTGTATGCGGACAGTCAGCAGACCACGACGGGAATCCTGCGCGAGCTGACCGACGCCCACATCGACAAGGCGACCCTGGTGACGACGATGGAGGAGGGCGGTGAAGCGCTGGATCGCGCCCTCGCCGGCACATGCTTCCAGATCGTCGACGTACGCGAGATACGCGAGCGCAGCCTGCGCTTCGCATCCGCGCGATGTACGGACTCGCTCGGCGGCGTTCCCTAACGCCCGGGCGGCGCGACGCAGCTGAAATTCGCCGCATCGTCGATGCTCCCTTGTCCTTTGTAACGCGCGACCTGCGGATACGGACACAGCGGACGCGTGCGGACGACGGCACCGTTGGCGACCTTGCTGGCCAGCAGCGTGTCGGGAGCCTTGCCCTTCTCGACCCAGTCGATGACAGCCGTCACCGCGTCATGTCGATCCGGGCCGACGCCGCCACCACAGTGTGCGACACCCGGCATCATGAACAGCCGGGCGAAATCCGACGTGTTCCTGCCGTTCTTCGCGACGACGCCTTCGTAGTAGGTGACGCCCATCATCGGCTGCAGGATCTGGTCGGCCCACCCGTAGGTCATGATCAGCTTGCCGCCGCTCCTGCGGAATCTGGAGAGATCCGTTTCCTTGGCGTCGGCCAGCTTGCTCCATCGCGCGACGAGTGCCGTGTCGGCGTCGTAGTTGAACGTCATGGCGTCGTACTCAGCCTGCGGCGGATCGAGAATCAGATACTTCATGACGCCTTCCGCCAGGTTGAAATCAGCGGGCTTGGCGCCCGCCTGTGCCGGCACGATCGCGCCCACCCAGCCGCTGTTGGTGTTGCCGTTGGCCGCCGTCGTCACCGCTTCACTTCCCGGCATGAAGCCGGACATGAACGGCTTCCCCTTGCTGAGCGGGCCGCTGTAGATCGCGTTGACGGTTGCCGCCTGCGCGGCGGTGAGGCAGTCGGCCCCGTCGGCACCGGCAGCGCAGGCGGGGACGTCGCGCGCCGCGTCGAAGCGGCACGCGCGCGGATCGTCGATCAATCCGTCCTTGAGGCCGTCCAGCGCGTCGCATTTGTCCATGACCTTCTGCGCCACGATCAGCATCTTCGCCGGCGAGACGGGTGCCTGCGTCATCGCCTTCTGATTCCACATCGCGCCGATGGTGAATCCCGTCTGATCGACCCAGGGTGCGTTGGCGACGATCCCGTCGAAGTCGTCGGGATACCGCTGCGCCTCGAGCAACCCCTGGCGGCCGCCGTTGGAGCACGAATTCCAGTACGAGAACTGGACCGGCTGCGCGTAGTAGTAGTCCGCCACCTTCTTGGCGAGCTCGGCGGTCACGTGCACGGCGCGATAGGCGTAGTCGATCGCTTTCTGCGGGTTGCTGAGGATGAACGAGCCGCTTGGCTCCTTCCGCGAGTCGTGCCCGGTATTCGTCCGTGCGTGCACGAAGCCGTTGCTCAGACCAGCCGTGCGGTCCGCGTTATTCGGTGTGTCCACCGCGTCGCCGGCCAGGCCGCCGTTGCCCGTCATGTAGAAGCGCCGGTTCCAGCGGTCGGGCAGATTGACCTCGAACGCGATTTCGGGCGCGATGAGGCCGACGACGCGGCAATGCTGCGGCGTGTCTGCCGTTGCGGCGACGACGCGCGCCTGAATCGTGGTGACGCCGTCGCTCTTGAAGGCGCTCAGGCTGTCGCACGTCCTCTGCGGTGCCGTGGCGGCCACTGTGAAATTGGCAAGGGAGCTCTTCGCGTTGACGAACGGCTGCGCCGCAACCGGTGCGGCGGCAACGAGAAGCAGCGAGGCGGCAATGACGACGCGCATTGTGAGTTCCTCCGGTCGGAATAGTAAGGTATAACCTTCGCCGGGGGAACGCCGTGATGCTCGAGAGAATGCTGACCGCTCTGACCGCCATCGTCTTCGCACTGGGTGCCACCGTTGCTGCCGCGCAGCAGGAGCCGGCGCCGGCGCCGGCTGCGCCGCCAGTCGTCCAGACGCCCGCCGGACCGGGGGCGCCGGGTGCTCCCGCCGCCGGACCCGGACGTGGGCGTGGTCCGCTGCCCCCGCTCGGTCCCGCAACCGAACCGCGGCCACGAGACGATGCGCGGCATAAGAGCTTCCTGGAAGTTGCCAGCGGCGGGAACATCGACCTGCTGTTCGTCGGCGACTCGATCACCGACTGGTGGCGTCAGGAGCAGCGCGGCCTGCCGGTATGGAACGAGTACTTCGCGCCGCTGAAGGCCGCCAACTTCGGCATTGCCGGCGACACGACACAGGGCGTCCTCTGGCGCATGCAGAACGGCGAGCTCGACGGCTTTCAGGCGAAGCTGATCGTCCTGATGCTCGGGACCAATAACATCAACCGCAACCCCAACGACGACATCGCCGAGGGCGATCGCGCGATCGTCAACGAGTTCCTGAAGCGCCAGCCGCAGGCCAAGGTGCTGCTCCTCGGCGTCTTCCCGCGCGGGCCCGCAGCCGACAACCCGTTCCGCGCGTCGATCAAGGCGATCAACGAGAAGCTCGCGACGATCGCGGACAACCAGCGCGTGTTCTACATGGACATCGGCGACAGATTCCTCGCCGCGGATGGGACGCTGCCGGCGGACATCATGCCGGACGGTCTGCATCCGAACGCCCAGGGCTACAAGATCTGGGCGGACGCGATTCACGCCCGTGTGAAAGAGTTGATGCAGTAGGTGCGGACCTATTTACTGGGAACTCTCAATTGGATCTCAGCCCCCGGCCTGCTGACAACGACGGGCACGGTGCCGAGTTCCGGCGCTTCGGGCACCCGCAGGTAGTACAGCCCCGGCGTGGCGGCGGCGAACTCGAAGGACCCATTTGCTCCAACCGCCGTCGTCAATGCGCCGACGATCGGCCCTCTCATCTCCACGGTTGCCGGTCTTCCGAGCCCGGCAATCGTGCCTCTGACGCGCGGGAGGTCGCGCGGCGCATCGACCGTCAGCACGACGCCGGTGATATCTGCATTGCCGACGGTCAGCCCCGTTGAGATGTCCTGCGATCCCTGCCGTGCCGCGCTGAGGCGGTAACCGGCCGGCATGCCGTTGAACTCGAACCGATGGCGCGCGGGCTGCGCGCGAGCCGTGAACGTGCCATCGGGGTTGATCGCGATCGGCACGTAGCTCCTGTCTGTCACCAGCGCGAGCAGTCCTTTGGGCACCGGGCCGCCTGAGGTGATCACACGTCCACTGACGGCGTATGTGGGCGGGCGCTTGATTTCCAGCGCCGTCGCGTCGGCGTCGCGAAGGTCGACCGCCAGCGATCCGAGGCCGGGCGGCGTGGGGAAGAGGCTGACGAGATATCGTCCAGCGGGAACGCGTCCGAACACGAATCGGCCGTCGGCTCCCACTGCGATCTCGGCGACTTCCGCGAGACTGATTCCCGATAGCACGGCGATTTCGCCCGCATCGGCGGCCGGCGGCGGGGTCACGCGCCCGCTGACCTGCGCGCCGGTGGGCGTGACCATCCTGATGTCGACGGCGGCCGGCTTATCGGCCGTCACCGTCACCGCGGACGCGCGCAGCCAGTCGGTTTCGTTGGGGTAGTAGGTGCCGACACCGATGAGACCCGCGGCGATCAGATAGTCGCCCGGGGGAAGGTTGGTCAGGCGGTAGCGCCCCTGATCGTCGGTCTGCGTCACGCGCGTCGGCGGCGGAGGCACGTAGTAGTTGAGACCCTCACGCGCCCGTGCTGGCGGCGCGGGAATCGCGGCCACGCGGACCGCCGTGGCCGGGGCGCCATCGCGAGTCAGGATCTGGCCGGTGACGACACCGGGAGCGACGGCGCCGCGGCCGCCGGGTGCACCCTGCAGGGCAAGACCAAGAGCGAGTACGAGAGCAATCACGGCTGGCGATCATACTCCGCAGCCCGCGGTGTGTCCGCGAAGACGACTGAACAGCGGTTCAAGATCGCCTACTCCCACGGCCTGGCGCCTGAGGCCTGATTCCTGCATCGACCCCAGGCAACCTAGGCAACCCAGGCCACTCAGCTACCCAAGGAGGCAACGTGGACAAGCTGAACGACCCTATTCCTATTCAGACTCGTCCGTCGGGCCGGCAGGCAGGCTATGCCGAATGGATCGCATTGGGCGCCGTTGCGGCGGGAACCGTTGGCGCCATCGTCGGCATGGCGACGTGTCGGCACGAGGCGAGGACCCACGAAGACCGCGACCCGATGGATCCGGAGACGCTCACGGCGCCTCACGGCGACAAGCTGAGGGGCGCGGTCGTGTAGAAACCGCCTAGGAACCGCCCTTCGCAGCGGAGCCGGAGACGATCGGATCGAGCGTGTTCGTCGACATGGCATGGTAGAGCGGGCGCGCGCGGCCGTAGATGCGGCGCGCGTCCTCCTTGCCCCAGTCGGTCTTCATCAGATCTTCATAGAGCGGCTTCAGGAACTTGCGTCGCCCCTGCGAGGTGAGGAACCGCTCGAGCGCCGGCATGGCTGGCTCGTACCGGTTTCGAATCGCGACGCGCAGCCAGGCAAACAGCACTTCGGCGTTGCGCCGGTCGCTGAGGCGGAACGTGCGATCCAGATCGGCGAGCTGGGCGGGCGTCAGCTTGTCGGGCAGCGACCCGACGAAGTGCTGCCACTCCTGCGTGCTCCACGACGATGCGCTCTTGATGGTGGCGGCTGGCGCGCCCGCCGCAAATGCCTTGACGTCCTGCTCGACGCGCGCGAGCGTGTCTGATGACGGAACAACGGCGTTGTCCGGCAGCCCGGGCTGATAGAGCCACTCCTGCACCTTCAACCGTTCTTCGAGCTGCCGATCCCCGTTCAAGAGGTGCTGGCGGAGATCCGCGAAGAACTCCGCGGTGGTGATGGAGTGGAAGGCGTGGCGGTCGAAATAGCCGCGCAGGAAGCTGTCGAACCGATCGCGTCCCACCGCGGCTTCGATCGTGCGGAGGAAGGTGGCGCCCTTCTCATACGCGATGTCGGTCACCGCATCGTCCGGATCGCGCCCGGCGAGATCCTGGTTGAGGATCGTGTCCTTGTGCGTGGGCCCGAGGCGCTTGATCTCGGTGTCGAGCGAGCGCCGGTCGAGGACCTGCAGCATCCGCGCGCGGTCGGCGCCGTAGAGCACTTCCATCAGCCTGTTCTCGACGTACGTGGTGAAGCCTTCGTTCAGCCAGAATCCGCTCCACGTGGCGTTGGTCACGAGGTTGCCCGACCAGGAGTGCGCCAGCTCGTGGGCGATGAGCGAGACGAGCGAACGGTCGCCGGCAATGATCGTCGGCGTGGCGAAGGTGAGACGCGGGTTCTCCATGCCGCCGAGCGGGAACGAGGGTGGCAGGACGAGCACGTCGAACCGTCCCCAGCGGTACGGTCCGAGCAGCGATTCCGCGGCGGTGACCATTTTCTCGAGATCGATGAGCTCGTTTGCCGCCGCGTCGAGCATGGCCGGCTCGGTGTAGACACCCGTCCGCGGCCCGACCTGGCGGTAGGCAAGGTCGCCGACGCCGATGGCGATGAGATAGGGAGGCACGGGATGCGTCAGCCGGAATTCGAAGGCGCGGCCGGTCGCGGTTTCCGTCCCCTTCGGCGTGAGCTGTTCGGCGCTCATCACGGCGTGCAGATCGCGCGGTACCGTGATGCGCGCGGAGTAGGTCTGGCGCACGCCCGGCGAGTCCTGCGTCGGGATCCACGTGCGCGTGAAGATCGCCTGACCCTGCGAGTACAGGTAGGGACGCTTGCCACCGGCCGTCTGCGACGGCTGCAGCCACTGCAGCGCGCCCGCTTCGGGGCTCGTGCGGTAAGCGATGGTGATTTCGGAGACGTTCGGCGGCAGATCGACCGTCAGTGGGCGCCCGAGGATCCGGTCTTCGCCGCCGAGCGCGAACTTCAGATCGCTGCCGCCGCCGCTGATGCGCTGGATCTCCAGTCCTTTGGTGTCGAGCACGACCTGGTTAGCGGACGCATTCCGGTGAAGGGTCAGCGTTGCGGTTCCGCTGAGGACGCGGGCGTCGAAGTCGGCGTCGAGATCGAGGGCGACATGTGTCACGCGCACGTCTTCAGGCCGGGCGTAGCTGTGGATGTCGCGTTCCTGTGCTGAGGTGGTCGTCACGGGTCGATCCGTTTCCGCGGGCGGTCCGGTCTTCCCACAGCCGATGGCGATCGTGCCAATGGCCGAGGCGAGAGCCAGTGCCGCAGGCGCATCCCTGAACATGAGTGGATTGTATCGAGGTTGCCTGGGTGGCCTGGTTGCCTGAGTTGTCTGGGTTCCCTGGGGCATGCCGTCTGCTTCTCGTTGTGGAGTCCGGCTTCAGCCGGATTCACGCAGTGTCCGCCTTCCGCCTTCGCTGAAGCTACGGCGGACCTCAAGGAGCCAACCATGCCACGCGGAGACAAGGACAAATACACCGACAAGCAGAAGCGTCAGGCCGCGCATATCGAGGAGGGCTACCGCGAGCGCGGCCTTTCCGAAGGAGAAGCGGAGCGGCGTGCCTGGGCCACGGTGAATGCCGTTCACGGCGGCGGCGAAAAACGCGGTGGCGGCGGCTATGGCAAGGCGGAAAACCATGAGCCGATGCGGAAGGGCGGCCGGAAGGCGGGTTCGAAAAAGCGGTAATCTACGCGGTATGCCCAGCGCGACGCCCCCCACCACGGTGGCACGAAGGCACGGAGGGAATGTTTCTCCGTGTCTCCGTGCTTTCGTGGCTTGTGCAATCGTCACGCTTACCCTCGTTCTGTTCCCGCTGGCCGCGCAGCAGCCGGGCGTTCATCCCGTCAGCGGGCGCGTCTACGCGCTGCCGATGGGCGTTGCGGGCGCTCCCTGGCTCGACCGGCGGGAGCGCGAACTGGAGGAAGACCCTGATCTCGCGATGCGGTTGATCAGGGTCCAGCGCGGTTCCACGGTGGCTGATCTCGGCGCGGGTTCCGGCTATTTCACGGTCCGCCTGGCGCGCGCGGTCGGCAACGAGGGCAAGGTCTACGCGGTGGATATCCAGCCAGGGATGCTGACGCTTCTGCAGCAGGCGGTGACGCGTCAGCGGCTCACCAACGTCATCCCGGTCCTTGGCGCGCCGGACGATCCGCGGCTTCCAGCAGAGTCGCTCGACCTCGTGCTGATGGTCGACGTGTATCACGAGCTGGCGGCGCCGCAAGTGACCCTGGGGCACCTGAAGCGCGCGCTGAAGCCCGGCGGTCGCCTGGTGCTGCTCGAGTATCGGGCGGAGGATCCCGATGTCCCGATTCTTCGTGAGCACAAGATGACCAAGGCTCAGGTGAAGCTCGAGGTCGAGCACGAAGGCTTCAAGCAACAGCGCGTCTACGACGATCTGCCGCGCCAGCACCTCATCGTTTTCACGCGGCCCTGAGCCGTTCCGACCGCCGTTTACACCTTCAGTGGTAGGAGGTGTGAATGAGGTCCGGGCTGGTCTGCCTCATCTGGGGCCACGCGGTCGACAATCATGTGTTCGCTGACGCGGGCCGTGCCTGCACGCGCTGCCGTAAAACGCTGTTGCGCGACGATCCGGCGCCCGTCCGCATCGGCCACACGCTGTCCTGTTTCCTGAGCCATCACACCTACGAACCTGTCGGCGCGCGCGACGGGCATATGGAATACGCGTGCGTGCAGTGTGGCCACCCGCTGTTGTTTCCGCTCGCTGCCGATCCGTACAACGCCCGGAAACGGTTTCAGAAACGCGTCAGGTATCTGTGCGGGCTGCTCGGACACCATGTGCATCGTGTGGCGGAACGCAACGGCGGCGTCGAGTACGCCTGCCACTGCGGTCACAGCTTCGTCCATCAGCCCGACCGCACATCGCTGGTCCGTCATCCGATGGCGTGCGTGCTGCTCGGACACTGGGTGTCGTTCGTCCGCCCGCGCGGCCACTTCAGCGAGTACGCCTGCGTGACCTGCGGCCATCCGTTTCTATTTGCCCGACGCCGCACTCTTCGCGCGGTTGCGTGATTTGCGCGAAGCTCTCGCGAGGCATGCCGCAGGCAAGCCTGATCGCGGCTCCGGGTTCGCGACGTGGAAAATCGCGTCCTGCGGCAAGGACTGGCGGCTACGTCGTCGCCTGGGGTGATCCGTGCGACAGCCTTCGAATCGTTTGAAGTAGTCGGGCCTATCGACCACCATTGGCAATAGCAGCGGCGCCGACGCAGCTACGCCTCCAGACTCGATTTTCGGTCTTCGCTGATCACGTCGCTCACAAGTCGCTCGCGCGCAGGCTTGCCCGCGGCATGCCTCTGCTGCGTGCTTTCGTGGCAGTCCGGCGTCGAGATGGATGCGTGTTAGCCGATACATTGCGACCGGTGCTGTTCTGCAGCCTGCTCATCCCCCGTTACCTGATGGATACGGTCCGTTTCCCGTCAGCACGATCTCCGAGTTCGTGACGCTGACGACCAGCGCTCGAGCCGGCCGTCGCCCTTCGATTGTCAAGACGACGTCGTCTCGGGCGTATGCCAGGTGCAAGGCGTGGCCCATGCTCTCCACTTGGCCGGCTCCTCCCCATCCGGAGACCCCTTCAGCGCCTTTGCCTCGTCGGTGCCACAAGTACAGATCCGCGACGTGGTGCCAGCAAGGACCGAGCCCATGACCGTCGTCTCATGTCACGTCCCGCTCTCTCTGCTGCGTCGCGCACCGTCCGCTCCGCATCAGCACGTCCCATCCTGACCACGGCGTTGTCCACGGACACTTCCGAATCGCTTGGAAGCCAGGCGGCGGCTTCAATCGCTAGTCGGCGCAGATGGATGGAGCCACTCCGACAGGCCTCGTCACACCACTCGAAGAGCGTCGCTTCCCGCACGCGGCTCAACGAGCGGGCCGCCGAACGGCGCACGGCGAATGAGCCATCTTGAATGAGACGTGTCAGCAGCTCAATACCTTCCTGCTGAAGGCGTGGAACGCGCTGCACCGCTGCTGGGAGAATGTCGGCAAGCACGCATCTAGACTGCGGCATCCACCGGTGCCACACGTCTGGCCAAGCTTCGGTCAAGATTCGACCGGGCGCCAGTTCCGCAAGATCGGCCAACAGCGGCGCGTCGGATCGCACTTCACTTTCGTCGCGGTTCACACGAGCGACGACCGCATCGGCCAGAGCAGTCGGCAGAGAACGCTCTTTGTGTCGATGGCCGACTTGGAAGCCATCCAATACATCATGGAGAAGGTCACCCTCCGACGACATGATCGCGCGAGCGGCCTCGACATGTTGCTCCGTATCAACGGCGACCAATTGGCCCACTAAGAGTGCGCGATGTCGTGCCGCATCGCCGCCTGATATCGCCAGTCGTTCAACCACTTCACTTGCGTCTTGCAGAGCACCTGCATCAATCAAGGCCGAGGCCGCGGCGTATTGCACCGTCTCGTCGGGATCCTCGCAGAGC